>NZ_JBFRCX010000043.1:0-1019 GCF_052113285.1 Rhizobium sp. YAF28 | reverse complement strand
ATACAACACATCGACCGCGGCAGCCATGTTTGCGTTCGCGATTGCTCCGCTAGCCATGGTGCCGGCTCACGCGGAGGAATGGCCGGGCAAGCCGATTCGTCTGGTAGTGCCGTTTGCCGCGGGCGGCGCGACCGATCTGCTTGCACGTGCGGTGGCCGTGGAACTGGGCAAGCAATGGAAGCAGCCCGTTGTCGTGGACAACCGCCCGGGTGCAGGCGGTGCCGTGGGCGCGGAAGCCGTAGCCAAATCCGTGCCGGATGGCTACACGCTGCTGCTCGCCTCCGGCAGCATGTTCACGGTCAACCCGTTCATCTATCAGAAGCTTCCCTACTCGGCTGAAAGCTTCGAGATGATCAGCAAGATCGCCAGTGGGCCGATGGTGGTGACGGTCAACACGAAGATTCCGGCGAAAACGATGACCGAGCTCATCGCTTATGCAAAGGCCAACCCGGGAAAATTGACCTTCGCGTCGGCAGGCAACGGTAGCCAGGTGCATATCGCCAGTGAAGCGTTTGCCGACGCTGCCGGCATCGACGTCGTGCATGTGCCGTACAAGGGCGAAGGACCGGCCTATGCGGACCTGATGGCGGGCACGGTAGACATGACAGTGGGGAACATCAATGCCATCTCCCCGCTCCTCAAGGGCGGCCGCCTTCGCGCGCTTGCCGTGACGGGCAACGAACGGTCCGCGCTGCTTCCTGACGTGCCGACTGTCGCGGAGGCGGGGCTGGAGGGCTTTACGTTCTATGGCTGGTTCGCGCTGATGGCGCCGGCCGGCACGCCAAAGGCGTTGACGGCGAAAATGTATGCCGACCTGGAGCGCGCCGCTGCAGAACCGGGCATGCAGCGCTATCTGGCCGCGCAAGGCATGGCCAGGACGATCACGCCGAAAGGTCGTCTTCCCGAGGAGATTGCCCAGGAATCGGGGCGCTGGAAGCCGCTGGTGACAAAGCGAAAGATCTCCGCCAACTAGGACGGGCACAGGGCATGGGCACTGAACATTACGCAGCCCTCGGGGC
>NZ_JBFRCX010000042.1:0-1041 GCF_052113285.1 Rhizobium sp. YAF28 | reverse complement strand
GCCCGTGCTCCTGGGCGAACTCGTTGCGCAGGCGCCATTGCCCGCGCCGGTCCAGCGCCAGCCATCCGTACGCGTTCGGCACGTTGGGCCAGCGGGCCATCGCCTGCTTGACGATGTCATCCATGGTTGTCTCCTACGCCGTCTGGCGCGTTCCACCCACGCTGTCGAAGTAGTCGAGGATGCGCGTGGGCAGCCATTCGATATGGCCCGCCACCGGGAACAGCGGCAGGTGCCCCAGCACGCCGGCGCGCGGCGTCATGAAGCCGACGTGGCCGCCGTGCGCGGGCTGCTCCAGCAGCACGTCGGGGCTGACCTCGGCCTGGCTCGGCAGGTGCTGGCCGGGCAGGAAGGGGTCGTTGCGCGCGTTCAGCACCAGCGTGGGAATGCGGATCTCGCCCAGCACCGGCTTGCTGGCGGCGCGCATCCAGTAGTCGTCGGTATCGCGGAAGCCGTGCAGCGGCGCGGTGACCACGTTGTCGAAGGCGTAGAGGTCGCGGCTCGCCAGCATCGTCGCGCGGTCGAACAGGCCCGGAAACTGGTCGAGCTTGGCCAGCGACTTGCGCTTCAGCGTCTGCAGGAACATCCGGGTATAGATCAGGTTGAAGCCCTGGGAGAGCGCCGCGCCGCCGGCCGCGAGGTCGAGCGGGGCCGAGATGGCCGCCGCCGCCGAGAGGAAACTGGCGCCGCGGCCTTCCTCGCCCAGGTAGCGCAGCAGGGCATTGCCGCCGAGCGAGATGCCGACCGCCAGCATGCGCTGTCCTTCCGCCCGTCCGGGCTGCACCCGTTGGCGCAGCCGCTCCAGCACCCAGCGGATCTCGGCGGAATCGCCCGAATGATAAAAGCGCGGCGCGCGGTTCAGCTCGCCCGAACAGCCCCGGAAATGTGGAATGGCGCCCTGCCAGCCGCGTGCGCGCAGCGCGTCCATCAGGGTTTGGGCGTAGTGGCTGTTCGAGTCGCCCTCGAGGCCGCCCTGCCAGCCGCGTGCGCGCAGCGCGTCCATCAGGGTTTGGGCGTAGTGGCTGTTCGAGTCGCCCTCGAGGC
>NZ_JBFRCX010000041.1:0-1067 GCF_052113285.1 Rhizobium sp. YAF28 | reverse complement strand
CGGCTACATCTCGATGGTGGCCGTGGCGCCGCAGCATCGCCGGCGCGGCATCGGCCGGGCGCTGGTGCGCCAGGTCATGGGCAACGATCCCGACATCGTCTGGGTGTTGCGCGCGGCACGCTCCTCGGAAGCCGCCTTCTTCGGCCAACTCGGCTTTGCGCCGTCGATGGTCGCCATGGAGTGGCGGCGGCGCTGATTTTCCGGCGCTGTTACTCCGCCGCTGTTACTCCGCCATCGCGCGCCGGAAAGCGTCCGCCGAGCCCATCTGGCGGAACAGCTTGCCACCCGGCGCGAAGCGGTCCGCCGTCGACAGGCCGCCTACCACCACCGGTTCGAACCCCACCTCACGCACCAGTTGCGCGGCCACGGCTAGCGCAGCCGCGTCGTCGCCAGCCATCGGCACCGCCATCAGCGCGCCCTGGCGATGGCTCTCGCGGGCAAACTCCGCCGCGCCCGTGAAGTTGAACACGCGCACGATCCGCGCGCCGGCCAGGTACTTGGCCGTGGTGGCGCCGATGCCGTTGGCTTTCACCTCCTCCACGATCGCCCCGTCGCGCGGCGAGACCGCATTGGTGGCATCGAGCACGATCTTGCCCTGCCATTTGTTCTGCTGGCCCACCTCGGGCACGGCGCCGTAGGGCACGGCCAGTAGCAGCACATCGGCAAAGGCCAGCGCCTGCGCCACCGTGCCGGCCTGTGCCAGCGGGCCGAGCGAATCGGTCAGGCTCTTCAGGGACTCCGGGTGACGCGAGGAGAACATCACGGGGTGCCCAGCCTTCACGAACAGGCCGCCCACGGTGCCGCCGATGCGCCCCGAGCCGATCACGCCGATCTTCGATTTGGCTGGCGTCTGCGCCATGGCCGGCAGCGCGCCCGCCACGACCACAAGCCCCATCGCCCTCAGCACCCTGCGCCGGCCCCGGTGCATGTGTGTCGATTCGTGCCCCATGGCCTCGCTCCAGCAGTTCCGATCTAGCCACTCTAGGCGAAATCCACGCCACCGGCGCTGTCATGGGAGTGTCATCGCCGCTGCCTAGACTGACGCGCGACCACGTGCCGTCTTCGGC
>NZ_JBFRCX010000040.1:0-1081 GCF_052113285.1 Rhizobium sp. YAF28 | reverse complement strand
GCTCGGGGCGGAAGAACTGCAGGCCCGGCTCGAACAGCTCCAGGCGGATCAGCAGTGCCAGCACGCCGCCGGACAGCAGCATCGTGAACGAGAACAGCAGGTACAGCGTACCGATGTCCTTGTGGTTGGTGGCGAACAGCCAGCGGCGCCAGCCATGGGGGTGATCGTGCGCATGATCGTCATGGCCGTGGCCATGTCCATGATCATGGGCGTGGTCGTGCGGATGACCCAGCGTCTCCGGGGTAGCGGTACTCATCGCGTTGACTCCTGAATTCCTGTATGCGGTGCGGCTGCGGGTCAGCCTGCGACGCGGTTGCCCGCGAGGCTGGCCTGCTTGTCGGGGGAGGTGGCCGGGGCCGGATCGGCCTTGGCCTTCGGCGCCGCCTCGGCGGTACCCGCCGTCGGTGCGCCACCGCCTTCGGGGAACTTGCCCGCGCGGGCGTTCACGAAGTCGGCCGGCTGGATTACCTCGCCAGTCCGGTTGCCCCACGCATTCCGGGTGTGGGTCATGGCCGCGGCCAGTTCCGTGTCGGACAGCTGCTTCCAGGACGGCATGCCGCCGCGTCCTTCCAGCAGGATGTGCATCTGGCCGGCCTTCGGACCGTTCACTACCTTGGAGCCGTCCAGCGCCGGGAACGCGCCGGCGCCCTTGCCGTTCGGCTGGTGGCAGACCGCGCAGTTCGACGCGTAGACCTTCTCCCCACGCACCTTCATCTCATCGAGCGTCCAGGTCTTGTTGGGATCGTCCGCCGCTGCGGCCAGCGCCTTCTTCTTCTCGTCGACCCACTTGGTGTAGTCGGCGTCCGAGACCACGCGCACGACGATCGGCATGAACGCGTGTTCCTTGCCGCACAGCTCGGCGCACTGGCCACGGTAGACGCCGATCTTCTCGGCGCGGAACCAGGTGTCGCGCACGAAGCCGGGAATCGCATCCTGCTTCACGCCGAAGGCCGGGATCATCCACGCGTGGATCACGTCGTTGGCCGTCGTGACGATGCGGATCTTCTTGTTGACCGGCACCACCAGCTCGTTGTCCACCTCCATCAGGTAGGTGTTCGACTTCGGCTGCTCGTTGTTGATC
>NZ_JBFRCX010000039.1:0-1085 GCF_052113285.1 Rhizobium sp. YAF28 | reverse complement strand
GTCATGGAACTGGCCAAGCAGGCCGCCGAACTCGAACGGGCCGGGCGCCACATCATCCACATGGGGATTGGCGAGCCGGACTTCACCGCCGCCGCGCCGGTCGTGCATGCCGCGGAGGCGGCCATGCGCCGGGGCGTGACGYAGTACACCGGGGCGCTGGGCATCCACGCGCTGCGCGAGGCCATCGCTGGCTACTACAAGACCGCCTATGGGATCGATATTCCCGAGCGCCGCGTGATCGTGACCGCCGGCGCTTCCGGCGCGCTGCTGCTGGCCTGCGCGGTACTGGTAGAGATTGGCGCCGAAGTGCTGATGCCCGATCCGAGCTACCCCTGCAATCGTCATTTCGTGGCCGCCTTCGACGGCCGGGCGCGCATGGTGCCGAGCGGGCCGGCCGAGCGCTTCCAGCTCACCGCCGCCCAGGTGGCCGCCAACTGGGGGCCGGACACGCGCGGGGTGCTGCTGGCGTCGCCGAGCAATCCCACCGGCACGTCGATCCTGCCGGACGAGCTGCGCGGCATCCTCGCCGAAGTCCGCCGCCGCAACGGCTTCGCCATCCTCGACGAGATCTATCAGGGCCTGTCGTACGATGCCCCGCCGGTGTCCGCGCTGTCGCTGGACGACAACGTGGTCACCGTGAACAGCTTCTCGAAGTATTTCAATATGACGGGATGGCGCCTGGGCTGGCTGGTGGTGCCGGACGCGCTGGTGCCGGCCTTCGAGAAGGTCGCGCAGAACCTGTTCATCTGCGCGTCGGCGGTGGCGCAGCACGCGGCGCTGGCCTGCTTCACGCCCGAGGCGCTGGCGATCTACGACGAGCGCAAGGCGGAATTCCGCCGCCGCCGTGACGCCATCGTGCCGGCGCTGGAGGCGCTGGGGCTGCGCGTGCCGGTGAAGCCGGACGGCGCCTTCTATGTCTATGCCGACTGCCTCCACGTGAACCACCCCCATGCGGGCGATGCCGACAAGCTGACGCAGGCCATTCTGCATGACGCCGGTGTGGTGATGGTGCCCGGCACGGACTTCGGCCCGCATACGGCGCGCGACTACATCCGCATCTCGTACGCAACGGCCATGGAGAACAT
>NZ_JBFRCX010000038.1:0-1095 GCF_052113285.1 Rhizobium sp. YAF28 | reverse complement strand
CCTATATTCTGGCCGATAAACTCGTGGAAATTGGCAATCCCAATCTCGCCAGCCAGCCGATGCGGCCGACGACTGTCGATGGCGTGGTCAGCGTACGGGTGGGGACGACACTGGCCGATACCCAGCGGGAGATTATCCTGGCCACGCTGTCGCGCTTCGACGGCGACAAGCGGCAGGCCGCCAAGGCGCTTGGCATCAGCCTGAAGACGCTCTACAACCGGCTGGATGTCTATCGCGCCGGATAATGGCGCGCCGCCTCCGCTGAAAATCGTCCCCGCCCCTTGGCGGGGATTTTTTTGCCGATTTATTCCGCACCGGCGTGCCGATTATCGCCCCCATTTATCGATAGCCTTCCGCCTCGTCGGATTTCACGAAAGCCGTATTCCTTACTTTACATCCGCCGGGCACCGTGTATTTCTTACATATGCGACCCGGACGCGCGGCCGGACCGCATCGGCCCCTGCCCTTGCTGCACCGCAGTTCCCGGCCCGCGCGCTCCCGGACCCCGCCGCGTTGGCACAGCCTTCGCGTGCCCGGTCAGAATCGGCGCGCAGCGGCGCCACGGCCAAGGACCTGTGACGTGCGAATCTGCCAACTGAACCTGACCGATTCCCGAGCGGTGGACCCGGAAGCGCTCGCGCGCACCGCCACACTCGGTTTCGACCATGTATTGCTGGCCGGCTGGGCCATTCCCCATATCCGCCCCGACATCCTGGCAGCGACCTTTGCGGCGTGCCGGTCACATGGGCTGCTTCCCCTGCTCGATCTCGCCCTCGACCGCTTTCCGGCCGAGGCGGCAGGCATGCACGATGGCTGGGTCGACCATGCCCGCCCCGGCGGCAGCCCGGATGCCACGGACAGCCACCTGCCCGGCGTGCGGCTGCGCTGGTACGACGAGGGGCTCGCCCCCGCGCTGGTGGCCTGGTGGAGCGCCCAGATCCGCGAAGCGATCGATGCCGGCGCCGCCGGCTTCTGTTGCCGCGCCCCGTCGCGCGTGCCGGGCCGGCACTGGGCGGAGATCATCGAGACCGCCGGGCGGAGCAGTACTGACAGTACTGAGAACGGCGGCGAAGATCCCGTGTTCCTGGCCTTCAC
>NZ_JBFRCX010000037.1:0-1119 GCF_052113285.1 Rhizobium sp. YAF28 | reverse complement strand
CCTTCAAGCTGCTGGAAGTGGCGGCAAAGCTACTTTCGACCGGCTATGACATCGAGATCATCGAAGCCCACCATCGTCATAAAGTGGACGCGCCATCGGGCACGGCGCTGGCCATGGGCGAGGTGGTTGCCGGCGCGCTGGGCCGCAGCCTGGACGATTGCGCCGTCTACGCCCGCGAAGGCCATACCGGCCCGCGCGACGCCAACAGCATCGGCTTTGCCACCGTGCGCGGCGGCGATATCGTCGGCGATCACACCGTGATGTTCGCCGGCATTGGCGAGCGCATCGAGATCAGCCACAAGTCGTCGAGCCGCCAGTCGTACGCCGATGGCGCCGTGCGCGCGGCGCGCTTCCTGGCCGACAAGCCGGCCGGCCTGTTCGACATGCAGGACGTGCTGGGCCTGAAGTAAGCCCGGCACACGCCAAAAATTGCCGAAAATGGCCCGCCGCGTGGCCATTTTCAGACTTTTCGCCGTCCGTGGCGGGTGTCCGCCACGGTTATAATCGGCTCTTTCGCAAATCGGTCCGCCCGGCACCCCAGGTGCGCGCGGAACGCCGTCCCCGATCCGACGTCCTGATCCGTCGTACCAAACATGCAAGACAAATATCTTCCTTCCGCCGTTGAACAAGCCGCCCAGCRGCACTGGCAGGCCACCGAAGCCTACAAGGTGGCCGAGCACGCTGTGGGTCCCGACGGGAAGGAGAAGTCGAAGTTCTACGCCTGCTCGATGCTGCCGTACCCGTCGGGCAAGCTGCACATGGGTCACGTGCGGAACTACACGATCAACGACGTAATGGCGCGCTACCTGCGCATGAACGGCCACAACGTGCTGATGCCGATGGGCTGGGAYGCGTTCGGCATGCCGGCGGAAAACGCCGCGCTSAAYAACGRCGTGGCGCCRGCSGCCTGGACCTACGACAACATCGCTTACATGAAGAAGCAGATGCAGTCGATGGGCCTGGCGATCGACTGGTCGCGCGAGGTGGCAACCTGCAGCCCGGACTACTACCGCTGGAACCAGTGGCTGTTCCTGAAGATGCTGGAAAAGGGCATCGCCTACCGCAAGACCGGYACGGTSAACTGGGATCCGGTSGACCAGACCGTGCTGGCSAACGAGC
>NZ_JBFRCX010000036.1:0-1136 GCF_052113285.1 Rhizobium sp. YAF28 | reverse complement strand
CCCAGGACCCGGACGCCCTGCGCACCAACCTGCGCCGGCTGGCTGACGTCGAGCGCATCACGTCCCGGCTCGCCCTGCTGACGGCGCGGCCCCGCGACCTGTCGTCGCTGCGCGACACCCTGCGCGCGCTGCCCGACGTGCGCGCCACCGTGACGCTGGCCGACGACGCCCCGCTGCTGGCGCAGACCCTCGACGACCTCGAAATCCCGGAAGACTGCCTCGGCCTGCTGGTGCGAGCCGTCGCCGAGGAACCGTCCACGGTGCTGCGCGACGGCGGCGTGATTGCGCGCGGCTACGATGCCGATCTGGACGAACTACGAGACATTTCCGAGAACTGCGGCCAGTTCCTGATCGACCTCGAGGCACGCGAGCGCTCCCGTACGGGCATCGCCAACCTGCGCGTGGAGTACAACCGCGTGCATGGCTTCTATATAGAGGTGACGAACGGCCAGGCGGACAAGGTGCCCGACGACTACCGCCGGCGCCAGACGCTCAAGAACGCCGAGCGCTACATCACGCCAGAGCTGAAGTCCTTCGAGGACAAGGCGCTGTCCGCACAGGACCGCGCGCTGGCGCGTGAGAAGGTTCTCTACGAAGCGCTGCTCCAGGCCCTGCTGCCGCATATCTCCGCCCTGCAACGCGTGGCGGGCGGGCTGGGGCGGCTCGATGTGCTGGCAGCACTGGCCGAACGGGCCCGCACGCTCGACTGGGTCCAGCCCGAGCGCGTGAGCGAGAACGTGATCGACATCGTGCAAGGCCGCCACCCGGTGGTCGAGGGCCAGCTAGCCGCCGATTCGACCGAGTTCATCCCCAACGACTGCCAGTTGACCGAGGCGCGCAAGCTGCTGCTGATCACCGGCCCGAACATGGGCGGTAAGTCGACGTTCATGCGCCAGACCGCGCTGATCGTGCTGCTGGCATGTGTGGGCGCCTGGGTACCGGCGCGGCGCGCCGTGATCGGTCCGGTCGACCGCATCTTCACGCGGATTGGCGCAGCAGACGATCTTGCCGGCGGCCGTTCCACGTTCATGGTGGAAATGACCGAGGCGGCGGGCATCCTGCACCACGCCACGCCGTCCAGCCTTGTGCTGATGGACGAGATCGGCCGGGGCACCTCGACGTTCGACGGGCTGGCG
>NZ_JBFRCX010000035.1:0-1187 GCF_052113285.1 Rhizobium sp. YAF28 | reverse complement strand
TCGCGTGACGTTCCCTGATCTTTTCCTGCAGCGACTGCGTCGCCTTCGCCATCATGCCGACTTCGTTGTTCATGCCGGTATGCGGGATCTTCAGGGAAACATCTTCCTCGGCAACCGCCTGCAGAGCGTTGTGCACGTCCTTCAGAGGGTTCGAAATACCGCGGATGACCAGATAGGCGGCGACAATGGCAAAGAAGAACAGGACGATGCTGCCAGACAGCGCGGACAGAATCTTGTCGTTCACCTGAGCATCGAGATCGTCCATGTAGACGCCGGTGACGACGACGACCTTCCAAGGATCGAAGGCCAGTGCATAGGCCGTCTTGCGATAATCGCCAACGGGCTGGCCCGGTTTGGCTGTGGAATAATATTCGACGAGACCACCGCCCTGCTGCCCGACCTTGACCAGCTCTTCGCGATAGAGCTTGCCCTTGCTGTCCGGTTGCCCCTTGTTGGTCTGGCCGATTTTCGAGGCGTCATAGTGGAACATCATCTGGATGTCGTAGCTATAGCCGAAGAAATAACCATCAGGGTCGTATTTCATGGCGTTGAGCGTGGTGTAGGCCTGCTTCTGGGCGTCTTCCAGCTTCATTTCGCCTGAAGTCACCTTTGCCTGATAGAGCTTGAGAACGGAGACCGCAGACTGGACCTCCGAACGCAGCATGTCATAGCGTTCCTTGTAGATCGCATTGACCGAGGAGCGGACCTGAAGGGTGGTTGCGATCGCAAACGCTACCATCAGGCCGATGACCAGCAAGATAAGCTGCTTCGATATTTTCAAATTTTTCATGATGCCTCGCAACGGGAATGAGTGGCTGCATTCCGGTGCGGTTTTCTACCGCCTGTGCGAGCGCGCCAGATAAAGGCAACGCATCTACCGCTGCTAAAGGAACATGCTGCGACCGGTTAGTTACGATTGGCATTCATCCTATAATAAAGCTTTAATTTTATTAGATTTTGGACAAAATTTCCCTACAAATCTGGGGGGCACCGAAAGCAAAACCGCCGGATCTTCATCCGGCGGCCGCTAATATTTTGGTGATGAAATTGCTTTTAGTCACCCCGGCTTATGCGGCGCGGCGACCCTGATGCATGGCAGGAGCTGCGGCAGCATTGCCGACGCGGAAGCCACGGATGAGACCGAGCAGTTCATCGGTGTCGGCAGCCAGCGTTTCGGCCGATGCCGT
>NZ_JBFRCX010000034.1:0-1202 GCF_052113285.1 Rhizobium sp. YAF28 | reverse complement strand
GGGCTTCGGCCCCGTTTTGATTTCCCCCGCCATACTGACGTTATCCGCCATTCCGCCAGAATCGCCATGAAACTGACCTTCCTCGGCGCCGGGGCCTGGGGCACTGCCCTGGCCAGCCACGCGGCCACCGTGCACGATGTGGTGCTCTGGGGCCGCGATGCCGCGCAACTGGCCGATATCGCGCAAACCGGCATGAACGCGGCCTACCTGCCCGGGGTGGCGTTATCCCCCCGACTGGCCTGCGAAGCCGATTTCGATGCCGCCGTGGATCATGCGCTGGCTGACCCGGACGGGCTCCTGGTGGTGGCCACGCCGGTTTCCGGCCTGCGCGAGATGACGCGCCGGCTGGCCGCGCGCCATGCCGGACGGCCTGCGCCGCTGGCCATGCTCTGGCTCTGCAAGGGCTTCGAGGCCGACACCCACGCCATGCCGCACCAGATGGTGCGCGCGGAAATCGATGCGCTCGGCGTGACGCCGGGCCAGATCGAATATGGCGTGCTGACCGGGCCCAGCTTCGCCAAGGAAGTGGCTCAGGGGCTGCCGTGCGCGCTGACCGTGGCGGGCACGTCCCATGCGCTGGCGGACCGCGCGCAGGTGGCGTTCCATCACCATGCCATGCGGATCTATGGCAGCGATGACCTGATCGGCGTGGAGGTGGGCGGCGCGGTCAAGAACGTGCTGGCGATTGCCACCGGCGCCAGCGATGGTCTGGGCCTGGGCCTCAACGCGCGCGCGGCGCTGGTCACGCGCGGGCTGGCCGAGATRACCCGGTTCGGGCTGGCGCTCGGCGGCCGCGTGGAGACCTTCATGGGCCTCGCCGGGATGGGCGACCTGATCCTGACCGCCACCGGCGACCTCTCGCGCAACCGCAAGGTCGGACAGCAATTGGCGGGCGGCAAGACGCTCGAACAGGTGCTCGCCGACCTCGGCCACGTGGCCGAGGGGGTGCGATGCGCCCAGGCGGTGGCGGCGCTGGCCGCCCGGCATGGCGTGGAGATGCCGATCACGCGCGCGGTCTGCGCGGTGCTGTTCGAGGGCCTGTCTGCCGCCGACGCCGTGGCGCAACTGCTCCAGCGCGACGCGCGGGACGAATARCCGCAAATCCCCCAAGATTAGATGCCTAGCCGACGCCAAGCCCTCGGGGCGATGATCGCCACGCTTTCCACGCTGTGCCTGGGCGCCGCGCCGGCGCTGGCGGAGAC
>NZ_JBFRCX010000033.1:0-1224 GCF_052113285.1 Rhizobium sp. YAF28 | reverse complement strand
GCAGTGCATCACACGGGGGGCTGCGGCCCCCTGTATCATTGGCGAAACCCGCTCGACAGGATCGCCATGCCGGAACCGACCTCCGCACCGACCGCAGCGCCCGCCTTCACCCTGGCTGATGTCGATGCCACGCTGGAACGCGTGCTCGCCCCGTGGGTGCGCCAGCTTGGCCTGCGAGCCGAGGCGGTGGACGACCAGGGCGTGACGCTGCGCCTGCCGTTCAGTGAGACTTTTCGCCATGCCGGCGGCGTGGTGTGCGGSCAGGTACTGATGTCGGCAGCCGATACGGCGATGATCGTCGCCATCTCCCGGGTGCTCGGGGAGTTCCGCCCGATGACTACGGTCAGCCTGACCACCAACTTCATGCGGCCTGTGATCGACGGCGATGTGCGCGTGCGCGCCAACGTGCTGCGGCTCGGCAAGACCGTGGTGTTCGGCGAGATCGAGCTGACCGGCACCGACGGCAAGCTGGCGGTGCAGGCCACCACCACCTACGCGCTGCTCTGACATCCAGGACCATCCGACGATGATGACTGGCGCCGCGCCAATCTCCTCCGCCCCTCCCCAGCCGCTTTCCCAGCCGTTCGACCAGATCGTGTTCGCCGGCGGCGGCAACCGATGCTGGTGGCAGGCCGGCTGGTGGGACACCGTGGCGCCCGAGCTGGCGCTGCGGCCGCGCGTGATTGCGGGCATCTCGGCCGGGGCGGCTACGGCGTGCATGGTCCATGCGCATGATTCGCACCAGACCATGGCCTATTACCGCGACATCCTGGCCAACAACACGCGCAACGCCTACTGGGGCAACCTGCTGCGGCGCGAGCGCGTGTTTCCACATTACGGCATCTATCGCAACGCGCTGCTGTCGCTATTCGGCGATAACCGGCTCGCGCGGCTCCAGGCCGCGCCCGAGATCCGCATCGGCGTGGCGCATATCCCGCCGTGGAGCGGCCCGCGCCTGGCCGTGGCCGCCGGGCTGCTCGCGTACAACATCGACAAGCACCTCCTCAAGACGCTGCACCCGCGGCTGGGCCGCAAGCTGGGCTTCCGGCCCGAGTTCGTGCGCGCGCAGGATTGTGCTTCGCCCGAGGATCTGGCCGATCTGCTCTTGCAGTCGGCCTCCACGCCGCCGTTCACACCGGTACTGAAGCGCCAGGGGCGCGCGGTGCTCGATGGCGGGCTGGTGGACAACGTGCCCGTCGATGCGCTCGACCCGGCCCCCGGCAA
>NZ_JBFRCX010000032.1:0-1242 GCF_052113285.1 Rhizobium sp. YAF28 | reverse complement strand
CGTATATGTCTGCAAACAATTCCTATCCAAAATCCATCAATGAAACGGTCCTGAACTACGCCCCGGGCAGCGCCGAACGCGTCGCGCTGACGGCAGAACTCGACAAGCAGCAAGCCTTGGTGCGCGAGATCCCGGCCATCGTCGGCGGCGAGCGCATCCTTAGCGGCGACATCACCGACGTGCGCGCCCCGCACGCCCACGCCCGCCGCCTGGGCGAAGTCCATAACGCCGGCGAGACCACCATCCACGCCGCCATCGACGCCGCAGTGGCCGCCCAACGCGACTGGGCCAACGCCACGCTGGCCGAGCGCTCCGCCGTCTTCCTCAAGGCCGCTGACCTGCTGGCCGGCCCGTGGCGCGCCCGCCTGAACGCGGCGACCATGCTCGGCCAGAGCAAGACCGCCTACCAGGCCGAAATCGACTCGGCCTGCGAACTGATCGACTTCCTGCGCTTCAACGTGCAGTTCGCGCACGAACTGACGGCCGGCCAGCCGATTTCGTCGCCGGGCATGCGCAATCACCTCGAATACCGTCCGCTGGAAGGCTTCGTCTACGCCGTCACGCCGTTCAACTTCACGGCCATCGGCGGCAATCTGGCCATCGCCCCGGCGCTGATGGGCAACACCGTGCTGTGGAAGCCGGCCGCCACGGCGTCGCTGTCGAACTTCCTGTTCATGGAGCTGCTCGAGGCCGCCGGTCTGCCGAAGGGGGTCATCAACTTCCTGCCGGGCGACCCGGTGGCGATCAGCGGCGCCGTGCTGGCGCGGCCCGAACTGGCCGGCATTCACTTCACCGGCTCGACGGCCGTGTTCGACACACTGTGGGGCGAAGTCGGCCGCAATGTGTCGCGCTACCGCAGCTATCCGCGTCTGGTCGGCGAAACCGGCGGCAAGGACTTCGTGCTCGCCCACCCGTCCGCCGATGCCGACACGCTGGCCGTGGCGCTGCTGCGCGGCGCCTTCGAGTACCAGGGCCAGAAGTGCAGCGCGGCGTCGCGCGCCTACATCCCCGCCTCGCTGTGGCCGGCCGTGCGCGAGCGCGTGGTGGCGATGGCCGAGACCATCCAGATGGGCGATGTGACCGACTTCACCAACTTCATGGGCGCCGTGATCGACCGCCGCGCGTTCGACCGCCTCCATGGCCATCTGCAACGCGCCGCCAGCGACAGCGCCGTGAAGCTCGTCACCGGCGGCAAGGCCGACGACAGCGTGGGCTACTTCATCGCGCCGACCGTGCTGGAGG
>NZ_JBFRCX010000031.1:0-1373 GCF_052113285.1 Rhizobium sp. YAF28 | reverse complement strand
GCGATGGGGGGACGGATCGCGGAAGGTTGTCCGGGTGTTGGAAGTCCCGGTCCCTGCATTGGAGAAGGCGCTTAGGCAAATCCGGGCGCGTAATTCAAGGATGTGGGGCGAGCGGCCTTGAGCCGCGAAGCAATTGGAAGTGGTTCCAAGAAAAGCCTCTAAGCTTCAGTCATACGAGACCGTACCGCAAACCGACACAGGTGGGCGAGATGAGTATTCTAAGGCGCTTGAGAGAACTCGGGAGAAGGAACTCGGCAAATTGGTACCGTAACTTCGGGATAAGGTACGCCCTTGTAGCTTGACTGGCCTGCGCCAGGAGGGTGAAGGGGTTGCAATAAAATGGTGGCTGCGACTGTTTAATAAAAACACAGCACTCTGCAAACACGAAAGTGGACGTATAGGGTGTGACGCCTGCCCGGTGCCGGAAGRTTAAATGATGGGGTGCAAGCTCTTGATTGAAGTCCCGGTAAACGGCGGCCGTAACTATAACGGTCCTAAGGTAGCGAAATTCCTTGTCGGGTAAGTTCCGACCTGCACGAATGGCGTAACGATGGCCACACTGTCTCCTCCCGAGACTCAGCGAAGTTGAAGTGTTTGTGATGATGCAATCTCCCCGCGGCTAGACGGAAAGACCCCATGAACCTTTACTGTAGCTTTGCATTGGACTTTGAACCGATCTGTGTAGGATAGGTGGGAGGCTTTGAAGCGTGGACGCYAGTTCRCGTGGAGCCRTCCTTGAAATACCACCCTGGTTTGTTTGAGGTTCTAACCTTGGCCCGTGAATCCGGGTCGGGGACAGTGCATGGTAGGCAGTTTGACTGGGGCGGTCTCCTCCCAAAGTGTAACGGAGGAGTTCGAAGGTACGCTTGGTACGGTCGGACATCGTACCTAAAGTGCAATGGCAAAAGCGTGCTTAACTGCGAGACTGACAAGTCGAGCAGGTGCGAAAGCAGGWCATAGTGATCCGGTGGTTCTGAATGGAAGGGCCATCGCTCAACGGATAAAAGGTACTCYGGGGATAACAGGCTGATACCGCCCAAGAGTTCATATCGACGGCGGTGTTTGGCACCTCGATGTCGGCTCATCACATCCTGGGGCTGAAGYMGGTCCCAAGGGTATGGCTGTTCGCCATTTAAAGWGGTACGYGAGCTGGGTTTARAACGTCGTGAGACAGTTTGGTCCCTATCTGCCGTGGGCGTTGGAATCTTGACGGGGGCTGCTCCTAGTACGAGAGGACCGGAGTGGACGTACCGCTGGTGTACCTGTTGTCTCGCCAGAGGCATCGCAGGGTAGCTATGTACGGAAGAGATAASCGCTGAAAGCATCTAAGCGGGAAACTCGCCTGAAGATGAGGATTCCCTGGAGGCTTGACC
>NZ_JBFRCX010000030.1:0-1523 GCF_052113285.1 Rhizobium sp. YAF28 | reverse complement strand
GGCCAGGATCGCGCCAATGTGGAACTGCGCACGGTCGACTTGGCGCGGGAGCAGGAGAACATGACGCGGCGCTCGGCGCTGGTCGCCAGCGGGGCGATCTCGGGCGAAGAACTGATCCATGCGCGCCATGCTGTACGCGCCGCACAGGCCGCCCTGACCATGGCCAGCGAGCAGCTCAAGCGCAACCAGGCGCTGGTCGAGCGGACGTCGGTGGGGTCTCACCCCGATGTGCTCGCCGCCGCCGCGCAGGTGCGCAATGCCAGCATCGCCCTCTCGCGCACGCGCATCCTGGCGCCGGTGGGGGGCGTGGTGACCAAGCGCTCGGTGCAGGTGGGGCAGCGCGTCAGCCCGGGCGTGTCGATGATGTCCGTGGTGCCGCTGGATCACCTGTGGGTCACGGCCAACCTGAAGGAGTCGCAGTTGCGCGATATCCGCCTCGGCCAGCCGGTGACGCTGACCACCGACCTGTACGGCCGGCGGGTGGTGTACCACGGCCGGGTCATCGGGCAGGACGCCGGCACCGGCAGCGCGTTTGCGCTGCTGCCGGCGCAGAACGCCACCGGCAACTGGATCAAGGTGGTGCAGCGTGTGCCGGTGCGCATCGCGCTGGACCCGGCGGAAGTGACGGCCCACCCGCTACAGATCGGCCTGTCGATGAAGGTCGCCGTCGATACGCGCGCCCGGGACGGCAAGCGGCTGGTGGCCATCGACGCCTCCAGCCAGAACTACCGCACCACGGTGTTCGCGGACGAACTGGCGCGCGCCGAAGCGCACGTGCGCCGCATCATCGACGACAACTCCTAGGCGCGCCATGACCTCCGCCATGCCTTCCGCCATGCCCTCCGCGCCTCCCCGACGTCTCCTGCTGACGATAGGCGCGCTGACCACGATCGACTTCCTCCAGAACGGCATGGTGGCCTTCTCCGCCGCGCCGATCATGGGCGAGATCGGCGCGAGCCCGGACCAGTACAGCACCGTCGCGGCGGCCTACGCCAGCGTGGCGGTGGTGGTGATCGCGCTGCAGCGCTGGATCGTGGAGCGCGTGGGATGGCGGCGCTACGTCCAGGGGTCGCTGATGGCGGCGGCGCTGGGGGCGCTCCTGTGCGCCCATGCCGACAGCTACGAGACCTTCCTGGTCGCCCGCATGGTCATGGCGCTCGGCTGTGCCGGCATGGTGACGTCGTCGCGGCTGACCGTGAACCTGATCCCGCCCAGCCCGGCGCGATTCTTCGGCATCAAGGCGCTGGCGTCCGGCGTGTGCTGCGGCATGGCGCTGGCACCCTGGCTGGCCTCCGCCATCGTCAGCGCGGACCGCTGGCCGCTGATCTTCTGGCTGGTGGCCGGGTGTACGCTGGCGCTGCTACCGGCCACCAGCGTCCTGCCGGAGGCCACGGCGCCGCCCGCGCAACGCTCGGACGCCCATCCGATTCGGCTGGCCGCGCTGGCCGTGGGCAGCTTCCTGGTCCTGTATGTGCTGCAGCGTTCCTACTACGATTTCTACGCGGACCGACTCTGGCTGGTGA
>NZ_JBFRCX010000029.1:0-1857 GCF_052113285.1 Rhizobium sp. YAF28 | reverse complement strand
AATAGTTCAGTCTCTATCGGACCGGGCGCGACGGCATTAACGGTGATGCCCAGAGGCGCGAATTCCAGAGCCCAAGTCCGCGTGATGCCGACCAGCGCGCTCTTTGCAGCAGCATATGAAGTTCTGTCGCGAGCGCCTTGAATTGCTCGGCTGGGGGGTGCGGATGAAAACTTGGACTACTTGGAGGTAGTTCATGTATTCGTACGAGGATCGCATCAGGGCGGTCAAGCTATATTTCAAGTACGGGGGAAAGACGGCAACGGTCGTTCGTGAGCTGGGCTATCCGTCGGGCAAGAACCTGAAGCGGTGGGTTCACCTGTACCAGGCGCTTGGGGACCTGCCCAAGCTCCGCCGTCCAAGGCAGCGATACACGCTGGAGCAAAAACGCGTGGCGGTGGATCACTATTTCGGTCATGGCTGCTCTTTAGTTCATACCCGCAGAGCCCTCGGGTATCCCAGCACCGAAATGCTGGCCCGCTGGATTGAGGAGCTGCGCCCTGGGTCGCGCCGCATGGTCACGAGCACAAACACCAGTGCGCCGTTTGCGTCCGAACAGAGGCGTCAGGCAGTCACTGACCTTTGCACCCGCCCGGGCTCAGCGGAGGATGTTGCAAAAAAGGTTGGAGTAAGCCGACCGATGTTGTACAAGTGGAAAGATCAACTGCTCGGAGACGAGGCATATCGATCTATGCGAAAACGTAAATTGGCTTCGCCTGAAGACGAGCATGCGGCGTTGCTGGAAAGAATCGCGCAGCTCGAACAGCAGGTACGCCAGCTGCAACTTGAGCGCGWCATCCTGACGCAGGCGGGCGATCTAATAAAAAAAGACCAAGGCATCAACACCCTGGCCCTGACAAACAGGGAGAAGACACAGGTGGTTGATGCCTTGAAATCTACGTATCCGTTGTCCGAACTTCTTCGCATCGTCGGGCTTGCACGCAGTAGCTATTTTTATCACAAGACAAGATTAGGCCTGGCCGATAAATATGGCGAGGTTCGTAGCGCCATGGTCGAGATCTTTGAGGGCAACCATCGGTGTTACGGGTACCGCCGTATCCACGCGATACTGCGCCAGCGCGATATGCAGATCTCCGAGAAAGTTGTGCGCAGATTGATGGCGGAGGAGCAGCTTACTGTCCATCGACCTCGTCGCCGGTATAGCTCTTACAGCGGGGAGATTGGCGTTGCGCCCGAGAACCTGATTGCCAGGGACTTCCATTCGCAGGCTCCAAATCAAAAGTGGCTGACGGACATCACCGAATTCCAGCTTCCAGCGGGCAAGGTCTACCTATCACCCATGATCGACTGCTTTGACGGCAAGGTTGTGAGTTGGTCTATCGGAACGAGGCCTGACGCGCAATTGGTCAATAGCATGCTCGACGGCGCTATCAAGACGCTCACCGAAGGCGACAGCCCCGTCGTACACAGTGACAGGGGCTCGCACTATCGTTGGCCGGGATGGCTACAACGTATCGATGCGGCGGGTCTCGTCCGATCCATGTCGCGAAAAGGCTGCTCACCTGACAACGCTGCGTGCGAAGGCTTCTTTGGGCGCCTGAAAAACGAGATGTACTACTGTCGCAACTGGGCCGGCACCACGGTAGAGGCATTCATGAACGAGCTAAACTCGTACATCCAGTGGTACAACGAGCGGCGCATCAAGTTGTCCCTGCAGGCGATGAGCCCGGTCGACTACCGGCGCCGCTTGGGAATCGCAACCTGAATCAGTCCAAGAAATCGTCCGCAGCCCCTCTGGGCCAGATTCAAATGTCGTACCCCCAGGGCGTGTCAAGCTGCCAGCTTTCGTAGGCTGCCGGAGCAACACCATGGGACGACCGGATACGATCACCATGAGCA
>NZ_JBFRCX010000028.1:0-1979 GCF_052113285.1 Rhizobium sp. YAF28 | reverse complement strand
GGCTCGAGCATCGCGGATGACGGCGTGGAGCTCCGTCCGCCAGGAGCACGCTCGCCCGCGATGCCCATTGCGCTAGGACCAGGGGGAGCGCCATCGCGCGCAGCGGGCTCGCCTGATGGAACCGGCGTGGATGATGGAACAGATTTCCGCAAACGGACAGCGGATCGCATTGCGATTCCATTTAACATAAGCTTTATTATAGATAGCTAGGATGTTGGCCGTTATTAGTAATGTCACCTTTGCGACGAATAGAGATGTCACCTGAGGCTGCCTCCCCGTACGCTCCGAGTTTCGTCGGGCGCTTTGGGAGGCAGCCATGCACAGACAAGGATTGGTGACCATGAGCATGCGCGAAGTTGACCGCATGAAGGTGATCCAGGCTGTGGCCGATGGGCACCTTGCGCGCTGGCGGGCAGCCGAACGTCTGGGCGTCAGTGCCCGGCATGTCAGACGGCTGGTCTTGCGGCTCCTGGAGGACGGGCCAAGCGGGCTGGTATCGCGCAAGCGCGGACGTTCCAGCAATCGCCAGTTGCCTCCCGGCCTGGAATCTCGTGTCCGCGGCCTCGTCCGCGACAGCTACGCCGACTTTGGGCCGACCCTGGCCGCCGAGAAGCTGCGCGAGCGCCACGGCATTGATATCTCCTCCGCGTGCGTCCGCCGGATCATGATCGACGCCGGCTTCTGGGTGCCGAGGAAGCTGCGCCCGCCCAAGGTCCACCAGCCGAGGAACCGCCGCGCCTGCCTGGGCGAGCTGGTGCAGATCGATGGCAGCGATCATCACTGGTTCGAGGACCGGGCGGCGGCGTGCACGCTGCTGGTSTWYGTCGACGACGCCASCGKCMGGCTRATGSAGCTGCTGTTCGTGCCGACCGAATCGACGCCGGCCTACTTCGCCGCCGCCCGGGCCTACATCGAGCGCCACGGCAAGCCGCAGGCGTTCTATTCSGACAAGGCYGGSRTCTTCCGCGTCAACCGRCAGGAGAATGCCGAAGGCCGCGGCTATACGCAGTTCGGRCGYGCCCTSTTCGAGYTGAACATCGACATCCTGTGCGCCAACACGAGCCAGGCCAAGGGCCGCGTCGAGCGAATGAACGGCACGCTGCAGGACCGGTTGGTCAAGGAATTGCGGCTGCGGGAGATTTCCAGCATGGAAGCCGCCAACGCCTACGCGCCGGCCTTCATGGCTGACTTCAACGCGCGCTTCGCCAAGGTGCCGCGCAGCGACTTCGATGCCCATCGGCCGCTGYGCGGTGACGAGGACCTGGAACGGATCTTCAGCTGGCGCGAATGGCGCAAGGTCTCGCAGAGCCTCACACTGCAGTATGCGAAGGTCATGTACCTGATCGAGGACCTGCCTGAACATCGCCGGCTGATCCACCGCTATATCGAGGTGGCGGAGTACCCCGATGGCCGGGTCGAGCTATGGGCCGATGGCGCTGCCCTGCCCTACACCACCTATGACCGGTTGCCGGAGGTGGATCAGGGCGCGATCGTGGACAACAAGCGGCTCGGGCACGTGCTCGCGATTGCCGCCACGGTCCAGGCCGAGCGGGACAGCCGGCACTGGAGCGCGCCGTCGCGCACGCTCTCGGGCGAGTCGCCGCGCCCGGCCAAGGTGCCCTTGAACGTCAAGCGCCAACGGCTGATCAACCGGCTGGATCTGGAACGCGCCATCGCGGGAACGGAATGTCCCACCCTGCTCCCGGCTCAGGCGCCATCGGCCAGCGCCACCGCCTTACGGGCACCCCACAAAAAACATCCCACCCCGCACAAAAAGCACGCCCGGACTGACATTTCTATTTAGCGGAAGACCCGACCTTTCAGAACCGCCTAGACAAACGATGTAGCGGCTACATGCTAATGTCGGACTGCAGCTAGATAGAAATGTCGCCCCCTTAGCCAAGGCTGGCATTCTGGCGGTTTCCCGTCTGCGCAAGACCGGAGGCCGCCATGCCGATGCCCGAGTCCATCACGATGAC
>NZ_JBFRCX010000027.1:0-2093 GCF_052113285.1 Rhizobium sp. YAF28 | reverse complement strand
GGCTTCACACGTCATACAATGGTGCATACAGAGGGTTGCCAACCCGCGAGGGGGAGCTAATCCCAGAAAATGCATCGTAGTCCGGATCGKAGTCTGCAACTCGACTMCGTGAAGYYGGAATCGCTAGTAATCGYGGATCAGMATGCCRCGGTGAATACGTTCCCGGGYCTTGTACACACCGCCCGTCACACCATGGGAGTGGGTTTTGCCAGAAGTAGTTAGCCTAACCGCAAGGAGGGCGATTACCACGGCAGGGTTCATGACTGGGGTGAAGTCGTAACAAGGTAGCCGTAYCGGAAGGTGCGGCTGGATCACCTCCTTTCCAGAGGCTTGTGTTCACAAGTCAAGCGTTCACACTTATCGGTTTGTTTGCTGTTACAGCCAAGGGTCTGTAGCTCAGGTGGTTAGAGCACCGTCTTGATAAGGCGGGGGTCGTAGGTTCAAGTCCTACCAGACCCACCAAGTTATCCGGGGGATTAGCTCAGCTGGGAGAGCAYCTGCYTTRCAAGCAGRGGGTCGKCGGTTCGATCCCGTCATCCTCCACCACTTACCTTGGTTGGTTTGCCAAATGAAAGCACTTAGCGCGAAGGCGCTGTGAGTGCTTTCATTTGGCATTGCCAAGCGATTGGATTCAATGAATCCGTCGGCTGTTCTTTAACAATATGGGATGTAGTAAAGGTGTCGCGCGAGCGTTGATGAGACGCTGAATTATCCAACGCGATACCGGGTTGTGATTGTATCAACCAAAATGTATTTAAAGTGATCGAAAGATGACTTGGAATACGGCACAAACGCGAGAACTCAGACCTATGGTGAGTCGTGTGCTTGAGCGMAAGCTGAGACACACTCGTTATAGGGTCAAGCGAACAAGTGCATGTGGTGGATGCCTTGGCGATTACAGGCGATGAAGGACGCGGTAGCCTGCGAAAAGCTTCGGGGAGCTGGCAAACAAGCTTTGATCCGGAGATGTCCGAATGGGGAAACCCGGCCCTTATGGGTCATCCCTGACTGAATACATAGGTCAGGGAAGCGAACGCGGCGAACTGAAACATCTAAGTAGCTGCAGGAACAGAAATCAACCGAGATTCCCAAAGTAGTGGCGAACGAAATGGGAAGAGCCTTGTACTCTTTAGCAGCATTGTTAGCAGAACGGGATGGAAAGCCCGGCCATAGCAGGTGATAGCCCTGTATGCGAAAACAGCGTTGTGGAACTAGGTGTACGACAAGTAGGGCGGGACACGTGRWATCCTGTCTGAAKATGGGGGGACCATCCTCCAAGGCTAAATACTCGTRATYGACCGATAGTGAACCAGTACCGTGAGGGAAAGGCGAAAAGAACCCCGGGAGGGGAGTGAAATAGATCCTGAAACCGCATGCATACAAACAGTCGGAGCCTGGAAACGGGTGACGGCGTACCTTTTGTATAATGGGTCAGCGACTTACATTCAGTGGCAAGCTTAACCGATTAGGGAAGGCGTAGCGAAAGCGAGTCCGAATAGGGCGTTGAGTCGCTGGGTGTAGACCCGAAACCAGATGATCTATCCATGGCCAGGTTGAAGGTGCGGTAACACGTACTGGAGGACCGAACCCACTAACGTTGAAAAGTTAGGGGATGAGCTGTGGATAGGGGTGAAAGGCTAAACAAATCTGGAAATAGCTGGTTCTCTCCGAAAACTATTTAGGTAGTGCCTCGTGTCTCACCTTCGGGGGTAGAGCACTGTCATGGTTGGGGGGTCTATTGCTGATTACCCCGCCATAGCAAACTCCGAATACCGAAGAGTGCAATCACGGGAGACAGACATCGGGTGCTAACGTCCGGTGTCAAGAGGGAAACAACCCAGACCGCCAGCTAAGGTCCCCAAATATAGCTAAGTGGGAAACGAAGTGGGAAGGCTAAAACAGTCAGGAGGTTGGCTTAGAAGCAGCCACCCTTTAAAGAAAGCGTAATAGCTCACTGATCGAGTCGTCCTGCGCGGAAGATGTAACGGGGCTAAGCTATATACCGAAGCTGCGGACGCACAGTAATGTGCGTGGTAGGAGAGCGTTCTGTAAGCCTGTGAAGGTGTCTTGTAAAGGATGCTGGAGGTATCAGA
>NZ_JBFRCX010000026.1:0-20650 GCF_052113285.1 Rhizobium sp. YAF28 | reverse complement strand
AGACAAAGGTCGTCCCGATCAGCAACAGCGCCGCATAGCGATAGCTATCGCTTTCCAGAATGGGAGCCGAAATCAGCAGCAGCCACAGGATGACGAGGACGGGCTTGAGGCGGGAGGGCGTGGCAATCGGCTCTTCGCTCGCTACCATAAAGAATAGTTGATCCTTCTTGCGCAATCGGCTGATCGAGATTGTCTTACTACGAACCCGATAGGGCCATCGATCCATTTCGAAGCGATCTAGGGTTTCTTCAAGGTCGCCAACATTCGACCTCGTTGGCACGACTCGGGTGTCTCAGCAGCTTGATCCGATAATGAAGGGTCACGCGCGTTCGTCAAGGTAACGATTGACAGGTATTCAAGTCCATCTGCGGGGGAAACAACGTTATTGTCCAGTGAAAATTCAGACCGCATTCGGTTTTTCGATCCTTGGTGTTTATCAAGAAGACCGGCGGTTATAAGACACCCGCCGATAACGGCAATGCAGACGAATGATAGTGTCATCAACGACCATACTTCAACGCTACTTCCGATCCGTAGCCCGAGAGCGACGATAATTAATGCCGCGCCTATGGTGATTACAATGTTCTCAGGTGTGTAGTGGCGTGTAGGCTTTTCACTCATGCAGCGACCTAAAAAAGAAGATATAGAAACGTAACATGCGTTCTCTCTTGAGATGTAGCAAGCGGCCCCGCTTGGTTTTAGGTCAACAAATGATGGATTGGCGGATGTCCGATCCTTCGTGAACGGTCCGAAGCCCTACTAGCTCCCCAGCAACGGATGTAAAGCACCCCGACCAATCAAAGACCCGCTATAAAGCTGTTCGGAATGGTTGGCTCTCTTGGCGTCGGAAGAGGTTTGGAGGCGGAGCTTTCAGTCGCTCCATTCGTCGGTTGAACAGTGCGACCCGAAAGGGATTTGCAACTACATTCGTTCAGTGCCACCAAGTGGAAAGCCCAAGTTCATTTGCTCGATCTGGAACCCAAGGCCTTTCCGGGACGTCCACGGGCACTAAGCAAACACCATCATCTGCTGTGGCACCACAGCCAGCATCCCGGCCCGGCGGGCTGCCACGTATTTTAGGAGCTGTTCGACCACCCGTGGCATGACCGGTTTTTGCACCACGCCGAGCGCGCCGCGCACGCCGTCTGCAACTACTTCGGGATTAGCAGTCATGAAGACGACGGAAATGCCGTGGTCTTCCGCGAGCTGCCGGCCGATCTCAGGGCCGGTCGCACCGTCGGAGAGATTGACATCGACGAAGGCGATGTCTGCGAGCGGCGCAAGCCTGAAGGCCCCCTCGCGATCCGATGCGAGACCTGCGACATGCACGCCCATGTTCTCGATCGTCATTTCGAGATCGAGGGCGATCAGCAATTCGTCTTCGACAATCAGCACTCGCTGTTCCATGAGATGTTCCCGTTGCCAGCTACGCATGACATTCGTGGCCATGACAGATCCCTTTACGCTTTACCTTAGGGAGACTCCGCTTCGATGAAGACGACTGCTTCGACGAGGCTCGCAGCTTAAACGGGCGATGCGACGATATGTTCCGGCATGAAACGCGGTATTTCTCAATTAAACTTCTGTTAATATTGATAAATTCTTACATTTTTTGCAGTTCGTAAAAAGGCGGCGACTCTGGCCGCCTTCTGAAATTCTGATTTTGCAGGATTCTCAGCCCTTGGCCTTCAGCACCAGAACCGGATCCTTGCTGTAATCGGCCGGGAAGATTTGCTTCAGGTTTTCGATCTTCGGCAGGTCGTTATAGACGATATAGGGGTAGGTCGGGTTCAGCGTCAAAAAGTCCTGGTGATACTGCTCGGCCGGGTAGAAGCCGGTATAGTCGGTGACCTTGGTGACGATCGGCTGTTTGAAGACATGCGCCTTGTCGAGCTGGGCGATATAGGCTTTCGCGACCTTGCGCTGTTCCGGGTCTGAGATGAAAAGTGCCGAGCGGTATTGGGTGCCTTCGTCCGGTCCCTGGAAATTGAGCTGGGTCGGGTTGTGCGCGACCGAGAAAAAGACCTGCAGGAGCTTTCCGTAGCTGACCTGCTTCGGATCGAAGGTCACCTTGACGGATTCGGCATGATCCGTCGTACCGGCGCTCACCGTTTCGTACTGGGCGGTTGCCGCTTCGCCGCCAGCATAGCCGGAAATAGCGCTTTTGACGCCCTTCACATGCTGGAAGACGCCCTGGATACCCCAGAAACAGCCGCCGGCGAAGACGGCGGTCTCGGTGCCGGACTTACCCGCCTCGTCGATGGCAGGGGCTGGAATGACGACGGCATCTTCTGCTGCTTGGGTTGCGACGGAACTAAGGCTGAGCGAAAGGGCTGCGGTTGCAAAAAGCGCGGCAAGGACCTTGCCTGATGTGGATATGGGCATGGGGGCTACCTCCGGGACTACATGGCGAAATCCTCGCCTATCGACGAAAAACCCGCAAATCACAAGCTGTTCACTCACACCGATGTGACGATTGCACGAAAGCGAATGTGCGAAACCGGAACAGGCGGGAAGGCGAGTTGACAATTCTCTGGAGAGTGGGGACAGTGCCGCCCGGCTCAGAGCCAGCATCCGGGGGGAACCAATGTCTGTGCGCTCGTTCTTCGCTTTTTCCATCATCGTCGCATCTATGATTTTTGCAGGCCCGTCGGCTTTTGCCGCCGACGCCAAGCGCGACATCGTCACCGTCAAGGACGCCGACTATTTCGGCTTCGACCTGCGCACCGAGCAGAATCTCTCGCTCGATCAGTGCAAGGCGGCCTGCGTCGGCGACAAGAGCTGCAAGGCCTTCACCTATAATCCCAAGGTGAAGTGGTGCTTCCTGAAATCCGACTTCAAGACGATGAATGCCGCCCCCGGCGCGATTGCCGGGAGGATCGTCGAAACGACGGCTGCGAGCGTCCCGAAAGAGCCGGATATCGGCGCTGCTCCCCGCCTGCCCTTCCTCTCCGACGATCTTGTCCAGCAGGCTCGCAATTTCCGCAACGATCTGTCGCTTGCCGACGACCAGCAGGGCCAGGGCGTCGACAGCCTGACGGCTGGTGCACGCCTGGATCTCACCGGGGGCAATCTTTCCGATGCGCTGAAGGCCTTCCATGGTGCCCTCTCGATCACCCCTGATGATGGCGACCTCTGGATCGAGACGGCGCGTGCCGCCACCTCGCTCGGCGCGCCTGACAGCGGCATCTTCGGTCAGGCGGTGATCGACGCGCTGAACGGCTACCAGCTGACGCGCACCACCAATAAGCGCGCCGATGCGCTGGCCGTACTTGCCAAGGCCCTGGAAAGGAATGCCAACTATCGCGATGCGCTGAATAGCTACAAGGCAAGCC
Organism: Rhizobium sp. YAF28; assembly: GCF_052113285.1. Classification (NCBI taxonomy): domain Bacteria; kingdom Pseudomonadati; phylum Pseudomonadota; class Alphaproteobacteria; order Hyphomicrobiales; family Rhizobiaceae; genus Rhizobium; species Rhizobium sp. YAF28. The sequence continues at coordinate 17,315 of NZ_JBFRCX010000026.1, read as the reverse complement.
TTGCGCTCGTCAGCGCCAAGGATGTGCAGGCGGACTACCTGCGGCTCAAAGAGACGCAGGGCTTCCGCATCACCGAACATACGGTCGATGCCGATAGCGCCACACCGCGCGCCTGCGTCACCTTCTCCGAGGCGCTGGTCAAGACGGTCGACTATGCACCCTTCGTGACGCTGAACGGCGCTGCGCCCAAGGCCATGGAAGCCAAGGACAAGCAGATCTGCGTCGAGGGCCTGACCCACGGCGAGACCTACAAGATCGGCTTCCGCACCGGCCTGCCCTCCTCGGTCGACGAGGTTCTGGAAGCGCCGGTCACGATCGACGTCTATATCAAGGACCGCAGCCAGATGGTGCGTTTCACGGGCGACAGCTTCGTGCTGCCGTCGACGGCGCGACGCGGCATCCCGATCGTTTCCGTCAATATGGCCTCTGCCAATCTGAAGCTCTACCGGATCGGCGATCGCGGCATAGCACCTCTGCTGACCGGCTCGCAATTCCTGACGCAGCTCGACGGCTACAGCGCCCAGAATATCCAGGACCAGAGTGGGGAGCTCGTCTGGCAGGGTTCGATCGAGATCGCCAACGAACTCAACAAGGATGTCGTCACCAGCTTCCCGGTCGACGAGGCGCTGCCCGAGCGCAAGCCCGGCATCTATGTGATGGTCGCAACCCCACCGACCGGCCCCGCGCAGGACTGGGATTCGCAGGCCACACAATGGTTTCTCGTCTCCGATATCGGCGTTACCACCTATGCCGGCACGGACGGGCTGAACGTCTTTGCCCGCTCGCTTGCATCTGCCAAGCCGATGGCCGGCGTCGAATTGCAGCTTCTTGCCAAGAACAATGAAGTGCTCGGAACCGCCACGACCGACGCGGACGGCCGGGCTACCTTCACGGCCGGTCTGATGCGCGGCACCGCAGCACTCACGCCGGCCGTCATCAGCGCCAAAAACGGCACGTCCGACTATGTCTTTCTCGACATGACGCGCGCTGGCTTCGATCTTTCCGACCGTGGCGTTACCGGACGCGCCGCGCCGGGCGCCATCGACGTGCTGCCCTTCACCGAGCGCGGCATCTACCGCGCCGGGGAAATCGTCCATGCCGCAGCCCTTGCCCGCGATACGGACGGCAAGGCGATCGAAAACTTGCCGCTGACCTTCATCTTCTCACGGCCGGACGGTGTGGAAGACCGACGCATCGTCAGCCAGACGAGCAATCTCGGCGGCTATGTGGTGGACCTGCAGACCCAGGAAAACGCGATGCGCGGCACCTGGACGATGAACGTCTATACCGACCCGAAGGGCTCGGCGATCGCCACCAAGACCTTCCTCGTCGACGATTTCGTGCCTGACCGGACCGATATGGAGATCAAGACCGACTCCAAGGAGATCGGCACGGATACGGCCGCGACGATCAATATTTCCGGCAAATATCTCTATGGCGCGCCAGCGGCGGGCCTGACGATTGAGGGCGACGTCGTCGTCAAGCCGACGCGCGAAAATGCCGCCTATCCCGGCTACCAGTTCGGCCTTGCCGACGAAGAGGCGAGCGAGGATTCGCGTCAGCCGATCGACGGCCTGCCCGCGCTCGACGAGAATGGCGAGGCCTCGACGGACCTGACGATCGGCGAACTGCCGGCCACGACCCAGCTCCTGAATGCCACCGTCTATCTGCGCATGCAGGAGCCGGGCGGCCGGGCCATCGAGCGTTCGCTGGAAATCCCGGTCAAGACCGACGCGACCGCCATCGGCATCAAGCCGGAATTCGACGGAGATCTGCCGGAGAATGCGCTCGCGAATTTCACGGTGATCGGCCTCGATACCCTGGGCCAGAAGCAGGAGATGAAGGGCCTGCGCTGGAAATTTTACAAGCTGCGCCGCGACTATCAGTGGTATCGCGAAGGCACAGCCTGGAAATATGAACCAACCTACACACCCGAAGAGGTCGCCTCCGGCTCGGTGGATGCGACGGCTGAAAATGGCGGCAAGATCCAGGCACCGGTCAACTGGGGCCGTTACCGGCTCGAGGTCGAAAGCCCTGACGCCGACGGTCCGACCTCCAGCGTCGAGTTCGATGCCGGCTGGTTCGTCGCCTCGACTTCGACGGAAACGCCCGACGGTCTCGAAATCGCTCTCGACAAGGACAGCTATCATGTCGGCGAGACGGCCAAGCTGAAGGTCACGTCGCGTTATGGCGGCGAGTTGATGATCACGGCCGGCACGGAAAACCTGATTGCCGTTGAGAACGCCACCATGGGCGAAACCGGCGGTGAGGTCGATATTCCCGTCACTGCCGACTGGGGCGCCGGCGCCTATGTGACTGCCACGCTCTTCCGGCCGGGCGATTCGCTCGACACCCATATGCCGGCCCGCTCGATCGGCATCAAATGGCTGAAGGTCGATCCCGCTGAGCGTGCACTACAGGTCAAGATCGATACGCCGGAAAAGATGCTGCCGCGCGGACCGCTTGATATCGGCCTGCAGGTCGCCGGCGCCGGCGCGAATGAGGAAGCCTATATTACGGTTGCCGCCGTCGATGTCGGCATCTTGAACCTCACCCGCTACGAGCCGCCGAACCCTGAGGACTGGTATTTCGGCCAGCGCCAGCTCGGCCTCGAAATCCGCGACCTTTACGGCCGCCTGATCGACGGTTCGCTGGGCGCGACCGGCAAGCTGCGCACCGGTGGCGATGGCGGCGCGATCGCGCTGCAGGCAAGCCCTCCGACGCAGAAGCTCGTCGCCTTCTTCTCCGGTCCGGTGAGGCTCGATGCCGAAGGCAAGGCGAAAGTCAGCTTCGACATTCCACAGTTCAACGGGACCGCCCGCGTGATGGCGCTTGCCTGGACGAAAACCGGTGTTGGTCACAGCGCCAAGGATGTCATCATCCGCGATCCTGTCGTCGTCACCGCAAGCCTGCCGAAATTCCTCGCACCCGGAGACAAGGCCAATCTGCGCCTCGACATCGCCAATACCGATGCGCCGACCGGCGACTACAAGCTGACGCTCACCGGCAACAGCGCGCTCAGCATCGACGGACCTGCCGAGCAGACGCTGAAGCTTGAGGCCGGCGCCAAATCCGACCTGACGCTGACGCTTGTCGGCGGCGAGCCGGGCGATGGCCGCGTGGCGATCAACCTGTCGAATGATCAGGGGCTTTCGCTCGACCAGGTGGTCGATGTACCGGTGCGGCCCTCCTCGCTGCCGGTCACCGAACGGCGCGTCATTGCGCTTACACCTGGCAAGAGCCTGACCATCGACAAGAACTTGCTCGCCGACAGCGTGCTTCCGGGCGCCTCGGTTAGCGTCAACGTCACACGCTCGGCCGCTTTCGACATTCCCGCTCTGCTGATGACGCTCGACCGCTATCCGTTCGGCTGCGCCGAACAGACGACGAGCCGCGCCATGCCACTGCTCTATCTGGCCGAGGTCGCCAAGCAGGCCGGTATGGATGAAACGGATGACGACATCCACAAGCGCGTGCAGGATGCGATCTACCGTGTGCTGTCCTACCAGGCCTATGCGGGAAGCTTCGGTCTGTGGGGACCGGATTCCGGCGATCTCTGGCTCGATTCTTATGTCACGGATTTCCTGACGAGGGCGCGCGAGCAGAAGTACGATGTGCCGGATCGCGCGCTCGTCCAGGCGCTGGAAAACCTGCAGAACTCGCTCTCCTACACGACGGATGTGAAAGGCAAGGGTGATGAGATCGCCTACGCCCTCTATGTGCTTGCCCGCAACAAGAAGGCCGCTGTCAGCGACCTGCGTTACTATGCCGACACGATGATCAACGACTTCCCGACGCCGCTTGCCAAGGCCCATATCGCTGCAGCACTGGCGCTCTATGGCGATGCAACGCGCTCGAAGAACATTTTCGTCGATGCGCTCCAAATGTCGAAACAGTCGATGGTGACCCGCGTGAATTTCTCGCGCACCGATTATGGCTCGGTGCTGCGCGATGGCGCCGCGATCCTGGCGCTTGCCGCCGAAAGCCGTCCGGTTCCGCCCGTCATTCCGGAACTTGCCAAGGCGGTCGCGCGGGAATGGGATCGCAGCAAATATACAAGCACCCAGGAACAGGCCTGGATGCTGCTGGCGGCGCGTGCCCTGCAGAACGGCGACGACGATCTGAAGGTCAACGTCAACGGCGCTGAGCGGACCGGCGCCTATATGGCGAAGATGACCGGCGATGCGCTGATCGACCATCCGCTGACATTGACGAGTGCCACGAGCGACACGGTCTCGGCTGTCGTCACCACGGTCGCCGCCCCTGTCAAGCCGCTGCCGGCCGGCGGCAACGGCTTTACCATCGAGCGGACCTATTACACGCTTGATGGCGAGGAGGCGAATGTCAGCGAGGCGCAGCAGAACGAGCGCTACGTCGTGGTGCTGCATGTTACCGAGCAGAACGACTGGGCCTCGCGCATCGTCATCACCGATCTCCTGCCGGCCGGATTCGAGATCGACAATCCGAACCTTGTCGACAGCGCCCAGATGACGAATTTCGACTGGGTTGGCGAGATGTCCGCCGCCCATACGGAATTCCGCTACGACCGCTTCGTCGCCGCCTTCAACCGCGACGAAAGTTCAGCGCGTGACTTCAACGTCGCCTATGTCGTGCGCGCCGTAACACCTGGCGTCTACGATCATCCGGCAGCGACAGTCGAGGACATGTACCGTCCCGATATGTCTGCGCGGACGGCGACCGGCAAGATGGAGGTCGTTGCGGCTCGACAATGAGGCGGTGGCAAAAGTTTGCGATCGGGACAGCGGCCGGCATCATCATTGCCGGCGCAGGTCTTTTCGCGCTCGATGCCGCCGACCGTGCTTATCCGCCGCCGCTGGAGCAAGCAGAAGCCGTCTCGCCCGAAGTGCTGGATTCCGACGGGCAGTTGCTGCGCGCCTTTGCCACACCGGAGGGGCGCTGGCGGCTGAAGACCGGCGTTTCCGACGTCGATCCGCAGTTCACTCGCATGCTGGTCGCCTACGAGGATCAGCGTTTCTACGAGCATTCCGGCATCGATGTCTGGGCGCTCGGGCGCGCGGCACTGCAATTTGTCAGCAACGGCCGAATCGTGTCTGGCGCCTCGACGCTCTCCATGCAGGTGGCAAGGCTGATCGAGCCGCGCGAAAGCCGGTCGTTTTCGGCAAAGCTCCTGCAGATCGTGCGCGCGGTGCAGATCGAGCGGCGGCTTTCGAAGGGTGAGATCCTCGATCTCTATCTCACCCATGCGCCCTATGGCGGCAATCTGGAAGGCGTGCGTGCCGCAAGCCTTGCCTATTTCGGCAAGGAGCCGAAGCGGCTGACAGTGGCCGAAGCCGCCCTGCTCGTCGCGCTGCCGCAATTGCCCGAAAAGCGCCGCCCGGACCGGAACCTGAAGGCAGCGGAAGCGGCGCGCAAGCGGGTGCTCGACCGTATCGCCGTGGCCGAGGTGGTCGGCGATGGCGAGGCCGAACGCGCCGAGGGTGTTACCATTCCCGCCCGCAGGCTGCAGCTTCCAGCCCTTGCCGCCCATGTTGCGGAAGCCGCCCTGCGTAAGGATCCGAAAGCGATCCAGCACCAGACGACGCTGAAGAAACAGGTCCAGACGGGTCTCGAAGCCGTCGCGCGTGCCGCGACGGTGAAGCTCGGACCGAAGCTCTCGCTCGCCATGGTGATGGCAGACGCCGAGACCGGCGAGATCGTCGGCGAGGTGGGTTCCGCTGATTATTTCGATGCCAGCCGCTCCGGCTGGATCGACATGACGCGTATCAACCGATCGCCCGGCTCAACGCTCAAACCCTTCATCTATGGCCTTGCCTTCGAGCAGGGACTCGTCAGCCAGGAGACCATCATCGAGGACCGGCCGGCCGATTTCTTCGGCTACCGGCCGCGCAATTTCGACATGAGCTACCAGGGCGACGTGACAGTGCGCGAGGCCTTGCAGCTCTCCCTCAACGTGCCGGCCGTCAAGCTGCTCGATGCGGTCGGCCCGTCTCGCCTTATGGTACGTTTCCGCCGCGCCGAGGTGCGCCCCGTTTTGCCGCCAAACGAGACGCCGGGCCTGGCGATCGGCCTTGGCGGCGTCGGCATCACGCTGAAGGATCTCGTGCAGCTCTATACAGCGCTTGCCAATCGCGGCCAGCCGGTAAGGATCGGTGACGGTGTAACGAATGCGCCGGGCAAGATCGAAGGCGAGCCCCTGCTGGAGCCGGTCGCGGTCTGGAATGTCGCCGACATACTCTCGGGCGTCATACCGCCGGCCGGCGCGCCGCAACGCGGCATCGCCTACAAGACCGGCACGAGCTACGGCTATCGCGATGCCTGGTCGGTCGGTTATGATGGGCGCTATGTGCTTGGTGTGTGGGTCGGACGGCCCGATAACAGCGCCGTACCCGGTTTGACGGGATATGGCACGGCCGCCCCCATCCTCTTCGAGGCGCTTGCGAAATCCGGCATCGCCACCACGCCGCTGCCGCGTCCGCCGGCAGGCGCCGTGCGCATCGCCCAGACCGAGCTGCCGATCAGCCAGAGGCGATTTGCCGTCAATGCCAACGGGCTGCTCGTCGCGTCCGGCCGCGAGCCGTCGCCCCAGATCGTCTATCCCCCGGAGGGCGCCCATGTCGATCTTGGGGCAAAGGCGGGCGATCTTTCGCCGCTGATGCTAAAACTGCAGGGCGGCCGCGCGCCTTTCCGCTGGCTTGCCAACGGCAAGCCGCTGCCGGATCTTTCCCGCCGGCGCACGCAAAGCTGGATGCCTGATGGCGGGGGTTATTCCAAGCTGACGGTTATCGATTCCATGGGCCGGGCGGCAAGCGTCGGCGTCTTCGTCGACTAGAGCCTTACCTGGCCAGATTGAAGCGTTCTGTTGGCAGAGCACGAAACTTGACCTTGGCTCCCGGACGATGGCCCATCAGTAGAAGCCCAGCGTTCCTGATAAGCGCGGCTACAGAGGCACTCGATAGAGGATGACGCGAGCACTCGGTACAAGCTGCGACAGGAAGTCGAAATCCCGCGCGTTGCCGGTCAATACGCTCGCGCCCAGCTGCCGCGCCTGCAGGAAAATGAGGGCGTCATTGACGAAGCGGCGCTCATGTCCCTCGCCTTTGGGCAGATTGCTCAGGCGAAAGAGGAGCCCGGCCAACATGCCTGCCTGTCCCCAGATGGGCGCATCCGGGGCATGAAGCCGGTGGACCGGAATGTCTTCGACCGTCGCAGCGATCGCTGCCAGAGCCGCTTTTGTAGAGCGATGTTTTGGGTTCAGCCGACCGAAGGCATGGGTCAGCTCAGAAAGGCACACTGCGGAATGGTGGCAGAGGCGATAGGTCAGCAGCGTATCGACCTCCGTCGGCGAGCGGCCCTGAAGCACGTCCAGATAAACGCTGGTGTCCAGGAACAGAGGCCCGCCGATTGGCGGTTCGTCAGCAGCCCATGCGAGAGTTTCGTCGGGTCTGCGTTCGAGCGTTCCCCTGTGCTTTTCGGGTTTTAACGCGCGAAGGCTTTCGGAAAGATCAAATCTCAAGATCGATATCCGCCGGGATGATGCCTTTTCGGTCCACCAGACGCACGCCAAAGTCATCTTCAAGAGCAAGGCGGGAAAGCGCCAATTCCAGCAACTCGGTGTCGGAGGTAACATGGGCACGCTTCTTGGCCGCCTCGATCAACTCTGAGGGGACGCGCCCGGACAGTCTCGTATTCTTCGCCGCGCCAAGAAGACCAATGGCCTTCGCTTGCTCGAGCACAAGTTTGTTGCGATTCAATGCGACCTTTGCTTCAGTTTCCGCGGCAGAATGTGATCGGGCAGCCATGAAATTCTCCCTGTGTTGAACAGAGTATATATAGCGTTGAACGTCGGGGCAAGATTTTATGGTGAGTAAGCGGTCCTGAAGTGCGCGCTGGAGATTGGAACGGTCACGGTGCGGATACGATTCAGACGCCCATTCCCCATGATTTCGAATTCACTACCATCACGAACCCACCCTTAAGGGACGGGAACAAAAGCGCTTCACAACCGTTGGAAGATGTCTCCTCCAAACGGCAAAAATGACCCCATGACACTCCCCTCCGCGACCTACCGGGTCCAGTTCCGCAACGGCATGACATTCGATGACGCATGCGGGCTCGTACCCTATCTGAAGTCGCTCGGCCTCAGCCACCTCTACGCCTCGCCGGTCCTCACGGCTACCAGGGGATCGACGCATGGTTACGACGTGACCGACGCCAGCGAGATCGATCCAGCACTTGGAGGAAGGGCGGGATTCGATCGCCTGACGGCGACGCTGTCAGAAGCAGGCATGGGCCTGATCCTGGACATCGTGCCGAACCATATGGCCGCTTCACTGGAGAATGCCTGGTGGCGGAGCGTCCTGGAATTCGGCAGGCATAGCCCGTTTGCAGACTATTTCGACATAGACTGGCGCGAGCGGCTGACCCTGCCCCAGCTCGGCAAGAGCTTCGATGAAAGCGTTGCTGCCGGCGAACTGACGATCACCATCGACGAGGCGCATGGCAATTTGGCGATCAGCTATTATGACAACCTCTTTCCGCTGAGCATGGAAAGCTACCCTCTGCTCTCGGCGGAACTGGATGATCCGGTTCTCGCCGGGATGGCGGAACTGACGGCCTCTGTCGACGGCGGTGACCTGTATCGTGGCCTGCGCGATATGATCTTCGAGGCCGGCGATCTCAAAAGCCTGAGTGGAAAGCTTGCAGCGCTTTCGAAAGACAATGCCTTTATGACACGGCTGCACGGGAGACAGCACTGGCAGCTTCAGCGCTGGCAGGAGGCCTCGGAGCATCTGAGCTATCGGCGGTTTTTCGAGGTGACGGGGCTGGTCGGCCTGCGGGTCGAGGATATCAGGGTCTTCGAAGAGAGCCACCGCCTGGTTCTCGATCTCGTGCGTCAGGGCCAGGTGCAGGGCCTGCGCATCGACCATATTGACGGGCTGGCGGAACCGAGAGCCTATCTCGACCGCCTGCGCGAAGCGGTCGGCGCGGACACCTATATCGTCGTCGAAAAGATTCTCGGCGCAGGTGAGGAATTTCCCGCCGACTGGCCGGTGCAGGGAACGACCGGCTACGAGTTCATTACAGCCTTAAGTGGGCTTTTCGTGGACGGCAATGGTTTACAGAAGCTCGATGAAGCCTATCGCCGACTGGCGGATGGCAATGGCGATTTTGAAGCCGGGCGGCGGACGGCCAAGCGGCTGATGGTCGAACAGAATTTCGCCGGCGAGGCGGCCCGCCTTGCACACATTGCAGCCGGCCTCTTTCCCGAACTGTCGAAGGAGGAAATTACTGGGGCGATCTCAGAGCTTCTGATCGCCTTTTCCGTCTACCGCACCTATGGGGCCAATGGCCCGCTCGATACGCGGGATGCGGATCTCCTGAAGAAAGCCGAGATGGCGGCCGCCGGACATCTGGACTATGCGCAGCCCCTGCAGAGCATCGCGGCCATACTCGAAGGCACGATCGACAACGAGGCGGCTCGCGAATTCCGCCTCCGTTTCCAGCAACTCTCCGGCCCCGTCATGGCAAAGGCAATGGAGGATACGCTCTTCTATCGCTACAACCGGCTGCTGGCGGTAAACGAGGTCGGCGGCGAGCCGGATCATGTGCCAGGTGGCGTCGAAGCGTTTCACCAATTCATGCAAGCGCGCACACGCTCCCAGCCCTCAGGTCTTTCGGCAACATCGACGCATGACACGAAGCGCGGCGAGGATGCGCGCGCCCGGCTTTATGCCGTGAGCGAAGGCGCCGGCGTCTTTGCCGACGCCGTCGAACACTGGCGAAGACTGAATGAAAGCCACCGCACGGAACTGCCGGATGGCGCAGCACCTGAGCCCAATCTGGAATGGATGCTCTACCAGGCGCTTGCCGGCGCCTGGCCCGAGGATTTCGACCGCCATCATGCCGATGCGCTACGCGACCGCTTCACCGCTTTTGCGGAAAAGGCCATTCGCGAAGCCAAGCTGCGCACGACTTGGACGGCGCCGAACAGTGACTATGAAGAGGCGGTGCGAACCTATACGGCCGCGCTCCTCTCAATCGACGATGACGCATTCACCGAGGATTTCGCTCGAGCCCTGCAGCCCTTCATCGAAGCCGGCTACGTCAACAGCCTGTCGCAGACGCTGATCAAACTGACGGCACCGGGCATTCCCGACATCTACCAGGGGGCAGAGGGTTTCGATTTCAGTTTCGTCGATCCCGATAACAGGCGCCTACCGGATTTCGAGACATTGAGCGGCTGGCTTGCCGAAGGCGATGCGCTCGCACGGCTGCAGGCCGCGGCATTGAAACAGCGCATCATCCAGATCGGCCTGGGGCTCCGGATGGAGCGCGCCCGGCTATTCACGGAAGGCGATTACCTCCCGGTTGCCGTCAACGGCATCAGGAGTGATCATGTCGTCGCCTTTGCCCGTCTGCACCAGGAGAACTTCGCCATCACAGTCGTGCCGCGACTGATGTTCGGCTGGCTCGATCCCGGCGTACTCTTTGCCGGGCCGGAGTTCTGGGAAGATACGGCAATATCAGTGCCCTCGCCCATGCACGGCCTCAAGGCCGATCTCTTGACCGGCAAGATGCTGGAGCCTGGAAGCAAGATCTCGCTTGCCACTCTTCTCGGAGACCAGCCGGCGGCTCTGATCGTGCCGGCCTGACGGCAATCGCAAAAAAATCTGCACGGACGAAAAAAGACGTTGACCTTCCAGTTGCTGGAAGGTTCATAAAGCTGTCCGGATGCCAGAAAGGCATGAAAGGCGTAGTTTATGGATAGCAAGCACGATCATCACCACGACCATCACCATCATGGCGACGGTGCGCAATGTGGCTGCGGCCACGACGAAAAGGCTGAAGTGGTGGTGCGCGATGCCGTCTGCGGCATGACGGTCGATCCGAACGCTGGAAAACCCTCCCTCGATTATGAAGGTCACACCTATCACTTCTGCAGCGACGGCTGCCGCAAGAAGTTCGAGGCGGCACCGCAGGATTATCTGACCGCCAAGGACCCAGTCTGCGGCATGACCGTGAACCGCTCGAACGCAAAACACTTCCACAAGCACGAGGGCGAAAAATTCTATTTCTGCTCCGCGGGCTGCGAGGCGAGGTTCGAGGCCGATCCCGAAACCTATCGCCATGGCAAAAAGCCAACGGCAGCCGCTATGCCGAAGGGCACGCTCTATACCTGCCCGATGCATCCCGAAGTCGTCAGCGACCATCCCGGCGACTGCCCGAAATGCGGCATGGCGCTGGAACCGATGGGCATTCCGCCTGAAGACGAAGGCCCGAACCCGGAACTCGTGGATTTTATCCGGCGCCTGTGGGTCAGCGCTGTTCTTTCAATTCCGCTCCTGATCCTTACTATGGGCCCGATGCTTGGCCTGTCCTGGCCGCGCGAAGCGCTCGGCGAGCCGCTGGCGAGCTATGTCGAACTGTTGCTGGCGACACCCGTCGTCCTCTGGGCGGCCCTTCCCTTCTTCCGCAGGGCATGGGCATCGCTCGTCAACCGCAGCCCCAACATGTGGACGCTGATCGGCCTCGGCGTCGGTACGGCCTATCTCTACAGCGTCGTCGCGACCTTGGCGCCGGGCCTCTTCCCGCACAGCTTCCGCGGTCATAGCGGCTCCGTCCCCGTTTATTTCGAGGCGGCTGCCGTCATCGTGGCGCTCGTCTTCGTCGGGCAGGTGCTGGAATTGAAAGCCCGTGAACGCACCGGCTCTGCAATTCGCGCCCTGCTCGATCTTGCGCCAAAGACTGCGCGCCGCATCGATGCCGACGGCAGCGAGCGCGACGTGCCTGTCGATGAGATCCAGACCGGCGACCGGCTGCGCGTGCGCCCCGGCGAACGCGTACCGGTCGATGGCTCCGTCACCGAAGGGCAGTCGACGCTGGATGAATCGATGATCACGGGTGAACCGCTTCCGGTTGAAAAGGCCAAAGGCCACGCACTGACCGGCGGCACGATGAACAAGAACGGCGCATTGATCATGACCGCCGAAAAGGTCGGTGCCGATACCACTCTCTCACGTATCGTCGATATGGTGGCCAAGGCACAGCGTTCGCGCGCGCCGATTCAGGGCGCCGTCGATCGTGTTTCGGCGATCTTCGTTCCGGCCGTCGTTGCCGCTGCCATCGCAGCCTTCCTCGTCTGGTCCTTTGTCGGGCCGGAGCCGCGGCTGGCCAATGGGCTGCTCGCCGCCGTCGCCGTCCTGATCATCGCCTGCCCATGCGCACTTGGCCTCGCAACGCCGATGTCGATCATGATCGCCACCGGACGCGGTGCGCAGGAAGGCGTCCTGATCAAGGATGCGGAAGCGCTGGAGCGTTTTTCCAAGGTCGATACATTGATCGTCGACAAGACCGGCACGCTGACCGAAGGTAAGCCCAAGCTGACGGACGTTGTGGCTTTGGGCAGCATTGATGAAAAACACCTGCTGGCGCTTGCCGCGAGCCTCGAACGTGGCTCTGAACATCCGCTTGCAGAAGCCATCGTCTCAGGGGCCGAAGAACGCGGCCTCACCTTTCACGAGGTCACAGGTTTCGAGGCACAGACCGGTAAGGGCGTAAAAGGCACGGTCGGCAGCGCGTCCGTCGCCCTCGGCAATGCCGCCCTACTCGCCGATCTCGGCACCGATCCGGCAGCGCTCCTGGACCAGACCGAGGTGCTCCGCGGCGAAGGCAAGACCGTCATGTTCGTCGTCATCGACGGTACTTTGGCCGGCCTCGTCGCCGTCGCCGACCGCATCAAACCAACGACGGCGGCTGCCATCAAGGCGCTGCACGACAGCGGCCTGAAGATCATCATGGCGACCGGCGACAACGAACGCACGGCCCGTGCCGTGGCGAAAAGCCTCGGGATCGACGAGGTCCGCGCCGATGTTCTGCCCGAGGACAAGAAGGCGCTCGTCGATGAACTGAGGGCAAAAGGCGCCGTCATTGCCATGGCTGGTGATGGGGTCAATGATGCACCGGCGCTGGCAGCCGCCGATGTCGGCATCGCCATGGGCACGGGTGCAGATGTTGCGATGGAAAGCGCAGGCATTACATTGGTGAAGGGCGATCTCAACGGGATCGTCCGCGCAAGACGGCTGGCTGAGGCGACGATGCGCAACATCCGCCAGAACCTCGGCTTCGCCTTCGGCTACAATGCTCTCGGCATCCCCGTGGCAGCCGGTGTGCTCTACCCGATCTTCGGCCTGTTGCTCTCGCCGATGATTGCAGCGGCCGCCATGAGCCTCTCCTCTGTCTCCGTCATTGGCAATGCGCTGAGACTGAGGGTCGAAAAGCTGTAAAGGAACCAGGCGATGAATATCGGCGAAGCCTCGGAACGGTCCGGCCTGCCTTCAAAGACCATCCGCTATTATGAGGATATCGGCCTGATCCGTCCTGACCGGGGCGGAAACGGCTACCGCGACTATGCGGCCTCGGACGTACACAAGCTGCGCTTTCTGCAGCGTTCGCGCGGCCTCGGCTTCTCCGTGGAGGAATGCCGTCAGTTGCTGGCGCTCTATGAGGACAAAAGCCGGGCAAGCGCCGACGTCAAGGGGATCGCCGAGGCGAAGCTTTCGGAAATCGATCGGAAAATCCGCGAGCTGACGGAGTTGCGACACACGCTCGAGCATCTCGTTCATGCCTGCCACGGCAATGACCGTCCCGACTGCCCGATCCTCGAAGAGCTCTCGGATAGCGCCGCCTAACGAGGCCGGTGCCCAGATCCAGGGCTTTTCTCGTCCTCGCCATATCAGGAAAAGCGGAGGTTATTCCTTGATGACCGTTTCGGAGGGTTTCTTCTGTTCCTCGGCCTCTTCATCATGCTCGTCATCGATGCTGGTGTCATCCAGTCGGTGCTTAATCGCCAGCGCATAGATGACATCGAGGATATTGCGGTCCTTTAGATGAGGATCGCTGAGCGCCAGCAGCGAGGCACGAACGATCTTCTTGCTGGAGGCTTTCGGACAGCGCTTGCGGACAAAATCATAAAGGGCATCGCCCACAAGTCCATCCATTGCGCCGTCCACGAGAGCCTCGTAGACCCGCTTTTTCTCTTTCATATTCTATGTTCCCCTTGCAAATCAGCGGGGCACATATTCTGTCATGGAACCGTCATAAACAACCGCCGAGCGCGATCTGTCGACAATTGATCAGCGGGGCAAGCGTGGAAAAACGATCGTTCGTGCGCAAGTCTTAGTCATCCATTTAAATGCGGAACAATACGAGGCGAGCACGGCGACAGTGCATCATGAACCGGCGGGGTTGGAGATGGTGATCAGTGGCCATTAAAACCGATGAGATGAGATCGGTATCCTGAGCGAGAAGCGACCACCAGGACCTGTTCAATTATGACCGAAGGGGCGATCGTGCCGTCGGACGTCACTCTCAATACGAATTCGGTGATTTATTGCAGAATCTTATTTTGGTTCAGAGTCCGACTTGAGCCTAACGCCTATGCCGCCTGGAACCGTCTCCCCTTCATCCTGAAAGATGATGCCAGCAGACTCAAAAGTTAGCTTGATGAGCCGAAGATTGCTTTCCCGCATCTCTCCGCCCTTTTCGAACGCTCGTATAGAAACCGAACTGATAGCTGTTCGCTCGGCTAGATCACTTTGAGTCCAGTCTAGCAGCGCTCTCGCAGCGCGGCACTGAGGCGGCTTTATCATAAAACTTTCTTTTTCCGAAAGTTAGTTATTGAAAACAAAAGTTGCATATGCTACGACGGGCCAACGTACCTTTTGCGAAGCGCGGTTGCAATTCAGGCACGCGTCAGAGGCGGTCTATGGACTAGACAAGAGCTTTTGCTGGGGCGAGCAAATATCAAAAGCGGTCGGGGATCGGGCTACCGTTGTGAGCGTCCGGAGCTACAAGTTCGACATGGCTAACACCAAGCGCCTGAGCGAGCTCGTAAATGGTAACAACAGTGGGATTGCGCCGGCCCCGCTCCAGCCCGCTTAGATATTGTTGGCTGTACCCTGATCGCACCTCGACATCTTCCTGCGTCAGGCCCTTTTCCCGACGCAAGCGAGCAAAATTACGACCGACAAGCTTGCGCATATCCATGCGCATTAGATCGCAGTTTACACACTTTAAGTTTATCAACTATAATATGTAAATGGCGTCTTGAGGTGCCGATAGGAGCATGTAGACCATGGAACTACGCCAGCTATCCTACTTCGTTGCGGTGGCCGAGGAGCTGCATTTCGGCAGGGCGGCAGCCAAGGTGCATATCGCCCAGCCGGCTCTGTCTAACCAGGTCATGGCACTTGAGAAGGAACTCGGCGTGCAGCTCTTCATCCGCACGACACGGCGGGTGGAACTGACAAGGGCAGGGGCAGCATTTTATGAGCGGTCGGTCAGGATCCTGAGCGAAGTCGACCTGTCGACCGAGATCGCCCGGTCGGTGGCCGGCAAGACGACACGCAGGATTGCGATCGGCACCGTCTATCCTGCCACCATCGGCGTGCTGCCATCGTTCCTGTCGCGCATCGCCCGCAAATATCCCGATATCCGCCTGCATATCGAAAGCGGCACCACCGATGACATCATCCGCCATATCGAGGCAGGCCGCATCAATCTCGGCTTCATCCGGCCGGTGGAGAATATCGGCTCCTTGCGCTTCTTCTCGATTGCCCATGAACGTTATCTTCTGGCTGTCGCCAGGGAGAGCCCACTATCGCTGAAGAGCGAGATCGACATCGAGGATCTGCGCAGTGAGAAGATCATCTCCTTCTCGCGTCAGAACCTCTCCTACAGCGAAAGGTATTTCGCGGAAAAGTTCGAGGAGCACAATCTGACGGACAATGTCGCCTACACATGCGATGACACCTTCTCGCTGGTGTCGCTGGTCTCGGCCGGACTTGGCATCGGCTTCGTTCCCGAATGGACGCAGGATCTGCCGAACCGCGGCTTTGAGCTCAAGAAGGTGAGGGGGATCGATTTCAAGATCGGGCTCGGTGTTGCCTGGCACAGGGAAGATCCGACGGCGACCCGCGACGACATCATCGATATCGCACGATCGCTGGCGCGCCCGGGACGATAAGATATCGGTCAATCGCTGTCGCGGCGGTCGAAGTATCAGCTGAGCTAGGCAAGATTGCCATGGGTTGGATTTGCGGACCGCATTCATCAATGGCTATTTCAGGGATAGTCCTTGGCTCTTCGTCTGTCGAATTGCCTCCGCCTGCTTGAGTGCCATGACAGTACGCTCATGCGCAGACAGTTGTTGGACGGTCCGCATCGAGGCCCAGGCGGCCTTGATCTCCAGCTGTTGCGTAGGGCTCATTCCGGCGGTAAGGGTCTTGAACGCTTCGCCGTCAGCATCCTTCGTCGCTATTCCGAGAAAAGTACGCTCTCCGAACCGCTGAGAAACGGCGCGTGCAAACCCTTCGAGCTCGGCCTTTAGGGCTCCGTCAGCAAGCACATATTCCAGACCAGCGGAGTGATCGTTTCGATTGATCGCATCGCGAACGCGCTCGAGAGCAGCTTTCGCATTCGGCGACAGATCTGGGATTTCAACCGACAAGTTCTGCCGTCGAGCGTACTCTGCCATCTCAGCCCTCTGCGCGGTCTGAACGCGTATCTTCAGAAAGCGCTCCAGAGAGCGAGATAGAGTGGGAACATTAAGAAGAGCAGTTTCCCGATCGCGCTTGTCGCTCTTACCGACCAACAAGCCTGTCTTGCCTCTGAGGGCGCCATATAGCTCCGGCGTGTTCGCGATCTTCAATATTGTATTCGCAGCCACCCTTGTATCCTGGACCATCGCGTCGACATTGACCGCCTCGAACGCCGCCTCCGGCTGCGCGTAGACGAGACGAAACCGCAACGAGACGTCCTCCCACTCCTTCTGGAGACCGGGATCGGCGCCGAGCCTGGCCTCTATGGCCTGTGCCATCGACTGAGGGAAGATCGTGATGGCGGATACCATCGGCTTTGCTGTCTTGCCTGCGCTGACAAGGTTAGCCGTCGATGCGGTTCTTGCGACACCGAGCCTTTCGCCGACGCTGGCCAGACGGTTGGCGAGGCTCATGAGCGTCTGCTTCTGCCTGACCATCCATTCCAGCCGATGCGCAACCAGCGTCCGTGCGACCCGAACGAGGTGCAGACCGCGGCTTTCGGCAAAATGAAGTGCCTGCCGATAGAATGGGCCGCCCTCGTAGTCGAGCGTCGTTTCCTTGGAATTCCTGCGCGACAGGATTGGTATGAGACCACCCGTCTTTTCGAAGGACCGGCGTCCGTAGTAGACGGCAAGATCCTCGCGATGGCGGGTCATCGCCACATAGGTCAGGTGCCGGTCGAGCGACAGCGAGGCCAGAACCTTGACCTGGTCGACGGTGGCACCCTGGCTCTTG
>NZ_JBFRCX010000025.1:0-21934 GCF_052113285.1 Rhizobium sp. YAF28 | reverse complement strand
TATTGGAGCGCGGAGACATGGACGAAGACATCGGGTCCTCCGCTTTCCGGCGTGATGAAGCCGAAGCCCTTGTCCTGATTGAAAAACTTAACCTTGCCAGTCGGCATGACATCCTCGTGTGTTTGCACTTGTTGTGGAGCGGCAGCCTACCCTCCGCATTCTGCCAGATCAACCCGTTCCGAACCTTCGGTCTTCTCGGCATCCTCATCTGCTTGCGACGGCGCGATGGGGTGGAAAGCCGCCAAGAAGATCGCATCGGCAAAGAGTGCCGCCCCACCACGAACGAAATAGGCAAGGCTGTAGCCGCCGCGATCCGTCATACAGCGGTTGACGGCTTCCCCGGCGGGCTCGTCGGCTTCATGCTCGGCCTCCTCGGCGGCGGTGGATCCATCCCGGCCACGCCCGCTGCTCCTTTACGTGGTCGGGGTCAGGCAGCCGCACGTTG
Source organism: Rhizobium sp. YAF28 (assembly GCF_052113285.1). Classification (NCBI taxonomy): domain Bacteria; kingdom Pseudomonadati; phylum Pseudomonadota; class Alphaproteobacteria; order Hyphomicrobiales; family Rhizobiaceae; genus Rhizobium; species Rhizobium sp. YAF28. The sequence goes on along the minus strand of NZ_JBFRCX010000025.1, from coordinate 21,489 downwards.
CGATCGGCACGGGTGCGCTTGCGGTTTCGGTGAACGCTTTTGCGAATTTTGCAAGCCATGCGATCAAGGGGTCATGTCTGGTGGCGCTGCGCGGCCGTCTTCTCCGCGCCGGCGTTGTCGGCGCCCGTGATAATGGGGCCTCATTTCAGGTCGGGGCTCACCGGGCTTCCATCGGTTCGGACTTCTTTCGGAAGACGGCGATGTTATCGCTGAGCTAGCCCGCAACCGATCGCGGTGTTTGGCCCGTCAACTCCGAGAATGTGGACGTCGTTTCGGCGAGCACAGATTCCCGGAACATACCGTCAAGTCCAAGGAGCAAATCGGCAACCATTTCACTTACGCCCGAGGCGATCAGGACGCTGCGATGCTCGTCGTGGGTCCGATGCTGATACAACACGGTCTCACCGAGGAGGCGCGACAGTTCTTCGGCAACCTCCGGCATACTCACCGTACCGGGGCCAGTCAGATGATAGGCGCGCTGCGAGTGAATGTGCTCATTGTCGAGAAGAGCGGCACGCGCGGCATCGGCGACATCGCGAGTGTCGATGAAGTTGACGCGCCCGTTGCCAGCCACGCCACCCCATGAGCCATCCGCGACCGGGGCGCCGGCCCGGGCCAGAATGTCGACGAATGAACTTGGGCGCAAAAGCGTGTAGCCAATGTTATGCGCAGCCAAGTGGGCTTCGATCTGCATGTGCCAATCGAACGGATGCAGCCGAGACGGAGGCCCCATGACCGACAATTTGACGATGTGAACAACGCCTGCGGCCACGGCTGCGTCGATCAATGCGATTTCGTTGGCAACCTGCCGCGGGGACGTGCCGTGGGAAAGGAAAAGGCGCTCCACACCGCGCAGCGCGCCGGCAAGAGTGGCAGGTATATCGAAGTCAACTTTGGCCAAAGCGACCCCGGCCGGTAGGTCCCGCGTGTCTGGATTCCGCGTCAGCGCCACGATATCGACGGGGTCATTGACCAGGTTTGCGATCAAAGTGGCGCCGACCCGACCAGTAGCGCCGGCCACTGCAATGCGCGGCCTGCTTACTTCACTCGAGGGAGGATTGAACATTTGAGTATCCTTGCTATTTTGGAACGAACGGTCCATCATTTATGGAACGATCGGTCCATGATGCCAAATGAGAAATTGAAATGAGCGGAAAACGCCAATTCGACGAGACTTCGGTAATCAATGCCGCCATGGATGTGTTCTGGCGACATGGGTACGCTGCATCGTCCATCGATCAGCTAACGACGGCAATGGGGTTGTCCCGCTCAAGCCTGTACAAGCGATTTCGAGATAAGGATGGGCTTTTCCGGGAGGTGCTTTCAACTTATGCGGAGCGCGTCGTGCATCGCATGAGGGCCGTCCAGGGAGATACCAGACGCGGCCAGCTTGAAGCTCTACTAAGCGAATTTCTTCCGAACGATGCCAGAGCTGCGCGACCTAAGGGTTGCATGCTGGTCCGATCGTGCACCGAGATGGCAGATTTACCGCTAGAAGGGCAGGTCGTTGCCTTGGAGGGCCTCACGCGGCAGCGGGCGATCTTCGAGGAGATTCTGCGAGAAGCGGTCGCCAATGGCGAGTTGCCATCAGCGGCGGACACCGATGGCTTGGCGTGGCATTTTCTCGGCGTTTTGCAGGCTGTAATGAACCTGCCACAGGCAGGCGCGAACGGCCGCGTGATGCGGGGCGTCATCGACCTCGGGATGTCGGCATGGCCGCTGAAATAGCGGATGCGGGGAATGCACGGGAGCGTGGTTTGGCCAGATGTACGACAGATTTGACGCGTACGCGCACAGGAGCGAAATTATCGAAGACGATTATGAGCGCGATTGCGAGTGGCATCCCAAAGCAGGTCACGTCGATAAGCTCCTCACCGGCTTCTCAAAGCAAGTGAGCCGATCACAAGCGCCATCCGCCTGCTGGTCTGCGTCTCCCCTCAATCGACCTTGACAAGCGCATCCACGTCGAGACGCTACTAGGCTCGCAACGTCTTAGAAAAAACGAGGATAGGATGAGGTTCAGCAGACCGGCAGTCGCAGGCGTGGTTGGCGTGGCAGCGTGTGTGTTTGGCGCGAGCCTTGCGGCATCGCCTGCGCTCACGCAGGAAGTCGAGCCGCCCGCTCCATGGGTCAAGCTTACCAGTTCGCATGCCGGAGCGGTCGGAACATGCTCTGTCGTTGATGCGACCGACAACGAGGCTTGTTATATGGTCCGGTGCGACGCCAAGAACGGTCTCATTTTCGAGATCGGTGACGCCACTGTTGGTGAGATGGGCCTGCGATCGGCGCGCTTCGAGATTGGGAGGTACAAAGAGACGAGATCCGCCTCGACGGGAACAGTTCCGATCGGCGAGCGATTGTTCTCTCAAAGCATCCGAAGCTGCTTGCGGCCCTCACATCTGGCGCTGATTTCGCCACTATGTACTCCGTCAAGGCCGATGTGGAATACAGCACCGGCTTTGAACTCACGGGGGCGCGAGACCAGATATCTCGCCTGGCAAGGGGCTGCCCAACCAAGCCGTGACGACGAGCAAGGGTCCTGACAGACCATGACGCCCGATTGCCCAAAGCTGCGCCTTACGGTCACGCGTCCGATGATGCCGCAGGACTCCAATTGGCGTTGCGGTCGCTTCGAAAAACACGACCGTCTTCACCCGGACCCTGGCCGTAGAAACCGCATCTGAGATCGCCTGGTCCGGGTCTGCCTTGGACGGAGCTCGGCGGCTCGAAGGTCTTGCCAACGCAAGTTTCGGGCGGGTTTGCCAGCAAGCTTGCCGGAGAAGTCGGCGGCCACTCGACGGCACGATATCTCGCGAATGGCCAGGGGACAGTTTTGTCGTCAGGCTATGCTTTCGGGGGCTCATCCTATAGACGCTCCAACCCTGTGCGACACCGTCAAGTTGATGTCGGCGGCTTGCGAAGGGTCCGAGCCGTCTTCAGTTTCGCTTCAGTTACGGCTAATCCCGCGCTCATAAACGATTGCTAAAGAGTGATGCGAAGCTTGCCAACCGTCTCTGGCGAAGCTGATAGGGCTGGCCCTTGCGGGGGGGCTCACAGCGAATTTGCATCACATCTTGATTGGAAAAACCGGTATGCCTTCTCTACTTCGGACAATAGGAATGTCGTCTGGAAAGGCGATCTGGACATTTTTTGCCGTCGCGCTTGTTCTGGCCGGCATCGCTTCCGTAAATCCGGTCGAAGCGCAAGGTTCCCCTGAAAAGAGAATAGCCTTCGTCGTGGGCAATGCCGCCTACAAGGCGGGCGCCCTGTCGACGCCGGCCAACGATGCCGGGCTGATTGCGCAAACGCTGCAGGCCGCCGGCTTCGACGTAATCGGCGCGCGCGACCTCGACCAGAACGGATTGCGCGACGCGATGCGGGACTTTCTGACGAAAGCGAATGCATCGGGACCCAATACCGTCGTCTTCGTCTATCTGGCGGGCTATGGCGTGCAATATCAGGGCGATAACTATTTCGTGCCGGTCGACGCCCAGATCGCCAATGCCACGGATGTGCCGGTGGAAGCTCTGCGCATAACCGATTTTTCGAGATCGCTGGCCGGTATCAACAATCGCGGCAGCATCGTCGTGCTCGATGCAGCAAGAGCCAATCCATTCGTGCAGTCCAATCAGCCGTTGGCCGGTGGTCTGGCGCTCGTCGATCCGGACGCCAATCAGCTGATCGCCTTTAATGCCGCGCCGGGCACGGTCGCCCCGCAGGAGGCCGGCCCCTATGGTTCCTATGCCCATGCCCTGGCGGAAATGATCCGCATCGGCGGGCTTCCGCTCGATGATGTGTTTGACCGGACACGGTTGCGGCTCAGCGATCTGACCAAGGGCGCGCAGATTTCCTGGAATGCTTCCAAATTCAAGAACGCCTTCACGTTTTTCGATCGTGGTCCCAATCCGCCGGCCGCCCAGGTGTCCAGCTACAGCAATGTCGCAATCCGGACGAAGCCGATCAGCGATTTCGACGAGCGGGATGCCTATTTCGCCGCGCTCGACCGCGACACGATGCGTGGTTACGAGGATTTCCTGGCAAGCTATCCGAACGACTCCATGGCAAGGCGGGTGCGTGCGATCATTGCAGCGCGCCGCGAAGCGATCACCTGGCGCGAAACGTGGAATGCGGATACGCCGGAGGCCTATTGGTCCTATCTGAGACGTTATCCGCGTGGTCCCCATGTCTGGGATGCCCGCCGTCGTCTGGAACATTTCGAGGCAGCACTCGAGCCGCCCCCGTCATTTTCGGTGATCGAGTATGACGTGCCGCCGCCGCCACCACCGGAAATCGTCTATGTCGACCGGCCTGTCTTGTATTTCGATGATGCCGACTTCGGTTATGCGCCGCCGCCGCCCGTCGTCTTCCTGGCACCACCGCCGCCGGATTTCGTAACGCTTGCGCCGCCCAGGCCACCGGTCGATCTCTACGTGCTACCGGCGCCGGTCTTCGTTCCGGTCCCCGAATGGGTGGAACCCCCGCGTGATATCGCGCCGCCCGAAAACAACATTATCTTCAACAACATTCACAATACGGTCGTCAACAACACGGTTGTCAACGAGAACGAGGCCGCACCGGCTGCGCCCGGATTGGCGACAGGAGAAAAGCTCGCCGGCGCGGCCATCGTCGCCGGAACGGGTGCAGCTGCGCTCCACGTTGCCTTGCCGCCCTCGATACAGAAAAAGGCTGCCGTTTTGCAAAAGCAGGTCCCGGCCGGAGCCGAGAAACCGACACCTGCAGCCGGTTTAGCGCCGGTGCCCGTCCCTTCGGTCCAGTCCCAGCCCCAAATACAGACAAAGACGGGCACACAGGCACAACAGCTGCAGACACAGACCGGAAGTGCCGCCACCCAGGCGCTTTCCGGCGCCAACGGCGAGCCGCTGCCGCCCGCCGGCACGCCGGCGAACAAGCCACAAGCGGCCCCGGCAGGAAAAATACAGCCGCCCGAAGCGGAGCCCGGTACCGCGCATAATCCGACGACGGCCGCGCATCCACCACTTCAGAGCGCAAATCCCGACGCGCATGCCCTTCCGGGTTCAAAAGGCCAGCCGCAGTTGCCCGAGGCCAATGCGCCTGCCGTCAAAGGTCAAAGCCAGGTCGCCAAGACCCTGGCACCACCGGCAGCCCCGAATGCGAAGCCGAAGGGAGGTGTCGCAACCCCGGAACCCGACGCTCACAGCCTGCCGACAAAGCCTGCGGCGCTGGCAAATATTGACAACACACCAGCAAAACCCAGCGTTCCCAACAACAGCGAACCGCAGCTCGGCAATCAGCGCCATGTTGTTCCGCCGCAGTCTCGAGAGGAAGCTTCGCCGCCATCCTTGCCTAGGGAGCCGCATATTGCAATGCCGGCGCAGGCACCTGCCGCAAAACCACAGGCCGAACCCGAATTACGGGTCGAACCCAAGATACAGGCTGAACCCAAGCCCCAGCCTCAGCCCAAGCCGGCGATCGTCGAACAGCAGGCAAAGAGACCGGAGGCCGCAGAAAAGAAGAAATGCGGTGGTCCGGATTTACCTCCATGCCCCTAAGGCAGTTGACATAGAAGAGAAATTTTCTCCCGGCATATTCCCGCGCCCTGATGTTGGAATTCAGGACACTTGCCGCAAGCCAGAAAGAGCGTCCTGTGAGCAGGGCGGGTTGATAGCGATCATAGCGATCTGCCTTGGGGTCGCGGTTCTGCTGGCTCTATGGGCCTTGAAATACCTCAATTCTTACGGATAGCTCCATCCATTGTTTACCGGATACGCAGGTGCGAAGGTCTGTGACGTTGTTTACAAAGGGAAAAAATCCCGTTCCAAGCGCGCCACACAATGGAGCGCACCTGGCATACCGACCTGATATCGACGGATTACGCGCCCTTGCCATCCTACCGGTCGTTCTTTTCCACGCTGAAATTCCCGGCATCAGCGGCGGATTTGTCGGCGTCGATGTCTTTTTCGTCATTTCCGGCTATCTGATGTCGTCGCTGATTGCCGGCGAGATGGCGAAAGGCGAGTTCAGCCTCCTGAATTTCTATCAGCGGCGCATCCGTCGTATCTTCCCCGCCCTCTTTGCGATGATGGCGACTTGCGCTGTCGTCGCCTGGTTCGCCCTCATGCCTCTGGAGCTTTCATATTTCGCCAGGAGCATGACAGCCGCCGCCCTCTTCATGTCGAACATTCAGTTTGCAAAAGAGGTGGGCTATTTCGATATCGGCGCGCAGATGAAGCCGCTGCTGCATACGTGGTCGCTTGCGGTCGAAGAGCAATTCTATATCGCCTTTCCCCTCGTCGTGATCCTGCTGCAGAAGGTCGCGCCGCGGCGGATGGTTCCTTTCGCGCTTGTCGCCCTCGCCGCATCCTTCGCCGCCTGCATCGGTGTGTTGAATCGCGATCCGACAGCGGGCTTCTACCTTTCGCAATATCGCGTCTGGGAACTTCTGATCGGCGTCATCATCGGCCTCAAGGCCATCCCCGAGGTGAAAAGCGAGACGGGCCGGCAGGCCTTGGCGGCGATCGGACTTGTCCTGATCGGCATCGCGGTTTTCGCCTTTACCGAGAAAACGACCTTTCCGGGCTATGCCGCATTGTTGCCATGCCTGGGCGCCGCCTTCATCATCCATGCGCGCGCGGGCAACGGCATCGTCGGCCGGCTTCTTTCGCTGCGTCCGCTGGTCTTTATCGGGCTGATTTCCTATTCGCTCTATCTCTGGCATTGGCCGATTATCGTCTTCACCCGCTATTTCGCGGGTCACGAGCTGACGCCGCTGCTGCGGTGCGCCGTGATCCTGGCATCGATGCTTGTTGCCGTCGCCTCCTGGCGGTTCATCGAAAAGCCATCTCGTGGAAATTGGGGGCTGCTCACCGGCAAGCAACTGCCGGCAATGGCGGCCGCGGTGATCGGGCTTACGGCCGGCGCCGGGCTGCTTCTGGTCATGAGTGGTGGCGCACCGGGCCGATTGCCGGCCGACGTTCGGTCAATCTATGCGGCCACGTATGACCGAAGCCACTTCTACATGGACGGCTGCTTTACAGAGTCGGATCACAAAGGTCCGTCAAATGCCGATATCGAAGCCGGCAAGGTCTGCGGCCTGGGCGATCCGAATGATGCTGGCCCCGACTTTCTGGTGTGGGGCGACTCACACGCTGCCGCGATGGCGCCGGGCATCGATGCCGCCGCCGCTGCCGCGGGCTTTGGCGGCAGGTTCGCTGCCCATGCGTCATGCCCTCCGCTGACCGACGTTGCGCTTGCGGGCAAAAACGATACGCGACGCTGCACGGCCTTCAACGATTCAGTGCGCGACCTCATCAAGCGGGAGCATATTCCACTCGTGTTCATGCTCGCCTATTGGCCGAAATACGTTCACAATTCCGAACTACCGAACCAGGGGGACTATTTCGATCCTTCAATCCCCCCGTCTGTGGCCGATTACTCGACGCCGATTGCCACGGCCCTGGATAAGACTCTGGCCGAGCTGAAGCAGGAAGGCGTCACGGTCGTGCTGGTTATGGACGTGCCTGAGATGGGGCGTTTCGTGCCCGAGGCTCTTGCCAAGGCCAAGCTCGACGGCACCTCGGCGGATATCGCGCCACCCCTGTCCTACGTCGCCGAACGGCAGGCGCTCGCCCGCTCGATGCTGGAGAAATATGCCGATAAATATGGTGCAATTGTCGTCGATCCGCTGCCGGCCTTTTGCAACAACGACCGTTGCCACGCCTCGCGAAGCGGCGTGCCGCTTTACATGGATGCCGACCACATCACCGCGTCAGCGGCCAAGAGCCTCTTTTATCTTTTCGCGCCGGTGTTCAAGATGGCGCAAAACATTTGAGGTTGCAGCGGGCCGGCGGCTCGCTGGTTCGGCCTGGCAGGTGATGACATCGATCGCGAGGATTGCGACTGGTGGCGAAATCACCCCGCAAGCGGAACACTCGGTCGTGGGGCCGTCGGTCGCGCTTGTCCTTCGGATCGCTTACGCCCGAGCTCCTAAGGCTGCCTTGCTCACGCCCTCGCGTGACGCGAATTCCCGCACGCGGAACTAGTGCAAAGAGTACAGCCGCAAACGTATGTGGCGACAACAAAGGCACATATGGCGGCATCGTCGACGAGCCCGATCCTGATTTCGCCGAACGTTTCAAGCGGCTGGACACGGTCTCCAGCAGCGGATTCCACACCTATACGGTCGCGGATCTCGTGCTCCCGAAGCGCGAAACGGTGGGGTGAGCTATAGAAACCGGGGTCATTTCCGGATGGAACGCGCCCGGCCGACAGAAATCCGGCGGAGGGACCTTCCCTTTGCCGGCGCTGAGCCACGCTCGCCCTCTCCGGTTTGACTCAATTGCTGAGCCTGCCGATCTGGAGGCAGCACACATGGACCAGTGACGATTGGGCCTCCGCCCTCTTTGTAAATCTCAAGTTCGGAAATGCGGCCATCCGATCGCCATTCAGTCCAAACTCGCCAAGATCGGCGCGCACCCGATTTACGATAGGTGCGGCGGCAACGTATCTCGATTCTACCGCAAGACCGATCTCACCGGCGCGCCGATTACGGTGCCGGTACTGTCCTGAGCCGCGCATCATTCTAATAGGACAGCTTGGGATACCAATGCGGCGCCCGGCCCTCCGGGGTGGAATCGAGGATCGTCCAGATCGGTATCAGGTCGGGCGCGCCGCGCGGGTCCTGACCGGGATCGGCTGTGGCGCCGCCCATCTCGCCGCTCCAGAAATGCCGCATTGTCCCATCCCGGCGGGTGAACACGTTGAAGGCCGCGTCATCACTGCCGTCCTTGCCGAGCGCATGGTAGTCCCGGCTGAACTCGCCGCTCGTATCCGAATAGAGTGGCAGATAGTGCCAGCCGCGCTCCCTCTTGAAATCGGTGAGGCGCTGCAGCGGCGAGCGGGCCACGACGGCGAATGCGACGCGCTGCTGGATGTCGGGAACCTCACCGTCCCAGGAGGAGAGCAGCGACGTGCACATCGGGCAGGGCCGCTCCCGCTCCGGGCCGAACATATAGCTGTAGACGACGAGCGTTTCCTTGTCCGCGAACAGCTCCTCGAACGAGATCCTGCCGTTCACGCCCTCGAACGTATAGTTCTTCGGCACAGGCCCGCCCGGCGGCAGATGGCGTCTCTGCTCGGCGACACGCTCGATATGGCGGCGGAGTTCGATTTCCTCGGCGAGAAGCGCGTTCCGCGCCTCCCTGTAGGCGGCGCTTTCGTTCGGAAAGTACACGCCGTTCTTTCTCGCAAGTTCGATTGCTGGTGTGAGGCTCTGCATATCCATGACATTCCTCCATCTGTAATGGTCGGGCAGGAGACTTGACCTTGCTCCGGTTGATATAGTCACCAAATTGCGGGCGGCCATGGCTCGCCCATATATAGGACGTGCGCCAGCGGTGTGATCCTACAGGCGCATCTGAAAAGTGATCCTGAATTCGAGGGAGCAAGAGGTCAGCGTGGTTTCTGGTCGAAGGGCCGGAGGATGCGCGCGTCACGATCCTTGCTGGCGCACGGCGCCGGCGCACCGATGGATCCCGCATCGATTATCGCGCGGCGAATGTCGTATCGGCCAGCGGTTTTCGGGTAGTGCGTTGCGAGTTCGGCTACATGGTGGCACACCGCACCTCCGCCGATCGCAAACCGCTGCCTCGCGCCGAAACGCTCAATCGGGAACTGAGCCCGCTTCTAGCGGCCTATTTCTTAGGCCCTATTGCAGCCCGCATCCTTGGCATTTCAGGATCAATTGCGCGGCGATTTACCGAAACGGATATTGAAATCCGCAATGAATTCTGACGCATAGGCGTGTCGTAAAGCCGCGCATTCGGCCAGCGGCGTACGACAAATATGCAGGCAATCACGAAGGGTGTGAAGATCAGAAACCGAACGACAATCAGCCCCGTGCGCACATCCGGCACCATGTCGCGGTCGGCAAAATAGACAAGGTCGTAAATCAGCACGCCGATCAGACACCAGGTTGCGACGAGCCGGGCTCGCTCGGCCGCGTATTGCCTGAGGAACAGGGTCTCTATCTCCGGCGCGAAGCGTAGAAGACCAAAGCCGCGCGCGAGCTGACTTTCTACCTGTTCAAGCGTTACGAGGCGCACGGCCAATGCTCCGGCTGCAAAGATCCCAGAAAACTAGGCGAGCAAGCTAAATATTCGGCTAAAATCGTATGGTTACTTGCCGTAACTGGCGGCAGGCATGGCGCCACGCCTGGCCGTCCACGGCCGAGGGACAACCTCATTCCGAGCTGCGGTATCGGCCGTCCATCATGCGACATTCCAGCAATGGCGATGCCGTCTTGCCGGCCGGCCCCGACCACCTATTTGATGAGATCAGGCTGGCGGAGCAACAAGAAGAGGTTTCGGCTATTTTTTCCGACGAAACGACCGAAATCATCCCTCCGGAAAATGACAGGGAGCAGCCGGATGGTCGTATCTGTCTCTGTTGCCGACGTGCCCGTCGATGGATGGACGGCTGTGGCATCTGCGAAGAATGCCTTGAACCATGATTGAGGAGGGGCGGTATGGCCATTCGTAGCGCCGGGCTCCTCCTGTTTCGGCGCCGTTCTGACGAAGTCGAGGTCCTCCTCGTCCACCCCGGAGGGCCTTTCTGGGCGAAGAAGGACGAGGGCGCCTGGTCCATTCCCAAAGGACTGGTCGAGCCGGGGGAGGACGAACTCGCGGCTGCGAAGCGGGAAACCCTCGAGGAGTTGGGGGTCGTGGTCGATGGTGACTTCAATCCGTTGGGCGAATACCGGCAGCCGGGTGGCAAGGTCGTTGTCGCCTGGTATGTGGAAGCCGACCTCACGCTGGACCTGAATAACATTCGAAGCTCGGAGTTCCAGATGGAATGGCCTCCGAGGTCCGGTCGGATCCGGAGGTTTCCAGAAGTCGATCGTGCGGATTGGTTTTCGTTGAAGGACGCAGCGGTAAGGATGCTCAAGGGGCAGCGGCCCATGCTCGACGACCTTCTCGCGCGTCTTGCGAAAGCCGACGTCTGACAGCGGCCTAACCGCGTGACTGTGGAGGCGACTGCATACCGGTGGAAGCGGAAACCTTAGGCACGTCGGGTGTCTTCCGGCAATCACCTGGTTGATCGACAAGGGCAAGTCGAGTTTCGGATTTTGAACAGGCAATCGCCTGCCTCTTCGAACAGCACTGGCCGCCTTTCCCGACCCGTTTGCCGGGTAGTCTTGAGCTGCTTGTGGCCTCGACAGCGCTGCTCTATGAAATTATCTATAAAACATGACCATGATCACCGAAGACACGATCGCCAATCGTATCAGCCGCGTTCTCGCCGACCGCATCATCACGGGCGCGCTGGAACCCGGCAGCAGGCTCAGGCAGGATCATATTGCTGAAGAATTCGGCACCAGCCATGTTCCGGTGCGGGAGGCGTTCCGTCGCCTCGAGGCGCAGGGGCTCGCGGTGAGTGAGGCGCGCCGTGGCGTGCGGGTCGCGTCGTTTTCGCTGGCGGAGGTTCAGGAGGTCGCCCGCATGCGCTCTGCCCTGGAGGCGCTTGCGCTTCGCCATGCCGCGCCGCATTTGACTCGGTTCATCCTGGATGAGGCGGAAACGGCTATGATTGCCGGTGACGGTGCGGTCGATATCCGCGAATGGGACGAGGCGAATCGCCGGTTCCACAGGCTTTTGCTCGCACCTTGCGACATGCCGCGGCTGCTTGCGGCGATCGACGATCTCCATATGGTAGGATCACGACTTCTGTTTGTGAGCGGGCGCGGCGGCTGGTCGCCTCGGGTTGATGTCGATCACCATGCCATTCTCGATCATCTCCGTAAGGGCAAAATCGAGCAAGCCATTGTGGTGCTCGATCGGCACGTGCAGAGGATCGGCCAAAAGCCGATCCTGTATGCCTCGGGTGCAACGGGCGCGGCATTTGCCATTGAAGGCTGAGGCAAAGCCGAGCTGACCTTTTCATCGTTTCGCTAACAAAGCATTCGGCGACTGTGTCGCGCTGACCGACCTGCGCCTCATCGATGGTGCTCGAAGTGTGTGTCGTGGAAGCCTCCGCGCTTTCCGACGATGCTCTTTCGGGTTGCCAACATGATCAAAACATTCGCGCAAAGAGCTATTGCAAAATGCTGCCTTTCATAAAATTATAGATAAAGGTAGATTCTATCTATTGAAAGGTGACCAGGTGATGGACGATGTGGCGCTGCCGGTCAGTGTATTTGAAAACAGTTCGCCGGTTGGCCCCCCCATCTCAAATGAGCAGGCGGGAATTATCTATAACTTGCCGTTCAATGATCTTCTTTATCGCGCCCAACAGATTCATCGCGCGCACTTTGATCCCAATGCCATTCAAATGAGCAGGCTGCTGTCTATCAAGACCGGTGGCTGTGCCGAGGATTGCGGTTACTGCAGCCAGTCCGCTCACTATCCGACGGGTCTCAAGGCGTCGAAGCTGATGAAAGTCGAGCGCGTGCTCGGCGAGGCGCGGAGGGCAAGGGAAGGCGGTGCGACGCGCTACTGCATGGGGGCCGCGTGGCGCAATCCCAAAGAGCGCGATATGGAGGCGCTCGTCGCCATGGTCGAGGGCGTAAAGGCACTCGGGATGGAAACCTGTATGACGCTTGGCATGTTGACGCCGGCGCAATCCGAAAGGTTCGCCGAGGCCGGCCTCGATTACTACAATCACAATGTCGATACGTCCGAGCGCTATTATTCGGAGATCATCACCACCCGCAGCTTTGAGGACCGGCTAGACACGCTCGCCAATGTCCGCGATGCCGGGATCAAGGTCTGCGCGGGCGGCATTCTCGGCATGGGCGAGACAATTGAAGACCGGATTTCGATGCTGGTGACGCTCGCCAATCTGCCGGCACCTCCGGAAAGTGTGCCGATCAACATGCTGATCCCGATCCCGGGCTCCAAGCTTGCCGATGCAGCGCCGGTGGACCCGATCGACTTCGTCCGCACCATTGCACTCGCGCGCATCCTCATGCCGCGCTCGCATGTCCGCCTGTCGGCCGGCCGCACCGATATGAGCGACGAGACGCAGGCTCTTTGCTTTTTCGCCGGGGCCAATTCGATCTTTGTCGGCGACACGCTGCTGACGGCGGAAAATCCCGGCGAGGATCATGACGCGGCCCTCTTCAGCCGGCTCGGGCTGAAGCCGATGGAACTGGAGCAGTCTCGTTGAGTTCGCCGGCGCTCGCCCGCTATGAGGTCACGCTCGCGGGCCTTCAGCGCAAGTCGCGACTACGCACGCTCACCCCGCAGCAAGGCGTGGATTTCACCTCCAATGACTATCTCGGGCTCGCCAATGCCCCCCGCCTGAAGGCAGCGATTGCAGGCGCGATCCAAAGGGGCGTGCCAGCCGGTGCCGGCGGTTCGCGGCTTTTGCGCGGCAATCACGCCGAACATGAGGCGCTTGAGGCGGAAGCGGCTGCGTTTTTCGGGGTCGAGAAGATCCTCTATTTCGACAGTGGATTTGCGGCCAATGTGGCGCTCTTCTCGTCGCTGCCGCAGCGCGACGACCTGATCGTCCACGATGCGCTGATCCATGCGAGCGCCCATGACGGCATCTCGGCCAGCAAGGCGGAGGCGGTCGCCGTGCCGCACAATGAGGTCGACGTTTTCGATCAGGCGATCCGACGCTGGCGCGAGCGCGGCGGCAAGGGGTGTCCCTGGATTGCGGTCGAGAGCCTCTATTCGATGGACGGGGATCAAGCGCCGGTCTTTGAGCTCGCCGAGCTTGCCGATCGGCATGATGGCTTCCTCGTCGTCGACGAAGCGCATGCCACCGGCATATTCGGTCCCGGCGGCCGCGGTCTTGCTTCGGGGCTGGAAAGCCGCGGCAATGTTCTGGTCCTGCATACCTGCGGCAAGGCGCTCGGCGTCTCCGGCGCGCTTCTTGGGCTGCCTGCTGTCCTTGCCGACTATCTCATCAACCGCGCACGCAATTTCATCTACTCGACCGCCCCGTCGCCGCTGATGGCATCAGGAGTGCGGGAGGCGTTGCGCATGATCGCCGACGAGCCGGAACGGCGCATGCGGCTGGAGCGCCTCAAAAACTTCGCCGGCGAACAATTGTCCTGTCGGCTCGGCATCATCCCCAGCGGTTCGCAGATTCTGCCCGTGATGCTCGGCGACAATGCCCGCGCGCTCCGGATCGCGGAGCGCATGCAGGCGGATGGCTTCGACGTACGGGCGATCCGGCCCCCGACCGTGCCTGAGGGTACGGCTCGGCTGAGGGTTTCCATTTCGCTCAATGTGGATGAGGAGCAGATTGTGGCCTTGGTTCGGAGGCTGGCCGCGGCGATCGAAGAGGACAGGCCATGATGCCGCGGCTCGTCGTCTCCGGCACTGATACGGGTATCGGTAAGACCGTCTTTGCTGCAGGCCTTGCCGCGGCATTGGAGGGCTATTACTGGAAGCCCGTCCAGTCGGGGCTTGAGGACGAGACCGACGGCGAGACGGTCATGCGGCTCGGCGGCGTGCCGCGCACGCGCATCCTGCCGGAAGCCTATCGCCTTGCCACACCTGCCTCGCCGCATCTTTCAGCCCGTTTGGATGGCGTTGCGATCAAGCCGGAAAGGCTGGTGCCGCCGATGACAGACCGGCCATTGGTGATCGAAGGGGCGGGCGGGCTGCTCGTGCCGCTCTCGGACGATCTGGTCTTCGCCGATATGTTTGCCCGCTGGCAGGTTCCCGTCATCCTTTGCGCCAGGACATCGCTCGGCACGATCAACCACACGCTGCTGTCACTCGAAGCTCTGAAACATCGCAACATTCCGGTGTTCGGCATCACCTTCATCGGCGACGAGAACCAAGAAACGCAGCGCATTATCGAAAAAATGGGTGGCATTCGCTCACTCGGCCGGCTCCCCTGGCTCCAGGACATTACGCCCGATGGGCTTCGCACGGCGTTCCGCGGCAATTTCGATCTCGCTTCCTTTGCGGAGGTGCCCGCATGACCCGCTCGGCCGTCTGGCACCCCTTCACCCAGCATGCGCTCGAACCGCCGATGAAACGTATCGCATCGACCGAGGGCGCCTATCTGGTCGATGAGGATGGTCATTGCTTTCTCGACGCGATCTCGTCCTGGTGGGTCATCACCCATGGCCACCGGCATCCGGTGATCATGGCGGCGATCCGGGCGGCGACGGAGGCTTATGACCAGATCATTTTCGCCGAATTCTCGCACGCGCCCGCCGAACGATTGGCCGAGGGATTGATCGAGATCGCTCCACCGGGGTTAAGCCATGTCTTCTATTCCGACAGCGGTTCGACCTCGGTCGAGGTGGCGCTCAAAATGGCACTCGGTTATTTCCACAACAGGGGAGAGGCGCGCGATCGGATCGTAGTGGTGGAGGGGAGCTACCACGGCGATACGATCGGCACGATGTCGACCGGCGAGCGAGGCGTTTTCAACGCCGCCTATGAACCGCTACTCTTCGGCGTCGACCGGCTTGCTTTCCCGGAACCGGGCCGAAAGCAGCTGACGCTCGACATGTTCGAGAACTTTTGCCGTTCGGCCCGGGTCGCGGCCCTGGTGATCGAGCCTTTGGTCCTCGGGGCGGGTGGCATGAAGATCTATGATGCCCGTACACTTGCCGGCCTGAAGGAAATCGCCCTGCACCATGGCTGCCTGCTGATCGCCGATGAAGTGATGACCGGTTGGGGCCGGACGGGCACAATATTCGCCTCGGAGCAGGCCGGCATCACGCCCGACATCCTATGCACATCCAAGGGGCTGACGGGCGGCGCGCTGCCGCTTGCGGCAACCCTCTGCACCGGCGACATCTTCGATGCCCACCTCTCCACCGACCGGCGCAAGACCTTCTTCCATTCCAGCTCCTATACCGCCAACCCGATCGCTTGTGCGGCCGCCGTCGCCAATCTCGAAATCTGGCGGAACGAACCGGTCTTTGAGCGTATCGAAAATCTCACAGCACTGCACCGGCAGAACCTGCAGCGTTTCGAGGGCGACAAACGGTTCGCCAATATACGGCAGTCAGGAACGATCGCAGCGCTCGATCTCGTCGTACCCTCTGGCGGTTATCTCGCCGAGGCTGGTCCGCGCATGCGGCGACTATTTCGCGAACGCGGCCTGCTGATCCGTCCGCTCGGCAACGTCATCTACCTGATGCCGCCCTATTGCGTGACCGCAGACGATCTCGGCCGCGCCTATGACGCCATAGATGAGATCGCGTCGATCGTTCTCGGGAGCACGGGATGATGTCGGATCGTTCTTCCCGCATGGCCGGTTTCGGGCATGCCGTGCCGGCTCGCTGCGTCGACAATGCCGAGATCGAAGCGCGTCTGCGCCTGGAAACAGGCTGGATCGAGCGCCGAACCGGCATCCGCACGCGCCATTGGGCCGAAGAGGGCGAGACACTGAGCGGCCTTGCCGCCGAGGCCGGACGGATGGCGCTCGACGATGCCGGGCTCGCCCGTAATGAGATCGCACTGACGCTGCTCGCGACCTCGACACCGGATCATCTTCTGCCGCCCTCGGCACCGCTGCTGGCCCATCGGCTGGATCTGGAAAAATCCGGCGCGATCGATCTCGCCGGCGCCTGTTCGGGCTTTCTCTACGCGCTCACGCTGGCGGACGGTTTCGTCCGAGCGCATGGCCGTGCCGTCCTGGTGGTGGCGGCCAATATCCTGAGCCGCCGCATCAATCCTGCTGAGCGGGCAAGCGCCGTCCTCTTCGCTGATGCGGCTGGCGCTGTGGTGCTGGCCCCCTGTGCGAACGGGCGAAGCGGCCTCCTCTCCGCCGATCTCGTATCGGACGGCAGCGGCTATGGCCTGATCAACATCCCGGCCGGCGGCAGCAACCGGCCGTTCTCTCCCGAAACCAGTGCGGAGGATTTTCTGATGACGATGCAGGACGGCCGCGAGGTCTTCTCGCGCGCCGTCGCCTTGATGACCGAAACCTCGAAGCGGGCGCTGGAGCAGGCAGGAATTGTCGCGGCCAATATCGACCGGTTCGTTCCGCATCAGGCCAACGCGCGCATGTTCGACGCCGTCTCAGGCAACCTCGGCATCGCGCCCGAAAAGACGATCCGCACGATCGAGAGCTTCGGCAATTCGTCGGCCGCGACTATCCCGCTTTCCCTCTCCATCGCCCATCTCGAGCGACGGTTTGCGGGAGGACAAAAGCTGCTGCTCACCGCCGCCGGCGCCGGCCTGATGGGTGGTGCCGTGGTTTTTGGCATGTGACCGAACGATAATTCTGGAGGGAACACACAGTGGAAAAGGACGTGGGCGCGAAGCTGCATGGCATCCGGGTGAGAGACGCAAGACTGAACCACCACGGATCGATCACGACGAACGGCTCTCTCGACATGTCGGCTACGACGGAACTTGCCAACAATGATTACGGACTTCCAGCAGGTTTGACATCGAGCGAAGCGGGTCGCTTAACGGGATGTAGGTTCAAATCTTTTCCGGACTCAAGGAAGGCCGGATAGCAAAAATCTTTCTCATGAGTGGGTTCACATTGGCCGCAAAGCCTCGCAACACAAACGCCACAAGTGTGTTCAAGTGCAATACCAGTTACTGGCAACCGATCGCCTTCAGATTTGGCATACGCTTTGGGATCGCCGTGGCTGGTGAAGAAACTTCTGCCTTATCTTTTGGTAAATCTGGCGTATATTTGAGTGTATGAATATTGATCGGGTGACCGTGCGGCCCCGGAGGTATTGCCGAGAGGCAATCCGTATTTTCGCTTTGGCATTGATCTGGGGTTCAGCATTCTTGTTTTCCGTCGCCCCGACAGCGGGCTCGGAACGCGTCGCTTTACTGCTGCGATTGAATGGCGCCGTCAGCCCCGCGTCCGCCGACTATGTGATACGCGGCATCCAGCTTGCCAACGATCGTAAAGTGGCGTTGGTCGTCCTGCAAATGGATACGCCCGGCGGTCTCGATACGTCGATGCGGGACATCGTTCGGGCAATCCTTGCCTCGTCTGTGCCGGTTGCGAGCTACGTGGCTCCGAGCGGCGCCCGTGCGGCCAGTGCCGGCACTTATATCCTCTATGCCAGTCATATCGCCGCCATGGCGCCGGGTACCAATCTGGGCGCCGCAACGCCCATTGCTCTCGGTGGGAGCGGACAAGACAACGGCCAGAACGGCGACAGCAAGGAGCGACAGTCGCGCAACGCTGCAGAGGCAAAGGCAGTGAACGACGCTGCTGCCTATCTTCGGGGGCTGGCCGAGTTGCGCAATCGCAACGCCGACTGGGCGGAAAAGGCGGTACGCGACGCAGCCAGTCTCTCATCGACTGCGGCCGAACGCGAAAAAGTCGTCGATTTCGTCGCGGTCACCGTCGACGAGCTGATGGCGAAAGCCGATGGTCGCACGGTACGGGCAGGAGGAACGGACATCCGGCTTGATACGACGGGCCTCGCTGTCCAGACCATCGAGCCTGACTGGAGAACACGCCTGCTTTCGGTCATCGCCGACCCGAATGTCGCACTCATTCTGATGGTTATCGGCATTTACGGCCTGATATTCGAGTTTCTCACGCCCGGAGCGGTTATCCCGGGAACAGTCGGCGGCATATGCCTGCTGCTCGGTCTCTACGCCTTGGCAATGCTACCGGTCAGCTATGCCGGCATCGGCCTCATCGTGCTTGCGGTTGCTCTCTTTGTCGCGGAGGCGCATGCACCGACATTCGGCGTCCTCGGCCTTAGCGGTGTGGTCGCCCTCGTCCTGGGCGCAACCATTCTCTTCGATACGGATGTGCCCGATCTGAAAGTGAGCCGGCAGGTCCTGATTGGTATCGGTGTTTCAGCCCTCGCCTTCCTCCTCATTGTCGTTCGCCTTGCATTCGGCGCGCGCCGGCGTGCCGTGGTGACCGGTTCGGAGCAGATGATCGGCATTTCAGGGAAAGTCTTCAGTTGGACGGGCACGACCGGCTACATTGTCGCGCATGGAGAGCGCTGGAGCGCCGCCTCCGCCGAACCGCTCACGGACGGAGACGACGTGACGGTCATTGCCAGAAATGGGCTAACCCTCGAGGTCACCCGTGATCCCCGCAAGAAAGAAAGCAAGGAGGAGCGCACATGACCATGATTGGAGGTTTCATCTTCTATATCGTCGCAGTCGTCCTGCTGCTGATCGTCCTGGCGAACGCGATCAAAATCTTGCGCGAGTATCAGCGGGCCGTCGTCTTTACACTTGGTCGATTTACCGGCGTTAAAGGCCCCGGATTGATCCTACTTGTTCCCTACGTACAGCAAATGGTTCGGGTCGACCTGCGCACGCGCGTGCTCGACGTCCCCAGCCAGGACGTCATCTCCCGTGACAACGTTTCGGTTCGAGTCAGCGCGGT
Organism: Rhizobium sp. YAF28; assembly: GCF_052113285.1. Classification (NCBI taxonomy): domain Bacteria; kingdom Pseudomonadati; phylum Pseudomonadota; class Alphaproteobacteria; order Hyphomicrobiales; family Rhizobiaceae; genus Rhizobium; species Rhizobium sp. YAF28. Next base: position 2,202 of record NZ_JBFRCX010000025.1, on the reverse strand, counting down.
GATTTACTTCAGGGTCATCGATCCGGAGAAGTCAGTGATTCAGGTCGAGGATTTCATGGCAGCCACGAGCCAGCTTGCCCAAACGACGTTGCGCTCGGTGCTCGGCAAGCACGATCTCGACGAGATGCTCGCGGAGCGCGACAGGCTCAACGAAGATATCCAGAGAATGCTCGACGCCCAAACAGACGCCTGGGGCATCAAAGTGGCCAATGTTGAGATCAAGCATGTCGACATCAACGAGTCGATGATCCGTGCGATTGCCAGGCAAGCTGAGGCAGAACGCGAGCGGCGTGCGAAAATCATAAATGCCGAGGGCGAACAGCAGGCCGCGGCAAAGCTGGTGGAAGCGGCTGAAATGCTGGCCAGACAACCGTTGTCAATGCAGCTGCGCTACTTGAGCACGCTGAACGTTATTGCCGGGGAAAACAGTTCGACGATCATATTCCCGTTCCCCATGGAACTCATTCACCTCCTGGACGGGAAGGCAGGCAAACCAACTGAATGAGCACATGAGGCGCTCGAAGCGGAAGCGGCTGCGACTTATGGGATTGAAAGGGTGCTCTGTTTCGGTAGCAGATTTGCGGCCAATGTCGCGCTCTTCTCGTCGCTGCCGCAACGCGACGATCTGATCGTCCATGATGTGGATGATCCATGCCAGCGCCCATGACGGCATCTCGGCCAGCAAGGCGGAGGCGGCTGCCGTGCCGCACAACGACGTCTACGCTGATCACCTTGATGGCGACGCTGTGCATGCAGAGAACCCGAAAGGTTTACCCTAGACCCAATCCATCAAGTGCCGGGACTGAGCACTTTAGCGCAGCTTCTCAACGGCGACGGCAAGACACGTCCTGAACGCGGCAAGGTCCGTATAGAGCGCATCCCGCGCCGCGTCTCCGATGATGAGGACGCCACCGCGCCGCTCGATCCCGGCGTGCAGCATGAGATTGTCGGCCAGGCCAAAATCCTCGATCGCAATCCCGTTCGGGTCACGTAGTCGACCTTCCCCATCATACGCGACGGCCCCGCCATAAAGATCGCTCACTCGTCCGCTGTGATCGCGTGCCACATTCGTGTAGGCAAATACAGGCTTACCGCTTGCGCACATGAAGCCGAGTTCGAAGGCCGTCCCGGTATCGGCGGCAATGCCACGAAAGGGTGTCAGATTGGCGATGATTGCGTCAGCCTGGATCATCATCTTCTCGTCCACCGCGTTTATCGCTGCGGCCCGCTCGCGCTTCGAGTTCGTGTGCGGGATTTCCAGATCGCCGGGCGAGAGCGGGAGAAGTCCCGCCTCACGGGCAAGTGCTGCCTTGCGGTCGAGGATCTCGCGGGCGTTGGGAAGGAAGACCTCGGGACCGGCGAGATAAACTTTTCTTGTCATAAATTGCACCTAAAAGTGATGGGCTCGGCAACAGATACCTTCTCGCTGTACAGCGAAGAAGGATCACAATCCAGTGGGCGAAATCCGCCACCGGCACGGCGCGTATTAGCGCGTACAAATCGTGCTCCGGCGTTGCGGCCGGAATGTCGGGACGGGAATTCAGCGCCCCGAACCAATCCCATTCCCCATGACGTCGATGACATCCTTAAAGGTGGAGGGCATGTCGACTTTCGCGCTGATTGTGGTGATACTTCGCCTTCAAGCTTCCATGTGATCTCCGCCGGATGGTCCCACCGGAGATCGCACTAATCATCCAGCAATCAGTGCAGATTGAACATACAAGGGCGTGCAAGGCCGGCCGTCAGTTGCGAGAGTTGTGTCGGTGGAACGAGGAAAGCTGTAATGGCTTTAATTGCGCGGCAACGCCCATCGAACGTCTGATGACCGGCAGGGATTGAAGGATCGCTCCCTGGACATGACAGGAAATACTGTTCGCTTTGACGCAATTGACTCTGGCTCGCGCACGCATAGTCAATATGTCGGGACGCGAGCCCGGGTTATTCATGCGCTCGTCAAGATCATATGCCACCCGAGCGGCAAGAACGGCATTTCGGAGGAATGATGGACAAGCCCTGGTCTGAGAGCTGCGGCCCGGTGGCGGCGACCGAGCGTGATGTTCAAAAGGCGAGCGCGATCAACGCGCTTCTCGTGCGACCGATCGACGTTCTGCCGCAAAAGGCAGGCGATCCCATCCGCCCATTGGCGGTTGGGATCTTCAGCGAGATCCGGGCGCTGTTGAAGCCGGACGTCGGGGTGACCAG
>NZ_JBFRCX010000024.1:0-22970 GCF_052113285.1 Rhizobium sp. YAF28 | reverse complement strand
TTGGAACTGACATAGGTGTGGCTCGCCGGATCATCGCCGACAATGACGACGGCAAGGCCCGTCTGGACGCCCTTGGCGGCTTCAAGCGCAGCATTTGCCGATTTAACGGTTTCGATTACGGAAGCGGCAACCTGCTTGCCGTCGATTACTGTCGTCACGCGTCTTCTCCGCCCAATTTCGCGCCAGTCTATTCGCCCGCGGCGGGAATGATTTCCCGATAACGCCCTATCCCGTTTAAAAACGGCAAATGCAAGAGCAATCTGTGGTCGGGCGTTCGCTTACCGTGAGACCTGATAGGCATGCAAGCGATCGCGCAGGCTGGCGATCTGCGAGCGCAGCGCATCGACTTCCTCAGCCGCCTGCGGAACCAGCGCCGGCTCTGGTGTCTGCGCCAACGCCGGGACCGGCGCAAGTTCGGGCACAGGGGCGAGGATTGGAGCCTCGATGGAAACTTGGACCCGCACCTGTTCGGGCTGTCGGCGGAAGAAACGCGGCACGAAGGCGAAGCCGAGGCCCACCGCCAAACCGGCAAGGCCGCCAACCAAGGCGCTGAAACCGAAATTACTGTCGCCGGAAACCGGCAGCACAAGAGCGGGCTTGCGAACCGTTACCCGGCCATCACCGATGGCACCTGTCGTGGAGACCTCCTCTTCCAGACGCGAGCGGGCGGCAGACGCCTTTTCCCGCAGTTCGGTCAGCTTGGCGAGATCGACGCCAGTATCGCGGCTCTGGGCAATCAGCGCGTTGCGGCGATCGCTGAGCTGTCTGCGCGCATCGACGGCAGCCTTGGCTGCTGCATTTGCGTTCTGGGCGAGGCGCGCCAATTCCTTGCCGATGTTATCCTTCAGACCATCGACCTCGGACTGCTGTTGGAGCAGGCGCGGATGGCGCGGTCCGAGGTCTGCCGAAAGCTGTGCCAATGCGGTCTTGGCGATCGCGTATCTGTCGCGCAGATCCTGAAGGGCGGGCGAGATCATATCCGGAGCGAGCGAGCCTTCCAGCACGTCCGCGAGCTTGGCGGCCTTCAGCTTGTCGGCCTGTTCCTTGGCAGTCAGGATATTGCCGTCGGCATTCTTCAGATCGGCATCCAGCCCGGCGATCTGGCGCTGCAGCTGCGTCGCGACCTTGACATTGCCCTCGCCGTTCTTCTGACCGAAAGCCGTCAGCTCTGCTTGAGCCTGATCATTTTCCTTCTTCAAGGCAGTGGCCGTCTCGGCCGCTTTGCCCATGGCGCTGCCCCCGGTCACCGCATCGGACAGTCGCATGGCGATGCGCGTCGATTTGCCGCCATCGCCTGTCGTTACCATCAGACGGATCGTGCCAGTGCGGTCGTCGGGAATAATCGCCACGGCAGATTTCAGCGCGGCCTCGGCGCGCGATGCCGGATCGGCGGCTGCACCGCTGCCGGAGAGAAGATCGAAGGCGACACCAAGTGCATTGGCGCTGTTACCGGCAAATTCCGGATCGCGGTCCAGCTTCAGTGCCGCAACGGCAGAGGTGATGGCAGGTACTGACGACAGTCTTTTGACGGTCTCCCCGACGAGGGCCGCCCGGTTACCTGCGCCCGCATCCACGGCAAGCATCGTTTCTGCGGTGTAAAGCGCGGGTGAGGATGGCATCAGGATAGGGGTGGCAGCGCCGCCAAACGAGAGGGCAGCCATGATGAGAGCGTTCCTGATCCAGTTCGGGCGCCGTATTTCGCGCGAAACCGTCGAAACGGGCGCTCTCTCAGCGGGAGCAACGCGTTGAACCTGGACGAACTGCGTCGTCGGCTCTGGCGCAGGACGAGAGGGTTCAGCTGCGGAAGCGGAGGCGATATCGTTTGCAGCCTGAAGGCGCGAACCGAGGATCGTTTCGATCCGGTCCACAAGCGGTTCGGTCTGCCGCGCTTTCGCACGCTGTTCGTCGAGCAGCCGGCCTATGGCGCGCAGCAGTTCAGCTTCGGAAGGAAGGATCTCCGGCGGATGGCTGCTCTTTTCGGCATGACTTTGCCGCTGGCCGCGCGAAGAGGTGGTTGCGCGATCATGGAAACTGTTTTTCGCCCTGGAATCGTGCATTGGCGTCACATCTCATGCGCATGATGGCCGAGTTCGCTCAACCGCGCTGACGCGGAGGATTAAGCTACTCTAAATATACATGGCAAAGAAATGGTTAACCGGAACCTGCAGAAATCTGTAATCAGCCGGCTTTCTTCATCTGCTCAATTCTCTTCTGTTCGCCTGCAACATGCGCCCGTTCATCCGGCTGACTGAGGATGCGCGCACGCCGGCTGAAGCGATACTGGAAGACCCGGAAGAGGAAGACCGGAATACCGAGAATATAGCGGCGCCAGAGGCGCGTCGGCTCCTGTACCAGGCGGTAGGCCCATTCCAGGCGCATCATGCGCACGGTCTTCGGGGCGCGTGGCACAGTGCCCGAAACGAAATCGAAAAGTGCACCAACCGTCAGGACGAGACGCGCGTGATCGGCTCGGATATTCTGGTGAACCCACTTTTCCTGCAGCGGCGTGCCCATGCCAACGATCAGGATATCGAGTTTCTGGCGCTCCACCTCGGCGATAACGGATTCGGGATTGGCCTTGTCGAAAAAGCCGTCGGAGATCACGAAGAACTCGTGCCAGGGCGCGTGCCTGGAAAAGTTCTCGGCCGCCTTCTCAACGACCGCGCGCGCGCCACCGATAAGGCCGATACGACGCGGCGTTTCCATGAAAGTCAGGAAGGCCGGTACGAAATCGGTACCGTTCAGATTGGCGGGAAACGGCGAACCATGCGTGACCTGGGATGCGATATTGAGACCGATACCGTCAGGCAGCACGAGGTTGTGCGACATGATCTGATAATACTCATCGTCGCGCAGGGCCGTCAGCATGTTGTGGGCGTTGACGAAGCAAACCACCGTCTGCCCGACGGGAATGGAAGCCAGTTCGTTGATGAAAACCAGCGCGTCGTCCCAGCCGAGATCGCAGACCGGCAGATCGAAAATCGTCCGCCGCGACGCAAGCACCGCGAAGTTTGCAATCAGATTCATTCCAACCTCCTGCCGAGGGTGCGTCATGCGCCCGACATCCCGGAAAATAAGCCTACGTTTCCGCAGCGGAGGTCTTGTGAGGACCAGCAGCGTCCTGCCTGAAGCGATCTCCCCCAACCCCGTGGCGGCCATCCTCCCAAGCTTGTGCCGCGTTTATACCAACTCGGTTTCAAACAACCCTTAGGAAAAAACCTTGGATTTTCCTGCGCGCATAAGTGGTTCATTAACCAAGGCGAGAACGCAAAAACGGCGCCTTTCGGCGCCGTTTTTTAACTGGTCGGTCGATGGTGATCAGTGACCGGCGGATGGAGCCGGCGTTTCGGATGCAGGCGCGGTCTCGATGATCTTGACCGGCGCGCCAACCTTCTGCGGCTTGCCGCCGGAATTTTCCTTCACGTCTTCCTTCGAAAGGTAGTCGAGCTGTTCCAGCATGACTTCGGCCACATATTCGCCGCCGAGACGCTCGTTCATGCCCTTCTTGATCTCTTCGCGGAAAGCCCCGGGATCGAAGGCTTTGACGTTGGAAACATCGATCATCTTGTTACCGACGAGCAGGCTGAAGAGCTCGTCGGTCGTCATCTCCGTGATCGGCAGGTTCAGGCCCGCAATCATATCCTTGTGCATCATGAAGGAGATGCGGCCGAGAAAATAACCGTTGACCGCACCGTTGGCGATGACGGGCACAGTGATCGTCTCGCCCTTCACAAGTTCGAGCGCGCTTTGCTTGGTATTCGATTCAACCGGCGCCGGCGCAGTCGCCATGTTCACCGAGAAATAGACCGATGCCAAGGTGACGGCGCAGACCCAGACGCCTGTGAGGACGAGCTTGATCATCAGGCATCCCGCGCGACAAACTGTTCCTGGGAATAGGTGCCGTCAGCATCGGCATCCTGCACGGCATTCTTCAGAAGATCGGCAACGGCGCGAACCGCCTCCAGATGCGCTTCGACGCGACGGGCGTTCAGCGTAAGCTTCTTCTTCAGACCGTGAAGCTGGTCCAGATGCGAAGCTGCAAGTTCGGCCGGATCGGTGTCGCGGAAAAGCATCGAGAGCTCGTACAGGCACCGGCTCTTATGCGCGTTGGAGACCTTGAGATCGAACTGCGGATCGCTGCCGATCCGGGTGTTCTCATTGTCGATTATCATTTCGAGGCGTCCGAGAACGGATTTGATCCTGTATTCGTTCGAAACTATTTCCATTTTATCCTCGATTATGCGTCGCTTGTTGCGGACTTATTGTCGGCAGTCGGGGTGCCGAAGGTCTTGCGCTGAAATTCGTCGATCATGCTCATCGCGGTCTTGCGATCGTCTTCATCCGTAGAGGCATTGACGATCTTGCCTTCCTGGCGATGGAGCTGCTCGGCATACATCTGCTTGGCGATGCCGATGCCGTCGCCCTTGGCCATGACATTGCCGAGCTGCTCGGCCATCATGCCCTTCCAGATGTCGCCCGTTGCGCCCTTGCCGAAGACATTCTCGGCATCGCTCGGCAGCATCGACTTTACGAAGTTCTGCAGAACCATGGCCTCGAACTTCCGGTAGGTTTCCGGCACTTCCTCGGTCTTGGTACGGTTCTGAATATTGTTCAGGCCACTCTTCTGCTTGACGTGGTCGAGAATGTCGACTGCGGAAGAAAAGCCGTTACCACTGTCGGCCAGACTTGTCGCAGCAAAGGCGGCGCGGTTGGCCTTCAGCTTTTCCTGGGCAGCCTGAACCTCCATGGGGTCGGCCGCCTTGACGACGTCCATCACCAGATCGCTGGGGGGTGAAATAGCCACGTTACAATCCTCTAATGTAAGATCGTGGCGATTATTATTTTTGAAGCTTGCTGGAGGCTGGCGTTGCGAATTGCTGATCGATTACATCGTAGACAGCGTTGTCATCTGCCTCCCGACGCTCTGCCTGGAGGGCATCGAGCATGTTTTCTTCAAGCCGGTCACCTTTGGCGCGCTCGCGCGTCAGGCGCATTTCATGCACCTGCTGCATGCCAGTCAACTGCTGGTCCTTGATGCTCAGCCTGCCGAATCGGTCGGCGTAACTCTGCGAAAAAGCACGATGGACAGGGTCCAGCGAACCGAGCGCAAGAATGGCGACATCCATGGCCGCATTGACTTCGGCGCGCTGGCGGCCGGTTTCTGCGAGATCGTATTCCGCCATCTTTTCAAGATGCCGTTGCACCGCGACCAGGCGCTTGAGCTTGTCGGAACGCTTCTTCTCGATCATCGCCCCTCACCTTCCCACATATAGTGCCGCGAAGGATTGGCCGAATTGGCTGATCATTGCCGCGATCGAGAAATAGAGCAGGAAGAGGCCGCCCATCAGCAGATAAGGCGTGGAGATGAAGTAGACCGGAATCTGCGGCGCAAGCTTGTTAATGAAGCCGATCGAGATGTTGAAGATCAGCCCGTAAATCAGATAGGGGCTCGCCAGCCGCAGCATGATGTAGGTGGTCTGCTCCAGCGTATCAGTGAAGGTAATGAGCGTGGAACGCATCTGCATCAACCCGCCGAAGGGCATGGTCGTGTAGGAATCGATCAGCGCGCGGAAGACGATGTGATGGAAGTCCATGATGAAGAGAACCATCAGGCCGGCCATCGTAATGAAGGCCGTCAGGCTGATTTCGGCCGAGTCTTCGACGACATCGCTCGTGCTCGGCTGCGTGTAGCCAACCATCATGGAGACGATCGAGGCGGCAAACTGCAGGCCGAGCGTATAGAGCCGGGCGAGCATGCCGTACATGACACCGATCAGCGATTCGCTGAAAATCAGGCCGATATAGGTGCCGGAACTGGTGTGAACGGACGGATAGACCGTATCCCAGAGCACCGGCAGCACCGCAAGCGAAAGTCCGGCGGCGATGAAGACGCGCAATTGCTCCGGAACACGGGCGGAAGAAAAACCCGGAAGGGTCAGCACACAGCCACCGATCCGGCAGAAAACCAGAAACAGCGCCAGAACTGTCCCTTGCGGGTCTGAAATCATGAAATCGAGCCCAAAATCTTGATTTCGATGCCCTTGGCCAGTTCCACATGCGAGAGGACGGGAAGCGTTGCGAAGAGTCGCTCGATGATCATGCGGACATAGGAGCGCGTTTCCGGCGACGTGACAAGGGCGAATGGCAGGCCTCTATCCATGAATTCACGGATAACCTTCGTGGCCTGCTCGCTGAACTCTTCCAGAGTGCGCGGGTCGATGTCGAATTCGACGACTTCGCCCTTTGCATCACGCTTGAGAGCTTGATGGAAGGCGAGATCCCACTTGCTGCCGAGCCGCAGCACGCGCAGCACGCCATTGTCCGCCAAGTCGCCGCAGAGCTGCTGGGCCATGCGGATGCGGACGTGCTCGACGATCTGCTCCGTCTTTCTGACATGCGGGGCAAGTTCGGCAACCGCTTCCAGAATGAGGTGCAGGTTGCGGATCGAGACGCGCTCGGCAAGAAGCAGCTTCAGCACCGCCTGCAGGCCCGAATAGGACATGTGCGACGAGCAGATCTCGTCTGCGAGCTTCTTATATTCGGGGTCGAGACGATCGATCAGGATCTTCACGTCCTTGTAGGAGAGAAGCTGCGGCAGGTTGTTTCTGATAACCTCGCTCATATGCGTCAGCACGACCGAGACGTTGTCGATCGGCTGGAAGCCTTCGCGCTTCAAATCCTCGGCGAAATTTTCGAGGATCGAAACCGCCGGCATGCCGAATGCGGGTTCGCGGATTTCGTCGCCCGGGATGCTCGGCTTCCGGCCGGCGCCGGTGACGACGAGAACTTCGCCGACACGCAGAAGGTTCGAAGCAACGGTCGTGCCGTGGATGCGGATCTGGTACGACTTTTCGGGGATGCCGATATCGTCCGTCACCTTGATTTCCGGCACGACGAAACCGTACTGGGTCGCAAACTTCTTGCGCATCTTGCCGACGCGGAAGGCGAGCTCCTGATGGGCGCCAAGCAGACGGGTCGAGACCATCTTGCCGAGAGCAAGCTCGATTTCGGAGGTGCGGAGAACCGACTTGACCGAGTCCTTTTCTAGCTCCTTGCTCTGGACAACCTTCTTTTCCTCGGCATCACGGCGGATCTTGTTTTCGGCTTCGACCTGACGCGGAATGAACCAGGCGCCGAAGGCGAGAAGACCGCCGAGGATCACGAAGGGGACAAACGGCAGGCCCGGCATCAGGGCCAGGACGAACATCAGCACGGCCGAGACGGAGAGCGCGCGGGGATAGCCGCTCAGCTGATTGACGACCGCCTGGTCGGTGGAGCCGGTGGTGCCGCCGCGCGAAACGAGAAGGCCGGCGGCGAGCGAGACGATGAGAGCCGGCATCTGCGAGACGAGGCCGTCACCAACCGAGAGCTTGACGAAGACGTCGGCCGCTTCGCCGATCGGCATGCCATGGCGGAAATAACCGATGATGATGCCGCCGAAGACGTTAATGGCGGTAATGAGAAGACCCGCGACCGCGTCACCGCGAACGAATTTCGACGCACCGTCCATGGCACCGAAGAAGGAGCTTTCTTCTTCCAGTTCCTTGCGGCGGCGCTGGGCTTCCTTCTCGTCGATGATACCGGCCGAGAGGTCGGCATCGATCGACATCTGCTTGCCGGGGATGGCATCGAGGGTGAAACGTGCGCCGACTTCCGCGATACGCGTCGCACCTTTGGTGATGACGATGAAGTTGATAGTGATGAGGATCAGGAAGACGATCAGACCGATGACGAAGTCACCGGACATGACCAGGCTTGCAAAGCCGGCGATGACGCCGCCCGCAGCATCGTGCCCTTCGTTGCCGTGCGAAAGGATGACACGCGTCGTCGCAATGTTCAGCGCCAGTCGCGTCATCGTCGCGATCAGAAGGATGGTCGGGAAGGATGAGAAATCGAGAGGTTTCTGGATCCACAGCGCGACCATGAGGATCAGCACCGAGAAGGCGATCGAGAATGCCAGTCCCATGTCGATCAGGAACGGCGGGATCGGCAGGAAGAGGATGCAGATGATGCCGATGATGCCCATGGCAAAGCCGACATCACGCAGGCTCGGAGTGACTTTCGGAAGGGGTAGTGCAGGTGGTTGCGCCATAACGATTCCGTCTCTTCATGAGAGGAGGCGGACATCAGAGTCCGCCCAGTTCGGATCGACAGTTAAATGGCGAAGCTTGCGCGAAGTTGGCTCAGAAGCCGGACTGGATTCGCGAGAACACCAGATTGGTAAAAATGGAAATCTGGGAGCCCACGAAAGGGGCGGAAATACCGACCGTCACCAGAACGGCGACGATCTTCGGGACGAAGGTAAGCGTCGCTTCCTGCACCTGTGTGAGCGCCTGGATCAGCGCGATCACGAGACCGACGACCATTGCCGCAGTAACCGCAGGACCCGCCGCAACGAGAACGGTCCAGATCGCAGCCTGGAACAGGTCGAGTGCATCAGCTTCATTCATCGTCAGGCAACCTCATATCGCCTTGAAAGCAGCCAGCCCGGCCTTAGCAGGACTGGTATTTTTGGCATCATCCAAACGAACGAGCGTCAGGCCCCACCCGTTTCGTCGGCACTCAGGTATTATCCGAACCGCTATCGTCGCCCGAACCGTTGGTCGGCGCCGAATCAGAAACGGATATGCCAGCCTGAATGAGAATTTTACCGCCATTGTCCAGCGTTGCAACAAGGCCGTCCGAATAAACCTTGACGGATTCGACCTGGCCTACGGTTTTGCCGTCGGCGCTCGTCATGTATTTGCCGATATAGCTGCTCGCCTGGGTCAGGCTGGAGCTGGTCAGCAGCGTGTCGAGCTTCGTGTTCGTCTGGATCGTCTGCTCGACCTGCGAGAAGCTCGCAAGCTGCGACATCTGCTCGCTCGCATCCATCGGATCGGTCGGATCCTGGTTCTTCATCTGCGCGACAAGCAACTGAAGGAAGTTGTCGTAGTTCAGCGTGGCCTTCTGCTGCGCGGCATTGGACGAGCCATACGTGCTGCTGCCTCCACCTACGCCCTGAGTTCCGTCTACCGCCATGGTGCGATCTCCCTGCGAATCTGCTCGACCATTGTCGGGGGCAGTTCGTGATTGTTGAGAATGCCGTCTTCGATCGCGTAGAGACCACGGATCGCCTTCAGCGCGTCGAAGGCGCGGCCAGTCGAAACGAGTGCATCGATGCGCTTCAGCTCGGCGAGGATTTCCTCGTTCTTGAAGCATGTGAGCAGCATCGTGATCGACTTGCGGAACATCGCCGTCGAATGTTCCTTGCCCTCGGGATTGATGAGGATCATCTGGGCAATGAAGTAGAGTTGGCGAAGCGGCGTGGTCGCGCCTTCCGGCTGAAGCACGTGGTTTTCGAGAAGGAACGTCACATCATTCAGGAATTCCAGTGCGACCTTGCGGTCGACACGCAGGACAGCGCCGTTGATGAAGATTCTTTCTCCGGCTTTCAGAGAAATGCGAAGTGTACTTTTCATTTAAGTCCATCCCTGATGATGGTGGTAACGTCGATGATGCCCTGGTAGTTATTCGACTGACGTTTTCTAATTCTGTCGCATTCTTTCAATATCCAGATCGCAATCGAGATGAGGTTCGCCCTGAGCTCGACTTCCAACTGGTTGTCGGGATGCTTCAAATCCTCAATGAAGCTGATCCACACCCGTCGCGTATAGAAGAGAGCTTCGATAGACTCCCGGCTGTACTTCTCTTTGTCGCGCGCCACCGAAAGCAGTTCGATCGAACGTTCGAGAACCTGCCATTCCCGCTCTTTCGCGTCGGCAACCGAGTCTTGCATGACCTCGGCATAAGAGAACTGATACATTCATGCATCCTTCTTTATATTGCGCGCCTTTGCTCATCAAAGGTAGTTCACGAGACTCAACTGCTGGATCTTCGATACGATCGTGTAGGCGGTTTCGAGCTGGGTTTCCAAAGTCTTGACAAGGGTCGAAGCCTCATAGGGATCGACGCCCTGGATATCGACGAGCTTGGTCTGCATGATATTTGCCTGGGCATCGAGGGCGTCATTCGCCTTCTCGACACGCTCCTGTGACAGACCAAGCTGACTGCCCTGAGTGACAATCCCCGAGGTGGCTCTGGTCGTATAGGTGATTGCCTTTGAAGAAACCGCGCTCATTGCGTCCGTGCTGAGGCTCTGCCCCATCAAAGCAGAGGTCACCACCGTCGCCAGAGCGAAGTAACGCATGCCTTCGGAATTGGCGTTGGTCGAGGATTCAACGACTTCCGAATTGCTGATACGGCTCGTCATGTTTTGGCTGGACGCCTTCGACCAACCAGTCGTCGGGTCCGTCCAGGCCGCTTCGCTGAACATCGGCTCGACCTTGGTCTCGATGAAGGTCTTCATCTCGTCGCCGGTAAGTTGGTTAACCGGCTTCGGTGTCGGCAGGCTTGCCGCATAGGCATTCAAAGCTGTAACGATCGCCGCCGAAGTCGCAGTGGTTTTATCCGTTAGCGGCTGGATGTCAGTGTTGATGCCGGCAAAAAGATATTCGCCATTTACCATCGAGTTCGACGTGTCCATCATCGTGGAAAGCGCGCTCGTGGCCGACTGGATTGCGACCGTGATGCTGCCCGGATCGTGGCTACTCTGAAGCGCGGTCAGCTTGGAGAGGAAGCTGTCGCCGGCCTTCTTCATTTTATCGAGCCCGGTTTGAGCCGATTCCATACGAGCGTCGACGAGAGCATTGCTCAGCTTGATCGATTTGATGCGGTCGACTTCGCGGGTAAAGTCGATGCTCTTGGCTGCGTATCCCCCAAGCGACACACCGATATCTGCGTAGGTGCCGGTGGTCGCTTCCATCGTCGCCTTCGTCATCTGGTTCTGCGCCTGACGGATCGTCAATCGCATGGCGTTTTGGATGGCCGAACTTGAAATAAATGAGCTCTTCATGGCTTAACTCGCAATATCCAGCAATGCTTTCAACATTTCGTCAACGGCGTTCAAAATCTTGGTCGCCGCCTTGTAGGACTGTTCTATGTCGAGAAGGAGCGTCAGTTCCTCATCAAGGTTGACGCCGGTTTCGTTGGAATAAGCTTCATCGGTTCGTGCTGCGGCAGCCTGGGTATTTTCCGCCGCCGTCGTAGCGTTGCTGCGATTCTGCTCGAGCCAGCCGATAGAATTGGTGGCAAAGGTCAGGATGCTGATATTCGAGTCGAGACCGGTCTTCGGATCGAATGCAATCCCCGAATCCATCGACGTATAGAGACGGTCGAGTTCCGCGGTATAACCGCTCGAACCCGTCGGGTTCGCAGCCGTGCTTGTCGTATTGATGTTCCCGTCACGCAACCGCATCGGATCACCTCCCTTGGAGGTGACGACACGGTCGTTGATCGCGATCGTTCCGGCGATGCCTTTGATGATGGTACCAGCCGGCGGAACCCCGCCTGCAGTGCCAGTCGTCGGGTTTGTCCAGACGAAGAGGCCAGGATTGCCATCCTCCTGGTAAAGATTCACAAGGCCGCGAGCGACTTCATCAAGCTGGTTCTGGAAAGTCGGTGCGATATCATCGCGGATCTGCAGAAGCGAAGCCAGACTGCCCTGCGCATTGGTCGTCGAGCCCGAGCCCATATTGACGGCCACACCATCGACATAGACCTTGTTGCCTGCTGTGTCAGCCGCATAGGACTGCGTCGGCTCGAAGCTGACCGCGCGCGGGATCGTCTCGAACAGCGTCGTGCCGTCAGCCGTATAGAGCACCATGTCGTTGTTAGCGCGTGTCACTGTCGACACACCAACGATCTGGTTAATCTGCTTGAGGACCTTTTCCCGCTCATCGAGAGCGCTCGAAGGATCCTCGTTGGATGATGTCGCCTTCTTGACTGCATTGTTGGCAGTTTCGAACTGCTTCAGCAGGCTGTTCAGCGAGTCGACCTGATTCTTGATCTGCTTGTCTGCATCGGCACGCTGCTGCTGCACCGCCTTGGAGGCATTGTTCAGGGAGGTCACAACGTCTTGCGCCGCCGTAATCGCACCCTGGGCGGCAATAAGGTCGCCCGGGGTGGCGCGGAAGGTGCCGAGCTTGTCGCGGAAGGTGCGCAGGGCAACTTCAGGCGACGTTTCGTTATCGTTGCCGCCCATGATCGACTTCAGATCTTCGAGGCCGCTCAGCAGGGTCTGTTGAGCGCTGTCCTGTGAGGACGCCTTGAGATACTGTTTCAGCAGCGCATCTTCCTGTGCGCGGCTGATCTTGACCACCTGGGCGCCGTTCAGCGAGGTGGTGAGCATCGCCTGCCGGCGCACATAGTCCTTGTTGCCGGCGTTCGAGATATTATTCGATACGACGCTGCTCTGCGCGCCCGTATTGTTGAATATGCTCTGCGCGGTGTTAAGTGCTGAAGTGAGCGACATGGCTTACCCGTTACCCTTATTAACGCTTGAGGTTGACGAGAACGTCCATGAGATCGGAACCCGTCTGGAACACCTTGGAGTTGGCGGTGTAGCTGCGCTGGGATTCGATCATCTCGGTCAGTTCGCCGGCGAGATCGACGTTCGAGCCTTCGAGGGCGCCCGACTGGATCTTGCCCAAGCCGCTGGTCTGCGGGAAACCCGTGACGGTCACGCCCGACTTGCCGTTGGCCGAGTAGACGTTGCCCGACATCAGCGTCAGCAGGTCCGGGCTCGGTACGTTGGCGAGCGGAATCTGGAAAACCGGCTTGGTGCTGCCATCATCATACTTGGAGTAGACGATACCGTCAGCATCGATCGTGATATCGACCGGCGAATTCGCGCCCTGACCGTCGACGTTACCCGTGCCCGAGAAGTTGTCGCCGACCTGAGAGAGATCGAGCTTCATGCTGATGGTAAGGCCCGTCTTCGGATCGACGATGTTCGTCGTCGATGGGGCCGCGGGGACCGTCATCTGGCCTTTGTCATTGAACTGGATCGAGGTGACATTCACGGCCGCCGAGGAATAGGGGAACGAGCTCGTGCCCGTCGTCGCCTTATCGGCATTGCGAAAGACTGCCATTTCCCACTGGGTCGTGCCGGCTGCGGCCGGCGGCGATGCGGGATTGGGAACCTTCGTGTAGTAGATGTCGTACATCACCTTACTGCCGAGCTTGTCGTAGGTGACCATCGAGTACTTCTGCGTGTCGGAAGTCGCCGTAGCGGCGTTTGCGCTTGGCAGGTTGGCCGCAGTCGCCTCAATCTTTGCGCCGGGCTTCAGGTTGCCGGTCCATGTACCGTTCGCGGTCGGAACCGCCGCCAACTTCTGATCGCCGAGAACGTTGATCGGAACGAGGCCATCAAAGCCGTTGACGACGACCGCTGGAGCCGAAGAGCCCCATGGATAGCCCATGAGCGTGAAGCCGGCCGAGTTGACGAGGTTGCCGCTGTCATCCTTCGTGAAGTCACCGGCGCGGGTCAGGACGGGAACACCGTCGGCGCCTTGGACGATGAAGAAGCCGTCACCGGAAATGGCAAGGTCGTAACCGGAGGTCGTGTAGGAAATATCGCCCTGGTCGGAAACGGCCTGACGAACCGTCGTCGTCACACCGCCCGAGTTGTAGTTACCAGAGCCCGATGGCAGGACCAGCGACGAGAACGCGGTCGAAACTGCCTTGTAGCCGCTGGTGTTCACGTTCGCGATGTTATCCGAGACCGTGCTGAGGCGGTTTGCCTGCGCGTTCATCCCCGATACTGCCGTCTTCATGCTGCCGAAAATGCTCATCTGAAAACCTCGTTTTACCTGCTAATTGCAACAGTATTTGGCGGGCCTTGCGTGAAGCTGTCTGTAATGCCCAGTCGCCGATCGAAATATTTCGGCCTTCCCGCGCGGCATGGCCCGCGCCGAAAAATTAATTCCAATCAATGCAATAGCCAAGGAAGCGCTTGGAATCGACCGGGTCGACACCGAGCTTCTTACGCAGCTTCTTGCGCAGCTTGGAGATGTGGCTTTCGACGACGTTTTCTTCGACTTCCTCGTCGAAAATGCCGTAGATCGCATTGAAGATCTGTGTCTTGGTGACGCGACGGCCGCGATTGGCAATCAAGTATTCGAGGATGCGGCGCTCGCGGCGCGGCAAAGCGAAGGTTTCGCCGTGGATTTCCGGATCCCGCCCATCGGAGAAGACACGGATGGCACCGATGTCGGTGTGGTTTGCAATCGCCTTCAGGCGACGGCGGATTGCGGCGGCACGCGCGAGAATCTCACGCGGATGCACCGGTTTGCGTACAACGTCGTCCACGCCGCAATCAAAAAGGGCAAGTGTGTTTTCGAGCGATGGCTGGTCGCTGACCGCGATCACGGGCGCCATCGAGCGATCTCTGATCGCACGCGGCAACTCCATGGCGCGCTGCCCCTGGCCGATCAGGAATGCCTCGACCGCAGCGATATCGGAATCAGCCGCCGTCTGCACCCATTCGCCGAATTCATTGGGATCAAAGCCGGTTGAGGGAATTCCCTCCCGACCAAACAAAGAAGTGTAACCATCCTTCACGAGCTCACGCTCATCAACCACTACGATCATTCGTCCGCCTCCGAATCAGTGTGGCACATCGATGATCTATGGATACGAATCGCGCGAATCAGCGGCTACTCGTGAAAGTTAATGGCGGAAATTAATAATTGATTAAGAATTGGGTACCGATTTGATCTACATATAGTGGGTCAATAACATTATGCACACAAAAATTTCGTGGAAAAGTTAACGCCTGCTTAATTACGTCTTGCAAGCAGGAATCGCGCCGGATTCTTGCCACACTTTGACACAGTTCGGTCATAATTGGTGAATTCAATTATTAATTGAATTAATTTCCGCAGAAATTACTCGCATTGGGAGTCCACTTGCCGTAGCCGGTGGCGACCAGATTTGCGATGACGCGGCAGACATACTGCTTCTGCGCCGGATTATTGTTCGGTCCTGCGTGGTATCTCGCTACCGCCATGGTCCATGTTTCGTGACGATCGTGCAGGTTGCGCAGGAACTTCGCGGCATATTCCACGTTGCGGTGAGGGTCGAACATTTCCTCCACGGAGCTGAAGTTCCCGCCGTGGAAATAGTGATTGATCTGCATACATCCGATATCGATGAGCTTCGCGCCGCCCCTGCTGGCGGTGTCGAATTGCAGCAACGCGGCCTGCTCGGAGGGTGGAAACAGAGCCTTCCCCTCGACGTTCATCGCATAGGGATAGAGCGATCCCTTGCGCCCGGTTTCCGTCAGCCCGACCGAATAGAGAATTCCCTCAGGGATCCCATATTTGGCCGCAGCAGACTGAATCTCACGCTCACAGGCCCCGGTCGAAGCGGATGCGCTAGAGGTAAACGCTGCCAGAGCGGCTGCCACCAGCGTCGGCAGCAGAAGCGTTCTCAACACCGTTCCCGCCCGCACCATTGAAGCCTCCATCCGTCTGCCGCGCTGTCTGGTTCTGGCGCTCGCGCGCCTCGCCGCCCTGGCCTTGCTGGGCGAGCGACTGTTGCTGCTGCTGTGAAGTCTGTCCCTGGCTGTTTGCCTGGTTACCGGCATCAGCGCGTTCCACAGGGGCCATGCTGATGGTCACGTTATCGACCGCGTAGCCCTGGCTGCGCAGCGCCTCGAGGATCTTGCCGTGATCTTCCTTGAGCTGGCGATAGGCCGCGCCGGTCTCGACCTTGAGATCGACGTTCAGCGTATCGCCCGACAGACGCATCGTAGCCGTGACGAGGCCAAGATCGATCGGGCTCATCTGGATCTTGAGGGTGTTTACCACCTTGCCGGTGCTTGTCCATTCGGCGGCGTTCGACAAGGCGGAGCTCGGCTGCATGGCCTGCGTCCATTCCTTGTCACCCGAAAGCGCCGCTGTCACGTTTGCGGAATTCGGGTTCTGAACCAGACCGAGATAGCGGCGTGATTCCAGAACGGAGACATTTTCGACGCTCGACTTTGCCGACTTTTCGGAGCCCGGCTGTTCGGCACCGATCTGCATGTCCATCGTCTGCCCACGGCCATCGGCGCGGCTGATCCTGAACGTCTTGCCTTCGACACCTTCAGCATTCTCCGTTCCCGGCACATGCGCGTCATTGCCATGCGAGGCAACGGCTGCCAATGCATCCGACACATGCGCATCAGCCTTGGCACCGTTTACACCTTCGGCCTTGGCGTCTTTCTTGCCGGCCGTAGTGTCGTCCGCCTTCGCGACGGCATGATGAGCGGATGCCTGCAGGACAGCCGCGGCATCACCGGGCTCCTTGTTCAGCAGGCCGAGAACATCGGTGATATCGCCGTCGCCTGCTTCCGTGTCCGCGTCTGCATCGACAGTGATGTCGCCATTGAGGGTGCTGGTCTTGGTCTGCTTGGCAGGCTTGCCCACTGCCTGGGCAGCGGTCTCGGCTGCCCGATCCTTGGCGCCCGGCTTGCCCAGTCCAAAGACAGCCGTGTTCTTGCCCTGGTCCTCTTCGGACTTCACAGGCATCTTGCCGGCATTTGCGATGGTTTCGGACTGCGCGTCCACCTGTCCCTTGAGCGAGGCGTCATTCAGATCGATCAGCGGCTTCGGATTGCGGCCGCGCAGGTTGCGCGCTGCGGCCTCCGCGCTGTCGTTGGCAGCCTGCTGGTCGGATGTATCGACGGCATCGGCATCCTGATCGTTGTTGCCAGCCTTGGAGAGGGCGTCCGAGAAGCCACCGTTCTGATCCGCAGCCTCGCCTTTGCCGGCTCCCCGACCGGATCTTACGGACGCAGACGCATCCGTGCCGGGCGCTCCGCCCGAGACGCTGATATCCATCATCATCTTACTTGCCTTCTTGGGCCAGGAGACCGTCGATTTCGTCGAGCTTGGATCGATTGGTCGTCACGAAAGAGGTGAATGAAGGGTCGACATCCTGGCTTCTCGTGCCAGCAGAAGCCGCGCCTTCGACAACAGGTTCCGGAGCAGCAACTGGCGCTCCTTCCGGTTGCGCAGCCGTGGCGGCTGCAGCCTGTTCAGAAGTGATTTCTTGATTAGTATTATTAGGGGTCGAGCCTTGTGTCAGGCTTGCCGGATCCGGAGCCCGCAATATCTGCTCGGCGACGGATCGTGCGGCAGCTTGCAGTGCCTGGTCCTGTGGCGAGAGCGATGCGCCGGAGATATTGGCGATATATTTGGCAGCCTGATCAATATCGTCGGTGGGGACGTTCGCCATGCCGTTATAGAAATCGGCGAGCGGTCCAAAAGGATTGTCCGTCCCCTCGCCCAGCGACTGAACGCGCTGGGCAGCCATACGGGCGAGCTCGGGCTTTCCGGCAATCGCAGCGGCGCGCGCGACGCGCAGATAGACCTCGCGCTGGCGCGGCGCATCCATGAAGGACAGGATATCGACGACCGTCTGCGGACTGACATCGTGATCGTGGCTGACGATCAGCTTGACGAAGAGATCGGCGAACTGGCTGGCATAGGGCGAATGGAGGAAGCGGCGGATATAGCGTTGCGAATAGGCGACCCCCTTGTCGACCTGCCCGGTTTCGACGCAGATGGCGACCGAGCGGCGTAGCGCCGCCTCCTCCACGATGGTGCCGGGTGCATTGAGCCGCGCTCTGTCATAAAGAGTAAGAGCGTCCAGCGGCTTCGTGGCGATCAGCACATTGCCGCCGATCAGCGCCAGATAAGGGCCGATCTTCTTGCCTTCATACTCCTTGGCGGTTTCCTCCAGCGTCCTGGAGACAAGCAGGCCCTTGCCGCTCAGATATTTCCGCAGCACGTCGGTGACGCGATTATCGAAGTAGCCGTTGACGTCATGGGTGACGAGATATTCCAGCGTCTGAGGATTGCCGCCACTCATCACATAGATCAGCGCGGCATCGACGTTGCGATCGTCATCGTAGACGGACGGATCAACGTTGCGCAGGCGCTGATCGATCTTGCCAAGCATGAAGCGCTGCATTTCACCGGCGGAATGATCGCCTGCTACAACCGAGTCCTGAACGAACTGCAGAGAGCGCAGCATCTTGTATGGCGCGAGATCGTCCGCATCCGCGGCATGACCGACGGCGGGCGACATCATCGCCAGGCCGAAGACCGCATATCTGAAATAGCGATGCTGCCTGCGCGTCATGCGACTATCCTTGATCTGCCTGCACGAGTATCTCGATCCGGCGGTTTGACGCGTTGTAGGGGTCCTCGGGCAACTTCAGGCGACGGTCGGCGAAGCCGGAAACCTGGGAAATGCGATTCTCATCGAGGCCGCCGCGAACGAGCATGTAGTAAGCGCTCTGGGCACGGTCCATCGATAGACGCCAGTTCTCGTTGAGATCGCCCTTGAACTTCCGGCCGTCCGTATGGCCACGGACGGCGACGGCTCCGCCCCTCTGCTTCAGGATCGCGCCGATCTTCTGCATCGCGAGGACCATTTCCTGGCGCGGCACTGCGGAGCCGATGTTGAACATGGAGTCGTCGTTCTGGTCGGAAATGCTCACCAGCAGGCCACCTTCGGACGCCGTTACCGTCAGGCCCTCGGCGAGCTTGCCGGCGACGCCCGCGATCTGCTGGGCAATCTCTTGCTGCAGTTCCTCGGCCTGCTGCTTGTCTTCAGCTTGCTTGGCCTCTTCCTTTTTGTCGGCGTCCTTGGTCTTATCCGCCTGCTTGTCTTTGGTCTTATCCGCCTTCTTGTCCGCCTGTTTCTCTGTCGAAGCGGCAACGGCAGCGCTATTGGCATCCTTGCTCAGCAGAGTGGAGGGCTGGGTATTTTCGGCCTTGGCCATCTCGTTCGGTTCGGCCTGCGAATCGAGCGGCGAAGGCTGCTGCGGCTTACCGGCGGTGGTAACTTCGACCTGCTTGGTCCAGAAATCCGGATCGAAGGGGTCGCGGTAGGCTTCGCCGCCATCGGCACCGGTCGCCGGGCCTGAGTCCGCCGCACCGCCGTCACCCTTGGCGCTGACGTTTGCCTGCTGGCCAACTTCCTGGGCAATCTCTGCGAGAACCGAATAGGGATTCTCGAAGAAATCGGCTTCCGAGTAATTGGTCTTGTCGCCGGAGGTCGAGGTCTGGTCCTCACCGTCAGCGGCAGACTTGCCCTGGTTCGGATTCTCTTCCTTATTCTTCGACTTTTCCTGGTTCTGCTCGCCCTCGGCCTGGTCGACGGGCTTTTTCAAGCCTTTTTCGGTCGGCTTTTCGTCGGAAAGCTTGATAGGATTAAAATAGGTCGCGATCGAGGCCTTGGTTTCTTCGTTGGCAGCGTTGACGAGCCACATGACGAGGAAGAAGGCCATCATTGCCGTCATGAAGTCAGCATAGGCAATTTTCCACGCACCGCCATGAGCGCCGTCGTGATCCCCACCGCCATGTTTCTTGACGATGATGATCTCGTTCTTGCCGTGGTGATGGTTTTCGCCGTCGCTCATTCGGAAACTTTCTTCAAGCTAGCCGCCCAGGCGGAAATACGGGTCACGAGCACGGTTTCGCCAATCTCGGCAGCAAGGTCGACGTCATCAGCCTCATGATGGCGGACCAATGCGGCATGCTCTCCAAGTTCATCCTTGAGGATATCGAAAAGCTTGGCCGGACCACGCACGACGATCGGCGCCGCCGCGCCGTCGAGGATCGCCTCCCGCAGCAGGACGGCAAGATTTTCGGTCGCTTTCTTTGCGAGCGCTTCGGTCATGACCGGTGTGATGGCTGCCGCGGTCACTTCGCTGACGAGGGTGGCAATCTCTTCGGCCATGTCGCGGATACGGGAAGCGATCACCGCAGCCGCCTCGATCTCGTAGCGGAGTTTCAGCTCCTCGATCTCACGCACATGCGCTTCGGCCGCGGCCTGGGCTTCGCCTTCGTATTTTTCGGCCAGTTCCACGGTTGCTTCCGCGAAACCTTCGGAATAGGCCTCGCGCCGCTCCGCCTCTACGTCGATTTCGGGCTCCTGCGGCAGATCCGCAAATGCGGAGGCGGTTTCGGCGGCGAAATCATCAACATCGATGATCGGTGCCGAGGGACTCGGCTCACCGAAATCCTTCAAATACCGGGAAAGCATAATGCTCATAAAAAACCGTCCAGTATTCGGGGGGCACGCGGCATGCCCCCGCTTGAAAAATGACCATCGTCCTTGCCGGCATGCCGTTCCGGTTCGGGAGAGGCCCAGGGCCTGTCGCCGGCATGGATTCGGACGCTGCCTTCATGCCGGAAACTAGAAACCCAAACTTGCGCGAGGATGAATGGTGCCGCCCTCGCCCTGATCATTATTCGAGCAGGATGAGAATCTTGCTGGCTGATGCATTCAGAATGGAGATCGCTTCAACGGCCATCTGCTTCTGGGTTTCGATGGCCTTCTGGCGGGTCGAGGCCTCGTCCATATCGGTGTCGACGAGGGCGCCGACGCTCTTGTCAACAGCGTCGGACAGGTCTGCGGTATAATCGATCTGATCGTCGATGCGAGCCTTCATGATACCAATCCCTGCTGCCGAATTCGTAAGCTGCTTGAGCATGGCGTCCGTGGCCGTCAGCATATCCGTGAGCTGCGCGTCGGTGGTCGACTTGCTGATGGAGATTTCCGTGCCGGTCGCCGGCGTCGCGGAGTTCACGTTCAGGAGATAGTAATTGCGGACCGGCGTGCCGTCAGCATTGCCGTTGACCGCCTTGGTGAACAGGCCGCCATTGGCATTGTTCCTATCTATCAGGATGGTCTGAGACGACGGAAAATCGATGGTCTGCGCCTGATACTCGCCTGTCGGCGCACGCACGAAGCTGCCGATGATCTTCCATTGCGGGGGTGCCGCAGGCTCGCCGTTCAAAAGCCAGTTCTCGCCGGCGAAGGACGTTCCTTCGACCATCGTCTGGAGCTGGTTCTTGTATTCGGTGATTTCCGCATTGATCTTGTCCTTGTCGGCGCCCGGCTCACGCGCAGCAACCAGCTTGGCTCTGAGATCGCCGAGGAGATCGATGGCGGAGTTCATCGCCGTATAGGTCGAATCAACCTTTGCGGCGCCGAGGCCAAGGGCATCGCCAATGGTGCCCAGATTGGTACTGTCGCCGCGCATGACGCTCGCGATCGACCAATAGGTCGCATCGTCGGCCGCAGTCGCGACCCGCTTCGCCGTAGAAATCTGCTGCTGTACGTCGGTTGATTCTTTAGTGATGCTGCGCAGCACTGCCAGCGCACTCACCGCGGCCGCGTTGGTAATCTTGACGGTCATCGACATGGTCTCGGAAAGGTGAATGGGCAGGCCGGTTTTTGCCGGCAGCGACTGAACTGGCTTCATGCCGCCGGCGGGTCCCCCACACCGGTGCGTCGCAAAACAAATCAACTCCCGGCAACGTTAACCCGATATCAACCACTTTCGCAAGAGCGGAAACGGGGATTGAAACAGCAGCGCCGATGTTCATGCAAATTATTGAAATAAAAGAAAAACCGCGCCGAAACAGCGCGGTTTCCAGGCTGCCGCAAGTTGGCGGCGCAAGGTTTGATCCAGCTTCAACCGGTGGCTTAGCTGCGGAAGAGCGTAAGGACGTTCTGAGCGCTGGAATTTGCAATCGAGAGGGACTGGATCGCCAGCTGCTGCTGCGTCTGCAGTGCCGTGAGCCTGCTCGATTCCTCTTCCATGTCGGCGTCGACGAGACGACCGACACCCGAGTCGATCGAGTCACCAAGGGCCGCGACGAAGTTTTCCTGCAGCTCGATGCGATTGGAGATGGAGCCGAGCTGAGAAGCTGCCTTCGTCATTGCCTCCAGGCCCGATTCGATTGCCGTCAGTGCCATAGCGATTTCCGTCTGGCCAAAAGAGGTGATGTTCATGGTGTAGATCGAGCCGATCGTGCCGTTGGAGCTGCCGATAATGCCGGTGCTCGAATCGATGGTGCCGGTCGTGGTCATGCCGAACAGGACGTTACCATTGGAAGCCGCATCCAGGACATAGTCGGTCGTCTTGACCGAGACATTGCCGTTGCCGTCGCGGACGAAGGTGGAAACAACACTCTTCGTCGTGTTGCCTGCAACCCAGTTTTCGCCGGAGAAAGAAGCCGACTGGGAGATGCTCATGAGCTGCGCCTGGAGCTGGCTGATTTCTTCCTGCACCTTGGTCTTGTCGACACCCTTTTCAGTTGCGGCGACGATCTTGGACTTGATTTCGCTGACGACGTCGATGGCGTTGTCCATGGCAGTGTAGGCCGTATCGACCTTTGCAGCACCGAGGCCGAGAGCGTCGGAAACAGCCGAGAGGGCCTTGTTGTCCGAACGCATGGTCGTTGCGATGGACCAATAAGCTGCGTTGTCTGCTGCCTTTTCAACGCGATAGCCGGAAGATACGCGAGCTTGAGTATCCTGAAGATTGTTGCTGATACCGCGGAGGGTCTGGAGGGCGGCCATAGCCGCGACGTTCGTCAAAATGCTTGTCATGAAATGATTGCCCCTTGCTGGCAGGCGTTAATAAAAGGGACATTCCGGAATAGCGCCCGGGAACGACGATCAGCCTTCATGCCTGTTAACCCGTTCTTAAATTTGGTTAACTCGCCGTCTCGTTGAGACGCAGATGACAGCAATATGGTTAATCAATCGTTAACGGAAATTAAAAAAGCCGCGCTCCATCGAAGCGCGGCTTGATTTCGATAGGACCCGCCGGTCACCCGGCGGGCTATGTTTCGCGATCCTATTAGCCGCGGAAGAGCGACAGGATGTTCTGCGAAGAGGAGTTGGCGATCGAGAGCGACTGGATCGCGAGCTGCTGCTGCGTCTGCAGAGCAGAGAGCTTGGAGGACTCTTCTTCCATGTTGGCGTCGACGAGGCGGCCGATACCGGAGTCGATCGAGTCGCTCAGGGAGTTGACGAAATCGTCCTGCATCGTGATGCGGGTGGAGATCGAACCGAGCTTAGCACCGGCAGAGGTCATCGACTTCAGGGCGTTTTCGACGTTGGTCAGGGCGAGACCGAGGTCGGCGCTGGTGAGGTTGGTGATGTCGAGCGAGTAGACCGAACCGATCGTACCGTTGCTGGAGCCGAGGATACCTGTGGAGGTTTCGATTGCACCGGTCGTGGTCATGCCGAACAGAACGTTGCCGGCCGAAGCGTTCGACAGGACGTAGTCGGTC
>NZ_JBFRCX010000023.1:0-62223 GCF_052113285.1 Rhizobium sp. YAF28 | reverse complement strand
TCGCGTGACGTTCCCTGATCTTTTCCTGCAGCGACTGCGTCGCCTTCGCCATCATGCCGACTTCGTTGTTCATGCCGGTATGCGGGATCTTCAGGGAAACATCTTCCTCGGCAACCGCCTGCAGAGCGTTGTGCACGTCCTTCAGAGGGCTGGAGATGCCACGGATGAAATAGGCCGCAACGGCGATGCCGCCGACAAAGACGATCAGCGAGGCGGTTAGCGCCTTCCAGATCGTCGCATTGACCTTCTGCTGGAGGTCATCGAGATAGACGCCGGTACCGACGACGATCTTCCAGGGTTCGAAGGCCTTGGAATAGGCGCCCTTGAGGAAGACCTGGTCTTCCGGCTGGCCGGGCTTGCCCCAGTAGTAGAAGGTGCGGCCGCCGCCGGCCTTGCCGTGGTCGACCAGCGCCTGGCTGAATTTCGTGCCCGCCTTGTCGACCTGACCGCTCATGTCCTTACCGATATTGGTCGGATTCGGATGGAAGAGCTGGACGACGTTGTAGTCCATGCCGAAGAGATATCCTGATGGCTGGAAGGTCACGCGCTTCAGGATGTCGAAGGCTTCGGCCTGGGCAGCCTCATGCGTCATCTGGCCGGCCTTCTCGCGTTCGTAGAAGGTGTTGAGGACGGAGATGCCTGATTCGACCTGCGTGCGCAGCATGTCGAAACGCTCATCATAGATCGCCTGCTCGGATGTACGGATTTCAAAATAGGTTGCGACTGCAAATGCAGCCATCAAAACACCGACCAGCGCAAAAAGCTGATGAGCAATCTTGAGTTTCTTCATGATTGGCCTCACAGAAAAGGTGAAATGCAGTATCCCGGATCGGTCAACTCCCGACCTGCGCGCGAGAAATCGCGCGCTCAGCTAGCGCAATCATGCGTCCTCCGGCCCTCGTAAGTAAAATTAATGTGAATGATTAAATTATCTTTTAACAAAGGCAGGACTTCTACTCGGGCGGACTAGTAAAATTGATGGGTGTCTTCTTGCAGACTTGTATAGGTTGCGGCCCACTCATGAATACAATCAGGTAAATTAGAATATACTTATCTTGAATAGACAAAACGCACCCTGCTTCTCTTCAGAGTGCGTTCGCGACGATCGAAACTTTGATCCGAGTGGCAAAGAGATCCGATTAGAAACGGAGCTCAAACGCGGCCACGTCGAGAGATGTGGTTCCACCCATGCCAGCCGCTACCGGCTTCGCCTCACCGCCGACCACGGCTGCCGTCGCCTCATTGTCGATACCCTCGCTGGGCACCGGTGGAGCCAGCGCAAGCATCTGCTCGGGTGTTGCCTTGCTCACGAAGAGGACGGGGGAACCACCCATCCAGTTTTCGGTGCGATAGATCTTTTTTTCTCCATCGACATCACGGACCTCGGCATGCTGGAAAGCGCCGGGACGCAGTTCCGGCACCAAATAATCCTTTTTGGAAGCTTCCGTCTGCAGCGGCGGGCAATGGTCGCAGGTCTCGGTGATGATGCTGCCGGTTTCCCTCGGCTTGCTCGGCCCGACCACTTCGATCGAGGCGGCCATGGCGGAACCAGCCGCCAGCAGAAATACTGCACTGAGGAAAATCTGACGCATCAACACCACTCCGTCTCACATTAGGAGCCAGATTAGCGCAGCTTTGTTTCCATCCCGTCAGAAGAAAGGGTAAAAATTTAGCGAAACGGGCCGTTGTCTGCCCGGTACTTATGCTTTCTCGCGTTCCACCGCACGCCAGCCGATATCGCGGCGGCAGAAGCCGTTTTCCCATTTCACGCCGTCGAGCAGGGCATAGGCGCGGTCCTTTGCCTCACCGACCGTGCGGCCCGTCGCCGTCACGTTCAGGACGCGGCCGCCGGTTGCCACCAGAGCACCATCCTTCAGCGATGTGCCGGCATGAAACACCTTCTCACCCTCGCCGGCCGCCGGCAGCGCAAGGATCGGGGTATTCTTCTCATAGGAGCCGGGATAGCCTTTCGAGGCCATGACGACGGTCAGCGCAGGGTCGTCGGTCCATTCAGCCTCGACCTGGTCCAGCGTGCCATGGGCACAGGCAAGCAGCAGCGGCAGGAGATCGCTCTTAAGCCGCATCATCAGCACCTGGCATTCCGGATCACCGAAGCGGACATTGTATTCGATGAGTTCCGGCCCCTTGGCGGTCATCATCAGGCCTGCGAAGAAGACACCGCTGAAGGGATGACCACTTTCGGCCATGCCGTGAATGGTCGGCTCGATGATCTCCTTCATCGTACGCTCGATCATCTCGGCCGTCATGACGGGTGCGGGCGAATAGGCACCCATGCCGCCGGTATTGGGACCGATATCGCCCTCGCCGACACGCTTGTGGTCCTGCGCGGTTGCGAGAGGAAGGGCGGTCTTTCCATCGCAGAGGCAGAAGAAGCTTGCTTCCTCGCCATCGAGATAGGCTTCGACGACGACTTCGGCTCCGGCCTCGCCGAACGCGCCTTCGAAACAATCGTCCACCGCGGCCAGTGCCTCGTCCAGTGTCATGGCAACCGTGACACCCTTGCCGGCAGCAAGACCATCGGCCTTCACGACGATCGGCGCGCCCTGCTCACGGATATAGGCTTTGGCCTTCGGAGCGTTGTTGAAACGCTGATAGGCGCCGGTCGGGATGTTGTAGCGTGCGCAGATATCCTTGGTGAAACCCTTGGAACCCTCGAGTTGGGCCGCCGCCGCAGACGGGCCGAAGACCGCATAGCCTGCGGCACGCAGCGCATCGGCGATGCCGGCAACCAACGGGGCTTCCGGTCCGACGACGATGAAATCGATCGCCTTTTGCCGGCAGAAGGCGACGACCGCATCGTGGTCGTCGACATCAAGCGCGGCCAGTGTCGCATGTTCTGCGATGCCGGGATTGCCAGGCGCGGCATAGAATTCCGTCATCAGCGGCGATTGCGCCAGTTTCCAGGCGAGTGCGTGTTCGCGTCCGCCCGATCCGATCAACAGAACCTTCATGCCTGATCCCTTTCCTGCTGGTCTGGCCTGTGGGCCTGGCCTTTTGTGTCTGGCGGTTAAGCGGGAAGGCCCGAAAGGTCAAGCGCGAAAGCTCACCAGCCCCCGCCTCCGCCGCCTCCGCCACCTCCGCCGGACGAGCCGCCGCCGGAGAAACCCGAGGACGAACTGGAGGGCGGCGGTGAAGGAATAGTGGACGCGAGGGTCGAGGCCATCGACGACGAGAAGCCGCCGATACGATCGGAAAAGCTGCCGCTGTTGAAATTGCCGGAATACCAAGCGGGGCTATAGGCAGCCGCGGCGGCTCCGGCTGCAGCAGCCGCCAGCCAAGTTTCGAACGTGCGCGACCATGGCTTTTCGACACCGAGCGCCACGGCATAGGGCAACAGGGTCTCGAAATGTTGCGGCGACATTTGCGGCGCGCCGGCCATGTTCATCCGGTCCTTTTCGGCGAGCGTCAGATATTGCCGCAGGCCATCAACGCCGGCGGTCATCTTGGCACCGAGCGGCGTCGGTGCCCCCATGATGAAGAAATAGAGGATGTTGAAGAGCACGATGCCGCCAACCGCAAAGAGCATGGGCGTTTCGTGGAATTCCATCAGCGAAGAGCCGAGCGCCAGCACGACGGCAGAGAGAATGCTCAAGCCCACAAAAACGGCGATGGCGATGGCGATGACTGCGAAAATCTTGCCGACGAGCGAACGGCCACGATGCAGCGCCTTCGCAAAACCTGCCACAAAGACAGACAGGAAGACGGAAATGCCGATGGGGATGATCATCAGCGCGATCGTATCCGGCTCCAGCGAGCCGAAGACGAAGAGCGCCACCAGCGCCGCAGCGCTTAAAATCACGCCGCCGGTGATATAACCGGCATTGGAATTGTAATATTTGCCGCGGTGTTCCCGTTCGATCGACGAGCGGAAGCTCTGGCCGACCGATTTGACCTTTTCGCCGTTGGCCTTGTCGATGGTGAGCGTATCACCGGCTCTGCCGACCGCCTTCAGGAGCTCGGCCTCGCCGGCCTGGAGCTTCTCCTTGCCGAGCGGCTTGTCGGCGCGACGGATGACGATCGAGTCCTTGAGATCTTCCAGCGTAACATAGCCGCGCACGGCAAGATCGAGCGCGGTTGCCGAAAGCGCCGTCCAGCCCTGGCCGGAAAAGCCTCTATTGTCGATGTAATTGACAAGCGCAGGCGAAATGCCAGCAGGCGGATCCCAGCGCGGCACAACGATCTCTTGCGCCGGATCACGGCCAACCTTCAGCCAGGAGCGCGTGTAATAGAGGAAGACGAGGATGAGGCCGCCGAAGCCGATGAAATAGTCACGGTTATCGCTGAACCACCAACTGCTCTCCTGATCGGCGCTCGGCGGATCGATCGCACCCTTCGGCAGTTTCGCGGCAAAGGTCAGCCCCTCCTCCGCGCCGAGCGGCGCGGTGGTCGCGACGATCAGTCGGCCGTCGTCTACGTTCGCTCGAGCATCCTTGCCGGTGGCACCGACGGGGCCAGTGAAGACGGCGAGATCTTCGGGCACAACGCCCCGCGGAAAGGTGACCGTCGCTACCGCCGAGCGGATCGGAAATATCCAGCCGTTGCCGGTAACGTTCCAATAGAGCTCGTCATGATCGTCGAAGTAACGGATCTGACGGTTCGTTTTGTAGGTGAAGACATATTGATGACGGCCGGGAGAGATCGTCACGTCTTCGGAGCCCGCATAGATGCGGATGCCGCCAGTGACGGATTCCGTATGCCAGGGCTCGTCCCTGCCGTCGCGCTTGACCGAGACGACGCTGAAATCGACGCTGCGGCGTCGGCCGCCCGCATCCCTGAAGGTCAGCGGAAAATCGCGGAAGATGCCCCGCCGGATGCGGTCGCCTTCGGCATTGACAGTGATCGTTTCCGCCACTGTCATCGCCCCGCTCTTTTCCAGCTGGATGGCGGAATCGAAGGAAGCGATGAATTCCTCAGCCGTTGCTGCTCGTGCCGATAGCACCAGCAGCAACGCGAAACAAATGCCGAAAAACCGCCGGATCATGTCCCCTCCCCGATTGCGGTTCAGCCTGAAGCGTGTCGCGATGTTTCGAGTCGCCGCGCTTTAGGTGTTTGTTTTATGCGTGTCGTGATCGCAAAACCGCTGCACAATTCTGTGCAACAGTTCCAGGCCCGACTCAGGCTTGGTCCTTGTAGGCAACCCCCAGCTCTGCAAGCGTGCGCCAGTAAGCCGGGAAGGTCTTGCCGACGCAGTCAGGGTCGAGAATGGTGATGCCGTTGATCTTCAGGCCGGCAAGCGCAAAGCTCATGGCGATGCGGTGATCGGCAAAGGTATCGATATCGGCCGGCAGCGTCTGGCCGGCGAGATCAGGATCGGAATGGACGATCAGATCGTCGCCTTCCTCGACCGCCAGGCCTTCGCGAATGTTGTTGAGCCCCGTGGACAGAGCGCGGATGCGATCGCATTCCTTCACCCGCAGGTTGGCGATGCCGACGAAGCGGACCGGCGTCTCGTTGAAAGCGGCGAGAACGGCGATCGTCGGGATGGCATCCTGCATCTGCGAGCCGTCGATTTCAGCCGGCAGGTGCGGGAACTTGGCGATCGTTTCATAGGCCTTGGCGTCCGGCTGGGTGAAGGCATCGTTCGCCACGCCAAGATCGATCTTACCGCCGCTCAGCACTTCAGCGGCCCAGAGGTATGTCGCCGCCGACGCATCCGGCTCGATGACGAAATCGGCTGCGGTATAACCGGTCGGCTCGACGCGCCAGGTCGCGGCGTCGAGCTGCTCCACCTTGGCGCCGAAGGCCTCCATGGCGGCGAGTGTGAGATCGACATAACCGCGGGCACCGATATCGGTACCGGCAAGCGCAATCGTCACAGGCGCGTTGGCGCCCTGCTTGGCGAGCGGTGCTGCCATCAGAAGGGCCGACACATATTGGCTGGACAGACCGGCATCGATTTCGACACGGCCGGACGCGAAATGTCCGTTGCCGCGCACCGTCACCGGCGGGCAGCCGGTTGGCGCCTCGGCGTTCAGTCCCAGCGACTTCAGGGCTGCAACGAGCGGGCCGATCGGCCGCTTGCGCATATGCTCATCGCCGTCCACCACGACCGTGCCCTCGACGGAAGCAACCACAGCCGTCAGGAAGCGCGTCGCCGTGCCGGCATTGCCGAGGAAGAGCGGAGCTTTCGGCTGATGAAGCTTGCCGCTGCCGGTCACCACAAAGGTCGTCTCGTCGGGCTCGTCGATCTGTACGCCCATGGCCCGCAGCGCCTCGGCCATATATTTCGTGTCGTCGCTCTTCAGCGCGCCGGTCAGCCGGCTCGTGCCCTTGGCAAGACCGGCCAGCAGCAAGGCACGGTTGGTGATCGACTTGGAGCCCGGCGGCACGGCACGACCGGCCAGCGGCTTGCCCGGCGGGATGATGGTGAGCTTGGCTTTACTCATTGCGCTTGTCTCTTCTGTCCATTGCAGCGGCCGCGAGCGGCCTTGTCGGACTGCTCATAGCAGTTTTTGTGCAAAGACAAAGGTCAGAACTTGACGGTCGGCACAGTGCGATCGGCCTCGTTGGCAATTTCGAAATATTCGCGTTTGGAGAATCCGAACTGGCCGGCAACGAGGTTCGAGGGGAAGCTCTCGACCTTGACGTTCAGATCGCGGGCAGCGCCATTGTAATAGCGCCGCGCCATCTGGATTTCGCTTTCCATCGTTTCCAGCGAGGCCTGAAGCTCGGAGAAATTCTGGTTGGCCTTGAGATCGGGATAGGCTTCGGCGAGCGCCATCACCCGGCCGAGCGCCTGCCCGAGCAGACCTTCCGCCTGCGCCCTGCCGGCTACATCGCCAGCGGGAACGGCCTGCGCCTTGTTGCGAAGCTCGACGACCTCTTCGAGCGTGGTCTTTTCATGGGCGGCATAGCCCTTGACGGTCTCGATCAGGTTCGGGATCAGATCGGCGCGCCGCTTCAGCTGCACATCGATGCCAGACCAGGCCTCCTCGGCCATCTGCCGGGAACGGACGAGGCCGTTGTAGATGAAGACGACGTAGAGTGCGATTAGAACGATGACGCCAAGAGCGATATACATCGCGAATCCCCCCGAAAAGCCAATGTGGCGGGAGACTACGCGGGTTTCGTAGAGATCGTCAAACGGGGAAGGCGGCGCAAGTGCTCCTCGCGCCGCAGCAGGATCAGGCGGCTGCGTTTACGAGGTCAAAACCGCCCGCATCCGTCAGCAAAAACGCTTCGCCGCAGGCTTTGGCGAGCGTGCGCACGCGCAGGATGTAGCTCTGGCGTTCGGTGACGGAGATCACGCCGCGGGCGTCGAGCAGGTTGAAGACGTGGCTAGCCTTGATGCACTGATCGTAGGCGGGGAAGACGCATTTGTGCAGGCGCTGGTTGGCGTTATTACCAGGTGCGCCGGCGGCGAGCAGCGCCTGGCATTCCTTCTCGGCATCGATGAAGTGGCGATGCAGCATTTCGGTATTGGCGAATTCGAAGTTGTGGCGGGAATACTCCTGCTCGGCCTGCAGGAAGACATCGCCGTAGCTGATCTTCTCGTCGCCTTCGCGGCCGTTGAAGTTCAGGTCGTAGACGTTATCGACGCCCTGCACATACATGGCGAGGCGCTCCAGGCCATAGGTCAGCTCGCCGGCAACCGGCGAGCATTCAATGCCGCAGATCTGCTGGAAATAGGTGAATTGCGAGACTTCCATGCCGTCGCACCAGCATTCCCAGCCGAGGCCCCAGGCGCCGAGCGTCGGGCTTTCCCAGTCATCCTCGACGAAGCGGATATCGTGCAGCAAAGGATCGAGGCCGATGGCAGCGAGCGAGCCGAGGTAAAGTTCCTGCAGGTTCGGCGGGTTGGGCTTCAGGATGACCTGATACTGGTAATAATGCTGCAGGCGGTTCGGGTTTTCGCCGTAACGGCCGTCGGAGGGGCGGCGGGACGGTTGCACATAGGCGGCCTTCCACGGCTTGGGCCCAAGCGCGCGCAGCGTGGTGGCCGGATGGAAGGTACCCGCACCCACTTCCATGTCATAGGGCTGCAGAACCGCACAACCCTTGTCCGCCCAGTAGTTATGCAGGGTCAGGATCAGCGCCTGGAAAGAGCGCTTCGGGTTCATATGGTCAGGAATGGCAGCAGACATGGAAGGGCACCGATTGCTTGGAATATGAGCGCGACAGGTGCCACGCAGCGCCGCAGGGGTCAAGACTTTTGCACCGCGTCCCGACAAACCTCACAAACGGCCAGCCGGTCAGCGATCTCGATCGCCGATCGGCAACGCTCAACACACACGCTTCGGCCTATTCGTCTTCCCGTTTCAGGCGATATTCACCCGTCGCCGGATCCTTCACCAGTGTACCGATGGCCCCCGTCTGGCGCTCCTTCTCGGCGCGGCGGGATTTTTCAGCAAGCCTCTGCGCATCGGAAACAAAGCGACGGTAGAGCCACCAGCCCGCGCAGACGAGGATCAATAACGTGATAAGCTGTGCCATGTCCCCTCCTACCTCCCATCAAAGCCCGTAGCGGCTCCACAATGCCCTCTCCTCTGCCGCTTCGACAAGCCCCGACGCAAGACCGGACGCCGCACCATCAAGCGAGACCGGTGAGACACCGGGAATGCGGCGGCCGAGCAGCCCGCGGGTGGCCGTGACGAGCTGCAGCTTCGTTTTCTGGCCGTAGCGTTTCTTCAGTTCCTGGCGCATGTCGCCGAGCCCGTCAATCAGGCCGAGCTCCAGGCCGCGCGTGCCGCTCCAGAAGAGACCGGAGAAAACAGCCGCATCGTCCGTCAGCTTGCCGGCACGGCGCTCGCGCACCATCGAGATGAAGACCTGATGGATCTCCAACTGCAGGCTCTTCAGATATTCGATGTCCTTTTCCTTCTCGGGCTGGAAGGGATCGAGGATCACCTTGTTTTCGCCTGCCGTATAGACGCGACGCTCGACACCGATCTTCTTCAGGAGTTCCGGAAAACCGAAACCACCCGAGACGACGCCGATCGAACCGACGATGGATGTCGGGTCGGCGATGATTTCATCGCCCGCCAGCGCGATCATGTAGCCGCCGGAGGCTGCCACATCCTCCACGAAGATCAGCACCTTCTTCTGCTTTTCACGCGCAAGCTCGCGGATACGCGTGAAGATAAGGCGGGACTGGACGGGCGAGCCGCCCGGCGAATTGATAGAGATGGCAACAGCCGGTGTATCCTTCATGGAGAAGGCCTTTTCCAGCACCGGCGCAACATTGGCGAGATTGAGGGTCGGGCGGAACTGACCGCCGCCGCTGATGATCGCGCCCTGCAGCCTGACGACGGGGATGACGAGCCCATCCTTACGAAACCGCTTCGGCATCAGCTTTCTCAAAAATCCAGCCATTTCTCTTCCTCAACATGATCGGCGGCGCCAGCATGCATGTGCACATTACAAGGGCATTGCATGTATGCGCTGCAACGACAAACGCAATGGCTACGTTCCCAAAACATAGCCCTCCATTTTCTTGTTGCGAATGACTTGCATTATCATTCTAATCAGGCATAGTGCCGGCATGGGTAATCAGGTGAAAGTGGCATGGACATCATAAATCCGAATGCAAAGGGCGGCTGGCGGACCGAGCGCGGCGAAGCTTCGCTCTCCGACGTCTACCGTACAGTTGGTACGGGGCGGCACAGCTCCACGTGGCGGCGGGCGGCAGCCTTCCTCGGCCCCGGCTACATGGTGGCGGTCGGCTACATGGACCCTGGCAACTGGGCGACCTCGCTCGCCGGCGGATCGAAGTTCGGCTATGCGCTGCTGACCGTCGCACTGCTTTCGAACATCATGGCAATCGTGCTGCAATCGCTTTGCGCGCGTCTTGCGATCGGCTCCGGCCGCGACCTGGCGCAGGCCTGTCGCGATGCCTATCCGAGCTATGTCGCAGTGCCGCTCTGGGCCTTTGCGGAAATCGCCATCATCGCCACCGATATTGCCGAGGTGATCGGCACGGCGATTGGCCTCAATCTGCTTTTCGGAATTCCTCTCGAAATCGGCGTGCTGATCACCGCGCTCGACGTCTTCGTCATCCTTCTGCTGCAGAGGCTCGGCTTCCGCTGGATGGAGGCTTTCATCATCACGCTGCTCGGCGTCATTGCGATCTGCTTTTCGATCCAGATCTTCCTTGCCGACCCGCAATGGGGCGCCGTCATCAGGGGCTTCCTGCCTACGCCTGAGGTCGTCACCAACCCCGAAATGCTCTACCTGGCGCTCGGTATTCTCGGCGCGACCGTGATGCCGCACAATCTCTACCTTCATTCCGGCATCGTGCAGACGCGCTCCTACGGCCATACCGTGCCGGAGAAAAAGGAGGCGCTGACCTTTGCGACCCTCGACTCCACCGTGGCGCTCTGCTTCGCGCTCCTGATCAACGCCTCGATCCTGATCCTTGCCGCGGCTGCCTTCAATGCCAACGGCAAGACCGATGTGGTGGAACTTGGTGAGGCGCATTCGCTGCTGTCGCCGCTGCTCGGCCTTGCCATTGCGCCTACGCTCTTCGGCATTGCGCTGCTCTGCTGCGGCCTGAATTCGACGGTCACCGCCACGCTTGCCGGGCAGATCGTCATGGAAGGCTTCCTGAAAATCAAGCTGAAGCCCTGGGTACGCCGCCTGATCACCCGCGCCATCGCCATCGTTCCCGCGGCTTTCGTGACGATCTGGTACGGCGATCAGGGCACGGCGGAGCTGCTGATCTTGACCCAGGTGGTGCTCAGCCTGCAGCTTTCCTTTGCCGTCTTCCCGCTCGTGATGTTCACGGCCAGCAAGGCGAAGATGGGCGAGCTGGTGGCACCGAAGTGGCTGAGCGCCATCGCCTATGTGGTCGCTATCGTGATCGCCGGCCTGAACGTCAAGCTGCTCTTCGACTTCATGACCGGAGGCTAGAATTTGTTCTCAGGCAATTCCGGAATTGATTTTTCTCGCAATTCCAATCGGAAAACCGCTGCAAGCTTTCCTGGAATTGCTTCAGAGCCTGCCATAAGCCGCACGGCCATTGTTGAAATCATCGACGAGAGGGGAGAACTTATGGCTCCCCTCTTCGTGCATGATGAGGGGCGCACGCAGCGATAGCCGCGCGCGCGAACCCTTGATCGCCGTCACGAGGATGCGGACGGCGTTTTCCCCCTCACGCGGATGAATGGGGGTGATCTCGATGCCGCCGAAGCGCCTGCTGCAACCATCAATGATCTCGGCGATCGATTGCGGCCTCGCGATCAGCGACAACTGTCCGCCCGGTATCATGATGGCGCCGGCCGTACGGATCCAGCTCTCGAAAAGGCCATCGGTCATGGCATGCGCCTCCGCCTTCAGCGCATCCGGCGTCCTGCGGTCGCCGGCGTCATTGAAAGGCGGGTTCATAATAACGTGATCGAAGCTTTCATCAATCAAGCCTGCGTCATTGCGTGCCTTGGCGGTCAGCGTGACATCGGCCTCAACGACCGAGACGCGGCCGGCCATATGGGAATTATCAGGCAGTTCGATGCTGCGGCGGGCGTAGTTGGCCATTTCCGCCGAGCGCTCGAAGAGCACGACCTCGGCCCTCGAAAGACGGGAGGCGACAGCAAGGCCGGCTGCACCCGCTCCGGCCCCGAGATCGGCCACTCTTATGGGGCGATCATCGGCAACAAGGGCCGCCAGCAGCATGGCATCCATGCCGGCACGATGCCCCCTGCCCTTAGGCTGGACGATATGGAAGAGGCCGCGATGAAAGGCGTCTATGGTGTCCGTCACCGCCTGCGTCATCTTTTCACTTCCGCTCGCGCAATTCGCCGCCGAGACCCGCATCGATAAGGATGCGACGGGCTTGAACGGCCATCGCCTCATCGACCAACAGGCGGCGCGGCAGCATGCCGAGCGAGCCCTCCAGCACGCTCATCCCCTGGTCGGCGATGAAGCACGAAATTCCCGCATCCTTCATGAGGCTCTCGGCAAAAGAGAGCAGAACGGGGTCGTTTGCGCGGATAAGCTCATGCATTTGCCGTCATTTTCCCTTCCGAATTTGCTGGCAGCGACAATTCACCCCTTGCC
Organism: Rhizobium sp. YAF28; assembly: GCF_052113285.1. Lineage (NCBI taxonomy): Bacteria > Pseudomonadati > Pseudomonadota > Alphaproteobacteria > Hyphomicrobiales > Rhizobiaceae > Rhizobium > Rhizobium sp. YAF28. The sequence goes on along the minus strand of NZ_JBFRCX010000023.1, from coordinate 50,211 downwards.
GCCTCCATCGCCCCTTTCTATTGTCAAAGGCAACGAATGAACAGGAGTCCGGGTCGTTGGGCGTGGTAATACCGCTTGAAGAAAACAAAAACAAACTGGCTTCCATCAAGCCGCTGGTGGACCTCACCAAGGCTGACATGGAGCGGGTGAACCAGCTTATCCTTTCCAAGGCCGGCTCCGATGTCCAGATGATCCCGGAGGTGGCGAACCATCTCATCTCCTCCGGCGGCAAGCGCCTGCGGCCGATGCTGACGCTCGCTGCGGCCTCGCTCTTTAACTACAGGGGCGAAAACCACATCAAGCTCGCCACATCAGTCGAGTTCATGCATACGGCAACGCTGTTGCATGACGACGTGGTGGATGAAAGCGACCTGCGCCGCGGCAAGTCGACCGCGCGGACGATCTGGGGCAACCAGGCGAGCGTTCTCGTCGGCGACTTCCTGCTCGGCCAGGCCTTCCGCATGATGGTCGAAGTCGGCTCGCTGGAGGCGCTCGACGTGCTTTCCTCTGCCGCTTGCGTCATCGCCGAGGGCGAGGTGCTGCAGCTTTCCGTCGCCAAGAACATGGAAACGACCGAGGACGATTACCTCTCTGTCATCCGCGCCAAGACGGCCGCTCTCTTTGCCGCTGCTGCAGAAGTCGGACCCATCGTTGCCGAGACCAGCAAATCCAACCGCAACGCGCTGAAATCCTACGGCATGAATCTCGGCCTCGCTTTCCAGCTCGTCGACGACGCGCTCGATTACGGCGGCAAGGCTGCCGATCTCGGCAAGAATGTCGGCGACGACTTCCGCGAAGGCAAGATCACCCTTCCGGTCATCCTGGCCTATCGCCGTGGTACGCAGGACGAGCGCGCTTTCTGGCGCGATGCGATCGAAGGCGGTAACAGCAGCGATGCCAATCTGGAAAAGGCGCTCGGCCTGATCACCAAATACGGCACGCTGAACGACACGATCCAGCGGGCCGTCCACTACGGCACGATCGCCCGGGATGCGCTGGCGCCTCTGCCGGACAGCCCCTGGAAATCGGCCCTGATAGAAGTCATCGATTTCTGCATCGAGCGCGTGAACTGAAGCTTGCCTTCGTGTGACGCATGTCGTTGCCGCAAAGCCGCCGCACGCTTTTGCGCGGCGGCGCTTTAATCAAGCGTCCTTGAACGTGGGCTGAATTTCTTGCAGGGCCGCTTCAAAAAAGCCATCCTGTTGTGAATCAGTGTTTGCAACTGATTTTGCGGCCGGCGCATTGAGTCGGCCGTCCCTGAAGAAAGGTTTTCTAATGCGGCAGAGATTTGTCACCCGTCTCCTTTCGAGCGCAGCCCTGGCGGCGGTGCTTTCGCTCGGCGGGATCGGCGGTGTGAACGCCGAAGACGCGGCCAAGGCGGATGATGCCAACAAGACCGTGACTTTCGATCCGGACAGCGTATCCACCTTCTCGGGCGCGTTTCTCGCTGCCCGCACGGCCGATGTGGATCACGATTATCCGACGGCGATCGAGCTCTACAAGAAAGCCTTGCAGATCGAGCCGGGCAATCCGGAAATCCGCCAACGCCTGATGATCTCGCTGCTGCTCAACGGCGACATCAAGGACGGCGTGAAATATGCCAACGACCTCAAGGGCGACCCGACCGTCGAGCGTATCACCACGATCGTGCGCGGCATGGACGCGATGCGCCGCGGCGAGTTCAAGACGGCTGAATCGATCCTGAAATATGACGGGCCGAACGATCTCGACCGCATGATGAACGACCTTCTGCTGGCCTGGGCACGTGTCGGCGCCGGCCGCGGCAAGGAGGGGCTAACCATGGTCGAGAAGATGAAGGGACCGGATTGGGTCCGCATCTTCCAGAACTACAATGCCGGTGCGATCGCGATCGTCAACGGCGACGTCAAATCTGCCCGCCAGCATCTCAACGATGCCGTGCTGGACAAGGAAGGCGGCGCAACTGCACCTGATACCTTCATGCGCGCCATCATGGCGCTCGCCCGCCTCGAAGCCTCGCAGGGCAACAAGCAGAAGGCGCTCGACGCCGTTTCCGTCGGCGACAATCTGCTGCCGAACTACACGCCGCTGAACGCGCTGCGCGACAGCATCGAAAAGGGCGAGAAGCAGGAACAGCAGGTCAAGAGCGCCGAAGAGGGTGCGGCTGGCGTGCTCTTCTCGGTCGGCGGCGCGCTGAACCGCGATGGCGCCGAGGACATTGTCTCGCTCTATCTGCAAACGGCCAATGCACTCGATCCGAATAGTGCCGACACGCTGGTGCTGCTTGGCGGCATTGCGGAAAAGCAGAACCAGATGGATCGCGCCATCGCGCTTTACCAGAAGGTGCCGGCGAATTCGCCGATGCGTCGCATCTCCGAACTGCAGTTGGGCCTCGCGCTCGCGCAGGGCGGCAAGGTGGACGAAGCCCGCAAGCACCTGCAGTCGCTGATCGCTTCCGACCCGACCGATATCAGAAGCTACCTCGCCTATGGCAGCGTGCTTTCCGACGCCAAGGATTATCAGGCGATGGCCGATAATTACGACAAGGCTGTCGAAGTGATCGGGCCGCTGCCGGGCCGCTCGGACTGGAGCGTCTTCTTCCAGCGCGGCATCGCCTATGAGCGGCTGAAGAAGTGGGACCAGGCGGAGCCTAACTTCCGCAAGGCGCTCGACCTCAATCCGGACCAGCCGCAGGTTCTGAATTATCTCGGTTATTCCTGGATCGACATGAACCGCAACCTCGACGAAGGCCTTGGGATGATCAAGAAGGCCGTCGAGCTGCGTCCTGACGACGGTTATATCATCGACTCGCTCGGCTGGGCCTATTTCCGCCTCAACCGTTACAACGATGCTGTCGATGAGCTGGAACGCGCGGCGCAGATCAAGGCCGGCGACGCGACGATCAACGACCATCTCGGCGATGCCTACTGGCGGGTCGGCCGCAAGCTGGAAGCCGTCTATCAGTGGAACCGGGCGCTCGCCTCCGAACCCGAGGAAACCCAGATCCCGAAGATAAAGGAAAAAGTCGCCAACGGCCTGCCTGCGCAGGACGACGACTCCAAGACCGTCGACAAGAAGCAGCCGGACCCGCAGCCGGTGACGCCGCCGCCGCCGGTCGACAAGAAATCCTGAGGCCGCATGCCTGACGGGCTCGGCGATTTCGCGGTCACCGAAGATGCGTGCGCAAAAATCAATCTGGCCCTGCATGTGACGGGCCAGAGGCCTGACGGTTACCACCTTCTTGAAATGCTGGTGACATTTGCTCGCCACTGCGACCGGCTGGGCTTTGCGCCTGCCGATGCGGATGATTTCACGCTTTCCGGCCAATTCGCCGATGTGCTTGCCGATGACCCCGGCACCAATCTGGTGCTGAAGGCGCGTGACCTGCTGCGGGAAGCGGCAGGCGGCGCTCCGCCCGTGCGCATCCATCTGGAAAAGAATCTGCCGGTCGCTTCCGGAATCGGCGGCGGCTCTGCCGATGCGGCAGCGACGCTGCGCGGGCTGATGCGTCTATGGGACGTGACGCTTCCCACTGAGACCGTTGCCGCCCTCGCACTGAAGCTTGGGGCCGACGTGCCGATGTGCCTGAAAAGCACGCCGCTGATCGCACGCGGTATCGGCGAAAAGATAGAGACGGCCGATGCCCTGCCCTCCTTCGCCATGGTGCTCGCCAATCCGCTGAAAGGCGTTTCCACGCCCGAGATCTTCCAGCGGCTTGTCACCAAGAATAATCCTTCATTGGTCCTGAAGAAGACTCCGCACTGGATGGAAGCCATACGGGCGACACGCAATGATCTTGAGATGCCGGCGCGGGAACTGGTTCCCGAAATCGCCGAGATTTCAGGCATGCTCGCGGCAGAAGGCGCGCTTTTCACGCGCATGTCCGGCTCTGGCGCGACCTGCTTCGGCATCTTCGAGACACCCGTTGCTGCGCTGCGCGCCGCTGAGCGTCTTCACGCGGCCCGCCCGGACTGGTATTTCCAGTCGACGGAGACTTTCGCAGGAGGTGCATGATGGCAGGCCTGGACGAAAAACGAGCTTTTATCCCCCTCGGCATTGCGGTTCTGACCGTTTCGGATACACGCACGCTGGCGGATGACAAATCCGGCGATACGCTGGTGGCACGGATTGTGGAAGCCGGCCATCATCTGGTCGACCGCGACATCGTGCCTGACGACCGCGAGAGGATCACCGCGCGCGTGCGCGCCTGGACAGAAGCCAAGGAGATCGACGTCGTCATCACCACGGGCGGGACCGGCTTCACCGGCCGCGACGTGACGCCCGACGCACTGGAACCGCTCTTCGAAAAGAGGATGGACGGGTTTTCGGCCGTGTTCCACCGCATTTCCTACGACAAGATCGGCACCTCGACGATCCAGTCGCGCGCTACGGCAGGTGTTGCCAACGCCACCTTCATCTTCGTGCTGCCGGGCTCGCCCGGCGCCTGCAAGGATGCCTGGGACGGCATCTTGAAGGCGCAGCTCGACTATCGCCATATGCCCTGCAATTTCGTGGAGATCATGCCGCGGCTGGACGAACACCTCAAGCGCGGCGCGACGAAATAGACTGGTTACAACAGCAGCATCGCTATGTCGCGAGGCCCGGCAGGGCGGGCATCGTTTCCCAGCTATCACCGGACAGCAGCACGCAGCTTATCCCGTGAACGTCCGTGACGACGAGCGTCCATGTGCCGCTTTCGGCGGCATAGACTTCGAGAATGGCGTTCTGGTTAATCAGTCCGACTGCAGTGAGCTTTTCGCCAAAGTTGCTGTCCAGGAAATTGACGATCTCGGATCGGCCTGCGCAACTGCGCATCATCTGCGATGCTGCCGGATGCGGATGCGCGATCACCAATGTCGTCAATATGACGGCCAGCAGGCCGTGGACCATATTGCGTAGCATGACGCACCTCCTTTCGCCGGAAACCCGGCAGAAGAGGAGATTTTCGCTGACCTGTTCTGCCGTTCACCGGCATTCCATGGCCATCCGTTACGAAGCGAGGCGCTTCGGCGGCGCCATAGCCGAATTATAGCGCGAAATCCTATTGGGCGCCATCTTTTCGCAATGTCGAGGAGTGCAGCTATCGCGCGGCGCGGGCGACCCAGGAGGGAATCAATTCGCTGGAGAGTTGGCGCGGCTTCTGTGCCTTGACGAATTCGGTAAGGCGCATGCCGCTCTTTGCAGCTGAAATGGCGAGTTTCTTCGGCATGAGCAGGCCGAGTTCCAGCGGCGGCCTGGCACGGCCGACGCGCTGGAAAAAGGGGCGCCGATAGCCGCGCGAGGCGGTGAAACGCGCAGGCACCTTATTCAAGGCTACGTATTCCGCGACTTCGTCGATCCAGCCCGCCTGCGGTCTTGCGCCCGGTTCGACGAAAAGCAGCCATTCGCCGCGAGCGGAACGGATGATGTCCTTGATATCCCACTGCGAATGGAAACGGCAGCCGGCGGCATCCGCCACCCGCGAGGTGCCGTCGCGGGAGCCGTGATCGAGCACGACCACGTCGCTGACGAGGCCTTCCACAGCGCCCGCCACCAATACCGATAGAGTCTGGGCCAGCTCAGGTTCCTGATCCTGGCATTCAAGAACGACAGTCAACATTGCCTGTTTATAGAGCGCCGCACAAAATTTTGCCAGCACCACTTTCCCCATTTTGTTCTTGCATTGTTCTCTTTTTGCGGATAGGAATATAATCATCAAAACGAGCGGGATCGAGCGTTTCCGCCGCTGGAGAATCCGATGAGACCACAGTCCCTTGCAGGGCAGGCCGCATTTGCGCCTGCCAATACGGCAGATATTGCCGACGCGATGATCGCGGCCTCGGGGCTGCGCATCGAGGTTGACCGGCGGCGTGGCCGCGGCGCGGGGCTTAATCCCAGCGGCCGCTTCGAGCCAACACAGCGCGAGACCTTCGATGATGGCTGGCAGACGCTCGAGGAACTGCCGCCCTTCAAGACGGATGTGCAGATCGAGAAGCCGCGCACGGCGATCACCCGCAACGAGTCCCCCGACCTTTCCTTCGATCGGTCGATCAATCCCTATCGCGGCTGCGAGCATGGCTGCATCTATTGTTTCGCCCGGCCGACGCATGCCGATATGGGCCTCTCGGCGGGACTGGATTTCGAAAGCAAGCTGTTTGCCAAGCCGGACGCGCCGAAGCTTCTGGAGCGCGAGCTCGCCAAGCCTGGCTACAAGGTCCGCGTCATCGCGATCGGCACCAACACCGATCCCTACCAGCCGATCGAGAAGGAGTGGCGCATCATGCGGCAGATCCTCGAAGTGCTGAACAAGGCGAACCACCCCGTTGCGATCGTCACCAAGTCGGCGATGATCCTGCGCGATCTCGATATCCTCACGGAGATGGCGGCGAAGAACCTCGTCCGCGTCGGCATTTCGGTCACGACGCTTGACCGCAAGCTTGCGCGCCTGATGGAACCACGCGCCTCGACGCCGACGCGCAGGCTGGAGGCGGTCCGCGGGCTTTCCGAGGCCGGTGTGCGCACGTCAGTGATGGCGGCGCCGATCATCCCGGCGCTCAACGATCACGAGCTGGAGCGCATTCTGGATGCCGCAAAGGCGGCAGGCGCAGAAGAGGCAAGTTATGTGCTGCTGCGGCTGCCGCTGGAGGTGAGCCCGCTGTTCCGCGACTGGCTGCTGCAGAACTATCCTGACCGTTATCGCCACGTCATGTCGCTGGTGCGCTCAATGCGCGGCGGTAAGGATTATGATGCCGAGTTCGGCAAGCGCATGAAGGGCGCCGGGCCTTACGCCTGGCAGATCGCCCGCCGCTTCGAGATGGCAGCAAAGCGGTTAGGGCTAACTAGGCGAAGCCTTGCCCTGCGCGACGATCTCTTCGTACCGCCAAATGGCAGCGGCGTGCAGCTTTCGTTGCTCTGACTGGTTGTTTTACGCAATTCCGGACGCAAAGCCGCTGCGCACTTTTGCTGGAATTGCTTTTGTTAACGAGCTTGCGTGAGGCGTGAAGAAGACCTGCCCTGCGTCTTCTGTCTTGCGCAATTCCTGCGGATGGCCCTGACCGCACCATCCGCCGGACCGCCCCCCGGCCGTCGCCGCCCTGATCCGGGGGCTTGCAGGAAATCGGGTTGGCGTGCGAGTTTCAACCGCATGAAACGTCGCACGTCACCCGATTCTCCTCTGCTCTTTGAAGAGGCCCCCCTCATGCCGGATTTCCGGCTGGAGCTGAAAGCCCGCAAGGCTGGCCACTGGCCTGTCGCGGGCGCCGACGAGGCTGGGCGCGGGCCGCTTGCAGGCCCCGTCGTGGCTGCAGCCGTGATCCTCGATCCCAAGCGTATTCCAGAGGGCCTTAACGATTCCAAGCAGCTTTCGGCGCAGAAACGCGAGGAACTGTTCGTCCAAATTCTTGCGACCGCAACAGTCTCCATCGCCTCATCCAGTTCCACACGCATCGATGAAACCGATATCCGCAAAGCAAGCCTTGACGCCATGCGCCGCGCGATCTGCGGCCTTGCCGTACCAGCAAGCTATGTGCTGACGGACGGACTGGACGTGCCTGTTGGCCTCGACTGCCCCGGGCAGGCCGTGGTGAAGGGTGACGCGCGATCCGTTTCTATCGCCGCCGCCTCCATAGTGGCGAAGGTGACGCGCGACCGAATGATGGCGCGCGCGCATCTGGTGTTTCCCGAATATGGTTTTGCCGCTCATGTCGGATATGGTACAGCACAGCATCGCTCCGGCATCGAGAAGCACGGGCCGTGCTCGCTGCACCGGATGAGCTTCCGGCCACTCCGCAAGGACGGCGTCGTGGAAGAGCTGAATGGGGAGATGCTGGAGGAGTAAGCTCCAGCGCGGGATCCGCTCCGTTTCCCTGCAAGCCCTGGGGATGGGGAAGTGTCAGAGACACTCGATTGCTGTACCGGCATCGAGGGTTTCTGCAGGAGCTTCCGAAAAGGGTGATCCGTTGTTTTCGGCGCAGCCCATCACAGTTTCAGACATCACACTAAGCACAACAGCATCCGCCGAAAACGGAAAAGCCCCGCTGAGGCAGGGCTTTTCTAATCCTAAAGAGCAGCAGCTCAGTTCAGGCGGGTCTTCACTTCGCCGACGGCCTGGCCGAAAAGTTCGGACTGGACCTTGGCATCCGCCTGCTTGCCGATGACGGCTTCGGCGGCTGCGATGGCGAGATCGACGGCAGCAGAGCGAACAGCCTTTATCGCGTCGGCTTCGGCCTGCTTAATCTTCTGCTCGGAAAGAGCCGTGCGGTTAGAGACGAATTCTTCCGTCTTCTTCTTCGCCTCGGCGGTCAGCATTTCAGCTTCGCGCTCGGCAGCGGCCACGATGTGCGCTGCTTCAGCTTCAGCTTCCTTGCGCTTGCGCTGATATTCCGCGAGCAGGTGCTGGGCTTCCTCGCGCAGGCGCTTGGCTTCCGCCAGCTCGTTGCGGATCTGGTCGGCGCGGTCGTCAAGCGACTTCGCCATCATGCCCGGAACCTTCAGGTAGACGATCAGCGCCAAGAAGAGAACGAGGCCAACGAAGGCGAAGAAAGTTGCATCAAAAGCAAATTCCATCGATCAAGCCTCCTTTTTGGCGGCTGCAACGGCAGCGGCGACATCAGACTGGGCAGTGGAGCCGCCGATGAGCTGTTCGACAACAGCTGCTGCGGTTTCCTCGGCGATGGCACCCACATCGGCAAAAGCCTTTGCCTTCACATCGGCGATACGGGCCTCGGCAGCCTTCAGCTTTTCGTTGAGGCTAGCCTCGACTGCGCGACGATCACCCTCGGCCTTTACCTTGGCAGCATCGCGAGCGGCAGTGCCGATCGAGTTTGCCTTGGCACGGGCAGCGGCGAGTTCGCCTTCGTAAGTTGTGACGGCGGCATCGGCCTCAGCCTTCAGGCGGCCAGCTTCTTCGACATCCTGCGAGATGCGGTTGTGACGCTGCTCGAGGATCGCGCCGATGCGCGGTGCGATGACCTTTTGCATGAGCAGGTAGAAAATGACGAACGTAATCACCAGCCAGAGAAGCTGGGATGCGTAGGTCGACGAATCGAAAGGCGGGAAAGGCCCACGCGCGTGGCCGCCTTCGGCAACGCCGGTCTCGGTATGGACCTCGCCGGCAGCCGGAGCGGCATGCGCATCCGTCGCGGTTCCCGCCGGTGCCTCTTCAGCGTAGGCCGGGGTCACAAAGTACATGCTCACCTCCAGGTGTACTGCAAATGCAAAGGATCACGGCTCGCTGTTCGCAGGCCGTGATCCATCAATCCACCGATATTAAACGGCGAAGAGGAGGAGAAGAGCGACGAGCAGCGAGAAGATGCCCAGAGCTTCCGTAACGGCGAAGCCGAATACCAGACGGCCGAACTGGCTGTCAGCAGCAGACGGATTGCGCAGAGCGCCGGAGAGGTAGCTGCCGAAGATATTGCCGAGGCCGAGAGCCGTACCGGCCATACCAAAGCAAGCCAGACCTGCACCGATGAACTTTGCTGCTTCCGCTTCCATGTTGAACTCCTTTGAAATGGTTGTTGCGGCGAATGACTGACGCCCTTTGACGTCGATGTCGTTATCCTTAGTGCCCGCCCGGATGGATCGCGTCATTGAGGTACATGCAAGTCAGCACCGCAAAGACGTAAGCCTGGAGGAAGGCAACGAGGAACTCGAGACCGGTCAGGGCGACGGTCATGATGAGAGGAAGAACGGCTCCGCCGACACCGACAGCACCGAGGGCTCCAAGCGAGGCGACGAAGCCTGCGAACACCTTCAGCGTGATGTGACCAGCGAGCATGTTTGCGAAAAGACGAACCGACAATGAAATCGGACGAGACAGGAAGGAAATGATCTCGATCGAGACAACCAGCGGCAACAGAATGCCCGGCACGCCCGAGGGCACGAAGACATTAAAGAAGTGGAAGCCGTGCTTATAGAAGCCGTAGACCAGAACCGTGCCGATGACGAGGATCGCCAGCGCGAAGGTGACGATGATCTGGCTGGTAATCGTGAAGAAATACGGGAACATGCCGAGCAGGTTTGCCGTCAGCACGAACATGAAGAGCGAGAAGACCAGCGGGAAGAACTGCATTCCCTTGGTGCCCGCACCTTCCTTCAGCATGCCGGCAATGAACTCGTAGGACATTTCGGCGAGTGACTGCGAACGGCCCGGAACAATGGCGCGATTCGTGGTCGAGAAATAAAGGAAGCCAGCAGCGACGGCAGCCGAAGCCACCATGAAGAGAGATGCGTTGGTGAACGAGAAATCAATCCCGCCGATCTCGATCGGCACAATCTTGAAGATCTGGAACTGATGGGTCGGATCGTTTGACACCGGTTGCTCTCTCTCTTTGGCCCGCCCAAAAGGCGGAAATTGCACTGGGCCAGACGGCCCTATTTATCAGCGTTTTGGCGATCCAGGGGTTGGGCGACCTTCCCCGCAGCGCGCAAAACATTCAAAACGCCGGCACAGAATCCAAGAAGCAGAAGAACAATCAACCCCCAAGGCGTCGTGCCAACAAAATGGTCGAAGAGCCAGCCGAGTACAGCACCGACGACGATGGCGGAAATGAATTCGCTCGAGAGCTTCATCGCCTGGGCATAACCTTTACGGCTCTGCTCGGCACTGGCCTCTCGCGCCTCTTCCTTCCTGTCATCGACATGTCTGGAGGCTAGTTCCGCTTCCAGCTGCCGACGGCGCTGCTCAAGACTTTCTTCGCGGTCATCCGCCATCGTGCTCTCCTCCGCTCCCGTCGCCCGCAATCCCGCTACCCCGGTTTTCCGAACCACGGACGCAAAGGTTAAAGAACCCTCCGGCCCGTTCTGAAGTCGCGCGCAACATAGTTTTAGGGATTAGCATAGTCAAGGCGTAGAGAGCTTGTGTCCAGCCATAAAATAACCGCAAAAAATCAAAGATTTAAGCGGAATTTAGCCACTCGCACCCGATTTCATCGAAAGAATCCGTCGTCGAACGGCGCCGGGCAGCGAAAAATCGGCAATCGGCCGCCCTTTTGCCTCAGCTCCAGCCACCACCATAAGTGCGGTAGAAGACATGCATGCCGATACGGCCGACCTTTTCCATGGTCCTGGCCCAATTCGGCCGGACGTAGACGGCATGGTAATGCGTGGCCGACCCCACTTGCGGCAGCCAGATCTTGCCGGCGGTCACGGCCATGGCAACATCGCGGGCGACGCGCCAATGATATTGCGAATTCACACGGTCTCTGATGTTGTCGCAGGCGAAGGAAAACTGGCAGCGATTGCGCCAGTCTTCGTTCTGGTAGACGACGCCGCAAATGGTCTTGGGATAGGCTGGATTGCGGACGCGGTTGAGGATGACTTGCGCGACGGCCGCCTGCCCCTTCACGGATTCGCCGCGCGCCTCAAAATAGATACCTGAAGCCAGGCACTGCTGCTCGCCGGCGGAAAAGACACTTGGCGGCAGGATACTGGCCGCCCAAGCATGGTCCTTCGGGCCGATCTGCGGCACGAAACGGCCTTCATCCCTGTCGGTCAGGATCGAATCGAAAGGCGACTGGCGCGAATAATCCGGTGCTGCAGGTGCATAGGCCGTCGCCAGCACATCCGCCTTATTGCTGGTCACGAGGCTTGCCAGCATTGCCGGTACGGCGTTGTTTTGCTGTGGCACCGGCTGCGTCTTGTAGAAGGCCGTGGCGATCTCGATCTCCTTGCCCTTGATCGTCGGCTTCACGAAGGCAGACTTGTCCTTGAGATCGAAGACCGGGCGGAAGAGGAGCCTGGTGCGCTCAAGGATGGAGCCTGCGGAGAAATCCTTCGGCGGCTGCACCCTTTCGACGGCAACGACGCGGCCCTTCTTCGCATTGCGATTGACGCGATCCTCGTCCGGGATGCCGTCATTGCCCTTCTCACCAGAGACGAAAGCAACCTTGCGGCCGTCGGGCAGCACCATGCCCCCACCGGCGGCGATCGAGCCGGTAGCAGCGGGATCGGCAAAGGCGAGTTCTACCTGGTGGATGGAGCCTGCGGGCGAATTGGTCAGAACCATGCGCCAGCTTTCGCGATCATTGTCGAGACCGGCGAGCATGGTGGCAAGATCGGCATGGGAGGCGACGCTCGGGAAGATCAGCCATCCGGCCACGCCGAAGATCGCGGGAGAGACCCAATTCTGGGGCAAGAGACGCAGCTTGCTGCGGAAGCGGCCATTTCGACGCAACGCGGACTCCGGGCATGGGACGCGGGAACAGTCCCAAGAAAATCTCGCATTAACCTTGATAGCTGGTTAACGACCTGTCCCGGAATATGCCCATGAGGATTTCTGCATATTCCAATGCGGCTGACATTTTCGTGAGATGGAGCCTCTCGCCCCGTTCATTCCCGGCCGGTCACAGAAATGGGAGAGGACGAGATGGCGCCCTCTCCTTGCTTCCCGTCAAATGATGACGTGCGAACCCAATTCCACCACGCGGTTGGCCGGCAGGCGGAAGTAGTCGGAGGGGTTGGCGGCCGCATTGGCGAGCGCGATGTAGAGGCGGTCCTGCCAGTAGGGCATGCCGGACTTGGCATCAGGCACCAGCTTGCGGCGGCCGAGATAAAAGGAGGTCGTCATGATGTCGAACTTCAGGCCGGTCTTGCGCAGCGCCGCCAGCGCCTGCGAGACGTTCTGCGATTCCATGAAGCCGAAGAGCAGTTCCACGCGCGAGAAGCGTTCGGAGATCTGCTCAACCTTGTAGCGTTCCTGCGGCGAGACGCGCGGCTTGTTGACCGTGCGGATTGTCAGAATGACGTTGCGATCATGGAGCACGTGATTGTGCTTGAGATTGTGCAACAGTGCGGCGGGTGCCGAATCCGGATCGCTGGTCAGGAAGATCGCGGTACCCGGAACATGGGCCGGCGAATGCTCGCTCTTGCGCTCGATTGAGCTCACGAACGAGGCAAGCGGAATATCCGTATGACGGGTCTTTTCCGTCAGGATCGCCGTGCCGCGACGCCAGGTCCACATGATGACGGTGAAGGCCGTCGCAATCAGGATCGGGATATAGCCGCCGTCATGGATCTTCAGGAGGTTGGCGCCCAAGAAGATCAGTTCGAGAAGGACCAGCGGCAGCAGCGCAATGATGGCAACCGGAAGCGACCAGTTCCAACGGACGCGGACGAATTCGAAGGCCATGATCGAGGTGACGACCATCGCGCCGGTGACCGAGATGCCGTAGGCGGTCGCCAGCGAATCCGAGGTCTTGAAGCCGAGCACGAGGAAGATGACGCCGAAGAACAGCACCGCGTTGACCGAAGGCACAAAGATCTGCCCGGTATTGGTCTCTGACGTGAAGAGAATTTCCATGCGCGGCAGGAAGCCGAGGTTGATTCCCTGGCGTACGAGCGAGAAGGCGCCCGTAATGACGGCCTGGCTGGCGATGATCGTGGCGCAGGTCGCGAGGATAACGACCGGCAACAGCGCCCACTGCGGATACATGAGATAGAAGGGGTCGGACATCGTTGCCGGATTGCCGAGAACGAGCGCGCCCTGCCCCAGATAGTTCAGCGTGAGCGACGGGAAGACCAGCGCGAACCATGCCCACTGGATCGGGCGGCGGCCGAAATGGCCGAGGTCTGCGTAGAGGGCTTCCGCGCCTGTCACCGTCAGGAAGACAGCGCCGAGAACGACGACGCCATAGAAACCCTCGTGCAGCAGGAAGCTGATGGCATAATAGGGGTTGAAGGCGGCGAGGATGCCGTAGTCATCGGAAATATGAGCGATGCCGGCGGCGGCCATGACGAGGAACCAAAGCGCCGTGATGGGGCCGAAGAATCGTGCGACCGCCCCCGTGCCATGCGACTGCACGACGAAGAGCAGTGCCAGAATTGCCACCGATATGGGCACGATATATTCCGACAGCTGCGGCGTGACGAGCTTGATACCTTCGACCGCTGACAGAACCGAGAGCGCCGGGGTGATCATCGCGTCGCCGAGGAAGAGTGCCGCGCCCATCAGGCCGAGCAGCATCAAAAGCGCTGTGTGGCCATTGGCGGTCTTCATCAGGAGGGCAAGCAGCGACAGCGTGCCACCTTCGCCGTCGTTGTCGGCGCGCAGCAGAAAGAGCACGTATTTGATGGTGACGATGATCGTCAGCGCCCAGATCATCAGGGAAATGAGGCTGATGACCTCGAAACGGGTGAGACCATCATGGGCGACCGGCTTCAGCGCTTCGCGGAACGCATAAAGCGGGCTCGTGCCGATATCCCCGTAAACGACACCTACGGAGCCTAGCGCAAGATAAAAGAGCTTGCGCGGCGTAAGGTTGCGTTCTTGAGAATGGCTTTCTTCAGACATGAAGTAATTACAGGCTCCTCAGAGCCAGCCTTTCCAGCGGAAAAAGAAGAAGGGAATGACGGCGGAGATCACCATGAGGCCCAGCGAGTAGGGATAACCCGCGGCCAGGTGCAACTCCGGCATGAACTCGAAATTCATGCCATAGATGGAGGCGACCAGCGTCGGCGGCAAGAACACGACCGAAGCGATCGAAAAAATCTTGATGATGGCATTCTGCTCGATGTTGATGAGGCCGAGCGAGGCGTCGAGCAAAAATGTGATGTTGCCGGCGACGAAGGACGCATGTTCCGAAAGGGACTGGATGTCGCGCGAAATCGTCCGGCAAAGTTCCTTGGTTTCCTGATCGTGCTGCACGACAGGGATCGTATAGAAGAAGGTGAGAAGGCGCGAGAGCGAGCCGAGACTGTCGCGCAGCTTGCTGATCATGCGGTGATGACCGGCAATGTCCTTCAGCTTCTCTTCCAGATAGTTCGACGGCTTGCGCACCTTCTTGGCGCGGTCACCGAACACGTGCACCGACAGGATGTCCAGGCGGGACACCGACATTTCCAGAACTTCGGCGGTGCGATCGACGATGGTTTCCAGGAGCTTGGCAAGAAGGGCGGCGCCGCTGCGCCACTGCTCCGGTATGCGATGCAGGGCGGCGATGAAGAGTGCGAAGGACTTCGGATGAGCGTAGCGGATGGTCACTAGCTTGTCGCCGGCAAGAATGAAGGCGACATCCGTCAGGGTCGGCGCTTCCGTTTCCGCTTTCCATATCAGCGAAGCGGTCATGTATACGGCGTTATTTTCGACATAGAGGCGGGCTGACGGCTCAATCGCCCTGAGATCGTCACGGGTCGGCACTTCGATGCCAAGGATCGTTTCGACATGCAGTTCCTCCTCGCGAGTCGGCTCGACCATGTCGATCCATACCACATCCGCCGGAAACTCCGGAGGATTGGCAAGATCACGGATCTCGACCGACTTGCAGTTGGAACAGTATGCGGTGATCACAGCCCGCATCTCCGGCGCCGGCAGCGCCCAGCCGTCGTAGCCCTTTTCATCGAAAGTCCTTCCATGCCCACGCGAGCGCGGTGACGCCAGGGCGCACTTGCCATCGATCGTAACGGAAGCGGATAAAGAAAGTTCATACAACTCCGGTCATGTCCGGCCTTATCGGCCGGGTTGCTCCACCGCATCGCAGTCACCAATCCTTCGATCGACAAGTCAACTCCGAATATGCAGGGAGGCCGGAACCTTCATCGACAGGCGGCCATCACAGAGCATTTGCAGACGCGCCATCATGACGCCGGCGCGCATATGAAGCAAAGCCGGAAAATAATCAAGACATCTTACGTGAACTGCGCCCTTTCATCTCATTTCCCCCACAATTCGAGGTGAGCGGCCAAGTGATTCGCACTATTCGAAGACGATCGCGGGTGCCTCACGCTGCGGCTTTTCACCGAGCTGTTCCCAGACCTTGGCAGCGATGGCACGGTAGATGCCGGCAACGACGCCATTCGGATCGGAGGCGACAAGCGGCGTTCCGGCATCCGAAGTCTCGCGGATATTCATGGTCAGCGGCACTTCGCCGAGAAAGGGTACACCGATGCGCTCGGCCTCCCTGCGGGCGCCGCCGTGGCCGAAGATGTCGTAGCGCGTACCGGTATCGGGCGCGACGAAATAGCTCATGTTCTCGACGATGCCGAGAACCGGCACTTCGACCTTGCGGAACATGTTGAGGCCTTTGCGGGCATCGATCAGCGCCAGATCCTGCGGCGTGGAGACGATCACGGCGCCGGCGAGCGGCACCTGCTGGGCCATGGTGAGCTGAGCGTCACCGGTGCCGGGCGGCATGTCGACGACGAGAACGTCGAGTTCACCCCAGGCGACTTCCCGCAGCATCTGCAGGAGGGCGGACTGAACCATCGGTCCGCGCCAGATCATCGCGGTTTCCTCATCGACAAGGAAGCCCATGGACATGACCTTGAGGCCGTAATTCTCCATGGGATTGATGATGCGGCCGTCGATCTGGGTCGGGCGGCCGGAAATCTTCAGGAGGCGAGGCATCGAGGGGCCGTAGATATCGGCATCGAGAATGCCGACGCGAAGACCATTCGCCTGCAGGCCGAGTGCCAGATTGACCGCCGTCGTCGACTTGCCGACGCCGCCCTTGCCCGATGCGACGGCGATAATGGCGCCAATGCCGGGAACACCGATCTTGGCGGTGCGCGGCTGCTGCGGGGCATGGGAGTGGCCGTGATGGCTGTGGTCAGCCTGCGGCGCGGGGCGCGCTGCGGGTGCATTTACGGCGGCCTTCTTGTCTGCCGTCAGCGCCACGAGCGCACCTTTCACACCTGGCATTTCCTTGATCACACGCTCGGCAGCAAGCCGCAGCGGCTCCAGTTCCTTGGCGCGTTCCGCCGGCACGGTGATCGAGAAATAGACCTTGCCATCGGAGATGAAGACATCGGAAACCATGCCGAGTTCGACGATGTTGTGCTCCAGATCCGGCCCGCGCACGGTCTTCAACGTTTCCAGAACCTGTTCCTTGGTGACCTCGGTCATTCCGCCCTCACTGCTTTTTCGTCTTCAGTAAATAGTGGAGGCCAGCAGCTTCGCCAAACAAAATCGGGCGGCAGGCACATCTCGCGTTAAAGGAAAGGCAGCGCGTTCTCTCTCCGTTGCGGTCATCAAGTCCGCTGGGCTCTCGCCCTGATGACCGCAACGGACTCCCCGAGAACCGGCGCAATTCGGGGCGAAGTAGAGCAAGCGGAAAAAAAGGCCAGAAAAAAATGAACGATATCGTCCGGTTTCGGAACAGGGCAAAAGGCGGTTGCCCAAACGCAACAACCGCCGCCGATATCGGAACGCCGGGAGAAAAGCGGCAGCGATATCAGACGGCGGCGTGTCGGTCGCGCCGTTCAGCTGGCGCTGTTTTCAAAGTCCCCTCTGGACCTCTGTTGATAATGATGCACGAAGCATGCCAACTGCGGAATCCGATGAAAAGGATGATAATTGTCAGTCCAGGGCCACCAGCAAAGGGAATGGCGCTCAGATATTGAGCACGGCGGCAGCGACTGACGATATTTTAGGCCGGCAATGCCTACTAATCGGGACTACTTGATGAGGCCGATGCGTAGCGCCTTGGCGACGGCCTGCGTGCGGTTGACCGTATCAAGCTTCTTGGTGGCGCGGTTCAGGTAGTGATTGACCGTATGCTCCGAGAGATCGAGGATTTCGGCAATCTCGGCACTGGTCTTGCCGGCGGCAGTCCAGTTGAGGCAATCAATCTCGCGGTCGGTCAGCGTGTCGGTTATGCGCGTATCGAGATTGCGGATCTCGGCCAGCCGGTCGAAGACATGGATCGCGATATAGCTGAGCTCGCGCATCTCTACCGGGGTGAAAGGCTCGCGATCACCGGCGAAGGAGACTGCACCGCGCGCGCCTGACGGTTCATGTGTAGGAAAATAGGCGCAGCGCATCATCTTGAAGCGTTCGAAAAGGGTTGCAACGACACCTGTCTTGCCGTCGTCACGCGGCCAGTTGGAGCGCGACGTGTCGTGGAAGAAAGGCAGCGTCGACGTACGCAGCCGACGCAGGACCGGGCTGTTCACCATCAGTCCCTCCTGATCGTAGATGGACAGCAGTTCAGCGGGCCAGCTGGTGATGATCGTATTGCCCTGAAGATCGAAGGAGGTAATCGGCGGCAGGTTCAAAACCATGAAAGCCCGGCTGCGATAGGCCTCCGTCACCCGCTTCATGAAGCGGAAAATGTCGAACTGCGTCTTTAGACTGGCGACCTCGTGGACATAGGCGTCTTCCACCGAAGTTTGCGGTAAGCTTGCCATCAGATTTTTTCGCCTTCAACCGGGCTTTGGGTAAACCTCTGGCAGCCTGTGTGGAAAAACGGTCAGGTACAGGGTGGGTTACACAACGCCCGTCAGATCAATAGGATTCAGCCTCGGCGTGCAGCGCGTTCGGCCGGTGAATTGTCGATGATTTCGCGGACGACCCCAGTTGGCGTGATTCGCCGTCAAATCTCAATAACGCACTCATCATAAGCATGCTATGTATACGACGTCCAGCAATGACCGCCGCCAAATCGGTTTCAACGCCTCGGCCCGAGGCGGATGCGCATTTCATCCATGATTTTCCGTGCTGTCATCTGAACCGGAACGGCCCATTCCTGAAGAAGTTCCATCGAGAGCCGGTAAGCGGGACCGGTGACAGAGACCCCACCGATGAAGGAGCGGTCGTCCGACCAGATGGGGGCGGCGACACAGCGGATGCCCGCCTCGTGCTCCTCGCGATCGAAAGCATGACCGGTCGCGGCGATTTCTCCGATCTCCGCCAGCAGGCTTTCAGCGCTCACATGCGTCGCCGAGGTAAAGCAGTTGAAATGCAGACCGGGTAGCAGTTCCTCGATTTTGTCGAGTTGCAGCACTGAGAGGGCCGCCTTGCCGACACCGGTGCAATAACAGGGCGAGGCGTTGCCGATCTGTGAATACATACGCACCGGCTGGTGTCCTTCGACCTTGTCGAGATAGATGATGGAGGAGCCGCGCAGCACGCCGAGATGGACGGTCTCTCCCGTCTCCCGATGAAGGGCGGCCAGATGCGGCGCGGCAATCAGGCGGAATTCGTTGCGCGCCCAGCTTCGTGAGGCGAAGTCGAGCAGCCGGAGGCCCGGCGCATAACGGCCCTCGGCGTCAAGTTCAAGGAGCCCTTCCTCCACGAGATGGCCGAGCTGTCGGTGCAGCGTGCCACGCGGCTGATTGGCAAGTGCGAGGATATCGGTGAAACGCAAGGGGGCATCGGCATGGGTGACGAGGTCGAGCAGCACCATCAGCTTGCCGAGCGTGCCAGTATCACGCGGCGTGACGGTGTCGCGCAACGTGCCTTTGTCATCCGCCTGCGCCATGCTGTCGCCGTTAGAACTCATTGCCCTTCCCACCCTTGACAGGAAAGGCAGCCTAGTCGGATAATTCCATATAGTCAAATTAAGTTCCATATAATGGAATAAATAGCATGCCCGGAGGAGAGACGGTGAGCGCTATGTCTGCACAATTCCCCGAATTCAGGGATCGCACGGTGTTGGTGAGCGGCGGAGGTTCCGGCATCGGCGCTGCCCTGGTCGAAGGTTTCGCAAGGCAGGGTGCAAGGGTTTCCTTCCTGGACATCGCCGAGGCAGAAAGCCGGGAATTGGCGGAACGGCTTTCCAGAGAGACTGAGCATCCCGTCAGCTTCTACCACACCGACCTGCGCGATATCGATGCCATCAGGCGCGCGGTGAACGAGGTTGTCGAAAAGTCCGGGCCGATCCGGGTGCTCGTCAACAATGCCGCCTGGGACGACCGGCACGAATTCGACGATGTGACCGAGGACTATTGGGACAATAATCAGGCGGTCAATCTGCGCCATGTCTTTTTCACCTCGCAGGCGGTTGCCCCTTCGATGCGGGCAGCCGGCGGTGGAGCGATCATCAATATGTCGTCGATCGCCTTCAAACTGAACATGGGTGTCTTTCCCGCCTATGCCGCCGCCAAGGCGGCAGTCGTCGGCCTGACGAAGAGCATGGCCGGAAGGCTTGGCCCTGAGAATATCCGCGTCAACTGCATCCTGCCGGGCATGGTTGTGACCGAGCGGCAGATGAAGCTATGGCTGACGGAGGAAAGCATTGCCCGCTCCGTGCAGGGGCAATGCCTGAAGATCGTATTGAAGCCTGACGCGATTGTCGGTCCGGCTCTGTTTCTTGCATCCGACTGCGCAGCCGGCATGACCGCGCAGTCCCTTATCGTCGATGGAGGCGTTCTCTGATGGCAAATCCCGCTTATGTCGCGGTGGACTGGGGCACCAGCAGCTTCCGGCTCTGGCTTATCGGTGCTGACGGCAGCATTCTTGCCGAGCGCCGCAGCGGCGAAGGCATGACGACGGCCGCCAAGACCGGTTTTTCCCAGGTACTCGAAGGACATCTTGCAGCAGTTGAAGCGCCGGCCAACCTGCCGGTTATCGTCTGCGGCATGGCAGGCGCCCGGCAAGGCTGGGTGGAGGCGGGTTATATCGACGTGCCGACTTCGCTTTCCTCGATTCTGTCAGGTGCGGTCTCCGTGCCCGGCGAACGCCGTGACGTCCGTATTCTGCCCGGCCTTGCCCAGCGCGATGCGGCGACGCCGGATGTCATGCGCGGCGAGGAAACGCAGCTTCTCGGTGCGCTCGGGCCTGACAGCCAGGGCACGCAGGCCGTCTGCATGCCGGGTACGCATTCCAAATGGGTGCATGTCAGGGACGGAAAGGTCACCGGTTTCTCCACTTTCATGACCGGTGAGCTTTTCGACGCCATCACCAAACATACGATCCTCATGCATGCCGTTGCCGGCGCCGAAGACCAGCCGGCCGAGGCCGCAGCCTTCGAAGCGGCGGTTGCAGCCGCCTTCCAGCGACCGGCGCTCGCGTCGAACCTGATTTTCACCGCCCGCTCCGGCCAGCTTCTGCACGGTATTTCGGCTGCCGCGGCTCAAGCCAAGCTCTCGGGTACGCTGATCGGCCTCGAAATCGCTGGCGCGCTGCAGAATGCCGGAAAGGATACGGCCATTACCCTTGTCGCTTCCGGACGCCTGCAGGCGCTTTACGAGCAGGCCTTCCGTACGCTCTCCCTTTCCTTCACCGCCATCGATGCCGATGCCGCCGTTCGCGGCGGGCTTTCGGCCGCTGCCCAAGCCATTTGGCCAAACTGAGCCATCTGGCCGAACTGAGAAAGATACCTCCCATGAACCGTATCCCCTTCCCCGACATGAAGCGTCCGCTCATTGCCATTCTGCGCGGCATCAAGCCCGAGGAGACCCAAGCCGTGGTCGGCGCGCTGATCGAGAACGGTCTAACGGCAATCGAAATCCCGCTGAATTCGCCCGAGCCCTTCAAGTCTATCGAGATCGCCGCCAAGATGGCACCTGACAATGTGCTGATAGGCGCCGGCACCGTGCTGACCACCGGGGCCGTCGACAGCCTGCATGCGGCCGGCGGCAAGCTGCTGGTGACACCGAATGTCGAGCCCGACGTCATCATTCGCGCCCGCGACTATGGCATGGTGACCATGCCCGGCGTCTTCACGCCCACAGAAGCGCTGCAGGCAGCTCGCGCGGGTGCGACCGGCCTCAAGTTCTTCCCCGCCAGCGTTTTGGGACCGTCAGGCATCACCGCGATCCGCGCCATCCTGCCGCCGGAACTGGTAATTGCGGCGGTCGGCGGTGTGTCGGACAAGAACTTCTCCGACTACACCAAGGCCGGCATTCTGGCCTTCGGTCTCGGCACCAGCATTTACAAGCCTGGAATGACTGATGCAGAGGTTGCCGAGCGCGCCAAGGCGACCATCTTAGCCTATGACGCAGCCATAGGAGCATAGGCATATGACTGATATTTATGAATTCGAGGGCAAAACACTTTGTAATACCAATTCGGTTCTCGGTGAAGGCCCCACCTACGATCCCGGCACTAACACGGTCTGGTGGTTCAATATTCTTGGAAAGGAACTGCACGAACTCGATCTTTCGACCGATGAAAAGAAGGTACATTCGCTGCCGATGATGGCAAGCGTGCTCGCCCGCATCGATGCCGGCCGCCAGTTGCTGGCGACCGAAGAGGGGCTGTTCGTGCGCGACGTCGCCAGCGGCAACCTGACCTTTTATGCGGCGCTCGAAACTGACAGACCGGAAAACCGCTCCAATGACGGGCGCACGCATCCGTCCGGTGCGCTCTGGATTGGCACGATGAGCAAGCGCGCCGAGAACCAGGCCGGAGCGATCTATCACGTGGCCGCCGGCAAGGTGACGAAGCTCTTCAGCGGCATCAGCATCCCGAACTCCATCTGCTTTTCGCCCGACGGCACGATCGGCTATTTCACCGACACGCGCCTCAGCCGCCTGATGCGTGTGATGGTCGATCCGCAGACCGGCCTTCCCTCCGGCGAGCCGATCGTCATGGTCGACAGCATGGATGAGCCGGGCGGCCTGGACGGATCGGTCTGCGATGCCGACGGCTATATCTGGAACGCCCGCTGGGGTGCTGGCGTCGTCGATCGCTACAGCCCGGATGGCTTGCGGATCGCCCGCTACAAGGTGCCGGCCGCACAGCCCTCATGCCCGGCCTTCATCGGCGCCAATGCCGATCGGCTGGCGGTGACCACCGCCTGGGAAGGGCTGGATGAGGATGCCCGCTCCACGCAGCCGAGCGCCGGCGCCCTGCTCGAACTCGGCGTTGCCGTGAAGGGCGTTTTCGATCCTGCCTATGTGATCTGAAGCACGAACTGCGGGCAGAGCCGGCAGTCTCGAGGGCGCTCCGATCCGGGGCGCCTTTTTGCTTTTGTGGGCCTATCTCCCGGTAAAGGTTCCGTAAAAACCGTAAAATTTTCCGTGTCTTCGTCCGGAACCAATAAGCAAATCGGTCATTTCACTCTTGAACCGGCGCGGCAGGAATGCCTGAAAAACGGGCGCTGCCACGCCAGGGATCACTCAAGGAACGAAGGTAGGTTCGAAATGACACGCAAACTTCTGACGACCGTTGCCGCTGGCGCACTGTTTGCCACGGCTTTCGCACCGGCGGCATTCTCGCAGACGGCTCCGCAGCCGGCGAACCCTGCTGCCCCGACCCAGTCTGCGCCCGCCGACCCGGCCGCCCCGGCCCCGGCAGAGCCGGTCAAGCCGATGGCGCCCGCAGGTGATGCCGCACAGGCTCCGGCCCCGGCACCGAGCACTGATACGGCTCAGGCAGGTGGCGACAGCTATCTGACGCAGCAGGCCGCGGACCAGATCAGCGCCAACACGTATATCGGCCAATCGGTCTATAACGGCAACAATGAGAGCATCGGCAGCGTCAATGACCTGATCATGAAGAAGGACGGCGGCCTTGTTGCAGCCGTGATCGGTGTCGGCGGCTTCCTGGGCATTGGCGAAAAAAATGTCGCCGTTCCGATGGAGAAGGTAACCGTTGCGCAGAATACGCAGGACGGCTCCGTCAAGCTGACGACCACAGAAACCGCCGAATCCCTGAAGGCAGCTCCGGAATTCAAGACGCTGGCCATGCAGTCAGCTGAAAAGGCTCCGGCAGCAACCGGCACTGCCCTGCCGACGGACAATACGTCGACAGGTTCGACGACCAACAAGTAATCCGTACGGAGAGTAGAGCGTAAGCGATGGCGTCCCATGGGCGCCATCGTTTCTTTGCTTCTGCCGCTATGCGCTCGCGCGTTCGGTTGCGCTTGTGTCGTAATAATAGTTCTCGTGCAGGAAGCGCAGTGTAGCGATGCCATCGGCCGGCCGGCCGAAATGATAGCCCTGCCCCATGCCGCAGCCGAGCATGCGCAGCTTGACCGCTTCCGAATAATCCTCGATGCCCTCGGCCACGACTTCCAGCTCCAGACCTTCGCACATGGCAAGGATCGCCTTGATGATGTGCTCGGAGGCGCGGTCGGAATTGATGCGCGAGACGAAGGCGCGATCGATCTTGATCTTGTCGAAGATGAAATCGCGCAGGCGCCCGAGGCTCGACTGGCCGGTGCCGAAATCGTCAAGCGAGATGCGCACGCCGGCGGCCCTCAGATCGGCGATGATCCGGTGCGCGGTGTCGGCAGAGCTCATGACAGCCGTCTCGGTGATCTCAAGCTCAAGACGATGCGGGTCGAAACCGACGCGGCCGAGGATCGACAGAATGCTGCTGCTCGTGCCCGGATCCATGAGCTGGGCCGAAGACAGATTGAAGGACAAGAAGAGTTCTCGCGGCCAGGAGAGTGCGGCTTCCGCAGCCTTGCGCAGCAAGGCTTCCGACAGGGCATCGATGAAACCGCGCTCTTCGGCGAGCGGCACGAAGACGCCAGGCGAGACGAAGCCGAGATCGGGATCGTTCCAGCGGGCAAGTGCCTCGAAGCCCACCACCTGGTTGTTGGCGAGCGAGACGATCGGCTGGAAATGCACGTCGATTGCGTCGGAGATGATGGCGTTTCGAAGCGCTTGTTCGAGCTGGGTCGCCCGTTTCATCTCCTGCGCTATCTCGCGCGAATAGACGGTGATCTGACCGCGGCCGCGGCGCTTGGAACGATAGAGTGCGGTTTCGGCACTCTTCAGCAGCTCCTCGCAATCCTCGCCGGCAAAGGGATAGATCGCAAAGCCGAAGGAGGCTGAAAGGCGCACGTTGCGGTCGCCGAGATCGTAGGGAGCCGACAGCACCTCGCGGATCATCTGGCCGAACTTTTCCGCACTGGCGCGCTCGAAGATCAGCGGCAGGACGAAGGCGAACTCGTCGCCGTCATGACGGGTGACCACCGCACCATCCGGAATGCAGGCTTTCAGACGATGAGCGACCTGGCACAGGATTTCGTCACCGGCGGCGGAGCCGAAGAGATCGTTGATCGGCTTGAAGCTGTCGAGATTGGCGATACCGATGGTGAAGGGCGCAGGATCGCTGGCCCGCTCGGCAGAAATCTGTATCACCTTGTCCCGCATGCGATTGCGGTTTCCCAATCCGGTCAGCGGATCGGTATAGGCCATAGACTGGAGTTCGCTTTGACTCACAGTCGTGAATGGTACTTCCGCCGACACCATCACTCCAAACCCAGGGTTTTCCTCCACACCGTGGTGAAGATGACGGGCAAATCTTAACAATTCGATAGTAAATCGGCGGGACTACAACCCGAAGCATTCCCAAATTCTGGGGAGTTGACGGATATTTTATTTAGACCTGCGCCTTAAGCGGCTCATCTATCAGGTGTTTCTGAAATACCGTTTCCAGGATGTCGGGGCTGACCGGTTTCATGATGACGTCATCCATTCCGGCCTTGGCGCATTCCGCTCGATCGCGCTCGAAGGCCTGTGTCAGCACGCCGATAATCGGGGTTCGCGTGCCCTGCCCCTCTTCCATCTGGCGAATGAGGCGCGACGCTTCAAAACCGTTGAAGACCGGAAGCGAAATATCCATCAGCACGATCTGTGGCCTGTGTTCGGCCCAGAGACGAACGACCTCTTCGCCGGTCGCTGCGATCCGATGGCGGTAACCGAGACCTTCGAGGATCTGCGTGAAGACGATCTGGTTGATGTCATTGTCCTCGGCGACGAGAACCTGCAAGCCTACGGTTTCTTCAGTCGTGGTGATTTCCCAGTCGCCTTCAGTGCCGCCGCCACGTCCGCTGCGGTTGAAGTGGCGGGCGATCTGGAAGGTCAGCTCGTTGGCGATCTGGAAGCCATCCATGACGAGGGCGGGAATGCCGTATTGTTCGGTGAGCTCCAGGCAGCGCATGCCCATCTGGTTATCGATGATCAGAAGATCGAGCGAGATGCCGGAGGAGCTGGCAATCTCGAGGAAACGTTCCTCCTCATCCTCGCCACGGACCGAGCAGGCCTCGAAGCCGTATTTGGCGAGCGTGCGCAGCGCGGCAGCCTCGGCGGCGAGATCCGAGGTAACGACGAGGATCTTTCGGCCGGAGAAGTTTTCCGGAACGATCGCCTCCATCGCCGCAGGCTCGCGACGCTGCGATGCGCTCGGCACCGGCACATAGGCGCGGCGGTAGGTCTGGTTGCTGGAGGTGGTGATCTCGGAGGCCTGATTGAATTCATCGAGATCGTCGCCGTCGCGCGGCAGGTCTTGCATGGTCGAGACGAGAAAATAACGTCCAGGCTTGCCGATCCTGTGCTTGCGGCTGACGATGTCGCGCTCGGTGCCGTCGCGGGCAATTTGGCGCTGGCGGGAGACCGACATTTCACCGGTTTCCAGTACGTGACGGTCGCTTTCCTCGAAGCGCGTGGCAATGTCAGGCGAAAACAGATCACCGCTCTTGCGGCCAAGAACCTCGTCCGCCGTCGTCTGGTACTTCTCGCAGAAGGCTTTGTTGACGGCGACGTAGGCGAGGTTGCGATCCTTGACGAAGAGCGGGAACGGCAGATGGTCGAGAATGTCCTCGGTGAGCTGTACGCGCTCCAGGTCGTAGCGCCACTGTTCCTCTCGCTTCCGCGCCTCAGAAATATCGGAGACGATAGTCACGCCGTAGCCGTTCGGCAGGCGGCGCTTCAAAAAGCGCACCCAGCGGTCGGCGCCGTGGCGCTCGACGGATTCGAAACGTTCGCGCCAATGGGAGGCGATGCGCTGAGACAACCAGTCCTCGCGACTGAGCGAACCCGGTTGATGCACGAGGGTCTGCTCGCGAAAGCCTGTGTCGTAGACCGCACTCAGGAAATCACGAAGCCGGGTGCCCGGTCGAAGCACATCCTCAGGCACCGGAAAGAATTCCATGACCTGATGGCTGGCAAAGATAAGAAGATCGTTGCGATCATAGATGACGAACGCAGCAGAAAGACTATCGCATACCGCATCGAAAAGCACCGTCTGAAGGTCAGCCTCAGGCGGCAGTGCGTCACTCGCAGATGATGTGTCCGCCTTTTCGAAGCCGGCACTCATTCCTTCACGTCCCACATCTATCCGATTTTCGCAGTTTCGCAGGTGTATGAATAAAATGCCGTTTTTGTCTTAAGAGCCGCTTAACGGTAATGACCCCCAAATTTGGGGGAGAAGCCTCCGGTGTCCTCTCACAGGCTAATGAAAACCCTTTCCTCGGGGCCGCGAATCCTCGAAAATAGGGATATGGCCATCAGACAGCTCTCCGAAACGCTCATCAACCAGATCGCCGCCGGTGAAGTCATCGAACGGCCGGCGAGTGCTGCAAAAGAATTGATCGAAAACGCGCTCGACGCAGGCGCCACCCGTATCGAAATCGCAACCGCCGGCGGCGGCAAGGCGCTGCTGCGCGTAAGCGACAACGGTGCCGGCATGGATGCCGCCGATCTGGAACTTGCCGTCAAGCGGCACTGCACCTCGAAAATATCGGAGACGCTCGACGACATTCGCACGCTCGGTTTTCGCGGCGAAGCATTGCCGTCCATCGGTTCGGTGGCGCGGCTCAGCATCGCAAGCCGCAGGCGTGATAGCGCGGCCGGCAACGAAATTTCCGTTGCCGGCGGCAAGATCGTGCATCTGCGCCCGGCAGCCGGCAATCCGGGAACGATCGTCGAAGTGCGCGACCTGTTTTTCGCGACGCCGGCGCGGCTGAAATTCCTGAAGACGGAGAAGGCGGAAGCGGCGGCAATCACCGAGATCGTCAAGCGCATAGCGATCGCCTTTCCGGGTGTGCGCTTCGTGCTGTCAGGCCCCGACCGTTCGACGCTGGAATTTCCGGCAACCGGCGAGGATCATCTGGCGCGCATGGCGCAGATACTCGGCAAGGACTTCCGCGACAATGCCATCGCCATCGACGCCGAACGCGAGGATGTACAGCTGACCGGCTTTGCCGGCGTGCCGACCTTCAACCGGGGCAATTCGGCCCATCAATATGCCTTCGTCAACGGCCGCCCCGTGCAGGACAAACTCATCCTCTCAGCGATCCGCGGCGCCTATGCCGAAACGATCCCGGCCGGCCGTTATCCGGTCGCGGTGCTTTCGATCACGCTCGATCCGGCGCTGGTGGACGTCAATGTGCATCCGGCGAAATCCGACGTCCGCTTCCGCGATCCGGGACTGGTGCGCGGGCTAGTCGTCGGCGCAATCCGCGAAGCACTTGCCCGTGACGGCAGCCGGGCGGCAACGACCGGCGCAAGCGACATGCTGCGCGCCTTCCGCCCCGGTTTCCAGGCTGCACCACAGCGGCCGCAGGCACCATGGTCGGCGGCAACCTCCCCATCCCGGCCGTATCAGCCGAGTGCCGGTTTCGGCGAGAGGCCGCAAGCTTCCTTCGACGGGCTCGTCCATCCGACGGCCCGTTCCGAACCGGCTTTCCAGCCCGCACCACAGCCTCTTGCCGCTGCTGCCGCCGAACCTTTGGCGCGCTATCCGCTCGGCGCTGCCCGGGCGCAGATTCACGAAAACTATATCGTCGCCCAGACCGATGACGGCATCGTCATCGTCGATCAGCACGCGGCTCACGAACGGCTGGTCTTCGAAGCCATGCGTAAGGCCTTACACTCCAAGAGGCTCGCCTCGCAGGTGCTGCTGATCCCCGAAATCGTCGACATTCCCGAAGAGGATTGCGACCGGCTGATCGCGCATGCCGAGGAATTTTCCGAGCTTGGCCTTGCGATCGAACGCTTCGGGCCGGGCGCCATTGCCGTGCGCGAGACGCCGGCCATGCTCGGTGAAGTGAATGCGCAGGGCCTCATCCGCCAGCTTGCCGATGAGATCGCCGAATGGGATACGGCCTCCGGTCTCACCACCAAGCTCGAATATGTGGCGGCGACCATGGCCTGCCATGGCTCGGTGCGATCAGGGCGACGGCTGCGGCCGGAAGAAATGAATGCGCTTTTGCGCCAAATGGAAATGACCCCAGGCTCCGGCCAGTGCAATCACGGACGCCCGACCTATATCGAACTCAAGCTTGCCGATATCGAGCGGCTGTTCGGCCGGAGCTGAAAAAGCTGGCAAAACGGCTTCTCGGGGAGTATGGCAGACAGATGACAGACTGCAGGGAATGGAGCGCATGAACTTGTTCGAAGGACACGGAAACCGCGAGGCGAAGATCCGTTATCTCGACGGCGATTTCCAGATTCTGTCGCCCGGCTCCTATGTCGTCTGCGCACTGACAGGCAAACAGGTCCCGCTCGACGAACTTCGCTACTGGAGCGTGGCGCGGCAGGAGCCCTATGTCGATGTCGCCTCCGCACTGGAAGCCGACCGGCGCGCCGGCGTTCTGCCGACCCAACGCTAAGTTTTTGCCTTTGCCTCCTTGAGCCTCCGCTCACGGCAGGCTTCAAAGGCTCGGTCGATGATGAGACCGGGGGCGAGCGGGTCGGTGAAGGCCATTTCCACCTCGATGACATGGCAGCGGGCCGCAAGCTGCTCCGCCTTGCCGTGATGGCCGGCGAGACGCACGAAATCCTTCGACGTCGTGACGATCGTCAGGTTCTGCTGGTCTGCGGTCATCAGGAGACCGTCGATCTCTTCCTCGCTTAAATGCTCGTGATCGCCGAAGGAGGTCGCGACCTCGATGGTCGCTCCAAGCGAACGGACCGTGCGGAAGAATTTTTCCGGATCGGCAATACCGGCAAAGGCGAGCACTTTGAGCCCCTCCAGATAATTCTCGCCGGGCACTTTCAGCGCGGCGGTAAAATAGGGCTTGGCAGCGCGCGCCGCGATACGGACGATACGGTCAGCCGCATTGCCATCTCCGACCTTCAGAAGCGCGGTCGCCTGGCGCAGTTGCAGGCGAACCGGCGCACGCACCGGGCCACCCGGCACGATATGGCCGTTGCCGAGACCGCGCGTCGCATCGATCACCAGAAGCGCGTAGTCGATTGCGAGCCGCGCACTCTGGAAACCATCGTCCATGATAATGAAATCGGCACCTTCTTCGACGAGCCTCACAGCACCATCGACACGCCTGCGGGAGATCACCGTCAGGGCTTCCTGCGCCAGCAACAGCGGCTCGTCACCGACAGCGACCGCGCGGTGGTGGGTAGGATCGACGACGGTGGTGACATCCAGCAAGCCGCCGTGACCGCGGCTTAAGAAACCGGGCTTGAGACCCTTGGCTTTGGCGGCACGGGCAATGGCAATTGCCGTCGGCGTCTTACCGGCGCCGCCGACCGTGAAATTACCGACGCAGATGACGGGGATCGGAACCGAGGCGCGGCGCGCATGGACCATGCGGTAGCCCGCCACACGACCATAAAGGAAAGAAAGGGGCGACAGAGCCCATGCCTGCCAACCTGCCCGCCTCCACCAGAAAGGCGGCGCTTCGGATATCATGATGCCGTCCCGTTTCCCTTGCCCTCACCCCCAGGCGAGGTCTCACAAAATCGACCGGGGCGGATTGAGAAGCCAAAACGCGTGAAAATGCAAGTCTTTGCGCGTCAGGCCAGCTGCAGATCCGGCAGCAGGGCTTCGATGTGGGTGATGTCATCGAAAACATGATCGGCGGAGGCGGAGAGTGATTCACGCGAGCCGGTGCCGGTCAGAACCGCGATCGTCAGGCCGGTTTTTGCATTCCTGCCCATATGAAGATCGTGATTGTTGTCGCCGACCATAGCGATCTCTTCCGGCTGCAGGCCCGTCGCAGCGCAGAAGCCGAGCACCATGCCGGGCTCAGGCTTGCTGCCGAAGCCGCTGTCGTAGCCGGCGATGTAGTCAACATAGTCGGAAATGCCGAAGCGCTGGGCCGTTTGGCGGATCGAGCGCTCATTGTCGCTGGAGGCGATGCCGAGCTTGAAGCCACGGCTGTGCAGGCGTCCAAAGAAGGCTGCGAGATCGGTGACCGGCACAGAGAATTCTGCGGCATTGGCAAAGAGATTGTCGAGCTTGATCGTCAGCTCGATCACATCGAGTTTTGAGCCGGCGGCAACGAGGCCTTCCGCGATCTGGTGGGTATTGCCGGCAGCAAGCAGGCTGTCGGGAACAATATGGCCCGTGACGGGGTCCATGCCGCATGCGGCAAGCAGGTGATCGGCGAGCGCCGCGTCGCCTTCGGCGGCGATATGAGCAAGCTCGCGGTTTACTGGCAGCCAGCTTTCATCATAGTCGAGCAGCGTACCGTCCTTGTCGAAGAGGATGCCCCTGATCTTCGCCTCTGCAGACATGACCGCTCCTCAGGCCTGCGCCACGGCCTTCGGCAGCAGACGCGCCTTCACCGTCAGCGGATTGATATAGGGCTCCAGCCCCTTCAACGTGGCGCTGAGCGCGCCGCGCATTTCATGCACGGCCGCAATACCGGCCTGGATCATCTTGCCGCGCGCCTCGTCATTGGTCAGCAGGTAATGCACGCCCTTCGCCAGCATCTCGGTATCACGCACCATGCGGGCGCTGCCGCTGCGCGCGAGCTTCTGATAGGCCTCGCGGAAATTCTGCACATTGCCGCCCGAAAGGATGGCACAGCCGAGCATGGCCGGCTCGAGCGGGTTCTGGCCGCCCTCGGCAAAGAGTGAGCGGCCGACGAAAGCCACTTCCGTCAGGCGTAGATAAAGGCCCATTTCGCCGATCGTATCACCAAGGAAGATATCGACATCCGGGGTCAGAACATCGTCACGCGTACGGCGAGCGACCTTCAGACCCTGCTTGACGAGGGCTGCCTCGATCTCGTCAGCGCGCTCGGGGTGGCGCGGCACGATAATGGTCAGCTGTTTGTCACGGTCGCGCAGCGCCCGATGGACGATGCCGGCGGCATTTTCCTCGCCGTCGAAGGTGGAGATCGCCGCCCATGTCTTGCGGTCGCCGATCTGCTTCTTATAGCGGGCGAAAACAGCGCTGTCATAGGGCGGAGCGTCGGTATCGACCTTCAGGTTGCCTGAGGTGATGACCGGTACAGCGCCGAGATCGCGGAAACGCTCTGCATCCAGATCTGACTGGGCAATGACGAGCGCCAGATTTTCGAAGAGCGCCTCGGCAAGCGACGGGCGGCGGCGCCAGCGGGCGAACGAGCGGTCGGACATGCGGGCATTGACGAGGATCTGCGGAATGCGGCGACGACCAAGTTCAAGCACGGTCGCGGGCCAGATTTCGGATTCGGCAATGATGGCGCAATCCGGCTGCCAGTAGTCGAGGAAACGGCCGACAGCAGGTTTCAGGTCGAGCGGCACATATTGATGGATCGCGTCATTGCCGAGACGTTCAGCTGCAAGCCTTGCCGAGGTGATGGTGCCCGTCGTCAGGATGACATGGATGTCGCGGCGGCGGATTTCACGGATCAGGGGAATGACAGCGTTGGTTTCGCCAACGCTTGCGGCATGAAACCAGACAAGCGGGCCTTGCGGCCGATTGGCGCTCGCATAGCCGAAGCGCTCCAAACGGCGGGCGCGGTCTTCCTTGCCCTTGGCCGTGCGGTAGGTGATGTAGAGGCCGACGACCGGCGACGCCACAGTTCCCGCCAGACGGTACGCGTTCAGACCGATCCGCGCCATCCGGGAGCTCATTCAGCAGACCTCCGACCTATGCAGATCGACATCAATCCATTTCCCTAATTATCGTTGCGGCCGCAATGACCGATCAATTTGTTCAGAATGCGTCGATCAAGGGCAAGGAACCGATGCGCAAAGGCCTCCGCTGTGGACAGCGGAGGGCCAGCGGCTTGCTGCTAGGGCTCACTTGCTCCCAGTCGTATCCTGCGGATCGAGCAGACGATGCATGTGGACGATGAAATAGCGCATATGCGCATTGTCGACCGTTTGCTGCGCCTTGGCCTTCCAGGCCGTCAGTGCCGTGGCATAGTCGGGGAAAATACCGACAATATCGAGATCCCCAAGATCCCGGAACTGGATGCCTTCAAGGTTTTCGAGTTCGCCACCGAAGACGAGGTGCAGGAGCTGCTTTTTACCGCCGGAGTCCGTCATTTTTATTCTCTTTCTGCCTATTCTCCTCCGGCCCTTCATCTGAGGGATTTTGACGGAAACGTCAACCGTCTCTTAGCTGAGTGAACAAGTCCAGATATTCACGGAGACGCGGGACAGGCGAAGCGCAGAGCGCCTCGTGGCTGACTTTCTCTCTATTATAGGTTGTCGGGTGACCCGAGAGGTCGACGAGACCACCGCCGGCACGTTCGAGAATAAGATCGGCTGCCGCAATATCCCAGTCGTGGGCATTCCGCCCGACAAACGTCGTGTCCAACCGGCCATCGGCCACCATGGCGATGCGGTAGGCGAGCGAGGGGATATATTTGACGCGTTCGCTGCGTTCACGAACCGCCGCCGGCAGAATCTTGAACAGCTCCTCGCTGACGGCAAGCTGGCTGAGATCAGCTTCGCCGCGCGTGGAGACGGAAATCGGCTCGCCGTTTTTCAGCGCAGGGCCGCCTTCCATCGCTTCGTAGAGTTCATCGAGCGCCGGCGCATAAAGCGCGCCCGCAACGGGACGGCCGCGATGGACGATGCCGACGCTGACGCACCAGAGATCCTTGCCGGCGAGGAATGCCCTGGTACCATCGATCGGATCGACGATGAACAGCGTCTCGTGTTCCAGACGGCCGGCATCGTCGTCGGTCTCTTCCGACAGCCAGCCATAGTCCGGCCGCGCCCCGCGCAGGATGGTTTCAAGCGTTTCATTGGCGGCGAAATCGGCGGCGCTGACGGGCGAGCGTTCCTCATTCTTCCACCAGACTTCCGGTGACTTGTTGAAGAAGCCAAGTGCGACGGCGCCCGCCTGTCTTGCGGCATCGGCGATCAGTGCGAGATCGCTCTGCCAGCGGTTGTCCGTGTCGCTCATCGCGTCGATCCGTTCGTCAGCGGCCGGCAAGCGTCATGCCTTCAATGGCGAAGGTCGGAGCCGCCACACCGAATTTACGGTCGATGTCGTTAGCGAGCGTCAGCCGCATGAACATGTCCTTGAGGTTGGAGGCGATCGTCACCTCCGATACCGGGAAGGTGAGTTCGCCGTTTTCGATCCAGAAACCAGTCGCGCCCCGGCTGTATTCGCCGGTTATCATGTTGACGCCCTGGCCGATCAGCTCGGTCACATAGAAACCGTTGCCAACGCTGCGGATCAGCTCTTCCGGCGAAATGTCGCTCGGCTCCAGCGCCAGATTGGTCGAGGCAGGCGTGACAGAGGTGCCGCCGCGCACGCCGCGGCCATTGGTTTCCAGACCGCCGATCTCGTTTGCGGTGGAGGTCGACAGGAACCAGTGCTTGAGTACCCCGTCCTCGATCATGACCAGCCGCTCGCCGGAAACGCCCTCGCCATCGAAGGGACGCGAGGATGGGCCGCGCACGATCAACGGATCGTCGGTGATCGACAGGCCCGCTTTCAGCACCTGCTGGCCCATCTTGTCGCGCAGGAAACTCGTCTTGCGGGCAACCGACGCACCATTGATGGCGCCGGCAATATGGCCGACGAAACCACGAGCGATGCGGGGATCGAAGATGACGGTAATACCCTTGCCGGTCGGCACCTGCCGGGGATTAACGCGTTTGATGGCGCGCTCGCCGGCCCTGCGGCCGATCTCGGCGGCATCGTCCAGTTCGGAATAATAGAGGCGGCTGTCGAAATCATAGTCGCGCTCCATGCCCGTGCCTTCGCCGGCAATGACGCTGACGGAGTTGCCGAAGCGCGAAGCCATATAGCTGCCTTCGAAGCCATGCGAGGTGGCGAGCACCAGCCCGCCCATTCCGGCAGAGGCGCCAGCGCCGGAGGAATTGGTGACACCTTTCACTGCAAGAGCCGCCGCTTCGGCGGCAAGAGCCGCTTCCCGCAACTGATCGGCGCCGACTTCGGTCGTGTCGAGAAGCTGCAGGTCGGGATAGGTTTTTGCGAGCCTGTTCTCATCGGCGAGGCAGGCAAACGGATCTTCCGGCGAGACCTTGGCCATGGCGACGGCGCGTTCAGCCAGCGCCTGCAGGTCGAAACCCGGATTGGCGGAAACGCTTGCCACCCGCTTGCCAACGAAGACACGGAGCGAAAAGTCGTCGCTCTCGGAGGACTCCGTGCCTTCGACCTTGCCCAGGCGTACGCTGACCGATTGAGCGCGCGAGCGAACGACGACAGCGTCGGCGGCATCAGCACCTGCCTTTTTCGCCAGATCGATCAGTTGACTTGCACGGGAAAGAAGTGTCGAGGAATCGATTTCAGAGGACATGATTTGGCCTTTCCTTCCCGTTCCATTTATTGTGCACTCCCGAAAGCATCAAGGCCGTGGATGCCGATTCTTTTCCTCGCTGCCTGCTTGCCCCGCCATCGAAAGAAATGAAGCATGTCCGCACCCAACGCTCTTTTCACCGAAACGATCCTGCTGCTCGGCGGCGCGGTCGTCGCCGCACCGATCTTCAAGAAGCTCGGGCTCGGCACGGTTCTCGGCTATCTGGCGGCGGGTATCGTCATCGGGCCGATCTTTCATGGCATTACCGATGGCGAGCAGATCCTCGATGTCGCCGAGCTCGGTGTCGTCTTCCTGCTGTTCATCATCGGGCTTGAACTGAAGCCCACCCGCCTCTGGCAGATGCGGCGCGACATCTTCGGTCTCGGCACCGCGCAGGTGGTGGTGACGGGCTTTGCGCTGACAGCACTTGCCTGGTTTTCCGGCGTGCTCGAATGGCGCGGCAGCATCGTCGCCGGCTTCGGGCTGGCGCTTTCTTCCACGGCGTTCGCCATGCAGATCCTCGAAGGTGACGGTGACGTCAATACCCGTTACGGACAGCGCTCCTTCTCCATGCTGCTGTTTCAGGATCTGGCGATCGTGCCGCTTCTGGCTGTCGTCACCATCCTCGACGGCGACAAGGGCAGCGGTAACCCACTCGTCGACTTCGGCATTTCCGTTGCGGCGGTCGGTGCGATGATCATCATGGGCCGATACCTGCTGACGCCCCTCTTTCAGATCATCGCCCGCACCGGCGCGCGCGAAGCGATGATCGCGGCCGCGCTCTTCGTCGTCATGGGATCGGCAAGCCTGATGCAGTTTGCCGGGCTCTCGATGGCGATGGGTGCTTTCCTGTCCGGCGTCATGCTGGCGGAATCCTCCTACAGGCACGAGCTGGAAGCCGATATCGAACCCTTCCGCGGCGTGCTGCTCGCTATCTTCTTCATCGCCGTCGGCCTGTCGTTGCAGCTTCAGGTGCTGCTCGACAATGTGCTCTTCATCATCATTGCCGTGCCGATCATTATGGCGGTGAAAGCGCTCATCATCTACGTGCTCTGCCGTGTGGCGCGTTCTTCGCATAACGATGCCGTTCGCATCGCCTTCCTGCTGCCGCAGGGCGGGGAATTCGGTTTCGTCCTCTTCACCACGGCCGCTGTCGCCGGGCTGATGTCGAGCAGCACGGCTTCGCTGCTCGTTGCGATCGTCACCCTTTCCATGGCGCTGACGCCGCTGGGTGCCGCCCTCTCCAAGCGAATGCTGACGGGAGAGGATCACGAAGAGTTGGACGAGGATTTCGAGGGTGCGGGTGCTGATGTGCTGATGGTCGGCTTCTCGCGTTTCGGCCAGATCGCCGCGCAGATCCTGCTTGCCGGCGGCCGCAGCGTCACCGTCATCGATTTCTCCGCGGACCGCATCCGGCAGGCGTCCTCCTTCGGTTTTCGCATCTATTTCGGCGATGGCACCCGCAAGGATGTGCTGCGTTCGGCCGGCATTGATAGGGCCAAGATCGTGCTCGTCTGCACCCAGAAGAGGGAAATCACCGACAAGATCGTCGAACTGATCCAGGCCGACTACCCGCAGACGACGCTCTTCGTGCGCTCCTATGACCGCATTCACTCCATCGAACTGCGCAACAAGGGCGTCGATTACGAGCTGCGCGAAACGCTGGAATCCGGTCTGCTCTTCGGCCGGCGCACACTGGAGGCGCTCGGTGTCGCCGAAGTCGATGCCTACGAGATCGGCGAGGACATTCGCAAGCGCGACGAGGCGCGGCTGGTGCTGCAGGTTTCGGAGGGCCTGCAAGCAGGACAGGATCTGCTGTTTTCGAAGCCGATCCATCCGGAGCCGCTGGTCAAGCCCAAGCGTGCGCCCGGTCCCTTCGACAACGATCCGCTGGCAAATACGGCCGATGTGACGGCGGACGCCTGAAGCGATACCGGTTTATCGCTTCAGCTGCGCCTCGATTTCCCGATCGAGCGCATATTTCAGCTCGTCCTTGACGCCAACCGACATGGCAAGCACATCGCGCGCCTTCAGGAAATCCATGACGCCTGTGCGGCCGACGATAGGGCGCAGGAAGATATGCGGCCGCAGGAGCTTCAGCTTCAGGGAAATCGCCGCCTGCATCATCAGCTGGCCGGAGCCGAAGATGCTTTCCATCCGGTTCGGGATATGGGTGCCGTCGCCTTCGGGCGCGCCGACGACATCGATGCCGATGACGATATCGGCGATGTCCATCAGGCATTCGTAAGGAACGGGATTGGCAATGCCGCCATCGATCATCACCCGGCCGTGCAGCCTGACCGGCATGAAGACCGCAGGAATAGCCGATGATGCGGCAAGTGCCGGAAAAAGCTGGCCTTCTTCGACGATGACCTCGGCCTGGCCATAATAGTCGGTGGTGATCACTTTCATCGGCACTAGCAGATCTTCGAAGCGCGCCGGAAGCTCTGAGGGCAGGAAGGCTTTCAGGATGCGTTCGAGATTGAACTGGCCAATGCGGATGCCCTTGGCCACGGCATCGCGTACGGTCGTCGGGCGCAGCCCCCAGATACGACTGACGACAGCTGCCTTGTTGCCGACGGTTGCCAGCGCATGTTCGCGGATCTCCGCACCCGACATGCCGGCCGCCATACCGGCGCCCATAATGGCGCCGATGGAGGAACCAGAGATCGCCACCGGGCGGATGCCGAGTTCATCCAGCGTTTCGATGATGTGGATATGCGAGAGGCCGCGTGCGCCACCGCCGCCGAAGGCGACGGCAACCGTCGGTAGGTCGCTGATCGCAGGCGATTTCGGACTGATGATTTCCGCCTGCACGATCTGCCCCCAACGCGCCCGCTACTGCGGCTGATACCGGAAGAAATGTACTCTTGTATCGCCGAATATTCGGCTTTCGAGGAAAACATAGGAAGGATGAACCGAAACGGCAACATCCGCGCGTTCTTCCAGAACGGTAATCGCGCCAGGCTTGAGCCAGCCGCCTTCGGCCGCCGCCGCAAGCGCCTTCTCTCCCAGCCCCCGGCCATAGGGCGGATCGGCAAAGAGCATGTCGAAAGGCTCGAGATTGCCGATGCTGCCGAGATCGGTCGCATCACGGCGCAGGATTCGCGTCCTACCATGCAGGCCGAGCGCATCGATGTTTTCCCAGAGAAGCGCCCTGCCCTCCACGCTGTTTTCAACGAACAGCGCATGGCGACAGCCGCGCGAGACGGCTTCGAGGCCGACCGCGCCCGTACCGGCGAAAAGATCGAGTATCCGGGTGCCGTCGATGCATTCCGGATAGGCATGGCTCAGAATGTTGAACAGGCTCTCACGCGTCCGGTCCGCTGTCGGCCGGATGTCGTTGGATTTTGGTACGGCAAGCGGCCGTCCGCGAAACTCACCGCCGACGATCCGCACCGCGCGTCATTCCCTTGCCTTTCGCACCACCTCTGGACGGCCCGCCCGAAGGCTTGCCACCACCGCCCGGTCGATCGCCCTTCGGCTTGCCGGAAAAATTCTTTGCCCCGCGGGGTTTGTCGCCTTGGGGACGTTCCGAACGGGCCTCGCCGCCAAAGCTTCTCGCCGGACGCGAAGCACGCTCGCCACCCTCCTCGCGCGGACGATCGCGGAAGGAACGCGGGCGTTCTTCCCCCTCCGTACGCGGACGACGTTCGCCGCGCGGCTTGTCACCAAAGGGTTTGTCGCCGCGGACGCGCTCGGAGCGGCCTTCGCCGCCAAAGCTTCTGGCGGGACGCGAAGCGCGTTCGCCTCCGTCCTCACGCGGCCGATCGCGGAAGGAACGCGGGCGCTCTTCTCCCTCCGTACGCGGACGACGGTCACCGCGCGGCTTGTCGCCGAAGGGTTTGTCGCCACGCGGACGCTCCGAGCGACCTTCGCCGCCAAAGCTTCTGGCCGGACGCGAAGAACGTTCGCCACCTTCCTCACGCGAGCGGCTGCGGAAGGGACGCGAGCCCTCTTCGCCTTCCGTGCGTGGACGGTGCTCGCCACGCGGCTTGCTACCAAAGGGCTTGTCGCCACGAGGACGCTCCGAGCGGCCTTCGCCGCCAAAGCTTCTGGCTGGGCGCGAAGAACGCTCGCCCCCCGCTTCGCGCGGACGGTCGCGGAAGGAACGCGGGCGCTCCTCTCCGTCCGTACGAGGACGACGTTCACCACGCGGCTTGTCGCCGAAGGAACGCTTGCGGCCGAAACCTTCATCCTCATCGCGCTTGCTGGGCGTCTCGCTCGAACGGATCCACTCGCCATCCTCTTCGTGGACGCGATTGATCTGCGGGCGCAGGCGATCGGCTGCAGGATCGAAGCGCTGCTCCTTCACTGGGGCCGTTTCACCGCGACGGCGTGCGGTCTG
The DNA here is from genome assembly GCF_052113285.1 of Rhizobium sp. YAF28. Lineage (NCBI taxonomy): Bacteria > Pseudomonadati > Pseudomonadota > Alphaproteobacteria > Hyphomicrobiales > Rhizobiaceae > Rhizobium > Rhizobium sp. YAF28. Next base: position 11,052 of record NZ_JBFRCX010000023.1, on the reverse strand, counting down.
AGCATTCTTGGCAGCCTTGGCGGCGGCCTTCTCGCCGAGCGGACGGGCACCGGGCGCCATCCACACATTGGCGTTGCGGCGGCTGCCGAGGGCCGGACGCTTCGGCCGGTCATCTTCGCTGCGGCGGTCATCCCGTCGCTCGTCCCGCTTATCATCACGACGGTCGTCGCGCTTGGTATCGAGGCGGCTCAACGCCCGTTCGCGCTTGTCTTCCTCGCGACGCGGACGCTCGCGGCGCTCCGGCGCCGGTTCCTCGGGCTCTTCGGCGGCAACGGCCGGGGCATTGTAGAGCGGCGCATCGAAATTCGCCTTGGCATCCTCGATGAGGCGCGGACCGAGCTGGTCGCGCAGCGTGCGGCCGCGCACCTCGACCACGTGACCTTCGGGCAATTCGCCAAGCTGGAAGGGGCCGTAGGAGATGCGGATCAGGCGGTTGACCTCAAGACCAAGCGCGCCGAGCACGTTCTTGATTTCGCGGTTCTTGCCTTCGCGCAGGCCCATGGTGATCCAGACATTGGACCCCTGCGTGCGATCGAGCGTCGCTTCGATGGAGCCGTAGAGAACGCCGTCGACGGCAATGCCATCCTTCAGCTTGTCCAGCGCATCCTGATCGATATCGCCGTGGGCGCGGACGCGGTAGCGACGCAGCCAGCCGGTGGTCGGCAGTTCCAGCGCACGGGCCAGACCGCCGTCATTGGTGAGCAACAGCAGGCCTTCTGTGTTGATGTCGAGACGACCGATCGACATGACACGCGGAAGTTCTTCCGGCAGATTGTCGAAGACGGTCGGGCGTCCCTCGGGATCGGAATTCGTCGTCACAAGTCCCTGCGGCTTGTGGTAGAGCCACAGGCGGGTGCGCTCGATGCCGCGGATCGGCACGCCATCGACTTCGATCTTGTCTTCGAGCGTGACGTTGACGACGGGCGTGTCCAGGAGCTTGCCGTTCAGCGTGACGCGGCCGTCCATGATCATGCGTTCGATATCGCGACGGGAGGCGACGCCAGCGCGCGCCATCACCTTGGAGATGCGTTCCGCCTTGGCATCGCCATCCGCTTCGTTAGCAGCGACTTTCGCGGCAGCAGCCTTCAACGGCTTCTCGCTGCCGGTCTTCGGGCCGCTTCCGGACCGGGCTTCGCGCGCGGGGGCCTTGGTGCCGGGGCGTTTTGGCTTGTCTTTGGGTGTCATTTGTTGTTTGCCTGCCTTTTCGGCCTGTCTATCAGGTCATGCACCTGCGGTTAAGTGGAAATTCTTGCGAACGTGAAGACAAATCGATTTATGGAGATGGCGCTCGAGGAAGCGCGCGCTGCCGGGGAGCGCGGCGAAGTGCCGATCGGCGCGGTCGTCGTCGTCGATGGCGCGGCAGTCGCCGCCTCCGGAAACCGCACGCGGGAACTCAACGACGTCACCGCCCATGCCGAGATCGCCGCCATTCGCATGGCCTGCGAAAAGCTTGGCCAGGAACGTCTTGCCGGCGCCGACCTCTATGTCACGCTGGAGCCTTGCACCATGTGTGCGGCGGCCATATCCTTCGCCCGCATCCGCAGGCTTTATTACGGCGCGGAAGACCCGAAGGGCGGAGCGGTCGATAGTGGCGTGCGCTTCTATGCCCAGCCGACCTGCCATCATGTGCCGGAGGTCTATTCCGGCTTCAACGAGACCGAGGCGGCGGATATGCTGAGGGCATTCTTTTCTGAGAGAAGAGACCTGCCATGATCCTAGAGCCTTTCCTGGTTAGATTGAAGCATTCTGCCGGAGCAGGTTTTCGTCAGGGCAAAGGCGATCGGCGAAGGGCATACCCCTCGGTACGTCCGAGCCGATCGCCTTTGATCCTGGCGGAAAGATGCCCGGCCCTTCGGGTTGGCTGAAACGGGCCGCCTGATCGACCGGCCGGCTTGGCCGGAGATCTGGCTACGACGCGCGCCGGCCGGTCGATCATCCGACTCCGTTTGAGCCAACAGAATGCTTCAATCTAACCAGGAAAGGCTCTAGCCATCGGAACCATCATCGTCATGGGCGTGCTTGCCGCCTACGCCAACCGGACAGTTGCGCCCGGCGTGGCGAAGCTGCCGATGCAATGGTCACTGAACGGAAGCGTGAACTGGACGGCGCCGCGGACGATCGCTTTCGCCTTCATTCCAGGGCTTGCAGCTATCATCATGGCCGCGATCCTGCTCAGCGACCAAGTGCGCAATGCCGATATCGCCTTGATGGGTGCGTCCTTCTCGCGTGCCAGCTTCTGCATATCACGCTGACGCGACGCTGGTTTAACGCGTCGCGCCGCTAAACATTTCCGTTTTGCTTCTACGCATTCCGGACGCAAAACCGCTGCGCATTCTTGCTGAATTGCTTTTACTGAAGGATCTGCCACCACTTGGTGCCGCTATTGGCGACCGCTGCATCCTTCTTGCGCTGCTTCGCCTTCTTCTGCTCCGGCGTGCCGAGGTCATCGAGCTTGGCAGGATCGTCGACGGCGCGATATTCGGTCGGCGGATCGGAAATGTAGCGGCGCTGGTCGATATAGGCGCCCTTCTGCAGGGCACGGGCTTCGCGATAGGCCTTGGTCTGGGCTTCGGACGTCTGGCGGCCGCCCTCGATGGCGGAGCTGGCGAGCGGCGAACGATAGCTCGGATTGTCCGAATTCTCGTCGGCTTCCTTCACGAGACGGGCGCGGGCCTCTTCCGGGGATTCAACCCACTCAGGATTGTCCTTGTTGGCGACATTCTGCTGCGGCGCGACGAGCGTTTCCTTCTGCGCGGGCGCAGGCATGACCAGCGTCGGGCGCGGCGTATATTTCACACCGGTGTTCTTCGGGCCGGGACCGGTCAGCGAAACGGACTGGCCGAGGTCGTCGGCAAGCTGTTCCATGGCGGTCTTGTCGGTACCGTAGGTCGGGCTGCTGGCGCAGCCGGACATCGTGGAGCTTGCCGCCAGAACAAGAGACAGGCAGGCGCCCAAACGGAACCAATGCGTCGCTAACATGAAAACCCTTCCCGCATGCCGGAATCAGTACTGCCCACCGGACAATCGTCCCCCTGACGCAAAAATCCGGCCATTTTCAGGCAGCTTTTACCGGATGAACGCCATAAAGGCAATTCACCCGGCAAATATCTTCAGGCACGGATGCCGAGTTCGCGGAGTGCCGCTGCGTCACGCGCCGAAACGTCGGGATAATCAGGATCGGAACCGACATCGGTGGTGATGCGCCAGGAACGTGCACATTTTACGCCTTCGGCAAGCTTCGGAACGACGGCGACTTCAGGCACTTCCGGCAGACGGAAAGCGTCAGCCGGGCCGGCGTCCGCCTTGATGGTGATGCCGGAGGTGATGCAGACCTCGCTGAAATCCTGGCCCTCAAGTGCCTTGCGCAGTTCCGCGTCGGCAACATAGACGACGGGGGCTGCTTCCAACGACGAGCCGATGCGCTTGTCCTTGCGCTCGATTTCGAGAGCGCCGGTAACGACGCTGCGGATCGCGCGGATCTGCTTCCACTTTTCGGCCAGAGCATCGTTGCGCCATTCCGTGGCGACGGGAGCAAACTGCTCCAGATGCACGGAGACGGCCGAAGGATTACGCGAGAGCCATGCTTCTTCCGTGGTGAAAGGCAGCATCGGAGCAAGCCAGGTCACCATGCAATCGAAGATCATGCGGATGACGTAGAGTGCCGAACGACGACGAAGGCTGGAGGGCGCATCGCAGTAGAGCGCATCCTTGCGGATATCGAAGTAGAAGGCCGAGAGCTCGACGTTTGCAAAGTCGATCAATGCACGGGCGATCTTCTTGAAGTCGAAGGCGTCATAGTTCTCACGCACGAGCTGGTCGAGCTCGGAGAGACGGTGCAGCATCAGCTGCTCCAGTTCCGGCAGATCCGAGAGCGCGATGACTTCGCCCTTGTCATGCGCCAGCGTGCCGAGCATCCAGCGGATGGTGTTGCGCAGCTTGCGATAGGCATCGACATTGGTCTGGATGATCGTCTTGCCGACGCGCAGATCGTCCGCATAGTCCGAGGTCATGACCCAGAGGCGAAGGATATCGGCACCGGCATCCTTCATCACTTCCTGCGGCGAAGTGACGTTGCCCTTCGACTTCGACATCTTCTCGCCCTTCTCGTCCATGGTGAAGCCATGGGTGAGGACGGCGTCATAGGGCGCTCGGCCACGCGTCGCAGCCGATTCCAAGAGCGAAGAGTGGAACCAGCCACGATGCTGGTCGGAACCTTCGAGGTAGAGATCGGCCGGCCATTTCAGGTCGGGCCGATCTTCCAGTGTGAAGGTGTGCGTCGAGCCCGAGTCGAACCAGACATCGAGAATATCCATGACCTGCGACCACTTGGCCGGGTCATGCTCGTTGCCGAGGAAACGCTCCTTGGCGCCCGCAGCAAACCAGGCATCGGCGCCTTCGGCATCGAAAGCATCGAGAATGCGCTGGTTGACGGCATCGTCCTGCAGCACTTCGCCGTGCTCATCGACGAAGACGCAGATCGGCACGCCCCAGGCGCGCTGGCGGGACAGTACCCAGTCCGGGCGCTGCTCGATCATGGCGCGCAGGCGGTTCTGGCCGGCAGCGGGCACGAAGCGGGTGTCGTCGATTGCCTTCAGGGCGCGGGTGCGCAGCGTGGCGCCGTCTGCCAGGGTCTTGTCCATATAGACGAACCACTGCGGCGTGTTGCGGAAGATCACCGGCTTCTTGGAGCGCCAGGAATGCGGATACTGATGCTTCAGGCGGCCGCGGGCAAAGAGCGCGTTGCGCTCGATCAGCGCCTTGATGACGCGGTCGTTGGCATCGCCCTTCTTGCCGTTGTCGTCGATGACGCGTGCGCCTTCGAAGCCGGGCGCATCGGCGGTATAGAAGCCGCCGTCGTCAACCGGGAACGGGATCTTGCTCTCGATACCGCGTCCCTCGATTTCTCGGGCATGCGCCATCCAGACATCAAAGTCTTCGCGGCCGTGGCTCGGCGACGTGTGAACGAAACCCGTACCGGTATCGTCGGTGACGTGATCGCCTTCGAGTAGCGGTACCAGAAATTCGTAGCCGCCTCCGAGGCCATGCAGCGGATGGGCGCAGGTGATGCCGGCGAGATCGGCAGCCGTGACGTCGGCGAGACGCTTATACTGCAGCTTTGCCTTGGCGAAGGATTCTTCGGCGAGCTTGTCGGCGAAGATCATCTTCTCGCCCGGGCGCGGGCCAAAATCGTTCTCAGCAGCCGTTACCTCATAAAGGCCGTAAGCAACACGCGAGGAATAGGCGATCGCCCGGTTACCAGGGATCGTCCAGGGCGTGGTGGTCCAGATGACGACGGAAGCATCCTTGAGGCTATCAGGGCCCTTCGCGACCGGGAACTTCACCCAGATCGTGTCGCTCTCATAGTCGTGGTATTCAACTTCGGCTTCCGCCAGTGCAGTGCGCTCTACGACCGACCACATGATCGGCTTGGAGCCACGGTAAAGCTGGCCGCTCCTGGCGATCTTCAGAAGCTCGCCGGCGATCCGGCTTTCCGCATGAAAGTTCATCGTCAGATACGGGTTTTCGAAATCGCCGACGATACCGAGACGCTGGAACTCGCCGCCCTGGATGGCGATCCACTTTTCGGCATAGGCGCGGCATTCGCGGCGGAACTCGATCATCGCCGACGGCTCGGTCAGGTCAGGCTTGGCCTTGCCCTTGGCGCGGTAGTTTTCTTCCTCGATCTTCCATTCGATCGGCAGGCCGTGGCAGTCCCAGCCGGGAACGTAGTTGGAGTCGTAGCCGCGCATCTGGAAGGAGCGCGTGATGACATCCTTGAGGATCTTGTTCAGCGCGTGGCCGATATGGATGTTGCCGTTGGCATAGGGCGGGCCGTCGTGCAGGACGAACTTTTCGCGGCCGGCGGCGGAGGCGCGCAGCTTCTTGTAGAGGTCCATCTGCTGCCAGCGGGCAACGAGTTCCGGCTCCTTCTGCGGCAGGCCGGCGCGCATGGGGAAATCCGTCTCGGGCAGGTAGAGGGTCTTCGAGTAATCGATCTTTTCGGCTGTGTCGGTCATGTGTGACAATCGCTTCTGGCGGCCCGAACAAGGGCACGCGGATATGAAATCTGTGGTGACGGAAAGCGCTCGCGCAAGCCAAGCGCCGAAAACCCGGACCTTCCGGCCGCTCAGCGCGCGCGGAAGACCGGGCCGATAATTCGTATCGAATGCGCCAGCCGGAATTTACTCATTGCGCCGGTTCATAAGCGCTTTTCAGCGGAAAAGGAAGAGGGATTTCAGTCTCTCAGCCTCACGAAAAGCCGCCGGCCGGATGCCTGCCGCTTCGCTCCAACGAGATTCATGAACTACGCGCAGGCTCTCGCAGCTCCCCGTGCCGGCGCTGGCAGATTGACGATGACGGCAACGAGGGCGTTCACTGTCTCACCGTTCCAGAACCCTTGTCCATGTCGAGATTGCCTTTCGGCGCCTGGGCACGGTCAATGCGCGGGCGATCGGTTGGCAAACGCCTGGGACAGGCGATGGCTGCAGTTTTGCTGGTCCCAATGCAAAAAATCCCAAAACCCCTGTCGAATTCCCCGTTGCCCGAACGTCTTTGACTCGCAGGCATGGGAAATTCATCATGCCTATCAAACCCGCCCGCAAGGAGTTATGTGGATATGAGCAGTTCCTATCGTTGGGTAATCGTCGCGGCCGGCGCACTGATGACGTGCGTTGCTCTCGGCGCCATGTTTTCTCTCGCAATCTTCCAGCAACCAATCGCCAACGCGACCGGCTGGTCGCATGCCGGCATCGCCAGTGCCATGACGCTGAATTTCATCGTCATGGGCGTAGGCGGTTTCTTCTGGGGTGCTGTCAGCGACCGATACGGACCGCGCCCCGTGGTGCTGATAGGCTCCGTCATCCTCGGGCTGGCGCTGATGCTTGCCAGCCGTGCGGAAACGCTACTGCAGTTCCAGCTGACCTATGGCGTGCTGGTCGGGCTTTCAGCCAGTGCCTTTTTCGCGCCGATGATCGCCGCGACGACGGAGTGGTTCGACGAGAACCGCGGGCTTGCCGTCTCGCTGGTTTCGGCAGGCATGGGTGTCGCGCCGATGACGATCTCGCCCTTCGCGCGCTGGCTGATCACCACCTATGACTGGCGCCCGGCGATGATGATCATCGGCATCGGTGCGCTCATCCTGATGATCCCGGCAGCACTTCTCGTACGTCGGCGGCCGTCGCCGCCGCAGGATGCGCATGAGGCCATCGTGTCAGGTGATGGCAGTGCCCCCAATCTGTGGAAGGTTTTCCGCTCGCCGCAGTTCATTGTGCTCGGGCTGACCTTTTTCGCCTGCTGTGCTGCCCATTCCGGACCGATCTTCCATATGGTGAGCTATGCAACGCTCTGCGGCGTTGCACCGATGGCTGCCGTCAGCATCTACAGTGTCGAGGGTCTTGCCGGTCTCGGCGGGCGCCTGCTCTATGGCACCCTGGCGGACCGGATCGGCGTGAAGCCGGTCATCATCGCAGGCCTGCTGGTGCAGGCGGCGGCCCTTGCCACCTACCTTGCCGTCAGCAAGCTCGGGGAGTTCTATGCGCTCGCCGTCATCTTCGGCAGCGCCTATGGCGGGGTGATGCCGCTTTATGCCGTGCTGGCGCGTGAATATTTCGGCCCGCGCGTTATCGGCACGGTGTTCGGGGCGGCGACAATGCTCTCCAGTATCGGCATGGCCTTCGGCCCGCTGATCGGCGGCTGGATCTACGATACCTATGCCAACTATTCGTGGCTCTTCATCGGCTCCGCGCTGGTCGGGCTCGGTGCGGCGGCAATTGCACTCGCTTTCCCGCCTTTGCCGCGCCAGAAATCACAGCCCGCGCTCGGCACGGCCTGAGGTCAATTGAAACAGAGCTTGCGGTCGAGCTCGCCGAGCGGTCTCACACCTGCCAGCAGTGCCCTCGCTTCCTCCTCGTCGCGCTTGATCTGCGCGACGAGCGGATCGAGCCCGTCGAACTTCAGTTCGGGGCGCAGATAGCCGAAGAAGGAGACCGAACAGGTCTGGCCGTAGAGATCACCGCTGAAATCGAAAAGATAGGTTTCGAGCAACGGCACGCCGTTTTCTGTCACCGTTGGACGCCGGCCGTAGCTTGCCACCGCATCATAGAGCCCGCCGTTTTCGAGGCGGAAACGAACGGCGTAAATGCCGGCTGCAAGTTCCGCTTCCGGCGGCAACTGCATGTTGGCGGTCGGGAAGCCGAGCTGGCGGCCGAGCTTCTCTCCGTCAATGACCTTCGACTGGACCGTATAATGATAGCCGAGCATGGCGGCGACCGAGGAGACATCGCCTTCCTTCAGCAGCGCGCGGATATGGCTCGATGAGACGACATCGGTGTTCTCGTCGCGAAAGGCGTCGATCAGTGTGACGCCGAAACCATACCTGTTACCGGCATCCATCAGGAAGGCAGGCCCACCTTCGCGGCCGCGGCCGAAATGGAAATCGAAGCCGGTCACCACCTCGGACGCGCCAAGCCAGTCCTTCAGGATGGAATGGATGAACTCTTCCGCCGAGCGCTGCGAGAACTCGTAATCGAAGGGATATTCGATGACCGCGTTGAAGCCGAGCTCTTCCAGGATGCGCGCCTTGAACGGTGCGGGCGTCAGGCGGAAGACCGGCGCATCCGGCTTGAAGACGGTGCGCGGATGCGGCTCGAAGGTCAGTACCAGGGCGGGGATACCGCGCTCTTTCGCGATATCGAGAGCCCGGTTCAGCACCGATTGATGGCCGCGATGGACGCCGTCGAAATTGCCGATGGCGATGACACCGCCTTTCAAATGCTCGGGCAGCGGATCACGGGTTTCATTGCGGTGGAAAACGGTCATCGGCTTCAATTCTCTTATGCGAGGCGCGGCATCCACCACTTTGGCGCTGCCTTTTCCCGTTCGAGATAGGCGTGCAGGATCGCCTCGTCGGTCTCACCGTGCAGCGTATATTCCTTCGCGTGAATACCGCCGCTGATGTAAAGAAGGTCGAGGCCATAATTCAAGGCGCCGCGAACATCCGTCGGCATGCCGTCGCCGATCGCCAGCACACGGTTAACAGGGAAATCACCACGGACCTCGCGGGCAGCGGCAAGTGTGGCCTCATAGATCGGCCGGTGTGGCTTGCCTGCGATCCGGGTGGAGCCTCCGAGTTGCTCATAATAGGCGGCCATGGCGCCGGCGCAGGGAATGATGCGGTGACCGCGCTCGACCACGAGGTCGGGATTGGCGCAGATCATCGGCACGTTGCGGGCTTTGAAATCCAGCAGCATGTCCGTGTAGTCCTCGGGCGTCTGCGTCTCGTCGTCGAAAAAGCCGGTGCAGACGACGGATGTGGCTTCGCCGGCGGCAGCGCGCTCGATATCGAGGCCTTCAAGGATCGGATTGTCGCGCTCCGGACCGAGCAGGAAGACCTGCCGCGGGCCTTCAGCAATCAGCGCGCGGGTGACATCGCCCGAAGTGACGATGCGATCATAGGCGTCGTCGGGTACGCCGATCTGGCGGAGTTGCTCGACGACCTGCCAGGAGACGCGCGGCGAATTGGTAATGAGAACGACAGTGAGGCCAGCGGCACGGGCGGCCTGGAGCGCTTCCCCGGCCTTCGGAAAGGGATCGACGCCGTTGTGCACGACGCCCCAGACATCGCAGAGCACCGCATCGTATCGATCGGTGATTTCGGAGAAGTTCGCAATCCGCTTTGCCATTCCGCTTTCCTGCTTCGCTTTCAGTCACCGGTGACATTGCAAAGGCGGGCTTCAATGGCAAGGCATTTTCTGCGCATTTTCTGCGTCAGGCGAAGAACGCCGGAGGTTCAAAAGCTGGACGTGAGCAAAGCTCGGTAACCACGCCGGACAAATCCTGCCTGTCTCCACAATTCCGGCACAAAAATCCGTGATGGCTCTTCTTGACTCCTTCTGAAGCCATCCCTAAATGCACGGCGGTAGCACTCACGGGAGTTGAGTGCTAACACCTTCATTGTGGACCAACCCGGTCCGCGAATGTCATTTGATCGAGGGATTAGCAATGGCAAGCACCAATTTCCGCCCGCTTCACGATCGCGTCGTCGTCCGTCGCGTTGAATCCGAAGCGAAGACCAAGGGTGGCATCATCATCCCGGACACCGCCAAGGAAAAGCCGCAGGAAGGCGAAATCGTCGCTGTCGGTTCCGGCGCTCGTGACGAATCCGGCAAGGTCGTTCCGCTGGACGTCAAGGCCGGCGACCGCATTCTGTTCGGCAAGTGGTCGGGCACGGAAGTCAAGATCGACGGCGAAGACCTTCTGATCATGAAGGAAGCCGACATCATGGGCATTATCGGCTAATCGGCCGATTGTCTTTCATCGAAATCGCTGACACCCCTTTTCAGGAGTTCTCAAAATGGCAGCTAAAGAAGTAAAGTTCGGCCGCAGCGCGCGCGAAAAGATGCTGCGCGGCGTCGACGTCCTCGCTGACGCAGTGAAGGTCACGCTCGGTCCGAAGGGCCGTAACGTCGTTATCGACAAGTCCTTCGGCGCTCCGCGCATCACCAAGGACGGTGTTTCTGTCGCCAAGGAAATCGAACTCGAAGACAAGTTCGAAAACATGGGCGCGCAGATGGTCCGCGAAGTTGCTTCGAAGACCAACGACATTGCCGGCGACGGCACCACGACCGCCACGGTTCTCGCACAGGCCATCGTTCGCGAAGGCAACAAGGCTGTTGCAGCCGGCATGAACCCGATGGACCTGAAGCGCGGCATCGACCTCGCCGTTGCTGAAGTCGTCAAGGATCTCCAGGCCAAGGCCAAGAAGATCTCCACGTCGGAAGAAGTTGCCCAGGTCGGCACGATCTCCGCAAACGGCGACAAGCAGGTCGGTCTCGACATTGCTGAAGCCATGCAGAAGGTCGGCAACGAAGGTGTCATCACCGTCGAAGAAGCCAAGACCGCTGAAACCGAGCTCGAAGTCGTCGAAGGCATGCAGTTCGACCGCGGCTACCTGAGCCCGTACTTCGTCACCAACCCGGAAAAGATGGTTGCTGACCTCGAAGACGCCTTCATCCTGCTGCACGAAAAGAAGCTCTCGAACCTGCAGTCCATGCT
>NZ_JBFRCX010000022.1:0-75452 GCF_052113285.1 Rhizobium sp. YAF28 | reverse complement strand
TGTCCCTTCAACCATTTCCAGCAGGACGGGCACATGGCGATGCGCAATCCCGTCGGCCGGACAAATTACGAGCCGAATTCCTCGGGCCAAGGCCCGCGGGAATCGCCCGCCAGGGGTTTCCGCACCTTCGAAGCCGAGGAAGCGGGCCAGAAGGTGCGCCTGCGTCCCGAAAGCTTTGCCGACCATTACAGCCAGGCGCGCCAGTTCTTTATCAGCCAGACGCCGCCCGAGCAGCGCCATATCGCCGCCGCCCTCACCTTTGAACTCAGCAAGGTCGAAAACCCCGTCATCCGTGAGCGGATGGTCGCCCATCTGCTCAATATCGACGAAACGCTGGCGGCGAAGGTGGCAGCCGCGCTCGGGATTGCCGACATGCCAAAACCGGCTGACGCGGCCATGCCAACCCGTCAGGATCTGGAGCCTTCGGCCGCCCTCAGCATCATCGAGCGCGGGCCCAAACGGTTCGAGGGCCGCAAACTCGGATTGCTGGTGACGGATGGATCGGATGCCGCTCTCGTTGGGGCTATCACCGGCGCAATCACCGGCGAAAAGGGCGTGGTCGAAATCATTGCCCCCAAGATCGGTGGCGTCACCCTGTCGGACGGTTCGTTCCTTGAAGCCCAGCAGATGATCGATGGCGGACCATCCGTTCTCTATGACGCGGTCGCCATTCTCGCCGCGGAAGCAGTAATGCCCGACCTGCTGAAGGAATCCGCCGCGCGCGATTTCGTTGCCGATGCCTTCGCCCATTGCAAGTTCATCGGCTACGCAACACCTGTCCTGGCCCTCATGAAGAAGGCAGGTATCGAGGATCTCGACGAAGGCACAGTGGAACTCGGCTCGGCCAAGGACATCAAGGCATTTGTCGCTGAACTTGGAAAATTACGGGTCTGGGCGCGAGAACCTTCCGTCAAGATCCACTAACGCATGCGTGCCGCGGCCCCCTGCCCGCGGCACCGTCTCTCCTGCTTTCAGCCCTCTCAACCGAAAGCCTTATCCGAAAGGCCGACGGCGTGTATTTACGCCGATATTACTGTTGCGTACTTTCGTGTTGCACGCAAAGCGCCTAAACTTCAGCCCACACTAAAATGCCATGCGGGGGGAAGTCAGGCATGAGAGACCGATTAAACAGGACAACGCAACATCCGCGCCACCTGCCCGCGGCCGTTGCGGCAGCATTTCTGGCCGCGCAGTCAGCGTCAGCAGCCGATGAGGCCGCGACGCAACCCTACCACGCCGCGCTGACCGACCATGTGCCCGGCTTCATTACCGCGCCGGGGCAGACCGACTACCTCTTCGTCATCGTCATCGTGCTGATCCTGGTGATGGTTCTCGTCATCGGCAATCTCTACTTCCAGCTCCATGCCGTGCCTGAGCGCATCGCGCATCAGACGAATAAAGTGCAGATGGAAATCGTCGCGGTTCTGGCGCTGATCTCGCTCTTTACCCACAACCACATCTACTGGATCCTCGGCCTGCTGCTCGCCTTCATCCGCATTCCCGACTTTTCGACCCCGCTCTATTCGATGGCCCGGTCACTGCTCAGGCTCTCCGGCCGCGATCCCGCAAAGGTCGACGATGACGTGCCGGTCGCCAGTGTGCCGGCCTCCAGCGTGCCGGCCTCCGGTGTTCCGGGCGCCACTGTGCCAGTCGCCAATGTGCCAGCCGGCGCAGTTACCGCTGCTCCTGTCACCACAGCTCCAGTCACTGCAGCCCCACACGCAAGCGCCCCGATTGCCCCCATGCCTGCCGCCGCCCATCAGCAGCCGCCCGGCCAGACGAGCGCACAGCCCGCCCAGGGGGCGACAAAGACCGGCCCGCGCGAAGGGAGTATCTGACCATGCTCGAACTGACCCTTTGCTCGATGCTGACCATCCTCCCCGATTATCTCTATCGGCGCTATGTCCAAGGCAAGCGCATCGGCCGCGAGATCACCCTTTACAGCATGTGGTACGAGCTGCGCTGGGGCATATCAGCCTGCCTGCTGCTCACCATCTCGCTGATCACGATGATCTTCTATTTCCACCCCTCGACGCAGAGCGTCACCGCCGTCTTCCGCACCGTCACCATATTGCCGGAATCCATGGGCCGGGTCGACGAGGTCTATGTCGGCGTCAACCAGAAGGTCGCGGCCGGCGCGCCACTCTTCCGCCTCGACGATTCCACCCAGAAGGCAGCCGTCGACGTGGCGCACAAGCAGATCGCCGAAGTCGAGGCCGAAACCAAGGTGGCCGAGAGCGAGCTTGCCAGCGCCGACGGCATGATCCGGCAGGCCGAAGGCGCCCTGCAGGTCTCGATCGACGAACTGCAAATGAAGACCCAGCTTTTGAAGAACGATGCGGTTGCCCGCCGCGAGGTGGACCGGCTCACCAATACCGTGGAAAGCCAGCGCGGCATGGTCAGCGCCGCCTATGCCAACAAGGAGACGCTGCAAACCAAGCTCAACATTCTTCTGCCGGCGCAGAAGGCAAGTGCGCAGGCAGCACTCGCGCAGGCGCAGGTGGAGCTCGACAAGACATTCGTCAAGGCTGGCGTCGCCGGCACCGTCCAGCAGTTCACGCTGCGCAAGGGCGATGTGCTGAACACCATGTTACGCCCGGCCGGCATCCTCGTACCTGAAGAAGCCGGCCGCGGCACGCTGATTGCCGGCTTCGGCCAGATCGAGGCGCAGGTGATGAGGCCAGGCATGGTGGCAGAAGCCACCTGTGTCGGCAAACCCTTCACCATCATCCCGCTCGTCGTCACCGAGGTGCAGGATGTGATCGCCGCCGGCCAGCTGCGCCCCACCGACCAACTCGTCGATGTTGCGCAACTGGCAAAGCCCGGCACCCTGACCGTCTTCCTGCAGCCCCTGTTCGCCGGCGGCCTGGATGACCTGCCGCCCGGCAGCAGCTGCATCGCCAACGCCTATACCAACAACCACGCTGCGCTGGCCGACCCCAATATCGGCACGTTTAAATGGATAGGCCTGCATGTCATCGATACGGTCGGCGTGGTCCACGCCATGATCCTGCGCATACAGGCCCTGCTGCTGCCGGTGCAGACGCTGGTGCTGACGGGGCATTGAGGCGAGGCGGTAGCCTTGCTCCGCCAACGCCTCTTTCGACATACTCGGCCTGTCCCCGATACCTGCCGTTGGCAATATAAGCAAAGGCCGGACGCCTCCGGCCTTGCTGACTGCTACCCGTCCAGCCACTTATGGGGCACCCCCCTCACGAGAGACACCCGTGCGCTCCGCAGACGATGCCTTCACCCGTGCCCTTGCCCTTATCCCCGAGGGCTGCAGCAAAGGCAGCTTCGAAGCCGGCCGCTGGGGCGCGACCGTCAAGCGCTCGCCGGATGGCAAGCGCATCTGGCTCTATGCCGAGGATCTCGCCGGCGGCGATATCGTCAGCTTCAACCTCTATCTCCTGGAGGCAAGCGGCAGCACGCTGAAGCCCTGCGAAATGTCGTCCGAGAAGGTCATCGCCTTCGTGCTCGGCTACCAGCCCGACAAGCAGGATCAACCCAAGCTGCCGGCAAAACGCTCGGGCCACCGCTGACGCTGAAAACCCTCGATGACGAAATCGATGAACACCCGCGTCTTGAGCGCCAGCAGCCTCCTGTTGGCGTAATAGATCGAGATCGGCCCGATATCGACATACCAGGAGGAAACGAGCCGGATCAGTTCGCCGCTGTCGAGATGGGCAAGCGCATCGGGCTTGGAAAGCAGCGTCACGCCGAGCCCGAGAAGGGCCGCAGCGCGCATGGCGGCGGGGTCGTTCACGACGATCCTTGGCGTGAGATCGACAGGCTGCTCCTCTCCCGCAGCGTTACGCATCTGCCGTTGCGGAATGCGCCCGGTATTGATCGATTTCATGACGATTCCATCGAGCCCCGCAAGCCCGGCCGGATCGACCGGCGGCACGCGGCCCTTCATATAGGCGGGTGACGCCACCGCGACGAGATGGGCCGGCGCAAGCGGCCGCGCCACCACGCCCGAGGCAAGCTCGAAGCCGCCGCCGATTGCCGCATCGTAACCCTCCCCGATCAGATCCACCTGCCGGTTCTCGAACATCCATTCCGGCCGCACCAGCGGATAGCGTTTCATGAAATCAGGCAGCATCGGCAGGATATAGCCCGTGCCTAAACCCGGCGGCAGGCTGACCTTCAGCACGCCTGCCGGCTCCGCCTGCTCGTTGGAGATTTCGGCAATCGCCCCCTGCAGCCCCTCGAGATGGTCGCGCATGGCGATGAGAAAGCGCTCGCCCGCCTCCGTCAACGTCAGGCTGCGTGTGCTGCGATGAAAGAGCCGGAGCTTCAGATTGGCTTCGAGTGCCGCCACATTGCGGCTGACCGCCGCCGGTGTCAGCCCGAGGCGCCGCGCCGCCGCCGAAAAGCCGCCAAGCTCGGCGCTGCGCACGAAAGATTCCAGGTTCGCCAGGCTTTCCATCGTCGATCACCTTCAACAAAGACTTGAAAGTGATACCACCCACTACCGTCTAATCAAAGGGGAATGACATCGCGATATTGGCTCCATCGAAACCAACACGACATCCAGAAAGGAAACTTGCCATGTCCATCGGTATCATCGGCGCCGGCAATATCGGCTCCGCCTTCGCCCGCGCTCTCGCCCGCAACGGCATCTCCGCCACCATCGCCAATAGCCGCGGTCCTGAAACCCTGGCCGAACTCACCGCCGAACTCGCCCCTCACATCACCGCCGGCACCATCGAAGAGGCGGCAAAGGCCGATATCGTCCTCATCGCCGTGCCCTGGTCGAAGCTGCCTTCCGCCCTTGCCGGCCTGCCGGATTGGGCCGGCCGTATCGTCATCGATGCCAACAACCCGATCGAGGCACCCCTCTTCAAGCCGGCCGAACTCGGCAGCAAGCTGTCGAGCGAAATCGTCGCCGGCCTCGTGCCCGGCGCCCGTCTCGTCAAGGCCTTCAACCACCTCTTTGCCAATCTCGTCTCCGCCGATCCCAAAGCCGAAGGCGGCAACCGCGTGCTCTTCTATTCCGGAGATGATATCAAGGCGAAGGCCGAAGTCGGCGCCCTGATCACCCGCCTCGGCTTCGCCGGCATCGATCTCGGCACGCTCAAGGTTGGCGGCAGCCTGACGCAATTCCCCGGTGGCCCGCTACCGGCAGTCAACTTCGTCAAGTTCGGCTGAAGGAGAACGGAGATGTCCCCGACCCCGATAGAAACCGCAAAAACCTTCTTCGCTCACTGGAGTGCCAACCGCATCGAGGAGGCACTCGCCATGCTCGCCGACGACGTTCTCTACGACAACGTACCCCTGCCCGATATCACCGGCCGCGAAAACGTCCGCAAATTCCACGCCGATTTCGGCATCGGCACTGCCTTCAATGTGGACTGGCAGGTCACGGAAATCGCCATCTCCGGCAATGTCGTGCTGAACGAGCGCATCGATATCTTCACCCATGAAAGCGGCGGCCGGATCACCCTTCCTGTCATGGGCACGATCACGGTGGAGAACGGCAAGATCACGCTCTGGCGCGACTATTTCGATCTCGGTAGTTTCGAGCGGCAGCTGGCTGCGATAAAGCGGTAGCAACTCAAACCCCGGGCATATCAGTGGCCGGGGCGCCACTCACTGCTGCTGAAACGCCAGCCGCACGCCAAGTGCCATATAGATCGAGCCGATCACCTTTCCCTGCCAGCGGCCGATCGTCCGGTTCCTGTTCAGCCAGCCGCGCACCGAGCCGGCGCCGATCGCGAGCGCCGAGGTCACGCCGATGCTGAACGCCACGAAGATGATGCCGAGCAGCGCGAATTGCCCGATCACCGAACCGCTTTCGGGATGGATGAACTGCGGCAGGAAGGCGAGGAAGAACAGTGCCGTCTTCGGGTTCAGGATTTCCGTGAATATCCCCTGCCGGAAGGCCTTGCCGGGGCTGATCTCGGGTGCCGCCGTCATATCGAGATTGCCGGACTTTTCGATGAAGGCGCGGTATCCGAGATAGATGAGATAGGCTACGCCGATATATTTGACCACCTCGAAGGCGAGCGCCGAAGTCGCAAGCAGGGCCGAAAGGCCGAAGGTCGCCATGGTGGCATGAATGAGATCGCCGGCCGCAATGCCAAGCCCCGTTGCGATACCAGCCCGCCGGCCGCCGCTCACCGATCGGGCGAGAACCAGCAGTGTCGCCGGCCCGGGAATCACCATCAGCCCGAGCACGACAAGAACATAAGTCGTCAAAACAGCGATACTCATCTTCGATTTCCGTTGCTTGAAATACCCGCGTTCAAATTAACGGCTTCGGCCGCCGGTGCAATATTCGAAAAGTTTACGCCGCGACAGCTGCCGCGATCCCTATCCCGCGAAAAACGCCTTGCGCCGCGCAGCGAATAAGCGCAGGATTCCAATTGCTGGCAGCCACTTCAAGGGCGCTGCCGGTTCGGGCGTTAGCCCTGGCCCCAACGAAAGGAGGACACGATGTCTTCCGATTTTTATCCGTCAAGTCTGTCGCGCAATCTCATCCGAACCGGCGCATTTGCCTACCGCGAGAATGTAGCGCTCGGCATTCTCAATCGTGCCGAAGATGCCGCCGGCGAACAGCAGAGCGATCGTTTCGAATCCGCCAGCAGTTTCGTGGCTTTTCCCGATTTCAGCCGTGGGCCGCAGGCCGGCCGGGGAACAAATGCGCTGCGCATTCATTCATCTCGGTATTCCCCAAGGCAACCCCAGGGGCAATCGCGTCTTTCCACATCGGCAGCCTCTCAGGACGAGCGTCCCGGCATCGGGCCCCTGCCCCTTTGATGCTGCAGCGACCGCGCCGCCAGCCGGCGGCAGGTCGCAATACCTGATCTGTCCCGCATCCCACACAAGGAGGAAACCATGGCGAAAGGCCAAGTCCGCAGCAACCGCGAAGTCCGAAAACCGAAGAAAGACCGCTCTGCCACCGCTGCACCTGCCGCCGCACCCGGCACGCAGGTCAAGATGGCAAGCAGCACCACGGGCAGCGACAAGAAGAAATAACGCCCGCTCCGGCGCGACGGCCGCTCGGCTGTCCCGCCCATCGTCAAGGATAGCAATATGACCACAGACAAACGTGCAGCGGAAAATCTCTTCCGTCCGCCGCAACCCGAAAAAGCCTCCGACGCCGGAAAGCTCCAGGATGTACGCAAGCGACTGCAGCAGAGACAGCGCGAACAACGGCAGGATGAACGCCGCCAACGCGCGATAACGCGGTCGACCCTCCCCGCTGTTTCATCCTGAAACCGTCGACCCAGGAAGACTCTGATACCCGGATGGCTCGGCCATATCAGGAACGAGCAAGGACCATGAAGTGGCAGAATTCGACTATATGATCGAAGCCGGGCTTTACACCGGCAAGACATTGCGCAGCTCCCGAGGCCCCCGCTATAAGCGCTTCGAAACAGCCGCGGAAGCGGTGCGTTTTGCCATGGAAGACCTGCCCGGCCCGCAATTGCGCGGCTGTGTGCTGGAAGTGAATGAAGCCCGCTTCGACGAAAAGCAGATCCGCATGCTTTACGATGCGCCCGCCTATCCGCTTTCGCGCAGAGAGAAGTGACGGGCGCCCGCGGATATTTTCACCGCGGTCATGTTTCCCCATGGTCAGTGCCGCGTCGTGAAAATAGGGAGGCAGGATGACGATTTTCTCCGTCCGCCACATCACATCCTACCATTACAAAAGGCCGGTGTATTTCGGACAGCACCGGCTGATGTTCCGCCCCCGCGACAGCTTCGACCAAACGCTTCTGAGCTGCAGCCTCGATGTCTCTCCGGGGCCGGCATCCGTGCGCTGGATCCACGATGTCTTCGGCAATTGCATCGCACTCGTTGATATCACAGCCGCCTCCGCCGAACTGCGCTTCGAAACCGTCATCCGTCTCGAGCATACGGCGCAGGTTCCGCTCGATCTGGAGATCGACCGCAAGGCGCTGAGCTTTCCCTTCGCCTATGACGAGGACGAGGCGATCGATCTTGAGCGCACCATCGTCAGGCACTATCCCGATCCCGATGACGAAGTCGGCAGATGGGCGCGGCAATTCGTGCCCTTGAGCCATCAGGCGCGCACCGGCCATATCCTGATGACGCTCTGCTACGCGATCCATGAGAGCTTCACCTATGTCAGGCGCTTCGAGCACGGCACGCAGGCGCCGCGCGACACGCTTCGGCTGCGCAGCGGCACCTGCCGCGATTTTGCGCTGCTGATGATGGAGGCGACCCGCTCCCTCGGTTTCGCCGCCCGCTTCGTCACCGGCTATGTCTATGTCGCCGATCGCGATGGCTCCATCACACTTGGCGGCGGCTCGACGCATGCCTGGTGCCAGGTCTATCTGCCGGGTGCGGGCTGGGTAGAGTTCGATCCCACAAACGGCATCGTCGGAAACCGCGACCTGATCCGCGTCGGCGTGGCCCGCGACCCGCGCCAGGCCGTGCCGCTGTCGGGCAGCTATGACGGCGGATCGCGGGATTTCGACAGCATGAAGGTGCAGGTCAACGTCACCACGGAACAGGAATTCGATACCGCAAAGGCCAGGTGACGGAACGCCTGGCCCGCTGATGCATTCGCCTGCAGGACAAACGCTGTTTCAAAGGACCACGCCCCATGAAGATACGTGCAGGCTTCCACATCGGCTATGAATGCGAGCATGAAACGCCCATGCTGCTGGTCCTCAACATCCACCCGTCCCGCAGGGTGGATCTCCTGACGGAACAGGTGCTGAGCTTCGACCGGCCGATCGAGGCCTGGGGCTACACCGATACGTTCGGCAATGCCTGCACCCGTATCGTCGCACCGCCGGGCCTGACGACCATTTCCACCGAATTCGAAATCTATGACAGCGGCCTGCCGGATCCCGTTCCCGAAGGTGCGCTCCAGCACAACATCAACGATCTGCCCGACGATGTGCTCGTCTATCTGCTCGGCAGCCGCTATTGCGATACCGACCGTCTCGCCGATTTCGCCTGGAAGACCTTTTTCAAAACACCGCTCGGCTGGCCGCGCGTCCAGGCGATCCTCGATTTCACCCACAAGCGCATCGCCTTCGACTACCAGAAGGCCGACCCGCTGCGCACCGCCTTCGGCGGCTTTACCGACCGCACAGGTGTGTGCCGTGACTTCGCCCATCTCGCCGTCACGCTCTGCCGCTGCATGAACATCCCGGCGCGCTATTGCACCGGCTATCTCGGCGATATCGGCGTGCCCAAGGATCCGAACCCGATGGATTTCAGCGCCTGGTTCGAGGTCTATCTCAGCGGCCGCTGGTACACGGTCGACGCCCGCCATAATGCGCCGCGCATCGGCCGTATCCTGATGGCCACCGGCCGTGACGCCACCGACGTCGCCATGTCGACGGCCTTCGGCCCCGCGATCCTCAAGCGCTTCGAGGTGATTACGGATGAGATGCCGGTTTGAGGTGGCTTGCTCCCCTCACTCCTCAAAAGGCGCCTGCGCAATGAGATCGACCGACGATGTCGCCACCGCATAGCCGGGCACGAGACGTTCGCCGAAATCCCGCACGAAATTGTCATAGGTCGTTTCGGGCCGCGTCCTGGCGATATGGCAGAAGCAGCCGGTCATCTTCTTCTTCATGCCGAGCCGGGGAAATTCCGCGACGATCGCCTTCATCTCGGCCGCCGGAATGAGGCTGTACTGGAAGCCGACGACATCGAGGCAAATGCCGGTCGTACAAAGCGCAATCTCGGCCTCCTTGTAGAGACCGATCGAAGGCGTCGAGTTCAGCGCGACGGCATCCCAGATCATCTGGGCGCGGCGCCGGTCGAGCCCGGCATCGACGGCAAAGCCGCGCGCCAGATCCGCTGCCTCCACTTCGAACCGGCGCGGCCCCGCAAAGCGCTCGTTGAGGGTGATGTCATGCAACAGCGTGCCGAGTGCCACGACTTCGCCATCGTGCTCGATCCCCCGCAACTGCCCGATCCGGACCGCAAACAGCCAGGATCGCATGACGTGATTGAAGAGATAGGGTTCGCAGTCCGTGCGCGCATAGTCCATCGCCCGATCGATGATGGCAGTACTCGGAACCGAGACGCCCGCAAGCATCCGTGTCTCTGTCGTGTTCATGATGCCAAAGCCTTCTTCTGATGCTGGAAGCAATCAGAGGAATAGATCCGCGCGCACCGCCCCGCTATCCAACGAAGGTTTGCTCAACGAAGGTTCGCCCGGGGCAAGCGGCACGCCTCAGACCGCTGCCACTTCGTCTGGCTTTAAAACGCTTTCGGAAGACCCGCTTGCTTCAGCGTCTCATTGGCAGTGTGGCGGGACTTGACACCATGATCGACCGTGAAATGGCGATTTGAAATCGGACTGAACCAGATTTCATGGTCGCCTTTTCCCGGCCGAACATATGTGCAGCCGGCTTTCGACAGTAACTCTTTGAGTTCCTTGAGATAGCCAGCCATGCGGTCAGTAGCTGGGATTGGGGATGCGAACGAGCTGCTCGGCCATGATATGAACAGGGATTTCCGGCAGATCGGACGTAAACCCGTTCAGCTCGAAAAGATCCGTTATGGCAGCGATCACCTTGGGCTCAAGAGCTTCCAGACTATTGGCCTCAACGGCCAGCCCGTCGATGTCGTTACTGCTGGCGATCCAGACGGCCGCCTCTTCATCCCACTCCGCGCGCACAACGATCGATACGTGCTTCATACGATGAGTTCTCCAAATCGGACATGATTGTCCAACACCTTCGCGCGCCGTCAATGTGGCCCGCTAGGTGTCATAGTGTACATATGTAGCGGAAAGAAAGTGAATTTTTAGTGGAGCGACTCTTGCGGTCAGGTTTTGTAGCCCCTCTTCTTCGCTCAAAACACGTGAATGCACCCCCCTCACGCCACCACCTCATCCGGCAGCGTGAAGATGAACCTCGTCCCGCGCGGCTCGTTCTTTTCCGCCCACAGCTGTCCGCCATGCGCCTCGACGATCGAGCGGCAGATGGCGAGCCCCATGCCCATGCCCTGCTCTTTCGTCGAAAAGAACGGCTCGAATATCTTGTCGGGAAATTCAATGCCCGCGCCCCGGTCGCTGACTTCGATGCGCATCATGCCGTCCGCCCTGTGCACGCTCACTTCAAGCACCCTGTCATCGGCAACATCGGCCATCGCATCCATGCCGTTGCGCATGAGGTTGATGACAACCTGCTGGATCTGCACCCGGTCGAACGCAATGCCGAGCACAACATCCTCGCCGTCGATATCGACGCGGACGCCGCGCCTGATGGCCTCTTCGGCCAACAGATCGCCCGCCTCGGTGATGACACGGCCGAGTGTGACGCAATCCCTCTTGTCCTCGGCGCGTTTGAACAGGGCGCGCACGCGCGTGACGACATCGCTTGCCGAATGCGCGCTGACGATGATGCGCTCCAGCGTTTTCTGCGCCCGCTCGATATTCGGCGGTTCCGCCATCAGCCAGCGCCGGCAGGCGTCTGAAGAACTCATCACCGCCGAGAGCGGCTGATTGACCTCATGCGCGATCGAGGCCGAGAGCTCCGCGAGGCTGGCCGCTTGGCTCGCCCGCGCCAGGCTCTCCTGCGCCGAGAGCAGCTTCTCCTGCGCCCGCACCTCGCCGTCGATATCGAGGCAGACGACGTTCCACTGCACGATCGCGCCTTCGGCATCGCGCATCGGTGCTGCGCGCGTTTCCACCCAGCGATATTCGCCATCGAAACGTCTGAGGCGATGCCTGCGGGCATAGGGTTCGCCCGTTGCCAGCGAATGGGCGTATTTCTCCTTCACCCCGGCCAGATCATCGGGATGGATGCCGGCATCCAGCGTGCCGGCAAGCCGGGATTTGCCAGTCCCGTCCAGCTGTTCGAGATCGTAGCCGAGAAATTCGCGCAGCCGCTGGCTGCGGAAGACCGGCTCTCCATCAGGGTCGGCGCAGTCGATCATTGCCGGCAGGGTTTCCACCAGCTGCCGCAGGAAGCGCTCGCTCTCGCGCAAGGCTTCCTGGGTGGTGACGAGGTCGTGGATGTCGGAGCTGACGCCGTACCATCGCAGGATGACCCCGGCCTCGTCCCTCAGCGGTTCCGCCCGCGTCTCGGTCCAGCGATAGCCGCCATCGGCGCGGGCCTGACGGTATCGCACGAAATAGGATTCCCCGGTGGTGAAGGAATGCAGTATCGCCCGGCGCGCCGCCTCCCGGTCATCTGCATGGATGACGCTGAGCGAGGGCAGTCCGTCAGGCCCGATCATCTCCTCCAGGGTGGCACCCGTCACCTCGGTGAAAGGCTTGTTGACATAGATCGGCCGTCCCTCCGCCGTCGCGCTCCAGATCAGAGCCGGCACGGTATCGATGAGCTGTTGCAGCTGCCGCTCGCGTTCGCGAAGTGCTGCCTCCGTGCGCTTGTAGGCGTCGATATCGACAGTCACGCCATACCATCCGGTGATGCGCCCCTGCCCGTCGCGCGTCGGCCGCGCCGCCGCCCGGTGCCAGACATAGGCGCCATTGGCGCGCAGAACCCGGTATTCGAAATTCCAGTGCTCGCCGGTCCGCAGCGCATGGCGCAGCGTCTCGCCGGCCTCTTTGCTGTCATCGGGATGCACGCCGCGCTGCCAGCCCTGCCGTCCGCCCTCGATGAAGAGCTTGCCGTCGAGAAGCAGGTTCAGGTCTTCGAGCACCATGGCGATCGAGGTCTGTGCGGTCGGCGTTGCATAGGTGAATTGTCCCGATGCATCCATTGCCCAGGCGCCGCCATAGAGGTTCTCGATGGCAAGTGCGGCGCGCACCGCTTCCCCGGTCTCGCCCAGAGAACTCGCCGTCGTCCACCGCTCATCCTGCCGCGCGACGGCCGGATCGACATCGACACTGGTGCCATATTTCGGCTCCACTCGAAACTCCACCCACCGGTAGCTTCCGTCGGGCTGAAGCTTCCGGTAGCTGCTGACCTGGGGAATGCCATGGAAGAAAGCCCGCGCACGCGCCTGCTCCACCGTCGCCCTGTCATGCGGATGAACCTCTGCCATATCGGCCGGAGAACCACCAGCCGCCATCCCGCCGGCAAGGGGCGCGCTCTCGGCATCGATGACGGTGCCGTACCATCCGGTGATGACGCCATTGCCGTCGCGCAGCGGCTGCCCCGTGCTGCGCGTCCAGCCGTAGCCGCCAGTCGGGCGCAGCATGCGGCTATCCACGCTGTAATGCTCGCCCGTCTGCAGGCAGCGCAGCCACAGGGCCGCGGCAACCTCATAATCGTCAGGGTGGATCGCCCGCTTCCAGCCGAATTCCTTGTCGTCGTCAGGTGCATTGAAGTCTTCAAGGCCGAGACCGAGAGAGGCAAGCACACTGGGGGTCACGTAGAGGAAAGCGCCCGAGGCATCAGTGGCCCAGGCAACGCCGGTGAGCCGCTCGACCGATTTGGCCGCCCGCACGGCATCGGCATCGGCCCTTTCAGGCGCGTTGACCGAAACGAGCGGGCCGAGAGACAGCGAAAGCGCAAAGAAAGCCGCCCATGACAAAGCAGGTTCGCGCATTCCGGCATCGAGCAGCGCCGCCAGCAGCGCGCCAAGCATGGCCACCGCCAGGACGGCATAGGTGAGCCTCGCAGCAACGCCGCGCGCACAAAGAAAAGCAGCGGCAACGGGACCGAGCAGGCCGAAAGGCGTCATGCTCAGCCAGGACACGGCTATGCCGACGAGGCAGGCGACGACGGCAAGTGCCAGGTGCCGGCGGTATAGATCCGGCATCAGCATGCGCGCATCCCGCCATCGGGCGCGGGTTGAAAACGATTGGCGACGTGGCCGCTATCGGCCATTGGCGTCCGGCCGCATGAAAGCATGGTTCGACCTGATCCCATCATGTCAGAAGATTGCAACATTCCGTCTGTGTCGAGGATAATCTCGCCGAGGACAATTGGAAGGGCGCCGGCGGTCGCAGGCATCGCCTGGCCGTTCAGGCCCGCTTCAGCGCCGCGAGATCGCCGCTCTCCAGCGCCGGCAGATTAGCTTCGATCTTGTCGATCGGCCAGTCCCACCAGGCAAGGTCGAGGATCTCGCTGATGACCTCGACAGGATAGCGCATGCGGATGATATGTGCCGGATTGCCGCCGACCACAGCATAGGGCGGCACATCGCGGGTGACGACCGAGGCGGCGGCGACAATCGCGCCCGCGCCGATCGTGACACCCGGCATGATGACAGCGTCGTGGCCGATCCAGACATCGTGCTCGACAACCGTATCCTTCACCGGCAGATCCTTGTAGCCGAAGGTCTCCGGCTTGAAGATGCGGAACGGATAGGTGGTGATGCCGCCCATCGGGTGATTGGCCGAACTGGTGATGAAATAGCTGCCGCGGGCAATCTGCACGAACTTGCCGATCACCAGCCGCTCCCGGCAACCCCGCCCCAGATAGGGTGCGAGGATCTCGGCCGTCTCCTCCAGCTTTCCGTAATGCGTGAAGTAGCTGTAATCGCCGATCTCCATGCGCGGATGATCGATGACATTCTTCAGGTACATCGTCGTCTTCGAAACCCTGCCATCGGGATGGGTGACGGGAAAGGCTAAATTCGCATCGAGAAGCGGCATGAGAAGACCTTTGCGCAGGGGTTTGGCGGCAGCGGGCGCCGCCGCCGGGCGGAATCCGGAAGCAGAATTCCCTATAGCCGATCCGCCCGCAGGATCCAAAATCTCTCCAACGACCTGTCGAATTCCGCTCCGCCCATTCGTCTGTAGAATGAAGCCAGGCCAGCCGGCCAGCCTGACATCAAAGGAGAAGCCGATGCCCCAATATCTCGTCGCCATCCACCTCCCCGACGATTACGCCCCCTGCAAGGAAGACGATGCGACGATGCGCGATATCGACGTGTTGAACGAAGAGATGGTGGCCGCCGGCGTCAGGCTCTTCGTCGGCGGCCTCAACCCGGTCAGCAAGGCAATGTCGGTGCGCGCGCAGCCCGACGGCAAGCTGCTCGTCACCGACGGGCCGTACCTCGAAACCAAGGAGCACATCGGCGGCTTCTGGGTGCTGGAAGCGGCCGATATGGACGAGGCGCTCGCCTGGGGCCGCAAGGCCGCCATCGCCTGCCGCGCGCCGGTCGAGGTGCGCGGCTTCAACTGATGCCGGCTTATCGGGACGACCCGAGGCGCACGAGACCATCGATCGCCGCGGCAAGCTTCCCGAGATCCGCCGAGTAGAACCCGGCGGCGTTGACACAGTTCGTCTCGAGGAGCTTCAGCCCTTCTTCGGTGCGGCAGATATCGATGACATAGGCTCGCGAATAGCCGGGATTGATGTCGACCATGCGCTGAGCGAAATCAAGCACGTCATCATCGATCTCGTGGCGGTGGATGACACGCGAGCCATCCTTGTAGAGCGAATAGGTGACGACCCGCCCGTTCACGGCCCAGATACGCCATTCGCGCAGGATGCGAACGGGTTTTGTGAGCATCAGCAGCGTGTCGTGACGAAGCGATCCATCAGGGATCTCATCTTCGTCAAGCACGAGCACCCTTTCCGCCACACGGATGATCTCGCCTGTCGATTTCACATTGCCGGGCTCCTCCTTGCTGTCATCAACCGGGCGCAGGAACCATTCCCTCCCGTCATCAGCCAGACGCTCGGGCACATCGCGGAGGGGCATGAACAGCGCATCGGCTCCGTTGAGAAGGTAAGGATGCCATGCCTGTTCCTGAACGAAGGGGCGCAGCTTGAAAACGCCCGGCCAGTAACCTTTCGCCTCGGCATACCGCCACAGCGAGTAGGCGCCGAACATGACCACATTTTCAGCATCGGCAACGGCAGGCTCGGGGATCAATTCCCCAACGAAAGGAACGACCTTGTGCCATGTATAGGGGATGTCGAGCCGGCCGAGCGCCTGGGCCAGCTTTCTGGTATCGTCGAACTCCTGAAGAAGCCACTGCATCCTGTTGCCACCCTTTGTCACCGGAAGCTTTTTTGACGGAGCAGCCGCGGCATCGCAACAGGGTCATCGCTACGGATCGGCATTATTCGCATTGCGCGCACCGGCCCCACCCTTCATCGCCCTCTCACATGCGAGTGGTAGCCCCATCAAATGGCGGCCGCCTTATGGACAGAGCGCCGCCAGCGCCTATCTGCCGCATCTGTGGTCCAACAGGAGGGAAAGCCATGTCAGAACTCGTGGTGCTTGGTTTCGATACCGCCGACAAGGCGGATGCCGTGCTCAATCGGCTCGTCCAGCTTGAGAAGGAATATCTCGTCGATCTCGAAGATGCCGTTATCGCCGTGCGCGACCCCGCCGGCAAGGTGCGCCTCAAGCAGAGCGTCAATCTCACGGCCGCCGGTGCTGCAAGCGGCGGCCTCTCCGGCGCGCTCTGGGGCTCGCTCGTCGGCCTGCTCTTCCTCAATCCCCTCGCCGGCATGGTCCTCGGCGGCGCCTTCGGCGCAGGCTCCGGCGCGCTCGCGGGATCGATGACCGATTACGGCATCGACGACGACCTCATCAAGAAACTCGCCGACACCATCCCCGTCAACAGCTCTGCCCTCTTCCTGCTGCTCCGCAAGGTGCAGCCCGAAAAGGTGCTGGCCGAATTCAAGGGCGAACATGCCACCATCCTGCGCTCCTCGCTCTCGCCGGAGCAAGAAGAGCAATTGCGCAAGGCGTTGGCTTCGGAGCCAGCGGTCGCGACGCCTGCGGCCTGAACTGTCATCACAAAACGAAAGTGCCGGGCGCAAACCTCACGCCCGGCAGCACAATCGCCAATCGCAGCTATGCTGACCGCGTTACGACAAGCGCCGTTACGCAGGTGACCGCGAGGGGCACGCAGCCACCGTCGGAATCAATCCCAGCAGTCACCGGAAAACCGACCGCCACAACAACAGCGCCGGCAATTGATGGCGCGTGGGGCACGACCAGTCAGGTTGAGTTTCACAACCAAGGCACTCAAAATCTAAAACTAGCAGCGAAAATCAACCGCGGTTAGGGTGTACTGTCGGGAGCAAAATAGAGATGCCACGCAAGGTTCCGGAGTATCTGGTAGACGAAGCTGCTTTTGTTGCCACGCATGACGGCATGATTATCCAAGATCACGACTTGAGCACTCATGTCGCCCTTATCAACGCATCGCACGAGATTAGAACGGACGCATCAATGGCTGGGTCGGGTGGTGAACGCCTATCTCGCAAGCTCGCGGCGCTGGCGGCCAAACTCCGCTGAGGCCGGCGGGCTGTCGAATGGTACTGCACAAAAACCGAGAATACTCACTGAGGATGAGGCAATGGACGAAGATCATACGAAACGCATGATCCTTGAATTCCTGAGGAGGCACACCTTGGCGGTCATTGCGACATGCCACCGCAACGGAACGCCGGAGGCTGCTACGATCGACCTCTCGGTGCGCGACAATCTTGAGATCGTGTTCAGCACTTTCAAGGACACGCGAAAGTTCGACAATCTCGCGGAGCGTCCCGGCGTCGCGTTCGTAGTCGGATGGAACGACAATATCACGGTTCAATACGAGGGTGAGGCAACAAGGGTTCCTGCCGCGGATATCGAACGATACCAGGAAGCTTATCTCAACAGCCTTCCGGCCGACAGGGAGTTCATCGAGAGAGGGGCCGTGTTATTCAAAGCGACGCCGCGGTGGATTCGATATTCCGACTTCAACAAGGAGCCTCCCGAGTTGATCGTGATTCAATTCTGACAGGCGCAACGGCTTCGGGCCGCCGTCCGAGGCCTTGAGGGCAAGATAACCTAGAGGATCGCGGAGGCTCAGCAAACCCGATCATCAAGACAAATGTGGGCGCTCCCAACGCTCGCGAATCACGGGCTCGGGCGACGTGTTTCGTCGTCGGGATGACCATTCGCGATGACCCCGAACGAATGCGTTGGGCCAGACTGGCGTTCGAAAGGGCCGAGCGCATCGCCACACTTCAGCCCAAGAACCCTGCGCCGCTGTCGCGCGGTGCAGTAGCGCTTGCGCTTCTGGGCAACGCTAAGCGAGCCACTTCGTGGATCGTCCGCGCTCTGACAATCGACCCTGACGGTTTGACGACACAGTACAATGCCGCCGCCGTCACATCTCTCGATTCTAGAGCGCTCGATCATAGCTGGATCAGTAGCCCCTCACCGCCTAACCTTAATCACCTCCCCCAACGGCGCCTCCAACATAAACTCAAACCCCGCCGCCTCATAACTCAGCTCCGCCTTCCCCTGAAACGAAGCCGGCAGCAACCGCCCGATCATCCGCGTCCCGAACCCCTCGCGTTTGGGCGCACTGATCTCCGGCCCGCCGCTTTCCCGCCATTCCAGCGTGAACTGCCCTTCACCAGCGGCATCCTTCTTCACGCCCCACGTCAGCTCCACCAACCCCGTCTCAAGGCTCAGCGCGCCGTATTTCAAACTGTTCGTCGCAAGCTCGTGCAGCGTCAGCGTCAGCATCAGGGCCTGTTGGGGCGCAAGGTCGAGATCGGGGCCGGAGATGCGGATGCGCTCGCTGAAATCGCCGACAGAGATCAGCCCGGCCTGGGCGAGGCTGTGCAGACTCGCATCCGCCCAGGCGGTCTCCGTCAGGATATCGGTCGCGCGCCCGAGCGAGACGAGGCGCGAGCTGTAGGTCTCGGCAGCTTCCGCGAGATTGTCGGCCTGGCGAAAGGTCTGGTTGGCGATCGATTGCACGAGGCTCAGAACATTCTTCAGCCTGTGGCCGAGCTCGTGGTTCAGCATCTGCTGGCGCTGGCGGGCGTGCACCCGCTCGGTCACGTCGGCGGCCATGCCGAACCATTCGGCAATCTCGCCCCTGGCATCGAAGACCGGAATGGCACGCGAGAAGGTCCAGCCCACTTCGCCATCGGCCCGGCGCACGCGGTGTTCCAGCTCGAAGGGCCGCCGCTCGCGGATGGCGTGGGCAATCGCCATGCGGATCTGCGGCAGATCCTCGGGAAAAAGATGATCGTCCATCCAGCGCACCGTCGGCCCCTCGACATCGGAGAGGGAGCCGCGGCCATCAAGCTGGCGCATCTCCTGCCAGTCCGGGCTCATGCGGAAGACGACATCGGAGCTGGCATTGACGAGCGCGCGTGAACGCTCCTCGCTGCGCCGAAGCGCCTCCTCCGCCCGCTTGCGCTTGGTGATATCCTGCATCACGGCAAGCACCCGCGGTGGTTTCTCGCTGATGCGCGAGACGAACATTTCCAGCACCATCTCCTGCGGCTCGGATTCCCGCACGAAGCGGACGGGCTCGCCCGTCGTCAGCACCCGGTCGTAATCGTCGTACCAGTCCTCCACCTCGTCGGGGAAGAATTCGCGGATCGTGCGGCCGCTGAGATCGGCGATGCCGAACATCGCCTGCATCGCCTTGTTCATGGCGATATAGCGATAGTCGCGCAGCCCATCGGCGCCGACAGGCAGCCGCTCGATGATGCAGGCGCCCTCGTCGATGGAATCGAACAGCGCTCGATATTGCACCTCGCTTTCGCGCAGCGCCGCTTCCGCCTGCTTCTTGTCCCTGATATCGCGGAAGATGATGGCGACCTGCCGCTCTTCGACCACGCCGATGCGGAAAGCATGGACCTCGTACCAGCGTCCGCCGAGCGCATCGGCCTGATGCGCAAAACGAACGGGCTCGCCCGTCAGCGCAACCTGGCCGTAAATGTCGAACCAGAATTCCTCGTGATCGGGCGCAAGCTCCCGCATCGTCCGTCCGTCGGCCTGGGTCAGCCCCGTCTGTCGCTCGAAGGCAGGGTTGGTAAGCAGGAAACGATAGTCCCGCACGCCGCCCTCGTCATCGAACAGCACCTTTATGGTGCAGAATCCGTCATCGATGGAATCGAAGAGAGCCCGGTAGGGATGTTCACTATCACTCTCCGCCATTCCCGCCCGAACGGAGCCATTTGACTCAATGTCCATCCAACCCGCCTTCAACGCCGCTCCTATCCCCATCAGCCGCCCGCGCATGACTGAACGCAGATGCATCGACAGCCGCGATCGCCCGCACATGATGACCGGCCATTCCTGCACCATGAATTAGCGCTGGGCGGGCTATTTCCAAGGGAGGTCATTGAGCGCGGAATGCGTCAGCGGCAGTTCAGAGGAAGCTTGCCTGAAACGACATCGCCGTCAGCGAGACATGCGCCTCCAGCGGTGGGCGCAGCTCGAAGGCCTTGGCATCACGCGAGAAATTCCAGAGGCGGAAAAGGCACCATTCGCTGCGCCATTCCTCCGCAGCTGAAAGCTCGTTGCGGCTGATGTGGAAGGGCGTGCGCTCCCAGCCATTCGTCGTCTTCACCTCGATACGGCGCGACCGTCCATCCGGCTCGAAGCTGGCAATGTCGAAGCCGGCACCATCGCCATCTTCTTCTGATATCCAGCGGATCTTGCGGGCGAGATCGTCACGGCCGGCGCTGGTCAGCATCGCACGCTCATGCGCCAGCACCCGCTCCTCGCCGGCTCGGCCGAGACTGCGATTGCGCTCATCGCGGCCGGCGACATCGAACTTGCGGGCGATGAATTGCATTTGCTCCAGCTCTTGCGGCGGAGCCTCGTTGGAAAGCGTCGGCGGCGGCCCGACCCAGAGTGCAGTTTGCTCACGCAGCCCGGATAGCGCCTGTCCGCCGAGAGCCAGCCTCAACCAGCCGTCATTCTGCGAAAACCAGCGCACCACGGCATCCACGAGCGACATCTGAAAATTGAAGGCCGGCTTGTAACCATTGATCCAGTTCTCGCCGAGCCCCTTCAGCACGGCGCTGATATTCTGGTGCTTGAATTCGATTGATGTTCGCGTCCGGCCGATCCGCGCCTGGAGCTGCCTGTTGTGCTCGGCCTTATTATAAGGCCGACCGGCAAGGTCGTCGGCAAGCATTGCGAAATAATCCGCAACGATCAGCGCATTCTCTTCGTCACTCCAGGGGCCGTCCGCCATCATGCCCCCTACGGTATCAGCGCCAGCACCGGCGTCGCCGTCGTGAGCACCGCCTCCCCGATCCCGCCATCAGGCGAAACCACCCTCGCCTCGCCGGTCTTGCGGGCGCGGTCGAGCTTGGCGAGGATCTGCTTGCCGCCGGAAAGGCAGCAGATCGAAAGCGCGCCGATCGCGCCGGGCTCGATGCCATCGGTCGGCGCAAAGAGCAGCACGGCATCGTCCCAGATCGACAGCGCGCCGGTGGAGGCCCGCACCTGGGCAGCGATGATCCGCCGGTTGCGGCCGGCGCCGATCGAGAGCTGCGCCTTGTCGAGCACGGCCTGCGGCAGCGGCTGCGGCTCGGGAAGCGAACGGACTTCGCCATCCTCGCCGATCACGGCCGAGAGCAGGATCTTCGGCCCCAGCCCCTCGCCTTCACGCGTGATTCCCGCATGGTGCATGACCTCGGTCACGGATACGCCGAGGAAGGACGCGATCTCGGCGGCCTCCTCCATCGTCATCTTGCGTTTGCCCGAGAAGGTGCGGGAGACGGCGGAGGCATCCTTGCCGAGATGACGGGCGAGCGCGCGCAGCGATTGCCCCCTGTCATCAAGCTGGTTGTGAAACCAGTTGCCATCGATCTCAGCCATCAGCGTCCCCATGCACATATGCAGCGTTGCTTATTTGTTGCAAAAAACGCAACAAGGCGCAAGCAACTGCACCGGGCTTTTTACCGTCAACCTTTGACATGGTTGATCTGCTCAAGTTGCAACACGACCCGCCTTTCCGCCGAAAAACGTTCGTTCAAAGGCAGGGACGCAAAAGATAGGTATTTTTTCCTATTTGAGATTGACGTTGCGATTTCGACAACATAATCTCAACTCCAACAACAAGAGCCGCATGACAGGAGGGAAGATCAGCATGGCAAAGGCCCCGACGCCCTGGCAGAAGGTTGCCGCCAAATTGGCGCTGACGCCGAGCGAGCTCGCAGCCGAGCTCAAGCGCCACCGCTCCAAGATTTCGCGGGCGCTGCGCGATGAGCGCGGCCTCATCAACGGTCGCGACCAGCTGATGCTTCTGCAGGCGGCAAGACGCCATGGTGTTTCGCTCACCCTCTCCGATCTGATGCCGGAGGAGGAGGATGCGTAAAGAGCCGCTTTCCATGCTGGCGCAATCGGAGCTGATCGATGCGCTGATCGGGCGCTGCGTCATGCATGGCGGGGCGGCCGCCGGCGAGGCGTTGCTGCTCATCAATGACGAAGCGGTCGACGACCTCGTGCATCTCGCCAACCGGCTGCGCCGCCTTGCCCTCTTCGAAGACCGCATCCGCGCGATGGTGATGGCCCAGCCGTAGGCATCCGAAATCAGTTCGCAACGTCACGACATCGCGGCCCGCCCGGTGAGGCGGCTCGCACTAGAAAACCAGTGAGGATGAACATGCAGACCATCACGACACGACCGGCCGGGAAAGCCGCCACCCCGCCTGCC
Organism: Rhizobium sp. YAF28; assembly: GCF_052113285.1. NCBI lineage: Bacteria > Pseudomonadati > Pseudomonadota > Alphaproteobacteria > Hyphomicrobiales > Rhizobiaceae > Rhizobium > Rhizobium sp. YAF28. Next base: position 53,158 of record NZ_JBFRCX010000022.1, on the reverse strand, counting down.
GCTACCCCTCAGACGGCTGGCCCGCTCACCATCACCAAGCCGCTGCTCTGCCCCTGCTGCAAGCAGCCGGTCACCATTCCCGCCCCCGAGATCGTCATCGATCACTATGGCATCACGCCGATGGAAGGGCGCATCTTCGAGGCGGTCTGGAAGGGCAAGGGCCTGCCCGTCATCACCGAGCGCATCTTCACCGCCATGTATATCGACGATCCCGATGGCGGCCCCTCGCCGGACAGGATGTACCTCGCCTTCAAGGTGGCCCTTTGCCACCTGCGCCAGAAGCTCGAAGGCTCCGGCATCGGCATTGCCAATGTCGGCTATCGCCGCGGCTACCGGCTGGTGCTGGAAGGCAAATTCCCGAGCACTGCCTCCCGTTAATCCCCGAAAACGCACGAAATGACCATGGCCGTCGCCCGTTCTGCACCGGCCATGTTGCGATACTGACAACACCCATTGCAAGAGCCGCAACATGCCTGCAGATCTCGAACGGCTTCGCCGCGATGTGTCGCTGTCCGAGACAGCAGCGCGCTATGGCTGCAGGCTGCAGAGGAACGGGCATGAGCATGTCGCCTGCTGCCCCTTCCACGCCGAGGAGACGCCCTCCTTCACCATCTTCAGGGGGCAGGATGGCATTGAGCGCTTCCATTGTTTCGGCTGTGGCGCCGGCGGCGATGTCCTGGATTTCGTGCGGCAGATCAAGGGCGTCGATCTCGCGGAAGCCATTCGGATCCTCGATGGCGTCAGCCATCTCGATGGCAACAGGCATCTCGATGGCGGCCATATCAGGCCGAACATCACGCCACGCGCACCGCAGATGGGCGACCCCTACGAGGGCATCACGCCGCTTCCGCCTCCATCCGAGCCGGTCAAATCAGGCGCCCGCATCCGCCTCTTTAATCCCAAGCGCAAGGGCGACCGCTCCGAATGGGGCTCATTCGCCCCTTCCATGGTCTTTCCCTATCGCGAGGCCGATGGCGCGCTGATCGGCTATGTGCTGCGGCATGACCTGCCCGATGGGGCCAAGGAAACGCCGATGGTCATGTTCGCCCGTCTGCCCGACGGCAAGGAGACCTGGTGCCGCTACCCCTTTCCCAAGCCGCGCCCGCTCTATGGGCTGGATAATCTCGGCAAGACGAAGCAGGTCATCGTCGTCGAGGGCGAAAAATGCCGCGACCGGCTGGCGCATAAATCCGGCCGCACCGTGCTCTCCTGGGCCGGCGGCACGCAGGGCGTCAAACACACAGACTGGTCGCCGCTATCAGGCCGCGATGTGGTGATCTGGCCGGATTTCGATGCGCCCGGCCTTTCGACGGCAGACGAGATCGCCGCCATTCTCTCCGCCCTCGGGGCACGGGTCCGGCTGACAGGTTTTACCGATGCTGGAGCCGCCTCTGATCTCAGGCATTTCACCTATTCCGACTGGCAGGCGGGTCACCTTCCCTGCCGCGGCTGGGATAGTGCCGATGCCGTCGATGCCGGCTGGACGCGCCTCGAGCTCGATGCTTACATGCGCGCCACCATCCGCCGCCATGCGCCCGCCCCGGTCGAGCCGCCGACATCGGCAGAAGAGCAGGACCAGCACGTACCGAAGGCGCCGCCGCCGGGCGCCGATGGCATAGACAGCATGCCGGAATGGTTTCCGAGCCAGCCTTTCGGCTCGGAAGTCTGGCTGGCGCGCATCTTCAACGAGCATCTGGCAAAGGCCTGCGGCGGACGGATCGTCCGTGCCGATGGCAAATTCTGGGCCTATGGCCCCTCCGCCTGGCGCCCCATTCCCGAACAGAAGATCCGCCTTGCCATGCATGCCTTCGATGCTATTGGCATCGGCCCGAAGGAAAAGCCGCTGAAGCTCGGCAGGCACATGATTGACGGCGTCGTCAACGAGTTCGGCACGCGCACCGCCGAGGCCGGCTTCTTCGGCAATCCCACCATCGGCGTCAACGCGCTGAACTGCACCATCACGCTGGATGAGACCGGCAAGGTGATCTGCCGCCCCCATGACCCTGACGATCGCTTCCGCTTCACAATCGCCGCGGACTATAACCTGCACACCGAAAGCCATCCGCCCGAGCGCTCGCTGCTGCACAAGCTGCTCTACGGCGCCTTTCAGGGCGATCCTGATGCTGCCGACAAGATCAGCCTCGTGGCCGAAATGCTGGGAGCGGCTGCCTTCGGCCTTGCCACCCGCATCCGCCAGCCGAAGGCCTTCATCCTGCTCGGCGAGACCGCCAGCAACGGCAAATCCACCATCGCCGCGCTCTTCCGCGCGCTGCTGCCTGAAGGCGCCGTCTCCTCCATCTCGCCCGCCTTCTTCAATGATGAGAAGCGCATCATCAATCTCGCCGGCAAGGCGGCGAACGTCGCCGACGAGCTGAGTGCGGCGGCCATATCAGGCGAGGAATTCAAGGCGGCCGTCACCGGCAACCCGATCGAAGGCCGCAGCCTCTACAAGGATGTCCAGAGCTTCATTCCCCGGGCACTGCACTGCTTCACCACCAACACCCTGCCGCGCTTCAATGGCGGTATCGACCGCGGCCTTCGCCGCCGCCTCGTCGTCATCCAGTTCAACCGCAGCATTCCCGAGCATGAGGTCATCCCCGATATTGCCGAGCGCATCGCTAGGGAAGAATTGGAACTGCTGCTCGGTTTCGCCGTGTCAGGCGCCCAGCGGCTGAAGCGCAACGGCGGCTACACCATGCCCGAAAGCTCGAAGGAAGCGCTGAACGCCTGGCTGCTGCTCGACCCGCTCAACGAATGGTTCGATATCCGCGTCGAGCCGGCGCAGACCGAGCCCGCCGGCGGCTGGCTGCGCACCGCAAAACTCTTCGAGGATTTCCGCAAATGGGCGATCGACCAGGGCTACCGCGAAAGCTTCCTGCCGCCCGTCAACACCTTCTCCCAGCGCCTGAAATCCATGCCCGATGTGCGCCTGGTGCGGTTTGCGACCGGCACGGTGGCGCATGGCGTGATATTGAAGGAAAGCACGCTGATGGGATCGACCAGTTACGCCGACGTCTTCTGAGGCGAGGAGCGGCCGGATTTTCGATCAACAGCCATAACAGTCTCGCGTAAAAATTGACTCGCCTTCCGCTGGGAGATGTGACCATGTGCATAAGTGGTCGGCTCTTCTATCCAGCCCGCGAAGCTGTGCTTTTTGAAGCCCGCCCACCCCCCTGCGGCAGGCTCGTTCCGAACCACGAGCGCCCGGTACCCAACCGAGAACCACATTATGTGGTGGGCTTTGCCGTCAGTGTCGCGCTTGCTGAGCCTCGGCAGCTGTTTTTTGGCTGATCGCCTGCAGTCCGCTCTTGCCGCGGCGTCAGCGTTAAGGCCGGCAAGAAGACATGGCCAATGAGAAGATATGGCCAATAAGAAAATATGGAATGGAAGAGAAATAGCATGTCACGCCAGGATCTCGACCGCATACTGTTTGACCGCATCTGGGATCTCGGCGCCCAGGCGGTGAAGGATGATCACGTGTCGGCGCTCGCCTATGTGACCGTCACCAAGCCGACCCTGGAAGAATATCAGGAGAGTCACGGCCCCCTGCAGGCCGATCTCATAAAGGTCATCCAGCTCGGCATCCTGAAGCTTCGCGAAAGAGGCGAATTGCAGGAGCCGTAAGCCTGTAGCTTCGAGGCTCGGCTGTTGCTGAGCGAAACGCTGCACTTTCCGCCCCCCGGTCGCAAAAGGTAACGGTGATCGTCTGTCGACCGTCATGGAAGAACCTGCCTGCCTTGCACAGGCTTTCCCGGCGCGACATTCCGGTCCTGGGAACCGTCCCATAGCCCTATTTGATTAGGCTTTTTTTTGGAACGATCTTTCAGGCTCGTGGTTCTGCTACAGGCCCTCAAAAGCCGGCCGCCGCGCCCCACTCTGTTCTCCTGTAACGGAGGCGGCGGTCACTCGTCCGTGAGGAAATCAGGGCACTCGCCGACGTTTCGATCCGAAACCCGCCTGCAGAAAATCCCGGCAGCGCTCCGGTTAAACCCGGCTGTCATCCTTTCTCAAATGGCGATGGGAGCCATCCCGATCGCCCCGGAGAGAGTGCGTGAGTGAGCCTGATTGCCAGGCGTTCCGCCGGAGATCGTCATGCAACAGGCACAACTGTTGCCATCAGAAACTTGTCGCGATCCACTAAAAAAGGAACGCGGCATGACCAGCGCGAATTTCCCCGAATGCCTCTCGATCACCCTGCAATCCGAAGGCGGCCTCTCCATGGAACGCACCGACCCCGGCAACTGGACCGGCGGCAAGATCGGCAAGGGCACGCTGAAAGGCACCAAATACGGCATCTCGGCCGCCGCCTTCCCCAATCTCGACATCCGCAACCTGACGCTCAATGACGTCAAACCCATCTACAAGGCCAAATACTGGGATGAAATCGGCGGCGACACTCTTCCCCCAGGCTTCGACCTCGCCACCTTCGACTACGCCGTCAACTCCGGCCCCACCCGCGCCCTGCGAGACGCCCAAACCGTGATCGGCGCCCCCGCCGATGGCAAACCCGGCCCCCTCACCCGCGCCAAGGCCGCAACCGCCGGCACTAAGGAAATCAAAGCCCTCTGCGCCCAGCGGCTCAGCTTCATGCAAAGCCTGGCGATCTGGAAAACCTACGGCAAGGGCTGGTCGGCGCGCGTGGCGAAGGTCGAGGCAAAGGCCGTTGCGATGTTCCTGCGCGGCCAGCCGGGCGTGGATGCTAAGGCGGCGCTGGCGGATGAGGCAAGCAAGGCGGAGAAGGCTGCCGCGACGCTGCGGAAGGCGGTTGCAGCGATTGCGGTCTCGGCGTCGGGTGGCGCGGGCACAGGTGCAGTGCTGCCGACAGAGCCGAATTTGCTGGTGCTTGGCGCGGTGATGCTGATTGGGCTGGTCGTGGCGGGCGTGCTGGTGTGGAAGGCGGTGCGGGCGAAGGAGCGTGCGGAGGCGTATGGGCAGATGGCCGAGCGAGCATTGGGCAGCAACGTCGAGTCCTGAAGCCTTCGCTCTAGTCTACGCAAATGCTTCCGCATCGGTCACTACTGCAATTGAGCGATAACACGCCTTAGCCTGCAAAGGATGGTTGATGATACTCGACAATATCTCGAATTGCCCGTTTGATCGCGGAATATCTTCAGACGAGTGACTTGGAGGAATATGTGAAATTCAGGCTGTTCTATGAAGGGGAATTGCTCTCCTCAGGTAACAACTCCAAACGACCGGCCCATAAACACGCCATTCGTCGCGCGTTTCATAAACAACTGCGAGAGCTCTGGAGGGTCGACGGCAATCTGATCAACTGGATGGACTACTCAACGTCTAGACAGATTCCGCAATTTGAGAAAATTGCCCGCGACTATCCCAGATGGAACTACAACTGGGTGCGGCTTGTGAGCGATGCGACGAGGACGCATTGCTCTCTAGAAGTTCTTATGCTTCGACCAGTCACAATGACGACGATAGGCAATCTTCATTTGAGTGGATGAGGTTAGCTCTCGCAGCCCTCAGCGTCACAAATACCGCGTAAAAGCACGGTTTCCGTGCTCTTATATCTCGTCTGCACCTTGCGACCGCCTGGCGTGATGAGGGGGCTAAGCTATTTATGCTTCCATCCTGTTTTCCAATACCTCACTCATTCACCTCCCTCGCCGCTTCCACCACCTCAGCGACAATCTCCGCCACATCCTCCGGCCGCGTCCGATGGTTCACGAAACACGCCCGCAGCGCAAACTCCCCGTTGATCGTCGCATTCGAGAGATACACCCGTCCGCGCGAAATCACCCGCTGCAGAATGGCCTCGTTGCTCTTGCTGCGATGGCGAAAGCAGACGGCGCTGAGCGGCACCGGCGCCAGCAGTTCCAGCTCCTCGTGGGACTGGATGGCGGTTGCGAGCAGTTGGGCGTGCCTGAGATCGCGGGCGATCGCCTCGCGATAGGCTTCGCGGCCGTGATATTGCAGGGACAGCCAGAGCTTCAGCGCCCGAAAACGGCGGGAAAGCTCGATCGTTTCGTCGAAGAAGGCGAAGGCCTCGCCGGGATCCTGGTTGAAGATTTTTACATAGTCGCCGCTGTGGGAGAAGGTTTTGCGCGCCGCATCGCGCTCGCGGTAAAGCAGGCAGCTGCAATCGATCGGCTGGTAAAGCCATTTATGCGCATCGAGCGAGATCGTGTCGGCAAGATCGAGCCCGTCGAACTTTTCCGGCGCGGCAAGAGCCGCCAGCACACCGAAGGCGCCGTCGACATGCAGCCAGAGGCCTTCGGCCTTAGCAATGCCGGCAATCTCGCGCAGCGGATCGATCGCCCCTGTCGCGACCGAACCGACGCTGGCGACAATGGCAAGCGGCGCCCTGCCCTCCTTCCGGTCATCGGCGATTGCCGCGATTAGCGCATCGGTCCGCATGCGGAAATCCGCATCGACGGGGATCAGGCAAAGGTTGCTGCGGCCAAGACCCAAGAGCGCCATCGCCTTGGGGATCGACATATGCACCTCCTGCGACGCATAGACGACGCCCGGCCGCGCGCCCTCATCATTGGCGGGCAGTTTGCTTTCGCGGGCGATCGCCAGCCCCATGAGATTGGCCATCGAGCCGCCACCGCAAAGGCTTCCCGAATAGCCGTCGCAGCCGATCGCTTCCGCCAGCCAGCCGATGACGGCGCGCTCGATGGTGACAGCCGCCGGCGCCGAGCGCCAGGAGGTGACATTCTGGTTGAACACGGAGGCCAGAAAATCCCCGACAGCGCCGACCGGCTCGCCCGAGCCCGCGACGTAGCCGAAGAACCGCCCCGTCGAGGGCCGCACATGCTCGGCCATCGCCCTTATGTCATCGAGAACCGCTCTGCCCCTGCCCGCATCCGGCCAGGGCCGATCGAAAAGCCGCGCCGTCTCGGCACTGCTGGTCATGGGATAGGAAGGCCGCTCTTCGAGCGAGGCCCAGTAATCGCCGGCAAAGGCCATCGCCTCCGCCATCAGGGCGTTGAGTTCGCGATCGGACGTCTCCAATGCCTGCATCTCATTATCCTCCATCCCCACCGAAAGGCGGGTCCTCCCCGACATCGGCAACAAGAGCCTTCAGCCCCGCCGCCATACGCGCATCACCCACTCTCATGCAATTTTCAACCGAATCTAGAATAAATTGAAGAATGCAAAGAACATAATTCCCGCGATGCGAGAATCAAAATAAAGATGCCCTTCTCGTCACAGCACAAGCGCTGTCAGCAGCATAATTAAGGGATAATCATGCGCGCCTATATTGCAATGACACTGATCGCCACCGGATTGCTCACCGGCTGCGTGCCGACCGAGAAGCAATATGATGCAGCTGTCAGAGTGTTGCGAGGCAGCGAGCGTGAGAGAAACGGGCTTTTGGACGAGTGCATAAGGCGCCTCGGCTTTTCCGACAAGAAGGCCCGCCATAACGCCGCTGTCGTGATGAACGTGGCAGAAAAGGACGCTCCGAAAGTTGCCTGCAGCCGATACACGAAAGCGATCGTTTCCGGCAGCATAACCTATCAGGATACGCTCGACATCAAAAATGGCCGCTACACCCCGAAACTGATCAAGATCTTCCAGGGCCGATAGGCTGACCGCCTGTCACCCCTGCCCTTCACGCCCGATATTTTGACGACAAAGCGGGCGTGATCGCCGGCGTCAGCAATTCCGGCAAAACTGCGCAGCGGTTTTGCGTCAGGAACTGCGTTAAACAAAGAGATAGAGCATCTTCATGATTCGAATAAAAACGGAAATGCTCTAGATTACCCCTAATGGCCTGTTCGGCGACCGCGTCGCCATCTGGATGCGCCACCTTTCGAAGGAGAGCGCATGAAAAAACCGAAGCGTATTGAAGAGATGAGTACGGAGGAGCGCGCCGATACGCTGCGGCGGCTGAGCCAGACGCTGCATTTTTCGGCGATCGTCGCCAGGCAGGCAGGCGACATGCTCTGCAAGCCGCTGGAGGAACTGGCCGACAGGCTGCTGCGCGATGGTGCTGCAATATCGACCGATCGCTCCGAGGTCGCCATTGATGTCATTGCCGAAGCCATGAACCTGCTCGGGCGCTTCGAGCTGAGCCATTCGGGCAACAAGTCGACATTGCATTGACCCCGAGGTCGCTAGCGATCCTCCACGGTCGAGCCGATCCCCCGAGGTAGCTTGCGATCCTCCAGGTCGAGCCGATCCCCACGGTCGCCTCTTGCGATCCCCCGAGGGTCGCCCGGGGGATGCGCCGAGCTGCATCCGGACGGGCGCGACGGCCCTTGTAAAAGCCCGCCGAAAGCCTAGTTTGGATAGGATAAAGTTTGTCCTAGCGCGCGTCGGCGCCGAGCCAAATCCCCTCTCTTGACAAGCCCGTTGTGGGCCTGTCCACCGGCGTTAGGAAACCCCATGGCCGCCACCAAAGAGCGCTTTTTCAAACAACAGGGCCGGCCGCCCGCCCGCAAGGCCGAGGAACCGCCTCACGCGGCCTATGCAATCATGGCGACCGAAGCGCGCCAGCGCGATGCAAAGACGGCGAAGCTGCGCGCCTTGCGGCTGGAGCGTGAGGCAAGCAGCCTTCAGGAGGTAGGCGAGCCTGTCGCAGCAAAAGCCAAGCGCAAGCCTGCCGTCCGCCGCTCGCGGTATCAATAAACCGGTGTCATCTCCCCTGACCCCGCAAGCTCGGCTTTTATGGCCATGACCACCCAGCCTCCGATAAACGATATGTCGCTCGAAGAACGCCTTGAGACCCTCAAGCTTCTGAGCGACGCGCTGCAATTCTCAGCCGTGATTGCCCGCCAGCAGGGCGATGAGGCGTACAAGGCCATGGATTGTCTCGCCGAGCGCCTGCGCGCCGATGCGCAGATACTGGCGCATGATCCTTCGCCGACGACCAACGCTGTCGTCATGGAGGCGATCACGCTCCTTGGCAATTTCCAGATGGCCCATCCGGCTCGCAACAACAGCAAGCATTGAGCCGCTGCTGTCGGCGGGGATGGACTGGCCTGCGGTTGACGCGCCGGTCGGCCGGCTGCAAAGCCGGTGTCCTTTAATTTTGATAGTCCGAATTTTTGGATATTGAGGCGCGGCCGCGGATTTTTTATGAGAAGCTGTAGACCCAGTGCGGCGGCAATAAAAAAGCGCTCAGCCACCTCGTATGGCTGAGCGCTTTTTTTGACCTGGCGGGTGGCCCGCCGGGCTTACCTTCCGCGCTGTGGCTTGCGGCTTTTATCGTTCTTGTCTTTGGCTGACGACGTCTTGGCGTCCAGCGCCTGACCGAAATTCGTGCCTCCAAGGTGCCCGCCGCCGCTGGTGTTGGCCAGCTGGCGCTCGGCACGTCGAAGCAGCTGTGCTGCGTCTGTCTTGCTCATTTTTCTCTCCCGGAAAGTTGCTCGCAAATAAAAAGGCCGGGGCTGGCCCGACCTTTCCAGGGTTCGCAAGTCCGCAGTGCCAGTACATCCGTGGTCAAAGCGGGGGTGCGAGCCGATTGTTTATTCAGAGGCGAGGTTCTGCGCGGCGTTCTTGCCGCTGCGGGGGTCCTGCACCAGATCGAAGCTCACGGACTGGCCTTCACGCAGGAAGGACATGCCGGACTGTTCGACAGCAGAAATATGAACGAACACGTCAGGCGAGCCATCCTTAGGCGAGATGAAGCCGAAGCCCTTTGCCGTGTTAAAAAACTTTACAATACCTGTATTCATAACGATTTTCCTTTCAATCGCATAGAATTACTGCGCCCGCTGGATGCGGGCCGTAAATGGTCGAGCTTGAGAGGAAAGATTAGCCAATGCGCCTTTGCGCAAAAACGAAGCTAACGAAGCAAATTCGATTTTGAAGAGATAGGCTATGTTTGTGTTCATAACAAGGTTACATTTATTTTTATTTGGTTTTCGCCCGTTGCCGCACTGGTAAAACAGGCGCATGTTGGCTGGTCAGCAGCCATCTTTCCGGGCGCTGTTGGTTAAGGGCATCCACACCCTGGCCCCGACCGAAAGGAGGACGCGATGTCTTCCTCCATCCATCAGACCTTTCTCGACGGCGACGATATCAACCTGCTTTCACGCGTACTCAAAAGCGCCGGATATGACGAAGCCGCAGCGCCGGAGCTGTTCGCACAGGCTGCCAGCAAGGCACTTGCTCTCTTCAGACGCGGCATGCGCCGCGAAGAAGCATTGCTGACAGCAATAAGGATCATGCAGGACAGGCAGCAGATCCTGCGGCAAACCGGGAATACCGAATTTGAAAGCCGTTTCGCAATCCAGGGCCTGCCGCCGTCCAGCATCATCATCGATGAGGCCGGAGCCAGCATCATCATTGATGCGACGGAAGAAAGCGCTACGCGCAAATAATCTGCATCTGCACCACGCGGTACATTGAAAACACGGCTGCCACACGCGCGTCATCACGCCCGCAATTTTCAACTCTGTTTAGAATAAATTGAAAAATCCCAAGAGTATAATTCCCGCGAGGCGAGAATCAAAATAAGGAATCCTCGCCATCACAGCACAAACGCTGCCGCATTATAATTGAGGGATAATCATGCGCGCTTATATTGCAATGATATTGCTTGCCACAGGACTTCTCGCCGGCTGCGCGCCGACCGAGCAGGAATACGATGCAACGGTGACGATGCTGCAGGGCAGCCCGCGGGCACGGACCGAAGTTCTGAACATGTGCACCAAGCGCATGAGTGCAACCGATGCCGCCTGGCATCGCAACGCAGCTGTCGTCATGAACGTATCGGAGAAGGACGCTCCGCGCGTTGCCTGCAGCCGGTATCTGAAGGCCCTCGTCTCCGGTCGCGCCACCTATCAGGACGCGCTCGACCTCAGCAATCGTCGCTATACCCCGAAGCTCGTCAAGATCTTCCAGGGTCGCTGAGGCGCAAGACCGGTCGTCTGTCGCAACTGCCGTTCACGCTCGCTGGCTTAACAGGACCTGCGAGCGTGATTGACGTACCGGCTCGCAAATTCCGCCGATATCGGGCGGTGAAACGGCTCCCAGCGGCAAGACTCAGCCGCTCCATGACATGGCGGCCCTCGCCCAGCTGCCGCGCTGCGCCTCTGGAACGGGATCGATCGTGTTGAGCCTCATCGTTATCGAGCAAGCCTCTTCGTCGCTGAGTTCGGCAAGTTTCGTCAGCTTATTCAATTCGTCCATGGTCACGCCCAGGCGCTGCGTGATCATTTGCACGATGTCCTGAGCGGTCAGCGTAACGGTCGCGGGCTCCCGCATTTTCCCGTCCTCATAGGCCAGGCGCTTGGCTTCCATAACTTGCCAATAGCTCTCCTTGATCTGTGGAACGGCCTGCGCGGTCTGAGACACCCGCATACTCATAAGATCCTTGCAGCCCTGCGGATAGTATCGCGCAAGAGCCTCGTTGAGCGCAGCCGTCTTCTTCAAGACATCGATCGCAATGGCATCGCTTGCCCGCGACAGCGCAGGATTGCCGTATTTGGCCACCATGGCAGCTGCTTGCGCTCGCGGATCGATATTGCCCCCCGAGGCTTCGGCCTTGGCAAACAGCTGCCGCGCTTCATCCTCGTGATCCATGAAGACCGCGTGAACGAAAGGATTGATACCAGCGAGAACCTGCATCTCCTTTTCGAAGGAGCCAGCCTTCGTTTCCTGCGCAGCCGAGTCCGATGCGGGCTTCGCATCTGCGGCAGGCTTTTGCTTCTCCGGGGACGGACCCAGCGAGAGCAACGCCCTGCCCCAATCGCCCTGCAGCTCTTTTGGCAAAGCGCGTACGTTATAGAGTTTCTTTGCGATCGAGCACATGTCTTGGTCGCTCACCCCGGCAGGAGCTTTCAGCACCTTGTCTATCTCGCTCCCGGTCATTCCCAGGTACCGCGTCATGATCCGGTACAGCTCCTTGCCGGACATCAAGGCAACCGGAGCGCGGAATTTCCCATCCTCATAAGCATAGGTTTTCGCTCGCAGATCATCCATCCGACCGTTTCTGACTTCCACAACGGAATACCAGTCAGGCATATTGCCGGTGAAGAAATACTCGCAGCCTTCGGGATATTTGGCGGCCACGATATCGGCAAGCGCGGCCGTCTTGTCCATGACTGCAATCACGGCACTGTCGCCTGCGCGCGAGAGGGCCGGAGTGCCATACCTGTCGATGACCGTCGCAAGGGTTTTCTTCTGTTCAACCCATTTCTGACGGCCCGTCTCCGCGTAGACTTTCAGTACGATATCCCTGTGATCCCGATAAATGGCCTGTAGATAAGGATTTATCCGTCCGGTCAATCGGATCACCATATCCACAGGATCTTCCTTGGCATCTTGCGCGATTGCGCCCGATGCGAGGAACGCGACGGCAGCCAGCAGCGATAATAATCTTTTCACGAAACCCACCCCAATAGTTGCAATTCTTTATCAAAGACCATCAGTTGTGCCGCTTTGCCGGGCAGCATGCGCGGCGTCACCGGCGGCGACAGCCCACACGCGACCCTATTGCTTGACTGAAATGACATCCCTCGCCCAGTCGCCTCTGCGGGCTTCCGGCACGCCCGAGACGTTCCAATATCTCTTCAGGATCGAGCACATCTGCGCATCCGGAACCTTCTCGGGAATGAGAAACAGGCTCATCTCGATGTTGCTCACTCCAAGATACTCATTCACCAAATCCAGAAACTCGATTGAAGACAATCTCGCGACCGGCGCCCGCGACTTTCCATCTTCATAGGCAAGAAGCTGGGCTTGTCGAAAATTCCGGATGCGGTCAGTAATCTCTGGAACGGAGTTTCCGTCGGGATGCGCCGAAAAAGATACGAAGTACCTGCAACCCTCAGGCTCCCAGCTGGAAAGCACATCAACGACCGCGCCTGCCTTCCTAGCCACATCGATCGCATAGGCATCGCTGGCGCGTCCAAGTGCCGACAACCCGTATTCCGTATAGATGTCGGTCAGGGCCTCTATCGCCCCCTCGCGATCACCTGCAACAAGCTTCCTGTTGATCGCCCGCACTTCAGCCGGGTGGTCCGCGAGCATGGCTTCAACAAAAGGATCGTCATAATCGCTCGCCTTGTCCTCTGCCTTGGCAGCCGGCGCATTGGCACTCTGCGCCATCGCGGCATCACTTGTCGCAAAGATTGAAATGACGACGACACCGGCCGCGATTGCGGACAGAGCCCAATTTATTCTCATCATGAAACCCCACCCTGAATAGTTGCAAATCTTCTATGTCTGAAATTGCGAACCGTCCACAACCCGTTCAAAAACTGGTAAAAATATCAGAGAAATAAGCGAGGCACCTCACAAACAGTACCCTATATATCCCATCGCATCAGCCACACCCCGCGACCACTATTGACCGCAACGTCTCTATTGCCGCAGGGCATATCTTATGGCTCAGCTATTCAGCTTCAGCGCCAGCTGCTGCCCGCCAAACACCTTCAGCACATGTTTGTTGATCGGCCGCATCGCCTCGATGCGGCGTTGTTCTTCCCGCCTGCGCGCTTCGTGGCGCTCGCGGTCTGCGCGCAACTGCGCGGCAAAGGCCATGGCCTTGTCTGCTGCTCCTGAATAACTCGGGCTTGCTGCCATCGAACTCTCCATCAGAACATAGATGAGAACGTTTATTTGTTCTTATTTTGTTCTCATTTTCGGAGAAGTCAAGACTATCGATTCACGGCAGTACAAAGGATGGGATTCCGGCGCGGGAAGAGCGGTGCCGGCAAAAAGACAGGAAAGCGCCAAGTCTTTGACGCAGAAAACTATTCTCTCGTCTGGAGCCAGACCATGGCGAAAGACATGAGGCCGCAAAGGGTGGCGATCAGAAGCAGGTTGTCCATCGAAATCCTCCTATATGTGGCAAAAACGCGGCAGAAGGGTTTTGGTTCAATTGCCTCTCTTTTTCAGGCGATCTTCTCGCCCCTGTTCTCCTTCGCTTTACCTTCGCCTCCTGTCCAAGCGCTGCGCGATATCAGGCGTTCCAATAAAAAAGGCCCGTAGCATTCCTGCTCGGGCCTCACTTTATTCCACTGATGCCTGTCTATGCCGCCCTGATCACGGTCATGATGACGATATTTCCAGCTTCGTCTCGGGCGCTGTCTGTCATCGCAATAACCTTGCCGCCAAATTCCGCCTCGGCCTCAGCGAACGCCTCCCGCACCAGGCGAAGCGTTTCCAGATAGGCGCTGTTGTCTCGCCTGGGCATTGCAAGCAATGCCTTGATCCCTGCGCTATCGTCCGTCATGAGGCTGATGCACTCCTTCGCTGCGGCTGCGTGGCGACCATCGATCCGCTTTGCAAGGTCGGTTGGATGGATGCGTCTGCGGCCTTCTGGCTTTGCTCGATCCTGACATCATAATATCAGCATCGTCCTCCGTTGCCTTCCCGGAAAACGGCACCTGGGTCAAGTGCGGGAAGCGGCCTCCAGGAAGATGACGCCCGGCGCCCCAACACCCATCTCGCTTTATCGCCATGCCTCATGTATAAGCCCTCGTCCCATTCCCGCCCCCGCCCCGGCGTTTCGCCAACGAGAGCTTGCAGGATCGGGCCTCTGCCACGACATGAGGCCACGGGACCCACGACCGGACGAAAGAAGACTTGAGATCATGACCACGGCAAAGACGGCTGTTTCAGAAGCAAACCAGCGCTATTTCAAGGCGCCGGTCTTTGCCGTAGCGCCCATGATCGACTGGACGGACCGCCACTGCCGCTATTTCCACCGCCAGATCAGCCTCAACGCCCTGCTCTATACGGAAATGGTCGTCGCCGATGCCATCATCCATGGCCCCCGCGAGCGCCTGCTCTCCTTTGATGGCACCGAACACCCCGTCGCCCTGCAGCTGGGCGGCTCCGATCCGACCAAGCTCACTGAGGCCGTGCGCATTGCCGAGCCCTATGGTTATGACGAGATCAATCTCAATGTCGGCTGCCCGTCGGATCGTGTCCAGTCCGGCACTTTCGGCGCCTGCCTGATGCTGACGCCTGAAACGGTTGCCGAATGCATCGCCGCCATGAAGAAGGTCGCGAAGGTCCCGGTCACCGTCAAATGCCGCATCGGTGTTGACGAGCAGGAGCCGGAAGAGGCTCTGCCTACGCTGATGACCCGCGTGCTCGATGCCGGCGCCGACGCAATCTGGATCCATGCCCGCAAGGCCTGGCTGAAAGGCCTGAGCCCCAAGGAAAACCGCGAGATCCCGCCGCTCGATTACGAGATCGTCTACCGCATGAAGGCCCGCTTCCCCGATGTCTTCATCGGCATTAATGGCGGCATCCGCACGCTGGATGAGGCGCAGGCCCACCTCGCCCATGTCGATGGCGTCATGCTCGGCCGCGCCGCCTATCAGAACGCCGCAATCCTTTCCGAGATCGACCAGCGCTTCTACGGCGCAGCGGCCTCGGAGCCAGATTGGAACGATCTGCGCGACCGCATGATGGCCTATGCCGAACGCCATATCGCCAAAGGCGGCCGTCTGCAGCATA
Source organism: Rhizobium sp. YAF28 (assembly GCF_052113285.1). Lineage (NCBI taxonomy): Bacteria > Pseudomonadati > Pseudomonadota > Alphaproteobacteria > Hyphomicrobiales > Rhizobiaceae > Rhizobium > Rhizobium sp. YAF28. Next base: position 37,768 of record NZ_JBFRCX010000022.1, on the reverse strand, counting down.
TAGCCCGCCACATGGTCGGCCTCTTCACCGGCCTGCCCGGCGCCCGCCGCTACCGCCAGATCCTGTCGACCGATGCCGCAAAGCCGAATGTCGGCCCGGAAGTGATCGCCGCAGCCTTTGCCGCGGTCGATTTTTCCGGCTCGACGGAAGCCGTCAGCGCCTGAGCGGCATCAGGCATCGATCCGAACCATTAGAGCAACCATTTGCCGACCGATCGGGCTTGCAGCCCGGTCCGTTTCCTTTCGACGTTTGAACGAAGTGGGGTTGAACGCGTTTATCACGGTCCCCCAAAAGAGTATGGAAGGAAACACTCATGAAGAATCTCGTCATCCTGGCAGCTGCAGCTTCCCTCGGTTTCGTACCCGTGGCCGAGGCCGCGAGCCAGCACAAGCAACCGAAACATGCCGCCCAGCAGGTCGTAAATGAGCCGAGGCAACGTCTCGGCACCCTTTCCTGCGAAGTCGCCGGCGGCGTCGGCATGATCGTCGGCTCGAGCAAGGCGATCGACTGCAGTTTCAAGCAGAACACCGGCAAGGTCGAGCATTATACAGGCACGATCGGCAAGCTCGGTCTCGATGTCGGTGTCACCGGCAAATCCTATCTCAGCTGGATCGTCGTCAACACCGCGCCCACGCGCGTCGGCGATGGCGCTCTCGCCGGCACCTATGTCGGCGCATCTGCCAGCGCGTCCGTTGGCGTCGGCCTCGGGGCAAATGCCCTGGTGGGCGGAAATTCGAAGAATTTCGCCTTGCAGCCGCTCAGCGGCGAAACCGGAACCGGCGTGAATCTGGCCGCAGGCGTCTCTCGCCTCCAGCTGAAGGCAACGCGCTAGACCGGACAGGCGGCGGCCAACCGGTCGCCGCCGCTTGCCGCGAAGTCGCTCGCGCGCCATGTGCGAGAAACGATTGGCGTTTTCCCGCTATCGGCTGAGCTTGTCGGCATGGTGCTGGCCTTTTGATGAAGCAGGCCGAAATAACGGCAATGGCAGTCCGTCCAGTCGATCATTGGCAGAACAGCTGCTGCCCCCCTGGTCTTCACAATGGCCCGGTGGCACCGTATCTTACGCTGCCCCCAGATATACCGCAGCCCAAATGCGCGCTCACCAGCCGCGCCTGAAAACAGCCACTATATAGGAGGTTAGCCAACATGAAAGATGTCATCGCGTTGGTAACGGGTGCAAGCCGCGGTGTCGGCCGCGGGATTGCGCTTGCCCTGCTCGCCGAGGGAGCCACGGTGCACGTTACCGGCAGGACGCGTTCCGAGGCGAGCCTTGAAGGCATACGCGCGGGATCGCTGGAAGGGCTCGAGCTCGAGGCTGCGGACCTGCCCGGGCGTGTTGTTATTCATCAGTGCGACCACAGCAAGGACACTGAGACCGAGCGCGTGGCCGAAGAGATCAGGGCCGGCAACAGGCTGGATATTCTGGTGAACAATGCATGGCCCGGCTATGAAAACATGGTTGAGGATGGCGATTTTACCTGGCCCCGCGCCTTCTGGGAGCAGCCCCTCTGGCGGTGGGACGCGATGATGGGCACCGCGCTGAGGGCGGCTTTCATGATGTCGCGTGCAGTCGCACCTCTCATGATCTCGGCGCAGCGCGGCCTGATCGTCAATATCTCATTCTGGGCAGGGCAATTCTACGATGGCAACGCGATCTATGGGATGGCCAAGGCTGCTGCCGACAAGATGGCTGCAGACTTCGCGCATGATCTGCGCCCGCACCATGTCGCCGCTGTCGCGCTCTATCCCGGCCTGGTGCGCACCGAAGCCGTGATGCAGAACGCCGAATATTTCGACCTGTCCAATTCCGAGTCACCGCAATTCATCGGCCACGTCATATCGGGACTTTGGCGAGACCCGGCGCTGGTGTCGAAATCCGGAAAAGTCCTGGTCGCAGCCGAGCTCGGCCAGGAATACGATATCGCCGACATCAACGGCTATAAGCCTGTTCCCCTCACCGCGGCGGACTTTGCCAAAAGCTGAAGTCATGCCGGCAGCGACGGCAAACCGGACCTTGGACTCAGGCTGCCACCAGCAACAACACATAAGCCACGACCGTCACCATCAGCCCCCGAAAGGCAATCGTCACGAACCGGTATTTGCTCCGGGCGATGTGCGAGAGAATGTCGGCATTTTCCACATACTGGTCGAAGAGATAGCGCTCGTCACGCCGGATCGCCGCCTCGAAGAAGGTATCGCGATGTCTGGGCCATGCCCCCCAGAACATCGATGTGGATTTGTCGAGCCGCCGCGGCAGCACCACGAGGATGGCCGACAGAATCGAAAAGACCGAGGCTGCGGCCAGGAGCCCGGAGAAGAGAATGGCCTGCGGCGTGCCCTGCGCATAGCGCGCCCAGGTGAAGACCGCCCTCACTTCGACGGAGCTCACAAGAAAGGCGAGCATAAAAGTAAAGATATAAGCGGCCTTCTGATCCGATATCTTGATCTGATCATAGAATATGTCGTTGATTTTCTTGATATGGTCGAAATATTCCGAGCCAATATCTTCTGTCGACGGAGAGCTGGAGGGCAGCTCCGCAAAATTTTCAAACTCGCTCAAAGGAAATCCCACCCCACAATAGTGTTTCCCTAATAATACACTTGGTTGCGAAAGCAAGAACACGTGTGCATCCAGCTTGACTTTTACACCGCGCTTGGCCAAAGGGGAAAAAGATGCGGGGGTATCTGAAATGTCGGGGCTGAAGTCTTTTCTGTGCGCAAGTACATCTCTTGCGCTCATGTCAACATTACTTTCATTTCCGGTTGCAGCCGAGCCGCTGCAGCGCGCCACCCCGGTTGCAGGCTCGGTCATCGCCCGCAAGACCGGCGAGGAAGTGCGCTTCGTCGATGTCAGCAACTGGCGCGTCGTCGACCTCAACCAGGACCTCCTGGATGGAGACGTGCTGCGCACCAATGCCACCGGCCAGCTCGCCATTCTCTTTTCCGATCACACACAGATCCGCCTCGGCCGCAATTCCGCGCTGCAGGTCAAGAAGATGTCGCAGACCGGCGACACGATCCTCAACCTGCAGTCCGGCACGATCTGGGCCCGCGCCCAGCGCGGCGGTCAGGGCCTGACGGTCGAAACCCCCGCCGCGGCGGCCGCTATCCGCGGCACGGACTGGACCATGACCGTCGAGGGCGCCAAGACTTCGATGATAGTGCTCGAAGGCCGCGTCTCGCTCAGCAACCCGCAGGGCAGCGTCGATGTCAACGAAGGAGAAGGGGCTGTGGCCACCATCGGCCAGGCGCCCCGCAAGCTCGTCATCGTCACGCCTGACGATCGCGAACAGATGCTTTTCTATCTGAACCTGCGCGATGGCTTCGGGCTGATGCCCACTTCGCCGCTGCCGGCTGGCCGCATGGCGTCCGAACGCCGCCGCGTGATGGCGCTGCCGCCCGAGCGGCGCACGACGGAAGACTGGCTGACGCTCGCAGAGTTGCAGAGCGCCTTTGACGGACGGCAGGTTGCAGCTGCAACGTTACAGGCGTTGCGTGGCCGCAAGCTGACCGTCGCCCAGCAGGCGCGTGTCGACCTGATCGAGGCGACCATCGCTGGCTCCGAAAAGCGCTACGCCGATGCTGCCAGGCTTTTTGAAAAGGCCGCGCCGCATCTCGATGCCGATAGACGCAACATGGCGCAATATGGCGGCTATTTCGCCCGCTCGCTCGCCGACCCCGCCCATGTCGAGCAGCCACCGGCGGCCTCCGTGGGCGTCTATGGTGCCATAATGCGGGCCTATACAGTGGGCTTCCTGAAAAACCCGCGTGCGGCGATCGAGATCATCAGGCAGGCGGAAAAGCGCTATCCCAACGATCCCACCCTGCCGGCGATGCGCGCCCAGCTTGCCCAGCTCATCGATGACCGGGTGCAGATGAAGGAAGCGGCCGATCGCTCGCTGGCGCTCGATCCCGATCATCCGATCGGCCTTGCCGCCCGTGCCGGCTATAAGGCTGCCTATGAGAGCGATATCAAGGGTGCGCTCGCAGACCTGAACCGCGCCATCGAACTTGCACCTGGCGCTTCCGGCTCGCTCAATTCCATGGGCCTGCTGCAGAGCGCCCGCGATGCCAATGGCGAAGCCGAAAAGGCATTCCTGAAGGCGATCGAACTCGATCCGCAGGATCCCGTGCCGCATGCGAATCTCGCGATCCTCTATCTCGACCAGTCGCGCATGAAGGAAGCCAAGCGCGAGATCGATACCGCGCTCGCCGTCGATCCCTCCTTCGATATCGCGCTTCTTGCCCGGGGTCGCTACTACCTGCAGACAGGCGAGCGCGACAAGGCGCTGGAAGACCTGCTTGCCGCCAGCACAGCCAATCCGGCCCATTCGCAATCGCAGCTGATGCTTGCCGCCGCCCATTACGAAAAGCGCGACCGCCTGCCCTTCAACCAGGCGCTCGACAATGCCGACCGACTGGACAAGAACGATCCAGTCATCTCCTCCTTCCGCACTGCCGTCGATATCGACGACTACAATGCCGATGGCGCGATCAGGAATGCCCAGGAATTCCTGCGCCGCTCGCGCGCCCGAGGCGGCGACTATATCGGCCTCGGCGCCAATGAGGATGCCGGCTCGACGCTGAACAACGCCTTCCGCCTGCAGGGCCTGGATGCCTGGGGCCGCTACTATGGCGATGCCGTCTTCAACCCCTTTGAAGGCACCGGTTATACCGACCAGTCGATCAAGGGCAGCATCTTCCCGTTCGTCAACGCCACCAGCTTCAGCGATGACAGCGTCAGCCAGTACCGCACCAATACGTCGAGCTTCTCCTCGCTCTTCCAGGGCCTGCTGCTCGATCCGCATATGCTCTCTGGCCGCTCGCGCTCGGCAAACATCCTGCGCACGCCCTTCATCGAAGGTTCTGTCGGCGGCGGCATCAACAGCGTCGACGGCCACACCCGCCGCACCGGCGAGGCAGAAATACAGGGATTTTCTAACGAGACGATCCCAATCAGCTTCTTCGGCAACATCACCTGGGAGGAACTGGCGCTCGATGGCGACTACCGCAACTTCGGCGGATATACGACGGACAACAAACTGCTCAGTGCCAATGGTTATCTGACGGCAACGATCACACCTGACGATCGCATCGTGGCCTTCGTCAATCACGCCAAGAATGACGGGACGTTAAGCGCACTGTCACAAAGCACACTTCTAACGGACACGCTCAACGACGCTTTGGTCCGATTGGGGGCACCTCCGTTCATACCCACCGTCGACCTGCCGCTTTATACGGATCGACGCGGCACCTCAGAAACAACCAATGCGGGCTTGGGATGGAGCCATACGTTTGGCTACGAAAATGTATTGAATGGCGCTCTTTTGTATTCCGGAAGTAAGTCCCGGGTAACGACCGCCTTCCAAGTCGACGATGCCTTGCTGATCGGCACGCCTGACCCCGATATCATTCCTTTTAGCGACAGTATCGAAGACCTGTCTTCAAAAGCTTACGTTGCGGCGCTGAGTCACGCCATTGGTGATGATACGCTCACCTGGCGATACGGTATCGAAGCTGGATGGATTGATGCAAGCGCAAGCAGCCTTTTTCATCTGAACGAGATTATTCCCGCCTTCCCGCTCATTCCAGAGGGGACGATCGAAACGCCTGAACGCAGTAACCGCATTAATATCGGCCGCGCCTATATCGATGTGCTTCATGACATCACACCTGACCTTAAAGGCGAATACGCTCTCTTTGGCACGCGTATGGAAGGCGATGGTGTCGATGTGAGCCGATTGGAGCCGCGCTTCGGTCTTGCTTGGGCGCCGATTCAGAACCATTGGCTGCGCGCGGCCTTCATGCGCCAGAGTCTCGATACCGGCGTGCCTACGCTGGCCCCGATCGGCATTCTCGGCCTGCAGTCCAACCAGTTCTCCGTTGGTGCGGAGGGTTATGCCGACACGATCGCCCTGCAGTGGGATGCGGAATGGACCGACCGTTTCTTCACGTCGGTCGAATACCAGCATCAGGAGCTGCATGATTTCTCGATCGATCTCCCGCTGATCGCCCTTCCGTCCGTCGAAAGCATGTCGCTCTCCCGCGGCAGGATCGACCGCGCCGCCGTCACTGGCAACGTCGCCCTCGGCAATGGTTTCGGCCTTTCGGCCACCTATGCCTATATGGATTCGGAAAACAAGGATCCGTTCGCGCCGAACTACGGCGGCGCTCTACCCTTCATACCGCAGAATTCAGGTCAAATCGCACTCACCTGGGTCAACGAAGCCAAGGTAAAAGCGACGGTCGCCGCCAATTATATCGGCGAACGCAATGATGAATTCGGCACCAAGCTCGACGATTACTGGAGCCTCGACGCCCACCTGATCTGGGAGCCCTTCGACAAGCGCATCGCGCTCGAAGCCGCCGCCTATAATCTCCTCGACGAGGACTTCGAGATCACCCCCGGCGTGCCCGGCTGGGGCCGCGCCTTCAAGGGCAGCCTGAAGATCCGCTTCTGATGATGGCGCGCCCGGCCGCCCTGCAACGGCTTCAGGCAGAGCGCCCGATCGAGACGCGCTCGTCGCAGCGCCCGCCCGGCTGGCCCTTCTCGAGCCGCGGCATCCGTCTTCTCGTGCTGGCGCTGGTCACGCTGATCACCATTTCGCTGATCTCGCGCCTGCCCGCCTGGACGCTGACGGAGCTGCGCACCTTCGACTATCTCTCGACGGTCGATGACCCAACACCGCCGGCCGATGGCCCGATCATCGTGGCGATCGACGAACCGGCGCTTGCCGATATCAACGCCCAGTGGCCCTGGCCGCGCAGCCTGCATGCCGAGCTCGTCAAACAGCTGCGCGCCGCCGGCGCAAGAGCCATCGCGCTCGATATCATCATGGCCGAGCCTTCGACGGCTGAAAACGATCAGGCCATCACCGCTGCCGTCGGCCCTGATGTCGTGCTTGCCGGCGATGAAACGTTGATCAAGACGCCCCAGGCCGACCAGCTGCTGCGCACCACGCCGCTGCCGCAGATGACGGATGCCGGCGCGCGCACCGGCATTGCCTCCATCACCCTGAATGGCGACGGCATCTTCCGCAATATTCCATCCTATGAGGATGGCTTTGCCATGGAGCTCGCCAAGGCTGCGGGCATCAAAGCGCTGCATCTGCCGGCAGGCTCTCTCATCCAGTCCTTCGGCCCGGCCCGCTCCTATCCCACAGTCTCCTACTATCAGGCGCTGGACCCGAAGAATTTCCTGCCGCCCGATATCTTCAAAGGTCGGGTCGTGCTTGTCGGCCTCAGCCTGCAGAACGCGCCCGAAATCGATCAGGGCGGCGCCGATGCCTATGCCACGCCCTATACCGTCCACACCGGCAAGCTGATCTCGGGCGTCGAGGTACAGGCCACCATCTACGATAATATCGTCCATGGCCTGGCGATCACGGAAGCCGGCCTGCTGCCGGTCGCAATCTGCATCCTCATATCAGTCATTCTGGCCGCGATAACGGTCTGGAAGTCCACGAGCTGGCGCACGCTGGTCGCGACCGCCGCCGCCGTGCTCGCCTTTGCGGCAGCAAGCTATGCCGGCATCCGCTTCGGCCATGTCTTCGTCTCGCCGCTTGGGCCGACCGTTGCCTTCGTGGCCGTCGCCTTCGGCCAGGCCGCCTTCGATTATACCGAGGAGCGCCGCCAGAAGCGCCAGATCACACTGGCCTTCGCCCAATATATCTCGCCCGATCTCGTCAAGCGCCTGTCGAACGATCCCTCGCAGCTGAAGCTCGGCGGCGAGCGGCGCACGCTCTCGGTCCTGTTTTCGGATGTGCGCGGCTTCACCACCATTGCCGAAACCATGAAGGACGATCCCGAGCAGCTGACGGCGCTGATCAACCGGCTGCTGACGCCGCTATCGGATGTCGTCATGGATCACGGCGGCACGATCGACAAATATATGGGCGATTGCATCATGGCCTTCTGGAATGCGCCGCTCGACGACCCCGATCATGCCCTGCATGCGGTCAAGGCCTCGATCGCCATGCAGGATGCGATTGCGACGCTGAACCGCGAGCTGGAGCGCGAATCCGCCGCCACCGGCCGGCCGCTGCATATCCTGAAGATGGGCGTCGGCATCAATACCGGCGAATGCATCGTCGGCAATATGGGTTCCACCCGCCGCTTCGACTATTCCTGCCTCGGCGACAGCGTCAACCTCGCGTCTCGTCTGGAAGGTGCTTCGAAGAATTACGGCATCGCCCTGCTGCTCGGCGAAGAAACCGCCCGCCTCGTCAGCGACCGCTACACCGTGGTCGAGCTCGACCGCATCATCGTCAAGGGCCGCACCGTCCCCTCGCCGGTCTTCACCGTGCTCTACGGCTCGCACCGCGCGGCACTCCCGGATCATAACGCCTTCCTCGAAGCCAAATATGCGGGCCGGCTCACCGTCTCCGACCCGGCCTTCGAAACCCTGCCGAAGGCCATTCCAGAGCTTTCGGCCTATTACGCATTGATGCGCAGCAACCTCGCGCAGGACGACGCGGCCCCATAGAGCAATTCCAGCAAAAGTGTGGAGCGGTTTTGCGCGACATGCTTTACGATGTCGCCAGACTCGCCAGATCAATCAGCCAAGAAGTCCCGCCATGTCCCTTCCCGCCACCGTCATCCCCCTGCCGCAACCGGTTCTCCTGCCCGTCGAAGGCAGCGCCGAGGCCTTCCCGGTCCGCCGCGTCTACTGCGTCGGTCGCAACTATGCCGATCACGCCATCGAAATGGGCCATGATCCGAACCGCGAGCCGCCCTTCTTCTTCCAGAAGAACACCGACAATCTCTTCGCCGGCAAGGATTTCCCCTATCCGCCGCTGTCGAATGACGTGCATTTCGAGGTCGAATGCGTGCTGGCCCTGAAGGCCGGCGGCGCCGATATACCCGCCGAAAAGGCGCTCGACTGCATCTATGGCTACGGCGTCGGCATCGATTTCACCCGCCGCGACCTGCAGGCCGAAGCCAAGAAGCTCGGCCGCCCGTGGGAGCTCGCCAAGGCCTTCGAATATTCCGCCCCGGTCTCGCCTCTCGTCCCGGCAAGCCGCCTCGGCCATCCCGCCAGTGGCCGCGTCTGGCTCGATGTCAATGGCGTCAGAAAGCAGGACGGCGACCTGAACCAGATGATCTGGAAGGTGCCGGAGATCATCGCCGAACTGTCAAAACTCTTCGTTCTGGCACCGGGCGATGTCATCATGACCGGCACGCCCGCCGGTGTCGCCGCCATCAACAGGGGCGACAGCATCTCCTGCGGCGTCGACGGCATCGCGACGCTCTCGCTGAAAGTGGTCTGAGGAGACGGAAATGGCGATCTATGCGCTTGGAGGCCTGAAACCGAAACTGCCACCCCACGGCACCTTCTGGATCGCCCCCGACGCGCATGTGATCGGCCATGTCGAGCTTGCCGAAGAGGTCGGCATCTGGTTCGGCGCAGTGCTGCGCGGCGACAACGAACCCATCGTGATCGGCAAGGCCACCAACCTGCAGGAAGGCGTCATGGTCCACACAGACCCCGGCTTCCCAACTACGATCGGCGAGGATTGCACCATCGGGCACCACGCCATCATCCATGGCTGCACGATCGGCAACAACTCCCTTGTCGGCATGGGCGCCACGATCCTGAACGGCGCCAGGATCGGTAACAATTGCCTCGTCGGCGCCAATGCGCTCATCACCGAAGGCAAGGAATTCCCCGACAACTCCCTGATCGTCGGCTCGCCCGCCAAGGCGATCCGCACCTTGGACGATGAGGCGGTCGCCAAGATCACCCAATCCGCGAAGAAATATGTCGGCAACTGGCAGCGCTTCGCACGGGATCTCGAGCGGATCGATTGAAAATCGACCGCGGGCGGATCGACTACCGTCGACCGCGGGAGGATCAGGCAGTGAGCCGGTTTTCAGTCGGTCGTTGCGGCGAGAATCCTGCCGCCTTTCGGCTCCTGGACGATGATGGCGCTCTTCAGGTCGCCAGCTGCGGCCGGGATCGGCAGCTTCAACATTTTGCCGTCCCAGGTGCCGAGACGCGTCAACTCGTGCACGACATGGGCGTGCGGCAATGTCTCGCCGGCATTCTCGCCTCTGGCGACCGGAACCTGCACGGTGCCCGGAGCATAGCGGACGAGCCACACGTCGGCAGCGGCGGTCCGGCCCTTCGCAGCGTCGATGACAGCCACGTTCCGGGCTAGCGCGATCCCGGGGCCGGACGGCGCGGGCTCGGACGCGATCACGCGCCAGATCTCGTTCAGATCATAGCCGACGGTCGACTGGTGGCCGTTGACCACCATCTGCGGCGTGAAAGGGCCGGATTGGCCGAGTGCGGGCTCATAGGTTACCTGCCGGTCGGTGAATTCCTTCTTCCCGAAAATGTCCTTCCATCCAAGATAGTCCCAATAGGTCACCGAGAAGCTCAAGGCGAGCACGTTCGGATCGTTGCTGAGCTTGACGAGATTGGCATTGGCCGGAGGGCATGAGGAACAGCCCTGGCTGGTGAACAGTTCGACGACTGCAGGCGACTGCCCAGCGGAGGCCTGAACGGTGGAACCAAGAGCAAAGACTGCTGCGATGATCGCAAGATTGAACGCAACTGAATGTTTCATGGCGGTGCTCCCTGATGATCTGCATCTCGTTCTTCTTCGCAGGTGGAACGCCATTCGTTACAGCTTCACGCACTTGTGACGGCGTCGGCCGGATGTCCGGAAAGCCGCGCCGCCAGCCTTTCCCGCCGGCAGGTTCCCGGCTGCAAAGAAAAAACTTCGGGACGCCTGTAACAAATCCCGCTTCGCCTACGTACATGCTGTAGGGGCGTGACGGTACCGGACATCGAAAACGATCATGGCAACACTCGACGATCACAGCCAGGCCACTCCAACAGGCCCGATGACCACAGTCATCCGCCGGCACTCGCTGGCGACCCGCGTGACACACTGGATCAACGTTCTCTGTCTCAGCCTGCTTTTGATGAGCGGGCTGCAGATTTTCAATGCCCACCCGGCGCTTTACTGGGGCCAGTACGGTGCGGATGCAGATCCGTCCTGGCTGTCGATAAGTGCCGTCGATGAGGATGGCGGCACGCGCGGCGTGCTTCGCATCGGCAATCTGCAGATCACGACAACAGGCATTCTCGGCGTTTCGGGAACGGGCGATGACGCGACCGAGCGTGGCTTCCCTTCCTGGATCACCATTCCGAGCTATCAGGATCTCGCAACCGGCCGCCGCTGGCATCTGTTCTTTGCCTGGCTCTTCGTCATCAACGGATCGATCTATGCGCTCATCGGCTTTCTGTCAGGCCATTTCCGCCGCGATCTGGCGCCGAGCGGCGAAGAGATCTCGCCGCACCATCTGGGGCAGGAGATCGCCGACCACGCGCGCCTGCGCTTCCCCAGAGGTGAAAAGGCAAAGCATTACAATGTGCTGCAGAAGCTCGCCTACCTGATCGTCATCTTCATCCTGCTGCCGCTGATGTTTGCAACGGGCTTGACCATGTCACCCGGCATGGATGCCGGCTATCCCTTCCTGCTCGACCTCTTCGGCGGCAGGCAAACGGCCCGGTCGATCCACTTCATCTGCGCCTGGTCGATCGTCCTCTTCGTTTTCGTGCATATCGCCATGGTGATCCTGTCCGGCCTCTGGAACAACATGCGCTCGATGATAACGGGCCGTTACGTGATCGAAACCGAAAGGGACGATCGATGACCTTCTCCATCACACGCCGCGGCCTGCTGATCGGGTCGGCTGCCGGCCTCGGTGCATTCGGCCTGACCGGCTGCGACGATGTCGTCCAGAACTCCAATGTCCAGTCCGTTCTCGAAATGGCCGAGACGCTGACGATGAAAAGCCAGCGGCTGCTCGTTCCCAAGGACAAGTTGGCGCCGGAATATTCCGAAGCCGATATCTCGCCGACATTCCGGCCGAACGGCACCAGCCAGCCAGACAGCGAAGCCTATGCGCAGATGATGGAAACCGGATTCGCCGACTGGCGACTAAAGATTGACGGGTTGGTAGAGCGTCCCGTCGAGCTTTCGCTCGCAGATCTGAAGAAGCTGCCGTCGCGCACCCAGATCACACGGCACGACTGCGTCGAAGGCTGGAGCGCCATCGGCAAGTGGACGGGCGCGCAGCTCGGACCGCTCCTGCAGAGCGTCGGGCTGAAACCTCAGGCCCGCTATGCCGTCTTCTACTGCGCAGACCAGCTCGAACAGACGCTGGACGGCAGCGGAACCTACTACGAAAGCATCGATCTCATCGACGCCTTCCACCCGCAGACCATCCTCGCCTACCAGATGAACGGCAAGGATCTGGAGGTCGCCCACGGCGCCCCGCTTCGCCTGCGCGTCGAGCGCCAGCTTGGCTACAAGCATGCCAAATACCTGATGCGGATCGAGATGAAGGACAGCTTCGCCGGCCTGTGGGGCGGCAAGGGCGGCTTCTGGGAAGACCGGGGCTACGAGTGGTACGCCGGAATCTAGGCACCCGTGCCTGCGGACAGTCTTGCCGCGGGACAGTCTTGCAAAGGGCTGCCCGAGACGCTGGGGAAGCTCCTCAGTATGCGCAGAACATCTGGCATCCGCACGCCGACGCTGCCATAAATGAGCTTCATCGAGGGAGGCATCATGATGCAGAAGAACGCGCCGGACTTCAGCCTTGCGGGCAAGGTGACTTTGGTGACGGGAGCGAGCCGTGGCATCGGTCGGGCTTGCGCACTTGCCTGTGCCGCAGCAGGCTCCGATATTGTTTTGGGTGTCCGTGATGTCGCAGCCTCGGCGGGCCTGGTTGCGGAACTTAAGGGCACGGGACGAAAAGTTCTCGCAGTTGAACTGGACATTCCCAATAAGGCCCATATCGCACAAGCCGTCGACGCGACGCTGGCTACGTTCGGTCGGATCGACATCCTCGTCAACAACGTCGGCGTGGCTCCGGGTAATCTCGCGGAACTCGTTGAGGAGAAGGACCTTGACGAGATACTCGATGTCAACATCAAGGGCACCTTTCTGATGACGCAGGCAGTGGGCCGTCACATGATCAAGCGCAATGGGGGCCGGATCATCAACATCAGCTCACAGGCCGGTACCGTGGCACTGCGTGGCGAGGCAATCTATTGCATGAGCAAGGCGGCAATCAATCACCTCACGCGCTGCCTTGCAGCCGAATGGGCACGCTACGATGTCACCGTAAATACCGTATCGCCGACGTTCATTCACACCGACGGTACAGCACCTTTTCTATCCGATGCCGACAATCGCAAAGCGACGCTCGGTCACATTCCACTCGGTCGAATCGGTGAAACCGATGATGTGGTGGGTGCCGTAGTCTTCCTTGCATCACCGGCTGCGAGCCTGATCACCGGCGCGAACCTGCTGGTGGACGGTGGATGGTCCGTCGCCTGAGGCCGAGGCGGCTCCTGCAGCAAAAGTCTTATGCAAACGAGAGCAACTACTCGTGCTGCCTCCCCTCCTGGGTTTGGCGGCCTATCGCTGCAGTTTTGGGCGCACGGTGATTTCCACGCCGGCCGCATTCGTCACGCTCGCTTGCGCGGTCACCCGATCGAGAAAGTCCTGGCGGAAAGGCGGGGGATCGCCTGGATTGACGAACAGCTTGCCGAAATTGACTGCGATGTGCTTTCGGTCGATTTCCCCCACGATCCGCTTGCATTGCTTGATATCAGCCTCATAGGCGGCATCCATGACCAGCTCGACCGCCATGACGCTGAGGTCGTCGGTCTGGTCGTAGCCGCGGCGAGCCCAGTCCTCCTCAGTCGGCGAAGCGCCGGGCGGCGTCAGCGGCGGATCGCCCACGAAGGCGAAGACGGCGCGCACCTTGCCGAAGTAAACCCCGTTGCCGTCCTCGTTCCACACCTCCAGGACAGAGCCGGCAGTACGGTACTTCAGCGTTCCATTGCCGCCGGTATAGAAGCTCGAAAGCTGGTCCTGCGGCGGACCGACATAGGCATCCACCGCCTCGAACATGACAGTGACGCTGCCGTCGCCGTCCTTGAGCAATTGGCCGTCGATGAACCAGCGCACCTCCGAGATCGGTCCGCCCTTCAGCAGGTGAAGGTCGTAACGTGTCGTCGTCTTCAGTCGGTAGGCCAGCGCGCTATACTGTTTCTCGGGGAACCAGCAGACCCGCATCTTGACCTGAACTTGGCGATCGAGCCGCCGCTCGACAGAAGTCACTGCCGAATCCAGCCTTGCCAGATTGACGGGCGTCGCGGACGCGTGGCCCTTTGCGAGATAGTCGGCTTCGTCGTCGGTAAACTTCATCTCGAAGTCACGCGCCGCCGCGCTCAATTCGTTTCCTAGGAAGACCACCGCATCGATGCCGAGCAGGTCGTCAGGATCGATAATCTCGTCCAGCCCGGCGGCATCGGATAGCGCATCGCGCAGTGGGCCGGAAATTGCGTCCTTCACCGCCCCGGTGATCGCCTTGACCGCGTTCTTGCGTGCGGCAGCGTCTCCCAGCCGGTCGAGCCGCGTCTGGATCCCGTCTATCGGGGCCACCACCATGCCGTTCGCGTCGCGCGACAATTCGCTGTCGTACCCGCCGGCGATCAGCTTCGTCAGCTCGGCTGACAGCGCAGGTCCGAACACCTTGTTGAATTTCTTGTGCCCCGCCTCCGATGTGCTGGGCGAGAATGCGTCCTGATCCCAGAGCAAGGCGACCATTCCTGCCAGACCTGGAAACCAGCCGCCTATCGGCAGCAAGGCTGGCCGAAGACGGAATGACCGCGTCCCCAACGCCGCCGGTATCGGCAGCGTCGCCGGCGCGTTCACATCACCGGTGCCAAGCAGCCACGGGCTCGCCGGAGCGCCCTCGAATGTCTTTACCCCGACCGAAGGCAATATGCTGCCGGGCGGCGGCGCACCGATCGTATCCGCATCGGCCTTGAAACCCAGTATCCACATGTAAGGCTCGTCACCCCCGGAGTCCTCGGTGGTGCGTACCTGCAGCTGAAAAAGCGCGAAGGTGACATCGATTTCCGTCGGTCGCATAGCAAAGACCTTTCCCAGACATGCTCTGCAGCTTGGGTTGAATCATCGGATGCTTTGAAATGGACGAATGCAAATAAATGCTGAACGCACAAATAGCATGGACCGCCGATCAATTCTAGAAAAAGGTGCAGACGGCTCTGGCAACGACCACGGCTGCCCGGGTATCGGGCTTTCCCTGAAAACATCCAGATTGTATGGCCCCTGGCAGCACTTTCCTCCGCAACTTGACGCAGCTGCCACCATTCACGACCTAGCTTGCATCCCCGATATCAAAGCGAACGATCCTGTCGCCCTCCATACGGAAGATGTGCGTCACAGTCTTGTCCTTCAGGCCATGACTTTGCCCCTCCAGCGGCCGGCCATTCAGATCGAATATCTTCTGGATCACCTCGACTGACTGCCGCTACCGGATCAGCTTGCGCTGGGGGGATCGACCATTGCCGATAAGGCGGGCGGCGACCTATGGCATGCATCTCCTCTGCCAGCGCCTTTGAAGGATGCGGAAAAGGCCGGCATCGGCCAGCCTCTTCCTGCCACTGTCAGCGCCCTCAGGTGTTCAAGCCGCCATCCACATTGAGGACAGCGCCCGTGATGTTCCTTGCGGCAGGACTTGCCAGGAAGGCCACCGCAGCGGCTACATCCTGCGGCTCGCCATAGCGACCGAGCGGTATCAGCGCGCGCTGGAAGTCGGCAAATTCCCCGTCGGCCGGGTTCATGTCCGTATTGGTTGATCCCGGCTGGATCAGGTTGACCGTAACATCCCGAGGTCCGAGTTCGCGGGCGAGACCGCGCGTGAAGGACTGCAGCGCGGATTTCGTCATGTAATACACCGTGCCGGTGTCGCCAACGATGCGTTCCGCGCCGGCCGAGCCGATATTGATGACGCGGCCTCCGGCTTGCAGATGGGGAATGGCGGCCTGCGCGGCGAGCACCGGCGAGCGCACATTGACATCAAGCAGCGCATCGATCTGCGCGACGCTGAAGCCGGCAATCGTATCGTAAAGCGCGATGGCGGCATTGTTGACGAGAATGTCGAGACCGCCAAGCGCGCGAGCCGCCTCCTCCACCGAGCGCTTCACGGCCGCCGGATCGGCGCTGTCGGCCTGGATTGCAAATCCCCGCCTGCCCTTGCCCTCGATAGCGCGAACGACCTCGGCGGCGCGCTCGGCCGAGCGTTCATAGGTAATGGCAACGTCGGCGCCCTTTTCGGCGAGCGCCACCGCAATGGCGGCACCGATCCCACGCGATGCGCCCGTCACGAGAGCACGTTTTCCAGCGAGTTCAGTCATCAATCGTCCCTTTCTGTATTGATCGACACAGAATTAGCTAGGGACGCTGAACACACCCGTCAAGAGTATTGTATCGATCGACACAAAATATCTCGAACCGTTGTCGAGGCGCGCCGGCGGGTTTATATAGTGACCGATGCAGAAATCCGACCAGACGCCGCAACCCCAGGATACGACAGCTAACGAGACGACAGCCCCCCGCACCCGCGGGCGACCGCGCGCCTTCGATCGGGAAGCTGCGCTCGCCAAAGCGACCCGCCTGTTCTGGGAAAAGGGTTTCGAGGCGACGTCGATCAGCGACCTTACCGAGGCGATGGGCATCGGATCGCCAAGCCTCTACGCGGCCTTCGGCTCGAAGGAGGCGCTTTATGCCGAGGCATTGGACTACTACCACGAGACCAACGAGGCGCTTATCTGGGCAGGCTTTCGCGCCGCCCGCACAGCGCGCGAAGCCGTCAAGGCGCTTCTCATGGACTCGGCGGCGGTCCTGACCGGCTCCGTCGTCGATATTCCCCTCGGCTGCATGGTGTCCCTCTCCTCGGTCGGCAGCGAAGGCCATGCCGAACTCGGCGAACTGGTGCGAACCGCCCGCGCCGTCACGCTCGACCTTCTGAAACGGCGCCTGAGCCAGGCGGTATCGGCAGGTGAAATTCCAGCCTCGACCGACATCCACGGCCTCGCCCGTTTCGTGCAGACCGTCCAGAACGGCATGTCGATCCTCGCCCGCGATGGAGCAAGCCGCAGCGAACTGGAATCCGTGGCCGAGGTCTCGATGCTCGGATGGGACGCCCGCACGGGAGGACGATCATAGCGCGACGACCGGCATGAGCCGGAAGTGATCATGAGGCGGCAGACATGGCGTAAGCCGACGCGAGATGACCGCCCTTCTCAGCTTAATCCGCCTCGCCGATGTCGAAGCGGATAATCCTGTCGCCCTCCATGCGGAAGATGTGCGTCACAGTCTTGTCCTTCAGGCCATGACTTTGCCCCTCCAGCGGCTTGCCATCGAGATCGAATACCGTCTGGATCACCTCGACCTCTATGGCACCATCGTCCGCCTGCCGAAATGCGACCGGCTCGACATGCGGGCTGACGATCGCCCATTGGCGTGTCCAGTAATCCCGAACGGCCTCGCGCCCATGAACATGGCCGCCCTCCATGCCGTTCGCCCAGGCGACATCATGTGCCAACGCCGCAAGCACTCCGTCGATATCCCGCACATTGAAGCGCTCATAGATGTGCTTGATCAGCTGCGTCTGTTTTTCCGACATGCTGTTTCCTCTCCACAACCTAGCGGGGTTCGACCGACATTGACCAACACGGCCAGCGCAGTTACATATGTGCATATGTAGTTTATAGTCAACGGCAGGCAAGGAGCAAATGGAATGAGTGAAGACGTGCTTTTCACGCCGGGGCATCTCATCAGCCTCGCGGCGCGAGGCTTCGCCCGCCTCAGCGAGTCACGTCTGAAACCGCTCGGCTTCGGCATCGGGCAATTGCCGGTTCTGGTGGCGCTGAAAACCGGCAAGGCAAGCACGCAGCGCGACCTCGCCCGTTTCGCCAAAGTGGAACAGCCGCCTATGGCGCAAATGCTCGCCCGCATGGAGCGGGATGGCTTGATCGAGCGGACACCCGACCCGGCTGACGGCCGAAGCAGCCGCATCACGTTGACGGAGGCCGCGCAAAAAAGCATGCCCGAGGCAATCGCGACCTTGTTTCAGGGGAATCGTGAGGCGCTCGACGGCTTCACACACGCGGAAACGGAACAACTCGTCGCCTTGCTGACGCGATTGATCGCGAATCTGGATAAAATTGCGACCGCTGATTTGCCGTGACACGGCCCGCGGTTTTTCAACCCATCACCCCGCCGTCGCAGCCACTTTCTTCGCAAAAGGCACCCACAGCAGCGCGCAAGCCGTCAGCACTGCAACCACCATCCAAGCTTCGTTAATCGCCTGAACACTCGCCGCTGTCTGCACCAGCGGATCGAGCATGGATGTCGTATCCGCATCGAACTCTCCCTTATGCCCGGCAATCGCCTGCAGCGGCGCACCCACGAATGCTGCTGCATTCACATCCCCCGCCTTCAGCCGCTCCCAGAGGCCGTCGCCGAGCGGTCCCGAGCGCGTATAGACGATCGTGTCGATCAGCGCGATGCCGATCGCGCCGCCGAGATTGCGCATCAGGTTGAACAAGCCGCTGGCATCGGGAATGCGCTCCGGCGGCAGGGTGCCGAGCGCCAGTCGGGTCGGCGGCAGCAGGCAGAACATGATGGCGATGCCGCGGATGATCTGCGGCCAGAACATCGCGTCATAATCGGTCTGTGGGTCCTGAAAGGCGCTCATGCCGATGCCGATGGCAAAGAGCGTAAATCCCGCCGCAGACAGCAACCGGGCATCCATTCGCTTTTCCAGGGCCACCGCGATCGGCGCGGTGACGAGCTGGGCAATGCCTGTCACCAGCATCGTCATGCCGATTTCGAGAGCATTGTGGCCGCGCACGAAGGCGAGAAAGACGGGCATGAGATAGACCGAGCCGAAGAGGCCGATGCCGAGAATGAAGCTCATTGCCGAGCCGGCCAGAAAGTTCCTGTCGCGGAAATTCCGGAGCTCGACCAGGGGTATGCGTCGGCGCAGCGAGCGCCATGCGAACACGAATCCCGAGACCGCCGACAGGCCGATAAGGCCAGCGACATAAAGCGAGGTCCAGCCGCTCGTCGGCGCCTCCTTGAGGCCGATCTCCAGTGCGGCAAGGCTTCCCGCCATCAGCAGCAGTGACAGAGCATCGAGATGCCACAGCTCGGAGAGGTTGACGCCCTCCCGCGGAAGCGAGCGCATGGCGACGAGTGCCGCCACAATGCCGGGAATGATATTGATCAGGAACAGCCAGTGCCACGAATAGGTCTCGGTCAACCAGCCGCCGACGATCGGCCCGACGGTCGGCGCCAGAACCGCAAGAACGCCGGCAATCGTCGTCGCAAGCGCCTGGCGCTCACCGGGAAACAGGATGAACACGGCCGAAAACACCGAGGGAATGAGCGTGCCGCCGGAAAAGCCCTGAATGACCCGCCAGGCGACGAGCCCGCCAAAACTGTCGCTCGCCGCACAGCCCGCCGAGGCGATCACGAACAGCGACAGCGACGTCACGAAGAGCCAGCGCATCGTCAGCAGGCGGGTGAGAAACCCCGTCAGCGGTATCGCCACCACTTCGGCGATGAGATAGGCGGTCTGCACCCAGCTCATCTGATCCGGATGGATATCGAGCGCGGACTGGATGGTCGGAAGCGATGTTGCGACGACCTGAACGTCGAGGATCGCCATGAACATGCCGAGGCACATCGCCAGAAAGCCGATCCATCTGAGGTGAGATGGAGCTGCCGATAAAACGAGTTCAGACCGGTCGGGCATGGAATGGTCCTAGAGCGGTTCCAGCAAAAGTGCGCAGCGGTTTTGCGTCCGGAATTGCGTGAAAAACAAAGATATGGAGCATCGTTCTCAGCCCTGATCTACATGTCAGGATCAACGCATCGACGACGGACAATAGCAGGGCATGGAGTGGCATGCCAAAGCATAATGGGAGGATTGCGACTGCCGTGATCACAAAGAGGTGGTGTTCGGCAGATACCGCTACCGCGCTGCTGCGATGAGAAGAAAGGCAACAATGGAGAGCCCTCCGAGGGCAGCAGTGATGCCGAGCGATGGCGCAATGCCAATATTTGCCATGCCGAAGGCCAGGACGAAGGGAGCAAGCGCCGAAAGGATCAGCCGCGCCGCCATCATCTTGCCCTGCAGCTTGCCATAGCCCTCGCTGCCGAAGAGCTGCAGCGGCAGCGTGCCGGTGACGATGCTGAGCAGGCCGTTGCCCATGCCGAAGATGACGGCAAAGAGCATTGCCCCCGCCACTGAAGGTGCCGTCAGCAGAAGCACCAGCACGCTGCCGGGGATCAGCACTGCCGAAATCAGCGCCAGCGAGAGCGCCGGAAGCCCCTTGCCGAAGATCATGTTGATCAGCCGGCTGCCGACCTGCGAGGGGCCGAACAAGGTGCCCACCAGCGCCGCGATGCCACCGAGCCCGAGCCCTGACAAGAGCGGCACCATATGCACCAGCATCGCCGAACCGACGAGCGACATCAGCGAAAAGCCCGTGACCATCAGGCCGAATCCAAGGCGGCGGCGCGCCGGCGGCAGAATGCCTTCCACGTGCGGCGCAGCTGTTGATGCCGTTGCCAGCCGCTCGGCCGCACCGCGCGAAAGCCACGCATGAAGGGGTACGCAGACGGCCATGTTGAGGGCGGCAAAGACCAGATATACGTTCTGCCATGAAAGGGCGGCATGCAGCGCCGTGGTGATCGGCCAGAAGATCGTCGAGGCGAAACCGGCAATCAGCGTCAGATAAGTGATGCTGCGCGAGGCGACCCGCGGCCGCAGTTGTACGAGCAGCGCGAAGGCAGCCCCATATTGCACGAAATTGGCGGCAACCTCGATGGCGATAAGGGCCGCGACATAGGATGCCTTGCCGGGCGCATAGGCGCAGGCAACGAGCGCGAGCGCAGCAACCGCCGAGCCCGATGTCATCACCCGCCCTGCCCCGATCCTGTCGATGAGCACGCCGAGCCACGGCGCCGTCAGGCCGCCGGTCAAAAGTGCCACCGAAAGCGCCCCGAAAATCCATTCGTTCGACCAGCCGAAGGTAGCGGCCATATCGGAAGCAAGAATGCTGAAACTGTAATAGAGGGTACCGTAGCCGATGATCTGGGTAATGCCGAGTGCGATAATGGCAGAGACCGGCACGCGTTCAGACAAGGCGCTTACCATCAGCATCGAGAACCTGCTCGCCGTCTTCCTTCGTGAACGGGCCTTTATGTGTGTCCGGCAGAATGTTCAGCACGACTTCCGAAGGCCGCGCGAGGCGCGTGCCGAGGGGCGTGACGACAAAGGGGCGATTGATCAGGATCGGGTCTTTGAGCATCGCATCGAGCAGTTGCTCGTCCGTCAGATCGGGATTGTCGAGGCCAAGCTCGGCATAGGGCGTGCCCTTTTCGCGGATCGCACCGCGGACGCTCAAACCGGCATCCGCAATCATCTTCACCAGTTCGTCGCGCGACGGCGGGTTTTGCAGATATTCGATGACTGATGGTTCGATGCCGGCATTGCGGATCATCGCCAGCGTGTTGCGCGAGGTGCCGCATTCCGGGTTGTGATAGATCGTAACATCAATAGTCATGAGGCGGATTCCGTCTTGGTGAGGGTCTCAGGATTGCGGGCGTCCATCAGCAGCCATCCCGCGAGCATCAGCGCCAGCAATGCGCCGAGGACTTCGGCGATGATGAAGCCCGGCAGATCGATCGGGCGGATGCCGGAAAACGTGTGCGTCAACGATCGGGCAATCGCGACTGCCGGATTGGCAAACGACGTGGACGCCGTGAACCAGTAGGCAGCGGTGATATAGAGGCCGACCAGCCATGCCACGGCATCGGCGCGAAAGCGAATGCCCGCGAGGATGACGAAGACCAGGCCGAAGGTTGCCGTCGCTTCGGAGAGCCATTGCGCCCCGCCTGATCGTACGGTTTCCGACGCCTGCAGCAAGGGCAGTGCGAACATGCCATGCGCAAGCATCGTGCCGGCAATGCCGCCGGCGATCTGGGCGATGATATAGGCCGGAAGCGACGAGGCTGGCAGTTCACGCCGGAGCGCGAAGACCATCGAAACAACAGGGTTGAAATGCGCGCCGGAGATCGGGCCGAGAATGGTGATCAGCACGACGAGCATGGCCCCCGTTGCCAGCGTATTGCCGAGCAGCGCAAGCGCCGTATCGTCCGTCAGGCTATCGGCCATGATCCCCGAACCGACAACGGTTGCCACCAGCAGCATGGTGCCGAGCGCTTCGGCGACCAACCGCCGCGACAGAGGAAATACCGCACTCATGCCGGCAGGCTCCGGACCATCAGGGCGGCGGATGCCGGGCACAGGTTTGCGGCCTGGCGCGTCATCAGGATGGTGGCTGGCGCTTCAGCGCGGGCGATCGGACGAAAGCCGAGCGATTGAAAGAAAGCGGCGGCCGATTCCGTCAGCAGATAGGCAGCATCAGCACCTTTCCTGTGAGCCTCATCGAGCAGGCCGAGCGTGATTGCATGGCCGAAACCAAAACCCCGCCGATCCGGCAGCACGACGATGGATCGCAGAAGTGCCGCCTTGCCATAGAGTTCCAGCCCGCCGAAGCCGATCGTCTCGCCATCACGCGAAAACCGGTAGAAGCTGCGGCCGGCATCTGTGAGATCATCGACCGGAAGCCCGGTGCCGGAAAGTGCGGCGCGCAGGCTTTCGTCATGGCCTTCCAAGGGCTGCTGATTGAGATCGAAACCCATCAGCTCGCCTTTGGCTGCTTGATGCTGGCGCCTTCCATCGAACCGATCTGGCGCAGGTGCGATTCCAGCGCGAGCTTATCGATCGAGGTGAGCGGCAGGCTGATGAAGGACATGATGCGGTTCTTGAGGAAACGGGCTGCCTGGGCGAAGGCGCGGCCTATTTCCACTTCGCTGCCTTCGACGGCGGCCGGATCTTCGACGCCCCAATGGGCGGTCATCGGATGGCCGATCCACACCGGGCAAGCCTCGCCGGCGGCGCTGTCGCAGACCGTGAAAATGAAATCCATTTCCGGCGCACCCGCTTCAGCAAACTCATCCCAGCTTTTCGAGCGAAAGCCCGTTGCCGGATAACCCAGCGCTTCAAGCTCCTTCAGCGCATGCGGATTGACCTCTCCCTTTGGCTGACTGCCAGCCGAATAAGCCCTAAAGCGACCTTTGCCTTCCATATTCAGGATGGATTCCGCCAGGATCGATCGGGCCGAATTGCCCGTGCAGAGAAAGAGCACATTGTAGACGCGGTCTGTGGTCATTGCAGTTTCTCCTCCATTTTAGGGATACAGCAGGCTGCAACCTCAGCGGCCGGGGCGCAGATTTCCGGATGACCGGAGCAGCAATCTTCCATCAGGAAGCGGATAAGGCCACCGAGCGCATCGTAATTCGCCGTGTAGATGATCGAACGGGATTCGCGCTGCTGCGCGATCAGGCCGGAGCGTTCCAGTTCCTTCAGATGGAAGGACACATTCGACGGCGACACCTCGAGCTTCTCCGCAATTGCGCCGGCCGCCATGCCGTCAGGGCCGGCGACGACAAGCATGCGGATGATGTGCAGTCGCGTCTCCTGCGACAATGCGCCGAATGCGATCAGGGCTTGACGTTGATCCATATTTCAACAATCCTTGAATGATTGAAACGAGGAATAACGCAGATGAACGCGATCGACAACAGCAAAATGCAGAAGGACGATATCGCCCTCGGCGAACTCATGAGCATCCTCTCCGGCGCCAAGGTATCACCGCTGGTTTTTTACTATGACGGCCGCCCGGTGAAGCCCGGCTATCATGTCACCGAAGTCAAGGCCGGGCAGTTCCAGGCGCTGGACTGCGGAGCCAATCCGGAAGCCTGGAGCGAGATCTTCATTCAGCTTTGGGATATCGAAGAGGACGATCGCACCCATATGCCATCAGGCAAATTCCATGCGATCATTCGCAAGGTCACCGAGCATGTGAAGCTTGATGATTCGGCCAAGCTGACATTCGAAGTCAGCGATGGCGTTCAGCCGATGCAGCTCTATTGCGCGGCAATGCCGACGCTTCGCGCCGGCGCCGTCCATGTCGAGCTTGCACCACGCCCGGCGAGCTGCAAGCCGCGCGATCGGTGGCTCGCCGAACAAAGCCAATCGACCTCCTGCTGCGCTCCGACCAGCGCCGCCAAGTGCTGCGGCTGAACGACCACCGTGTGAACGATCCGCCGATTTCCCCGGCCGCTCGCTCAGCGCCAGAGCCGCGGCACTCGCTGGCCGCCAGCTGATTGTTGCAGCGATACACGCAGGAAATATCGGAGATTCCAGCTTTCGCCCCTTGCAATCCGCCCCGCCGCATATCATATCCCGGCTTCACCTGAAAACGGACTTGCGCTTGGTATCGACGTTGGTCGAGCCGCGTTCGAGTTCACAGGACAAGGGCGCTCCCCGCAAGGGTCGAGCGCCCTTTTGATTCCGGCCGATGGGCGGGAGAGCCGCACCATCAGGCCACGCCTGTCACGGCGCTTGCACGATGCGGCCGCTGCCTCTTATCTCCGAACGTCGAATGGTTGGGTTACCGGACAGCTCGACATTGCCACTTCCGAATATCGAGATATCCGCATCCGCCTTTGCGGTCATTTGCGCGTCGCCACTGCCGCGGATCAGGATCTGCGCGGACTTGGCGGTCAGATCCTTCAGCCGCGCCGCTCCCGAACCGGAAATGTCCACGCCGACCGTATCGGCAGTTCCAGTCGCGGCAACGCTGCCGCTTCCGCGGATGCTCAGCCGCAGTTGAGGCTGATTGATCTGCGATAAGGTCAGGTCGCCACTGCCGAGCAATTTCCAGTCAGTGATCGCCGGTCCCGACACGCTGACATCGAGCCCGGACGCAAACCAGCCTGGGTCACAATCCAGGCTCAGCCTGCCGCCTTCCAGCCGCACATGGTCGAGAAGCGTTGGATCGCCGCTCACGACGGCTTCCGCCGTATCTCCGGGCTGATAGCGCACCGAAGCCGGCAAATCGATCGTCAAGCCGTCGCCTGCGGTCAGCGGCAACGCAATCTTCTGCCTGATAGAGGCGGTCGATCCGCAGGTGGACTGCGTCGCATTCCACAATTGCCTTGCATCGGTCCAATCCCGGCCGGAAAGCCCGATACCCAGCGCCAAAAAGACGGCTGCACCAATCGTTCCCGCCGTGGCGACGAATGCCAATTTTCCGATCATTGTCCAGTTCCCTCACACACTGTGATGAATGTTCAAACGCGGCCCTGATCCACCTGAGCCAGGCGGAAGTGTAGCCGGGCATAGTGGCCAAGCACGCGTATGCCCGCGCCCAGTCCCATCAGCAGCAACGCACCGCCACCCAGCAGGCAGCTCAAAAGCCCGGCGCCGATAAACAGGCGCGCTACGACTGCCGTCACTGGTTCACCGAACTGGAACAGCAACGTGGTGAAGATGATCTTCACACCGACTGCGCCGATGACTGCCAGCCCGATTGCAAGGCCGGTCGCAACCGCAATGGTGACGATCAGCAACGGCAGCAGGAAAAGAATGTCGACGATCGCAAGGCCGGCAAGCGCCATCGCGGCCGCCGCAAGGTTCGACAGGCTCCACTGCGCTTCGAAACGGCGCAGTCCGGCGTCGGCGCGCAATTCCCTGGCAGTTCTGGCCGGATCGCCCAACGCAGCCGCGACCTCCTCGTCGCTGCGGCCAGAGGCATTGGATTCGGCAAAATGAGCGGCGTAGTCGCCGACGATCTCTTCGATCTCCTGAGGCGGCAGACCGGCAAGTCCCAGTCTCAGCGTGCGTAAGAAGGCATCCCTCGTCATGGCAAATCCTCGAGAAGTTTATCGACTGCGTCAGCGAAGGAGCGCCAGTCACGGCGATGAGCTTCGAATATCGTCTGGCCGAGTGGCGTCAGCCGGTAATATTTGCGCGGCGGCCCGCTGCTCGACTCGACGATACGGGTGGCCACCAGGCCGTCATTCTGCATCCGGCGCATCAGCGGATAGATCGTGCCTTCCCCCATGCCGACGGCATCGACCAGTGTGCTGGCGATTTCGTAGCCATAGCTCTCGCCGCGTGAAAGCACGGCCAGTACGCATAGGTCGAGGGCGCCTTTCCGCAATTGAACTTGGATCGAGTCGGTCATGGATACCTCTGCTTTAAAGATTAGATATAACAAGCTATCTGTTTATACAAGATAGTGTCGAAAATTTCTGACGCGACCGGTCAAGACCTTGATGCGGCGGCTTCACCTGAAAACAGACTTGCGCTTGGTATCGACGTCGGTTGAGCCGAGCTCACAGGACAAGGACGCTCCCCCGCAGACGTGGAGCACCCATTTTTATTCCAGCAGAATCAGGCGTAAGCCGTGCCCGCCATGGCCGCCTTCACACCTGCACTCCCCTGATCGACGAGCGCGAGAAAGACAGCCTTCGCCTTCACCGTATCCCGCCCCTGCCGAAAAGTCCGGTGCGCCTCGATGAAAGCGACGCTCCAACTCGCCAACAGCATGGCGGCCGCGAGCTTGGCGGTCGTATCAGCGGGGTCTTGGCCGACGGATTCGGCGAGCGCCACCGCCAATTCCCGAGCGATCTCGTCGCGGATCGCCCGCGCCCTCGCCTTCAGCGTTTCGCTGTTCTCCACTGTCTCGATAAAGCCCTGGCTCGCCGTGGAAAATAACAGATAAGGCGTCTGCTGCCTGACGAGTTGATGCGCGAGCAGGCGCAAGGTCTCGATGGGTGAAACACTGCCGTCGCGCTGCCGCAGCGCTTCGCGCAGGGTCTCGCGCGCCTCCTCGTCGCGATCGAAGAACATGTCCTCCTTGCGGGGGAAGTGGTTGAACACGGTCATCCGCCCGACATCGGCAGCGGCAGCGATCTCATCGACCGTCACATTCTCGAAACCGCGCTCGAAAAACAACCGGTCGGCGGCAAGCGAGATGGCGCGGCGCGTGGCGAGGCGCTTGCGGGATCGCCGGTCCAGCGGCCCCGAATCCGAGACTTCCACATCTGAAGGGGCTGAGGGTGTTTTATCTGACGGCTTCGGCATGGCGCTCTCAATAGCAGGATTTATGTACTGAGTACATAAATCTTGACAGCGAGTGTCCGAGATCCTATTACTGTACTCAGTACACATTTGGATGAAGTACAGCATAAATCCGTTAAACCTGTCCCCCTGGAAGCGCGCGGCCGTGCTCGTGACCGCGAACGGCATGGCTGTGCCCTGCATCCGCTGCCCCCGAAAGGACAAACACTTGAAAGCTATTCAATTCAGCCGCTATGGCGGCCCCGAAGTCCTCGAAATCGTCGAGATCGAGGCACCGCATCCCGGCCCCCGCGAAGTGCGGATCGCGGTGCGCGCCGCCGGCGTCAACCCGTCCGACTGGAAGCGCCGCGAAGGGCAATATCGTGCCTTCGAGGAGGTGCACTTTCCCGCAGGCCTCGGCGTTGAAGCCTCCGGCATCGTCGATAAGGTCGGCCCCGATGTTTCCAATACCTATGTCGGCGATGCCGTCTTCGGTTATGGCAACGGCACGATGGCCGAACATGCCGTCCTCACGCACTGGGTCCACAAGCCGGATGACCTGCCCTTCGAGATAGCCGGCGCCCTCCCCGTCATATCGGAGACGGCATGGCGCAGCCTCGACGAACTCTGCGTCAAAGCCGGAGAGACGTTGCTGGTCAGCGGTGCCGCAGGCGGCATCGGCTCCGCCATCCTCCAGCTCGCCCGCGTCAGGGGCATCACCGTCATCGGCACCGCCAGCCCGCAGAAACACGACTACCTCAGGGGACTCGGCGCCATCCCGACGACCTACGGGCCCGGCCTCGCTGACCGGGTGCAGCAGCTTGCGCCCGATGGCGTCGACGCGGCAATCGACGTCGCCGGCTCCGGTATCATCCCCGAACTGATCGCGATCACAGGCGATCCCGCCCGCGTCCTCTCCGTTGCCGATTTCTCGGCCGAGGAGTACGGCGCGAAATTCTCCCGTGGCCCGCCGAAGGAGCCGGAACGGGTGCTGGCCGATGTTGCCCGACTCTATTCCAGGGGCCTTTTCCGCCTGCGCATCGAGCAGGCCTTTCCACTGGAGAAGACGGCCGAAGCGCAGATCGTCAGCGCCACCGGCCGCGTCACCGGCAAACTCGTCATTTCCCCCTGAGCTCCCCAATGAACAGATTTGGCATGAACAAACCGCTCGTCGTCATCTTCACCGCCATCTGCCTCGACGCCGTTGGCATCGGGCTGATCTTCCCCATCCTGCCGCGCCTTCTTCAGGACGTGACGCAGACGCAGGACATCGCCTTCTATGTCGGCCTCATGACGGCGCTCTATGCCGCCATGCAGTTCGTCTTCGCCCCCGTGCTCGGCGCGCTCAGCGATACGATCGGCCGGCGCCCCGTGCTGCTGATCTCGCTTGCCGGTGCCGCGATCAATTACGCCATCATGGCCTTTGCACCATCCCTCACTTTGCTGCTGATCGGCCGCGCCATCGCCGGCCTCACCAGCGCCAATATGTCGGTCGCCTCGGCCTATATCACCGACATTTCGCCTGCGGATCAGCGCGCGCGCCGCTTCGGCCTGTTCAACGCCATGTTCGGCGCGGGCTTCATCATCGGCCCGGTCCTTGGCGGGTTGCTCGGCGATTACTGGCTGCGCCTGCCCTTCATCGCCGCCGCCGTACTCAACGCCTGCAATCTGCTGCTTGCCCTCTTCGTCCTGCCAGAATCCCGCACACTTGAATCCCGCACACCATCTCGCCAGAAGATCGATCTCACCACGCTGAACCCGCTGCGGCCGCTGAAATGGATCGTCTCGATGAAAGGGCTGCTGCCCATCGTGCTGGTCTATTTCGTCTTCAGCGCCGCCGGCGAATCCTACGGCACCTGCTGGGCGCTCTGGGGCTTCGATACTTTCGGCTGGAACGGCTTCTGGATCGGCCTGTCGCTCGGCGCCTTCGGCATCTGCCAGACACTCTGCCAAGCCTTCCTGCCGGGGCCGGCAACCCGCCTGCTCGGCGAGCGCTGGTCGGTCATGACAGGCATCGCCGCCGCCGCGATCGCCCTCCTCGTGATGGCACTGGCCAACCAGGGCTGGATGATCTTCGCCATCATGCCGGTCTTCACCCTCGTCGGCATCGGCAATCCCGCCTTCCAGGCACTCGCCACCCGCACGGTCGAGCCCGATCGCCAAGGTGAACTGCAGGGCGTGCTCGCCTCCACCGTCTCCCTCGCCTCCATCATCGCGCCGCTCGGCTTTTCATCGCTCTATTTCGTGACGCGACAGAACTGGCCGGGCGGCATCTGGCTCTCGGTGATCGCCCTCTACGCGATTGCGGTGCCGCTGGTGCTGATGAGCACGAGAACCCGTGGTGAATGTCTCGATCATCAACGGTGAAACTCGCTGAAGAAGTTCCACACCTCAACCGCTGTCTCGATATCGCCGCTGCATCCCCCGAAACGAGGTCCATCTACCGGATCATCATGACCGGAGCTGGTATCGGACTTGGCGAGACGGGGCCAGCAATGGCCGCCGTTTTCGACGCGATACAACTGAACTCCCGTATCGGCCTGGCATCCGGACCATTGGACCAGACTGGCGCGGGTCAGGTCATGCGGGTTGAGATGCGGCAGCGCCGTGGCATTTTCCCCGGTGCACCCATCGATCCGGCGCCAATATTCCGTTGTCTCCGGAACGGAAAGCAGCCTGCCGAATGAGCGGATATAACCATCGTAGCGCTGCACGTCATCATCAGTGCCGTTCACCATCATGACCGGCATGGTGTGGCCGGGCTTGCAGTCTTCGACCTGCGCTTCGTTTATCGCGCTGGCGACGGGAGCAATCGCTGATATCCTGTCGGGAAGCGCGCAGGCCAGCGTATAGGTCATCAGCGCGCCGAACGAGAAGCCCGTGGCATAGACCCTTGTGCCGTCGGCAATCTTGCGGCGCACCAGATCGTCTATCATGGTGCGGAAAAAGCCGATGTCATCGACCGGCTCGCCATTGATGACAGGCTTCCTGTTTTTGATATTCCAGGCACCGTCGATCGCTTCCGGATAAAGGGTGATGAAGTTCTCGCTGTCAGCGACAGCATCAAATCCGCTGTTTTTCTGGAAATTCACGGCCTTGTCGTCTGACCCGTACATCACGATGACAAGCGGTGCGGGGTGTCCTTCCGCTCCCTTGGGAATATGCAGGATTGCGGTGCGGTCCACGCCCTGCCACTTGTAAGTCAGGACTTCATCGGCATGAGCGGCCGCCCAGCCGAGAAGAAAAAGGAAGGCGGCAAATGGCAGGCGGAGCAATGCGCGGCACATGAAACATTCCCGCTTCCTGAAGAAAATACAGCGACGAACATAAGTCATTCCGTATCACTGGCAATGATCGAAAGAAGCGACGCCTAGGGACACGATGTCGCTTCTGGCGCGCCGCGGACGGCGTGCGAAGTCCGTTTCCGGCTCAACAGGCCCCCCACCCAAAACCACCCTCAGCGCTCAGGCAAGCCCGCCTGCCGCAGACCCTCGGCGGTCTGGGCCGCCCATTGCGGCACCCCCTGAAACACAGGCCTCGACAAATAGCGCTCGATCGTAAAATGCGGCTCGATCTCCATGAGCTTGCCCGCAGCCCACCGGGCCGTCTTTACGTCGCCGCTCATCGCCGCCCAGGCCGCCATCATCCGGTAGCACCAGGTCACGTCGGGATGTTTGTTGACGACCTCCCGGGCAATAGCGACGGCCTGCGAAAGGGAGCCTGCCATGGCGAGCGACAGGGCCATGCCCATGCGCATGTTGAAGGCAAGCGGATCCGCCGGGCTCAGCGTCAGCGCCCGTTCGAACCGCTCCGTGGCGCCAGTCTCGCCCATGTAGCTTGCAACCCAGCCATAGCGCGCCCATGCCCAGGCATTGTTCGGGTCGAGCGCCAGCGCCCGCTCAAGATAGGCCGCCGCCCGCTCCTGATCGCCGCAATGGCTGAGCGCCCCGCCGACGGCGGTCAGGGCGGTCGGATCATCATCGATGGAGCCCACTGCGGCTTCGACAGATTTTAAAGCCCGCTCCAGATCCCGCTCCGGTTCCTCGGTCCAGATGTAGCCAAGGTGCTGGGCGTAGCACCATGCCAGAAATGCATGGGCGCGGCCGTAAGCAGGGTCGATCGCGATGGCATCCAGAAGCAGCGGTATTGCCCGCTCGTTCGTCGCCTTGCTCTGGCCCCAGAGATGCGGATAGGCGCGCATGACGAGATCATAGGCGCGCAGGCTGCTGGGCGGCTTGCGCTTCGACAGCTCGGTTTCGGCACTCTGGATGGCCGGATGGATGGCGCCGGTCACCTGAGCCGCGATCCTGTCCTGAAGCTCGAATATGTCCTCGGCCGCGCCCTCATAACGCTCTGACCAGAACTGCATGCGCGTCTCGGTATCGACCAGCTGCACGGATATCCGCAGCCGCTCTCCTCCGCGCCGAACCGTACCCTGGACCACGTAGTTGACGCCGAGTTCCCGTCCGAGGTCACGCACGTCGACGAAGCGTCCCTTGTAGGTGAAGGCGGACTGGCGCGCGATGACGAAGAATTCCCGAACGCGCGAGAGCGCCGCGGTGATTTCCTCCACGACCCCATCCACGAAATACTCATCGCCCTGACCGCTGAGATTGTCGAAGGGCATGACGACGATCGACGGCTGGTCTCTGCCGAAGCGCGGCGCAGGTGATGGTGATTTTGTTGACCCTGGCTCTTGCCCGGCCTCCCCGCTTTCAGGCGCCTCCTGCAGCCAGTCGACTCGAAAGACGGAAATCGGCCTCGGGATATTCTTCATAGAGCGTTCGCCGAGGCTCGTCAGCGTAAACGGCACCTTCCCATAGAGATGCTCGCGTACCGACCCGGAAATGCATATGCCTGACGGCGGCGCCATCTCCTGCAGGCGCGCGGCGATATTGACGCCGTCGCCCAGCAGATCGTCACCCGACACAATGACGTCACCCAGATTGACGCCGATGCGGAACTCCAGGCGGCGATCCCCGGGGATGTCTTTTGGATTGCTCGAGAGGCGTCGCTGGATTTCAACCGAGCACCGGATAGCCTGAACAGCGCTTGCGAACTCGGCGACAAACCCGTCACCCGCAGTGCCGAAGATGCGGCCATCATGCTCGCCCACTATTTCGGCGATCTGGCTTAGGCACGCGTTGAGAGCACGAACCGTGCCCTCCTCGTCCAGCGCCGTAAGGCGGCTGAAACCGGCAACATCGGCGGAAAGGATGGCTGCGAGCTTTCGATCCACAGCAGTGATTGCTCCGGCGGCGTATCATACCGTTGGATGAATATGCGCGGATTTTGCCAAATTCATAGAGTTTTGTCGCAAAGGGGACCGATGAACAACCACCTTTGGCATGGCGTATCGCGACGCTCCAACACCTGTGGGCCCGAAGCAGACTGAGCTTTGAGGCGCACTGCCAAACCTGCCGAGCACAGGAAGCGCCCGGGCTGTGCAAACGCAAGGGCATAGGGCTTGGCCAGAGGCATTTATACCGCCAGAAGTTATACGTATTTTTCGATATTCAATTTTACCGATAGTTTTTGGCGCCTGTTAATAGCCGGCTGCTAATCAATCGTCATCGCAAATGCCTGTGGCCAAAATCCCTGTGATCGAAATCATTATGAAGTCGGAATTTTGAAATGAGACTTTTGAAAAAGCTTGTTGTCGTCACCGCCTTGCCGATGCTGCTTTGCGGCTGCGGCGCAGCCAAAACTCTTCAGGCTGGAGCCGCCAAGCTCTCGGATGACCTCGGGACCGCCCTGACCGCCCCCTATACCAAGATCGACAGCCAGTGGCGCGGCAAACCGATCGCGAAATTCGAAGACAAGTTCGGGGCGCCGACGGACCGCAGCGTTGCAGGCGGAGCGCCCGTGCTGACCTGGCAGCGATCGCGCATGGTGCGGATACCCGCAAGAACCTATGACCAGACGGAATACATCGGCAACATGGTCCTCACCAAGCGGATCTTCTCACCGGAACATGATCAGGAAGTGTCCTGCACCGTCGCCGTCACCGCAAAATCCGGAATGATCACGCGGGTGAAGCCGCTGAGCGACAGGGTCGTTCCGGTTGGCGAAGACGGGTTCTTTCCGTCGAACACCTCGACCTGCCAGATCATTTTCGGGCTGTGAGGGAATAGCGCGAGCGCAATGGACGCGGATCACGCCTTCTGCGCAGAAATCTTCGGCACGGTCGGCGGACTGGCAACCCATGGCCCATTGAACACGTGCGCCGATCATCGCGGCGTTCTTGCGTCACATATCCTTCACCGTTCCCGATTAGGCAGACCGAAATCCGGAGACTGCCCATGGACTCGACCACCCAGCCGAACCGCCCCAAGATCGCCGAGACTGTCATCCACCCGACCGCTACCCTCAGGGATTCCAGCATCGGCAAATGCTGCGAGATCCTGGAGAATACTTCCCTGCACACGGTCGAACTCGGGGATTATTCCTATCTCGGCCAGCGCTGCATCGTCGGTGATGCCAGGATCGGGAAATTCTGCGCCGTCGCCGCGGAAGTCCGGATCGGCGCGCCCAATCACCCGATGGACCGCCCGTCGATGCATCGCTTCACCTACTGCCCGGAATATTACTCCGCAGACGCCGCGCGCGATCACTCCTTCTTCGCCGAACGAAAGGCGGACCGCGCCATCATCGGCAATGACGTCTGGATCGGCCATGGCGTCATCGTGCTTCCGGGTGTGACGGTTGGAGACGGCGCCGTGCTCGCGGCAGGCGCGGTGGTGACCAAGGACGTTGCGCCCTATACGATCGTCGGCGGCGTTCCCGCCAGGTTCCTGCGCGAGCGCTTCTCGCGAAACGTTGCGGAAAAACTTGCCGCGATCGCCTGGTGGGACTGGCCATTCGAGACCATCATGGAACGGCTCGCCGATTTTCAGTCCAGCGATATCGAAGCCTTCTGCGAGCGCTGGGCCTAGTTTGAGATTTCATTGAGAGAGACAGGCGGATTATGAGCGACGAGAGACATGAGCATAATGCGGCCTGCCACTGCGGCCGCGTCAAATTCCGGCTCCGGTTGGCGGACGAATTCAATACGATCCGCCGCTGCACCTGCTCCTACTGCCGCATGCGCGGCGCAATCGCCGTCTCGGCTGAGCTTGCGGATATCGAGTTCGTAGAGGGCGAAGACAATCTGACGCTCTATCAATTCAATACCCGCACGGCGAAGCATTATTTCTGCAAGACCTGCGGCATCTATACCCATCACCAGCGCCGCTCGAATCCGAACCAGTTCGGCATCAATGTCGCCTGCATCGAGGGTATCAGCCCCTTCGACTTTCCGGAGGTGCAGGTCATGGACGGCGTCTCCCACCCCTCCGATTCCGGCACCAAGGCAAGGGTCGCCGGCATACTTCGCTTCGAGCCGGCAAAGTGAGATCTTGCCAGGCGAGCGCTCCTGCCCCGGAAGCGGCTCCAGCGGCATACGGCCGCCAAAATGAAACGAGGCCCAGGCATTCGCCGGGCCTCGCTGATTGAGACGGATATGAGCCACGCTCAGCCTGGTGCGGCGTGACACAACCCCGTCAATAATCCCAGAAGATCGGCACCCAGCGAAAGGCTTCGCCGTCGACCGCCACATGGCCGATGGAGGGGAACGGCAGATGCGTGGCCACCAACAGTTCGCCGGTCGCCGCGAGCTCACGCAGAAGCCGGATACGAACGCGCACCGCCTCTTCGGGGTCGTGTTCGAAACCGTTGAACCAGTCGGGATGTTCGAACCCGACCGCAAACACGGCGTCGCCGGCAAACATCAGCTTGTCGCCGCCGGAGGCCACGCGGACCACGCTATGCCCGGGAGTGTGGCCACCGGTGCGAGAGACGACGACACCAGGCGCCACCTCGTATTCCTCATCGAACAGCCGCAGCTGGTTTTGGTACTCCTTGGCGAACCGCTTGGCGGCTGCCCGAAGCGCGTCCGGAAAGCCCGGCGGCATGGAGACGTGGGAGAAATCGGGCGCCTCCCAGAATTTGACCTCGGCGGCGGCCACATGGATGCGCAGGTCCGGACGCAGCCGTTCCTTCACCCCTTCCACGAGCAGCCCGCCAACATGGTCCATGTGCATGTGGGTCAGCACAACGTCGGTCACGGAACCAAGATCGATGCCCGCGGCCTCCAGTCGCTTGATCAACTGCCCGGCCCGCGGCAGGTTCAGGTCCGGGTCGATCCCGAGCCCCGCATCGACGAGGATGGTCTGTGCGCCGCTACGCACCACGACCACGTTCAGCGACCAGTCGAAAGCGTCCGGCGGCAGGAACATGTCGCCCAGCCAGGCGGCACGGACGGCCGGTTCGGCATTGTGTCCCAGCATCGCGGTTGGCAGCGGCAGAACCCCATCGCTGACTACCATCACCTCGATGTCGCCGATATCAAGCGCATAGCGCGACGGAACCAGTTCGCCGGGCTTTGCTCCACCGGGAGCCGAACTGTTCTGCGAGGACATATTTGTCTGTTGCGGACCCGTGCTACGGGCTTTTGTTTCTAACTGCGACATGACGCGCTCCTGTGTTGCGTGGACACCAGCCTGTCACTGTCCATTCGGTAATACGCGGATGTCGCATACCAGCATGGATCCGGCGCTCGAACCTCACGTTTCCAGACGTTTCCGTTTTCGAGCGCTCTTTGGTGGCGGCCCCTAACAACTACAGCCGCCCTCACGCGCCCGTAATCCAAACTTACGTTTAAGACGGGGCGGCTGACCGTATGTCGCCTCTCGATCATGTTAAAAAAAGAGCCGGAACGCCGTTCAAACAACAAATGAAATCAGGCTCTTACCATTGGAGCCACGCTCGCACGTCTGCTTTCAGGATGAGCCACGCAGCAGGGATGGCGACCGGATTCAGGACCTAAGCTGCCATTCGCTTAGTGGGAGCTCTTTGTCAAAACCGGCTCCAGGGCATCGAGCAGAGCGCTCGGTGAGACTGGCGGGCCGCCAGCTTCCCACGAGTTCTGGAACTCGGCAATTTCTATCCCGACGAAGTCATGTTCTGCGATAACCTTGCAGCAGGCTCGCACATCATCCAGCGACAAGCCGCCTTCGCATTCGTAATCTGTCGGCACGATGCCGGGCTCCAAAACATCGCAGTCGAAATGCACATAGACTGGGCGGCCGGCGATCGCTCTCCCAAGGTCGGTCGCGAGATCGGCTCCTGGTTCGATATGCGGGATGTCGTGTTTCGCGATCAGATCCAGTTCGTACGGATCGAGGTCACGTTGACCGACGAGAACGACCTGATCAAAGCTTAAACCCGCACCGAGACCGGAATCCCAAAGGCCAAGTGGCCCCGCAAGCGCCAGCCCGCCGAGATATCCGGTAGGGCTGGCCTCCGGTGGATTGAGATCGCCATGTGCATCGAACCACACGATGCAGGCCGCGGGATGGTGCTTCGCAACGGCTGGAAGGGTTGCCAGCGAAACCGCGCAACGGCTGGTGGCAGCGATCGACGCCGCGCCTGCGGCCAACACCTCGTCAAATCGGGACTGCAACTCTCTGAGCGACGGCAGGGCCGCATCGAGCTCTTCGCGCCAACCGCCATTCACGGCGGGCTCCGGGGTGCCGATCACTGCAGGAGAAATGCCGGTTCGGCGTTCCAATTCCTCGCCGATCGCCTTCGCACCCGGCATCGCCAGGTCGTTGTGATCTCCCGCGCGTCCCTGGAACACGGTATATTCTACTTTTCCAGCCATCGCTTACAACCTCGCAACGTGTTGTTCCCACCCGTTTAACTGGTTTCCGTGTGGAAAGCGAGAAGGTCAGCAAGCGCCGCGTTGCACCCATGTCGTCTGGGGTTTCAGCAATGTGCCCTACCCCGGAAACGGCTTCAGCGTCCCGAACCAGGCAACGAGCGCGACAACACAGGCCGCGATCACGAGTTCCCCCACGAACGGCATCTTTCGGGTGCTGTGGTCCAGTGCGCCATGGCGCGATCTGCCGGAGCGCTACGGCCGCGCACGACGACCGGCCCAACCGGACGTCGGAGGCCCCGATCAATCGGAGCCCCCCTTGCCTTGTGTCAGCCAACGTCTTGTGTCAGCGAACGCGCTTCTGGAACGACTTCTTCACATCATGCCGCCCATGTCAGGCATGCCGCCTGCTGCGGAATCTTTCTTGGGTATATCGGCGATCATGGCTTCCGTGGTCACGAGAAGCCCGGCAACCGAAGCCGCATTCTGCAGCGCCGTACGAACGACCTTGACCGGGTCGACGATGCCCATGGCGATCATGTCGCCATATTCGGACGTCTGGGCGTTGTAGCCGTAGTTGTCTGTATTGCTCTTGAGAATGTTGCCGACGACGATCGAGCCTTCATCACCAGCATTTTCGGCGATCTGGCGAACCAGCGACTGGAGCGCCTTGCGGATGATGTTGACGCCGGCATTCTGGTCGTCATTCTCGCCCTTGACGTCAAGAACGATAGAGCAGCGCAGCAGGGCCGTGCCGCCGCCCGGAACGATACCCTCTTCGACAGCAGCGCGCGTCGCGTTGAGAGCGTCGTCGATGCGGTCCTTCTTTTCCTTCACTTCGATTTCCGTCGAGCCGCCGACGCGGATAACGGCAACGCCGCCAGCGAGCTTGGCAAGACGTTCCTGCAGCTTTTCGCGGTCGTAGTCAGAGGTGGTTTCTTCGATCTGGGCCTTGATCTGGGCAACACGGCCTTCGATGTCGGACTTGGCGCCAGCGCCGTCGACGATCGTGGTGTTTTCCTTGGAGATCGAGACCTTCTTGGTGCGGCCGAGCATGTCGAGGGTGACGGACTCGAGCTTGATGCCGAGGTCTTCGGAGATGACAGTGCCGCCCGTGAGGATAGCGATGTCTTCCAGCATGGCCTTGCGGCGATCGCCGAAGCCCGGAGCCTTGACAGCGGC
>NZ_JBFRCX010000021.1:0-95916 GCF_052113285.1 Rhizobium sp. YAF28 | reverse complement strand
CCGAGCGTGCCTGATGTCGCGCCGAAGACGACGGCCGTGACCGTCTTGGTGTCACCGGCATCCGGATCGGTGTCGTTGGTCAGCACATTGCCGCTCGCAACCACACCACCCGAACCATTAGCAATGCCACCCTTCTCGGTCGCGTCACCCGCATCGGCAACCGCCGTCGGCGTCGTGTTCGAGCTCGGCGTGGTGAACATCACATCGACCCAATAGTTCGTCGACTCGAAGGTGCTCGTGGGATACAGGCTGGCGCTGCCATAGGTATATACGCCGTTGCCACTGGCTGGAGCCGTCAGGGGGCCGCTCGTCACATTGGAGACG
This sequence comes from Rhizobium sp. YAF28, assembly GCF_052113285.1. Classification (NCBI taxonomy): domain Bacteria; kingdom Pseudomonadati; phylum Pseudomonadota; class Alphaproteobacteria; order Hyphomicrobiales; family Rhizobiaceae; genus Rhizobium; species Rhizobium sp. YAF28. Next base: position 95,592 of record NZ_JBFRCX010000021.1, on the reverse strand, counting down.
AAGTAGCTGGCGGTTGTCGAATAGTGGCCGGTATTCGTATGGTAGGACGCCGTGTAGGTCTGTCCCGCCGTCAACGTCACCGGGCTGGTGAAATAGGCAGTCTGCCAGCCGCTCGCAGTCTCGTTCGTGAAGGTGAGGGTCGCAATCCGCGTACCCGTGCTCGACCAGAGTGAGCCGGTATGCGTGCCGGTGTCCTGGCTGCCCTTATAGAAACGAATGCCGGTGACGGTCCCTGCCACGGAGGTCTGGAATTTGACCCCGAGCTCGACGGCCGACGTATCGTCGGTGTTGACGACAGCAGGCGTCCCCGCGCCGAAGAGAGAATAAAAGCTCGCCCCGGTCACGGTGACCGTGCGCCCTGCCGAGGGTGCTTCAAGATTGATGCTGTCGTCGACGGCCCGTGAGCGGATCGTGTAATTGCCCGCGATCTGCGGCGACCAGGTATAGGTCCAGTTCTCATCGCCTGCCGCCGGATGCCAGCTCGCTCCATTGTCGGTCGAAACCTCGACGCCGGCAATGACCCCGCCGCCCGTGTCGGTGGCCGTACCTGTAATCGTGACTGTGGAGCCAACAGTCGCCGTTGACGGCGCCGTGATGATGGAAGTCGGTGCAACATGATCCGTGGAGCCGGTCGTGGCGACGAGCCCGGATTGCAGCGTCCCAGGCTGAATGCCCATGTCGGCCAGCAGATTGACCATTGCCTGCTGCACGCGGGGATCGGTCGGGGTCGCCTCATTATCGTGATTGTTGCTTAAGCCCCATGTCCAGTAGACAGTACCGGCGCCAAACACCAATGCACCGCTCGGTGCACGATAAAGCGTCAGATTGTGGGTCGCGGTCGCGTTGCCGGTCGTGTTTCCGTAATCGAGCAAATAGGTGCTGACCGGAAGCGTCGTCGAAGACAGCTTGACGAGACCGGCCGGATCGAAGCCATTATCGGTCGCTTCGTCCCACTCGTAGCCCAGATAGTTCTTGGTTAGCGTTGCCGTCTGGCCGGGCTGGAGATTGGAAACGCTCGTGTTGCGCCAGAAACGCAGATTGGCGTCATCATATCCGACCGTGATCGCGCTGAGATTGCTGCCGACATCATCGACCTTGAACAGCTGCCCGGTCAGCGAGTTTTCCGGGTTTCCCCCACCGATAGCGGGTGGGCTAAGACGCGGATCGCGGAATGTACCCGTCCATTCGTTCGAAGGGTCTATGCTGGCGCCGGGCGACCATGTCTCCTTGTAGGAAATAAGGGTGCGATAAGGCGTGCCGTCGGCGCTATAGGCGTTGCCCCAACGGGTACGCCAATAGACCTCGTTACCGCTCCAGAACATCAGGTTGACACCTGCATCGCGTGCAGCTTCGACATTGGTCCTCTGCTGTCCAGACCAGTATTCGTCATGCCCGGCATCAACATAGGTCTTGTGATTGAGCAGCAGGCTGCCATAGCGGTCGACGTCGACACCCGACAGGTACGAAACATCATAGCCGTTCTGCTCCAGCCAGTAGATGCCTGCATATTCGGCGCCGAACAGATAGTCTTGCGGACCGGCATAAGTGCCAACCCCACCACGGGTCGCAATCGGCCTGTTGTAACTGACAGCATAGGCGCGACCAGCGCCCTGCCCCGTTGCCGGACCGTTGCCACCGTAGAAGTTTGCGCCACCCCAGCCATTGTAGGCTTGCCAGGTCTCGTCAGCGGTCTGGAAAACGATATCGCTGTGGCTGTCATCGTCGCGCACGATGAACGGAATCTGATTTTCGCCGAAGGTGCCATCCTGCCGCACGAGCTTGGCGATATAAACGCCTGAGACAGCATCTTCAGGTACGGTCCACGAAGCCGAAACTGCCCAGTTGCCGGCATCCACGGTGCCGGTCGTGGCATTGCGCAACGGATTTGGTTGATTCTGCACGCCGGTGTGCTGAATGGTCGTGACCTTGCGCGCGCCCATGCCGCCATAATAGCCGAGGCGGTAGATATCGATCCGGTAATTGTTGGAATCCGTATCAATCTTGAAGCTGACCGTCTTGCCGTTGTCGACACTGATGTCGGTCGCGAATCCCTCGATATTGGAGCTGCCGGCCCCATCGATGCCCCACTCGCTCTCCGGATTGCCCGGCAGCAGATTTTCCGCCACGACCTTGTTAGCGGGCGCCGCTGCCGCTGCGGCCGCCAGATTTTGCGTCGTTAACGACCGCTGCGTGATCGGCGGTGTGGTGACCGAACCGGAAAGGATGCCGACGCCCTTGGTGCCGGTTGCCGTTCCCATTTCTCCGCCGCCGGGCAACGATCCGTTCAAGTTCGTCGAGCCCGTCAACTTTGCGGTTCCGCGCCAGCTCGAGAGCGGGGATAAGTCACGATCAAGAAGCGGGTCGCTGACTGAGGCACCGATGGCCCGCTTGATCGTTGCTGCATAGTCCGGCCCTTCGGTCAGCCTCGTCCCCGGCAATTGACCATCCTGTTGAAGCATGGCGCCGCCATGGGCCCAATCGAGAATCCGCGTAGGGGATGTAAAATAGCCACATCCGCAGACACCAAAAGGCATGCCAAACGCCAATGAATTCGATCCACCGTGGTGCGCAGCAGCCGCTGCTGACGGGCTCGATTCGAGAATGACCACCTTGCCGGAGTGAGCGCGTGCACCCGCTACGGTGGCGGAACCTTGCCCTGACGCTGTCGGTGCGGGGCTCTGCGGCAGATACGGAGCCAGGGGATCGTCGCCTATGGTGCCCATGCCAGCATAGGTGCGATAAGGGGGCAACGCGGCGCCGTTCGCGTTCCGCTCGAAAGGTGCAAAAACCGGATTATGGGCCGACAGAACAGACGCGGCAGAATTTCCACTTCCAACACCCGTTTCGCGCGCCGCTGCGAAAGCATCCGCCAAGGATGGGGACACTTGGTCAATATCGCCCCGACCGTCTGCTTCGCCGACCGTTTCCGCTCTCGGTTCGTCATCATGTCCGCTGAGCGCAAAGCTGTTGTCGGGACTGCCGACAAGGGCACCCCCCTTGCTTCCACCCGCTGTCTGCGCGGATGTCGCAAGTTGAGCACTATCCTCGGGGCGATCGGCGCCCTTGCGCGGCCTTGCCTTTCCACTGGCGGCCAGCCACCGGGGAACCCACGAATCCATCATGAGTGAGCGCGAAGCCCACCGGCGAGCGTTGCGATACATGGTGTGCCCTCTCGCGAAATTACCAGGATCAAATCTATGAGGATCGTTCGATACGCGGACCTCCGATTATAATCGAAAAGTGGACGAGTATGTCCTACCCCTTTCGACCTACAGGCTGCATCCTTTAGGCAAACGGGCTTTTGCGTGGACGCGCGACTTGCCTTTCTCGAGACAACAAGCGGTACGGTCGTCGGATCTGCTTCGCATCACGGACGGCTACTGGCGCACCCCGCCAAGCTCGCTGCCTTGCAGACGCAGCAACTGGCAATCCAGTCGCTCTCGATTGCCATCTCCTCTTGGCAGAACATTCTGTCGCTCTTCCGCGGCTGATGGGATCGCGAAACATGACCTGCCTGGCAACCGACGGTGGCCTATACAAATCGAACCGCGCTTCGATGGAGCGCGGCTTTTGACGACGGCGACCTCGCAGGCTCTCAGAGGCAAGGAACGGGCCACGAGACGATGTCCTAGGACCGGTTCGAGCGCGCTGCGCCCGACCCCTTCTTCCGAGACGCATTCCAAAATCGACGCACGGCCTCAAAATTGAGCACGTCAGCACATCCGGGGTCTTTCCCATCCAAAAGAGCTATCGTTTGGCGCAATCTTCGCCCGTTCGGAGTATTGATGCTGCGCCGTAACGATATAGGCTCTGCGCCGCCGTGACAGCACGCCGAATCGAAAGATATCGGTTGCAAGGGAGGGAGTCCTAGCGCGGTCAAAATCTGGAAAAAGCGAGAAACTGACATGAGACAATCCATGGAGAGGGTCATGGAGCGGCGATTGAGTGCCATCCTCGCTGCCGATGTGGTTGGCTACAGCCGGCTCATGGGCATGGACGAGACGGGCACGCTGCAGGCTTTGAACCGCCATCGCTGCGAATTGGTCGACATCCGCATATCCGATTACAAGGGCCGTATCGTCAAACTGACGGGCGACGGCATCCTGGCCGAGTTTCAGAGCGTCGTGAATGCGGTCGCCTGCGCCGCAGAAATCCAGCGCAGCATGGCCGTGCGCAACGAAAACGTGCCGAAGGAAGAGCGCGTCGAATTCCGCATCGGCATCAATCTCGGCGATGTCGTCGTCGAAAATGACGATATTTTCGGCGACGGTGTCAATCTTGCCGCGCGCCTGGAAGGCATTGCTCCGGTCGGCGGCATTGCCGTGTCGGCAATCGTGCGGGATCAGGTCGGTTCACGCCTCAATCTCGGTTTCGATTTTTTAGGTGAACACGTGTTCAAAAATATCCGACAGCCGGTTCAGGTTTACACAGTTTCCTTCGAGAAGCCGAGTTCTGCCCGCCTCGTCGCGCAGAACCGCAACACCTGTTTCATCGCCGTCCTGCCCTTCACCAATATGAGCGGCGATGCCGATCAGGATTACTTCTCCGACGGCATCACCGAGGATATCATCACCGATCTTTCCAAGGTCTCCAGCCTGCATGTGGTGCCGCGAAACACCGTCTTCACCTATAAGGGCGCATCGGTGAAGGTGAAGCAGGTCGCCCAGGAGCTCGGCGTGCGTTATATGCTGGAAGGCAGTGTGCGCATTGTCGGTACGCGGGTACGCATCTCCGGCCAGCTGATCGATACGACGAACGGCGACCATCTCTGGGCCGAACGCTATGATCGCGACCTCACCGATATATTCGCCATCCAGGACGAGATCACCAACGCGATCGTCGGCCAGCTGAAGGTGCGGCTGCTGCCGGAGGAACGCAAGGCGATCGCCGCCGAGCCGACGGCCAATGTCGAGGCCTATACCTATTACCTGAGAGGAAGGCAGCTCTCTCATACCTGGACCAAGTCCTATCTGCAGCTTGCCCGGCGCATGTTCTACAAGGCCGTCGAGCTCGATCCGGACTATGGCCGCGCCTATGCCGGCATCGCCGATTGCGATGCTGCGATCCGCGACTGGGCGCCCGACGACGTGCCCCTGGAGCGCATCCTCGCAATGAGCGCCAAAGCCCTGGAACTCGATCCCGACCTCGCCGAGGCCCATGCCTCCCGCGGCCTGGCGCTGCATCAAAACGGCGAGGACGACGAGGCCACGGCATCCTTCGAACGCGCGCTGGCGCTCGATCCCAATCTCTATGAAGCAAATTTCCACTATGCCCGCATCTTCTTCATGCGCGGGAATTTCGCCGAGGCGGTGCATTACTTTAGCCGTGCCGCCGAAATCCGCCCCGACGACTATGTTTCGCCGATCCACCTGATGTCCTCGTATCATTCTCTCGGACGGACGGTGGACAAGGAAAGCTGGGCGCGCATGGGCATTGAAAGAGCCGAGCGGGCGCTCAATCAGAACCCGGAAAATTCCGGGCCTGCCCATCGCGGCGCGCTTGCCCTTGCCCATCTCGGTGATGCGGCGCGGGCCTGCGATTGGGCCGCACGGGCAAGCGCCATCGATCCCGATGATATCGTCGCCCAATATAATCTTGCCTGCGTCCACTCCGTACTCGGCCATGTGGAACGGGCGATCGATATCCTGGAGGGCTTGCTGCCCCGAAGCTCCGTCTACCACATCAAATGGTTCACACATGATTCTGACCTGGACAACCTGCGGCGGCATCCGCGCTTCATGAAACTTGTCGCAGAAGCGATGAAAGAGCGGGAACAGGTGGAAGCATAGGTCGCGGCAGACGAAGGGCGCCAAACGCGGAGCGACCCTATGCTCTCGGCTGATAGGCAGCGTCCTGGGATATCAGGCAAACGGGCTTCTTCTCTGCCGGCACCTACACCAAGGTCCAGTTTGGTGTCTCCGCCACTCTGATAATCCTCCGGGTTGAGAAGCGTAGAGCGAGGCCTAGCTTCCTTTTACCATCCACCTGAAACCCAAAGCCCGGGAGCCTTTCGATGAAGTCCAAAGTAGCTGATGTCCTGATAGAGGTGCTGCATTCGGCCGGAGTCAAGCGGATATATGGCGTAGTCGGAGACAGCCTGAACGGGCTCACGGAAGCGCTTCGAAAAAGAGGCGACATCGAGTGGGTCCATACCCGTCATGAAGAAACGGCAGCCTTCGCGGCGGGGGCCGAAGCCCACCTCAGTGGCGAACTGGCCGTATGCGCCGGAAGCTGCGGCCCGGGCAACCTCCACCTCATCAACGGCCTGTTCGACTGCCATCGCTCGCGGGTCCCCGTCCTGGCCATTGCCGCGCAGATACCTTCGGCTGAAATCGGCAGAGGCTATTTCCAGGAAACGCATCCCGACCAGCTTTTCCGGGAATGCAGCCACTATTGCGAACTTGTCAGCCATCCGGAGCAATTGCCGGCAGTCATCGAAACGGCCATTCGCACGGCTATCGGAAAGCGCGGCGTTGCCGTCGTGGTCATTTCCGGCGACGTGGCATTGAGCGATTTCACCGCGAAGATTTCGACGCCGGCCGCACTCACGCTGTCCCAGCCGAACGTCGTGCCGGCGAACGATCAGATCGATCGATTGTCGGAGCTGCTCAACAACAGTTCGAAAGTCACCCTTCTGTGCGGACGCGGTTGCGAAGGGGCGCATGACGAATTGATCGCCTTTGCGGATCGGCTCAAGGCGCCCATCGTCCACGCGCTCGGCGGCAAGGAACATGTCGAGTGGGACAATCCCTTCGATGTCGGCATGACCGGTCTGATCGGCTTCTCTTCGGGTTACAAGGCCATGCTGGAGTGTGACACGCTTCTTATGCTCGGCACCGATTTCCCATATCGGCAGTTCTACCCAACCGACGCCAAGATCGCGCAGGTGGACATTCGCCCGGAAAATCTTGGCCGCAGGGCCTCGCTGGATCTCGCAATCGTCGGCGACGTCAAATCGACACTGGCGGCAATGCTGCCGAAGCTGACGGAGCGAACGGACCGGGATCATCTGGATGCCTGCCTTGCCGCCTATAAGAAGGCGCGGGAGGGCCTCGACGACCTCGCCACCGGCAGAGAGGGCGGCAAGATTCATCCGCAATATGTTGCACGCCTTCTGAGCGAACATGCCTCCGACGACGCCGTTTTCACCTTCGATGTCGGGACCCCCACGATCTGGGCTGCACGCTACCTGAAAATGAACGGAAAGCGTCGCCTGATCGGATCCCTGGTTCACGGGTCGATGGCCAACGCCCTTCCCCAGGCAATAGGCGCACAGGCAACATATAAGGAACGCCAGATCATCAGCATGTCCGGCGATGGTGGCTTTGCCATGTTGATGGGTGACTTCCTGACGCTCGTTCAGCAGAATCTGCCGGTCAAGGTCGTCGTCTTCAACAATTCCGTTCTCGGATTCGTGGCGATGGAAATGAAGGCTTCCGGCTTCCTTGAGACCGGCACCGAACTCAAGAATCCGGATTTTGCGGCGGTTGCCCGCGCAGCCGGAGTCCATGGCGTTCGCGTGGAGGATCCCGCCGAACTCGACGGTGCCATCAGGGAAATCCTGGCGCATCCCGGCCCGGCACTGCTCGACGTCGTTACCAATACGCAGGAATTGTCGATGCCGCCCAGGATCGAAGCAGCGCAAGTGAAGGGTTTCGGTCTCTGGGCCATTCGCGCGGTGATGAACGGCCGGGGAGACGAACTCGTGGACCTGACTGTCTCGAATTTCCTGTCTCGGTGAGTCGGACGCTACAGTGGATGGAAACCCTGCCGACGGCTTCGACCCCGGCCGGCAGGTTGTAGAAGCCGATGAAGCTTGATTCAATTCAGATAGGCATCGCGCCAATCACTGCCAGAACCGATCGTCATGCCAGCCTCGTTGAACAGATGAACGAAAGGCTCTCGTATGACGATCGGGATCCGTTCGCCCGAGACTGCCCGGCTGATGCCACGCAGTGCCACGGTGAAGCCATTCCCGGTCGCCGTCCCGGCATGGATGATCGTTTCCGAACCGAGGACTTCGGTGTCGCCGACCACGATCTGCAGGCTGCCCTCTCCGATTTCGCAATGTTCGGGCCTTATGCCGAATGTGACCGGGGCGCCATCGGGCAAATCGACTTGGCGACCGGGCAAGGGAATGTGGGTGCCGTCCTCAAGCGAAACGCCCATCATGTCACCACTGCGCGCGATCCGGCCCGCGAGAAGGTTCATGGGCGGTGCGCCAAGAAAGCGGGCGACGAAAAGGTTAGCCGGGCGCGCATAAAGCTCGATCGGCGGGCCGACCTGTTCGATGCGGCCTTCGTTGAGCACGACGATCTGGTCGGCCATGGTCATTGCCTCGACCTGATCATGCGTGACGTAGACCATCGTCGACTTCAGCCGCCGATGCAGGCTGATCAGTTCCCCGCGCATCTTTACACGCAGTTCGGCATCGAGATTGGAGAGCGGCTCATCGAAGAGAAAGGCCTTCGGCTCCTTGACGATGGCGCGGCCGATCGCAACACGCTGGCTCTGGCCGCCGGACAGCTGGCTCGGGCGACGGCTCATCAGGTGCTCGATCTGCAGAATATTAGCCGCCCTGGCGACGCGGGCGGCGATCTCCTGCCTGGCAAGTTTCTGGTTCTCCAGGCCGAATTTGAGGTTCTGCTCGACATTCATGTGCGGATAAAGCGCATAGGACTGGAAGACCATCGCCATGCCGCGCGCGGATGGCAGAAGATGGTCGCAGCGCTGGCCATCGATGCGGATTTCCCCTGAGGTTACTTCCTCCAGCCCTGCCATCATGCGCAAGAGGGTCGACTTGCCACAGCCGGACGGCCCGACAAAGACGGTGAACGAACCGTCGGCGATTGCGAGATCAATACCGTGTATGACTTCGAGACTTTGAAAGGCCTTGCGGACTGCCTTGAGTTCAATGCCGGCCATTATGCCACCGTCTTAAGTTCGATCGACTGGCCCGCTTCGATAGGCGTCTTCCCGGCAAGGCGATGCTTCAAATCGTCCACCGAGATTTCAGCGACCCTGAGGCTGCCTCCGAGCACGGCGAGAGTGAGACCATCGCCCTTGCGGGTCAATGTGCCGAATGCGCTGCCGGCTGACCAAAATAGACGATAGTCGCCTTGCACTTTCGGTGCGAAGGCAAGCGTGCCGGAGACGAAATCGGCGCTGAGCCCCGAGAAGGCGTTGACCAGCTGCCAGGCCGACATCGAGCGTGCGTAATAGGAGCCGCATTCGATATCGTTCCAGGGGTTGCGGCGCGAACCGTCATGGCGGTTGCGGGCGCCGCAGACAATATCCATGCCCTCCTCGATGAGGCCATGCATGATGAGGTGCGAGGCGGCCATATATTCGATGCCGGTCCAGACCTCTTCGGCATAGGGCGCAGCCACCATCGGCTGGCGAATGCCCTCGGGATAGGTTGCGATCAACAGCCCCGCCTCGTCCTCATACGCGTAATTGCGGCAGGGGTTGAAGTGATCTTCCAGCGTCGGGCGGAAGTTGTTTCTGTGCACCGATTTCAGCGCGATCCTGACCTTGTCGGCATCGAGGAACCCGCCGATCCCGGCGACCTCCGCATGCCATTGGCCGAGGATCTGATCGGAGATGCAGCCCTCGCCCATCTGGTATTTGAGCTCTTGGAATTCCTCCGACCAGTAGGTTTCCATGAAACCATCGGCGAGAACGCCGGCGGCGCGGCCGACATCGAAGGGTATCAGCACGTCCTTGTCGGAGAGATCGATCTTCTGGATGAACCAACGGCCGTTGAAGAGTTCGGAATTGATATAGGCCGCACCGGCTTTGCCCATGCGCGCCGTCTTTTCCGAGAGCTCGGTATCGCCGAGGGCCGCCGCCATTTCGGAAACGCCGAGAAGGGCCGCCACATACATGGAGGCGAGCCACGAGTTCGGCCCGAACAGTTCCATATCGAGGGTCTGATGCTGGCGGCCTGAGAGAATGCCGGTCTGATCGGGATCCCAACGATCAAGGTTTTCGGGCGACCAGGCATATTCGATGGCTCGTTTGACATTCGGCCAGTAGCGGCGCAGCCACTCGGTATCGCCGCAAAGCTTCCAGTCTCGATGGGTCTTGATGATCGCGCCGAAATGCCCGTCGGCGCAGGGGCCGATAATATCGAAACCTGAGCCGAGCGGCAGCTTCTGGCGGAAAGTCAGCCCGCCGGTCGGCAACTGGTTGTAGCTGAATTCGGTCTCGCGCAGCGTCCGCTCGATGGCAGGGAAAAGATGCGAGACCGCCTGCTGGTAATTCCAGACATGGGTGCAGGTGCCCTCGCAGGAACCATCCTGGGTATGTTGGCCTTCCCAGGCCCAGAGTTCGCCATTCTCCAGCCGGATGCAGGTCGCGGTGCGCAGCAGCGCCAGCGTCGCGCTCGCCGCGTCCTTGACTTCTGCCGGAAGCGTCGTTTCGAAAAGTCCGTTGCGGAAGGCCGCGGTTTGCAAGTGCAATGCGTCCCAGCGCGTCAGGGCTTCAGTAGCGCTTGCGGTCGAATCCGCCCATTGCGTCGCATAATAGTTCGTCCAGCTCGGCGTTGGCCGATCGGGAATGGCCCCATCAGGCTTGTCGCGATAGGCCCAGTAGACATCGCCTTGCGGGAAGTTCCAGGTGATGACGAAACGCAGCTTCTTACGTCCTCCGGGTGCCAGGACGAAGCGGGCGCCGAGCGTGCCGTGTTCCGGCTGCAGGCTCATGTGCCGGGAGCTGCGCGGTTCATCGTAGTGTCGCTTCGGCAGACGACCGGGCCTTGCAAACTCCTTCCAGTAGACCGAGAGATCGTCGAACCACTGGCCCCGATAGTGATGGTCGGTATGCTCGACATCATCAGCATCCGTTGCGATCGTCAGATCGCCGCGTTGCGTCGCCGGCAGCGTCGTGTCAGACGAGGTCAGATGCAGGCTGCTGATCCCGCCTTCCCGTCTGAACGTATGGATGCCGCTGTTCGAGCCGTAATTGCCGAGCGTGCCGGCAAGCGTATAGGTCAGTTCGTCCGCGGTATCGTTGACAACATCGAATTCGAACATCGCAACTGGCATCGAGGAATCGCGGTCGTTGTGGGGAATGAAAGGGCTCAGCGCCGTAAGCCTGACGCCGCCGGGGAAACGCTGATCGTTAAAGACGAGATCGGCGATCGGGAAACGCCCGTAAAAATCGACCTCTTGGAAATGCGGCACGCCGACCAGCGTCTGGCGGTTGGCGCCATGGCCAAAACCGTCGAACATCTTGCGCAGGCCCGGCGCGCCGGAAGGGTTCAGATCATAGGGGCCGTTGAGCACACGGGCATCGACCAGTTCCCCACCCTTCTCGGCCTTGATGGCGAAATGCGAGTAGCCGTTATAGCCCTGCAGCGCCGGCCGGTTGCGGATCGACCAATCGATCAGCCGGCCGCTGCCGGAGATCGACAGGCCGCCGGAGCCGATGCCGCCGAGAGGAAAAGCAATATGGCGCGTGCGTGCGCCTTTATAGGCAAAGCGAGGTTCGATGGAAGCGAGATCATCCCACATGAAATCAATGTCCCTGATGTTAGTTCTTGATGCCGCTCATCGTGATGCCTTCGATCACGAATTTCTGGGCGAGGAGAAAGAGGAGAACGACGGGCAGGATCGACATGCTCATCGCCGCCATCACCACCGAGAGATTGCCGGAGGCCATGTAGCCGCGCAGCACGTCCATCGCGACCGGAAGCGTCAGCGATTCATTCGAGCTCAAAAGCACCTTGGCCTGGAAATAATAGTTCCAGGTCTGGGTGAAAGTGATGATACCGAGGGCCGAGAGTGCCGGGCGAAGCTGCGGTAGCGAGATCCGCCAGAAGATTTTGAAATAGCCGGCGCCATCCATCAGCGCCGCTTCCTCCAGCGCCTTCGGCTGGCTGAGCATGAATTGCCGCACCAGGAAGATGCCGAAACTGGAGGTGAGATACATAAGCGCCAGCCCGATCGGCTTGTCGAGCAGGCCGAGCCGCGCATAGCCGAGATAGATCGGCAGGATCGTCACCTGGGCTGGAAACATCAGTCCGATAAGCAGGATGAAGAACAATGTATCGCGTCCGCGGAAGTTCAGCCTGGCGAAGGCGAAAGCCGCGAACGTGCAGGTCACCATCTGGCCGACGGTGACGATGACGGCGATCATGACCGAGTTGAAATAGATCTCCAGGAACGGCACGCGCGAGGCCAGCACCTGCCGATAGTTGGTGAGGTTGAAATTCGGCGGCAGGAAGCTCGGCGGCAGCTTGTAGGCATCCGAGACCGGCCGGAACGACATCGAGAACAACCAGAGGAAGGGCAGCAGCATGCCGATCGCCATCACCACCATGGTGGCGATGATCGCCCAGTCGATCCAGCGCCGGGCCGCGCGTGTCTGCATCATACTGTTCATTGCTGCACCCACTTGCGCGAGAGGACCTGCTGGATGGCGGTGATGATGAGGATGATCACGGTCATAACGACCGAAATCGAGGCGGCATAGCCGATCTGGAAGCTGCCGAAGCCCTCCTCGACGATCTGGATCGACAGCGAGCGCGTGGCGTCACCCGGACCGCCCTGCGTCAGGATGACGATCGATTCAAACACCTGCAGCGCGCCGATCGAGGCGTAGACGATGCAGAAGAAGACGACTGGCGAGATATAGGGCAGCGTGATGCGGAAGAACTGGCGCCAGGCAGGCGTCCCGTCCATCACCGCCGCCTCCAGGATATTCTTCGGCACGCCCTGGAGGGCTGCGATGAAGATGATCATGAAGAAGCCGGTATTCTTCCAGACGTCCATGATGATGATCGAGGTCATCGCCTGGCCGGCATCGGTGAGCCAGCGTACACCCGGCAGACCGATCAGCCGCAGGTAGTAATTGATGACACCGAGATCATCGCCATAAAAATAGGTCCAGACGATCGAGACGAAGGCGGCAGCGATGATGACCGGCAGAAAGAAGGCGAGCCGGAAGAAATAGAGCAGCCAGCCCGGCATGGCGCGGTTCAGCGCCAGCGCCAGTACAAGCCCGATCGAAACGTTGAAAGTGACAGCAAAGAGCGCGAAGCGCAGCGTGTTCCAGAGGATCTGAAGCGAGCGCTGATCTGTGAAGAAGCGGACGAAGTTGTCGAAACCGACCCATTGCGAACCGAGCATTGGATCGTAATAGGCAAAGGCGAGGATCGTTGTGACGATGACAGGCGCGATGACGAAGGTCAGGTAAAGCACCGTTGCCGGCAGCACGAAGAGATAGCCGGTCGCTGCCTGCGCGCGGCGTAGCTGTGAAGGCTGGTGTCTTTCGAAAGTGGCGGTCATGGCATCTGCTCGAATGGCGGACATGGTTTGTCATCCGCCGCGCCCGGAATGGCAGATGCCTGCATGGCAACATGCGACCCGGCCGCGACGGCGGGAGGGCGATCGTGAGAACCCTAGATCGATCAGCCGCCCATGCGCTTCTTCAGCCGCTCGAAGGAAGCGTTGAGCTCGGCATCTGCCTGCTTTACGCCATCGGCGATCGAGACCTCGCCGGCCATCATTGCCGTGTAGTAGCGGATGAAGATCTTCTCGACCTCCTGGAAATTGGCAGGAGACGGCACAGCCTTGGTGTTCGGCAGCGTCTGGTAATAGAGCGCGGCACTCGGCGGGAAGCTCAGGAAACCCGGGGTCTCGGCCGCCGACTTGCGGCCGGGAACGCCGCCGCCCTTTTCACCCTCCTCCTTCTGCGTCTCCTCGCTTGTCAGCTCGAGGATCAGCGCCTTGGCAAGATCGGGCTCTTTGCTCGTCTTGGCGACAGCATAACCGCCGAAGCCGATCACGGTCGTGTCGGTTACCTTGCTCGGCGGAATGGCGACATCCATGTTGAGCTTGTTGTTCTTGGCGCTCTGGACGATCCAGTGACCGCGACTGATCATCGCCACCTGGCCGGCCATGAACTGGTTGTCCATCATATCCTTGCCAGGGATCGGCGAGACGCCGTCGACATGGATGAGGTCGTGGAGGAACTGCAGGCTTTCGGCGACCTTGGGGTCGAGCATGTTGGATGCCGTCCACTCGTCGTTGATAGCGCCGGTGCCATTCGAGAAGAACCATGGCTGGACGAAGAAGTTCTGGTTCGGCACCTCATAACCGAACTGGGTGACATTGCCCGACGCATCCTTGACCGTCAGCTTCTTGGCGACGTCGCGGAATTCGTCCCAGGTCCATTTGCCGTCCTTCGGATAGGCAATCCCGGCCTTGTCGAACAGATCCCTGTTGTAGTTGATCATGATGTTGTTCCAGCCGATCGGGATATAGTTGATATCCCCCTTGTAGCTCGACTGCTTGAAGAGGCTCGGCGCGAAGTCGGAAAAGCCCGGATTGGCGGCCACGAAATCGTTGAGCGGCAGAAAGAGAGAGCGCGACGAGAAGCTCTGGAAGGTCTCGATCGCCGTGCCATAGACATCGGCCTGCTGGCCGGAATTGAACTGGCTGAAGACCTTGGTGACATAGTCGCCCCAGCCGGTCGAAATCGGATCGACGGAAAGCTCGACCTTGACGTTGGGATATTTCTTGTTGAAACGCGCAATCGCGTTGGTCATGGCCGATAGTTCGGCGTCACCGCCGAAGCCCTGCATCTTCAGGGTCGCCGTGACATCCGATTGCGCAAAGGTGCGGCCGACACTTGCGCCGACGGCAAGAGCGGCAGACGAAATCAGCAGCGAACGCCGCGAGAACTCATGCATGTGATCCTCCCTATGCGCCTCCTCCGGCGCGTTCCCATCTATCCGGCCTCCACCGGTCGAAACGTTTCGTATGCTGTTACTGAAATATCGCGGATCCAGCTCTTCCTCGGTCCCGCGTGGCGTCATTTGCTTAGTCGAAACGTTTCGTATAAGAGCATCAGAAGGCCCTCGTGGCAAGAGGGTTCGACAAAAAGCGCTGGGGAGGATGCATGGCCACCATCAAAGACGTGGCAAAACGGGCGGGTGTCGCCATATCGACTGCATCGGCCGCGCTCAACCGCTCAGCTCCCGTCAGCGACGAGGTGATTGCCAAGGTCGAGGCTGCCGTCCGCGACATCGGATATATCCCGCATGCCGGCGCGCGCAGCCTGCGCATGGGCCAGTCGCGGCTGATCGGCCTGATATTGCCCGATATCACCAACCCACATTTCGCCAAGGTCGCCAAGGTCGTCGAATCCGCCTGCCTCAATGCTGGTTACATGGCGGCGGTCTATTCGACGAGCGAGGATCATGATCGCGAGCAGCAGATCCTGACCATGATGCGCATGCAGCGCGTCGAAGGGCTTATCATCATTCCGACACGCTCGGATGCCGAACATGGCGCTCGCATGGTCGACAAGATCCATGTGCCGACGATCCTCCTCGACAGCTTCATCGAGGGCTTGCCCTATGACGTGATCAAGCTAGACAATATCGCCGCCGGCCGCATCGCCACGGAGCATCTGATCGGCCTTGGTCACAGACGGATTGCAGTGACCGTCGGGCGCAACAACATCATCACCGGTGAAGATCGTCTTGCCGGCTATATGCAAGCCCATGCCGCCCATGACCTGCCGGTTGATCCAGGTCTGCTGCTTCAGGGGCGTTTCGACCAGGCGCTCGCGCATGACAGCACGATCAGGCGCATGCGCGAGCCGGATCCGCCGACCGCGATTTTTGCACTGTCGAACATGATGACGCTCGGCGTCCTGAATGCGCTGCGCGAATTGGGTATTAGAGTGCCTGATGACGTCTCGGTCATCGGGATAGACGATTTCGATTTTGCAAACATCATGAACCCACCGCCGACAGTCGTTGCGGCCCCGGTGCTCGAGATGGCCCAAAAGGCGATCTCCACGCTTCTCAGCGAGATCTCCGACAAAACGCCGCCAAGTGCCGCGCGGACGATCTTTTCCCCAAAGCTGATCCTTCGCGAATCCTGCGCGGCACCCGCAGCCGAGCGGGCAGAGAGCATGACCTGAGAAGCAGCAGTCGATTGAGATCTGCGCGGCGTCGCATACCATTGTGTTCGCTTCATAAAAGCATCATGCGCATTTGCAATGAGAAACGCCGAACTGCTCGCCATCCTCAGTCATCACACGGATTGTCTTCATGAAATTGTCTTCGACCGCCGCGCGTCTGTCACCAACAGCCTCGCCCCGCCTTCTCGTACTCGCCGAAACAGCCCTCAAGGCAGGAGAGACGGCGCGCAATGCGCTCAGACGACGCACGGCCGCCGAGATGGTCCACAAGGCGCCGCGCGATTACCAGACGGAAATCGATGTCGCGGTTGAACGGATCATCGTCGAGGAGATGATGGGCGCATTCCCCGCCTATGCGATTAAGGGCGAGGAAGAGGTCGGCAACCGGCAGGCCGGCGCGGATGCACCGGTCATCTATATCGACCCGATCGACGGCACGACCAATTTTGCCTGGGGCATCCCGCATTTCGGCATGACGATCTCGATCGCCGAGGCCGGCCGTGTCGTTGCGGGCGTCGTCTATGACGCCATGCAGGACGAGCTCTTCAGTGCGGAGGCCGGCAGCGGCGCCTGGCTGAACGGCGAACAGATCCATTGCGCCGCGGTTGCCGATATCCAGAACGTGCTCGTCGGTGCCGGCCTGCCGATCCCCGGCCAGGTCAAGGCGGTCCCGGAAGAGCTTTATTTCGATGCCGTCAAGCGCCTTATGGCCAATACCGCCGGCGTGCGTCGTCTCGGTTCGGCAGCGCTTTCGATCGCCTATGTCGCCTGCGGCCGGCTGGACGGCTTTTTCGAGGACGGCCTGTCGGTCCATGACTTTGGCGCCTCGGCACTGATGGTCGAGGAAGCGGGCGGTATCGTCACGAGGTTTTCAGGCGCCGCCGTCACCGGCAAAGGCGACATCCTGGCGGCAAGCAAGGCACTCTATCCCTGGCTGCAGGAAGGTTTTCAGCCGAAGGCCTGAGACACGTCAGGCCGTAAAGAGCGGCTGCACGGTTGCAGCCGTTGCTGCCACTGCCGATTGGTGGATCAGCGCATTGTCGCGGAAGGCGAAGAAGCCGGAGCAGCTCGTAGTGACGGCCATCCCGGCTCTGATCATATCGGTCGGCGCAAACATTGCCTTCAGCCGGATACCATCGGCAAGATCGATATCGACAATCTTGTGCGTGCCGAAATCGCTGACCCGGTGGACGGTCGCGTCTGCCGGCCGGCTGATAGGGCGCACCGTCAGGGCTTCCGGACGCATCGCCAGCGTCACCGGACCATCCGCAACGGGGATCGAAAAGCCGAAAAGCGGATGCGTGCAGACCCCGTTGCGGATCTCGCTCTCAACGAAATTCATCGAGCCTATGAAGCCCGCGACGAAAGCCGTCTGTGGCTCGCGATAGATTGTGCTCGGCGGAGCCACCTGTTCTGTGCGGCCATCGCGCATGACGACGATGCGGTCGGCAAGTGCCAGGGCCTCGTCCTGACCGTGGGTGACGAACAATGTCGTGATGCCGAGCCGCTGCTGGATGTCGCGGACCTCCTCCCGCAGCCGCTCGCGCAGATGCTGGTCGAGGCTGGCGAACGGCTCGTCCAGCAGCAGGATCTTCGGCTCGAGGACGAGCGAGCGGGCAAGTGCGACGCGCTGCTGCTGGCCGCCGGAAAGCTGCGTCACTGAGCGCCGTCCGTAGTCGGCAAGACCGACGAGGGCGAGAGCGTCCTCGACGCGCTGGCGGATCTCGGCCTTCGGCAGGCGCCGCAGCTTCAGGCCGAAGGCGATATTGTTGAAGACATCCATATGCGTCCAGAGCGCATGGCTCTGGAAGACCATGCCGGTCGGGCGCCGCTCCGGCGGCAGGTTCGTCACATCCCTGGCGTCGATGCGAATGCTGCCTTCGCTCGGCCGCTCGAAGCCGCCGATCATGCGAAGCAGCGTCGATTTGCCGGAACCCGAGGGGCCGAGCAGGCAGACGAGTTCGCCGTCACCGACCTCGAGCGAGAAGTCGCGGACGGCAAAGGTGTGGCCGAAGCTCTTCGCAACGCCTTCGATCGCCAGATGTGCCATTCTTGAAACCCTTTCTGCCGGCGTTCAGGCGCCGAAGCCCCGCGCGAAGGCGCCGGTCCCGACGACGCGCCGCGCAAATATCAATGCCGCAAAGGACGGCACCCACAGCATGACGGAGAGGACCGCGCCATATTGCACGACGATCTGGTTGTTGATGAAGCTGATCATCAGCACCGGCATGGTACGGATCTCCGGCGCACCGATCAGCCAGGCGCCCTCCGTCTCGTAGAAAGTGCCGACGAAGGTCAGAAGCACTGCCGCTGAGATCGTCGGCGCAGCCTGCGGCAAGGTGATCGACCAGAAGACGCGAAGCGGCGTAGCACCGGCGTCGCGTGCTGCCTCCTCCATGCGCCGGTCGACATTCTGGAAGGCGGCAACCGGGATCCAGATCATCAGCATCAGCGTGCCGACGAGCTGGATCAACACCACGCCCCAGAAGGTGCTGATCAGCCCCATCTGCAGGAAGATGCCGGCTATCGCCACCAGCAGGCCGAATTTCGGAAAGGCATGTGAAGCGAGGAACGACAGGAACAGGATATTGCGGCCAGGAAAACGCATTCTTGCGAAAGCATAGGCGGCCGGAAGGCAGATGATTGCCGAAAGCAGCGTCACCGTCGCCGTCAGCCGCAGGCTGAGAAACAGCGCATCCCAGACATCCTTGCGCGCCAGCGTCTGCGACCAGAAACGCAGGCCGAACTGCTGGGGAATGACGGAAGGATAGCGCCAGACCTCGGTGAAGGCCCAGGTGGCGACAACCAGCAGCGGCAGTGCGATGAACAGCGTGAGCAGGAGCGAAAGAGCAAAGCCTGTCCAATCGAATTTCAAGGCGGTCGACTGGCGCATCATCGGCCCTCGCGATTGCGGGCGATCGACCAGACGTAGAAGATGCCGAAGAGAAGACAGAAGCCGAAGGTGATGACCGCCTGCGTGAGCGCACTCAGCGGATCGTTCATGTCGGCAAAGGTGCGCTGCATGAAAGGCCCCATCATCTCCGGCGAGGCGGGACCGAGCACATAGGGCAGTGTGAAGGCTGAGAATATGCCGAGAACGGCAAAGGAAGCGGTGACCAGCAGGGAATTGCCCATGCGCGGCAGAATGATCGAGACAAAGACCCTGAAAGGCGTCGCGCCGACGTCGCGGGCCGCCTCGATGGAGCTATTGGAAACGGCCGTGAGCCCCGCCGTCAGCATCAGCACGGTCAAGGGCAGATTGTCCCAGACGAGGCCGATGACCGGTCCCCAGGGCGTCAGATAGGGGCTCGGCAGCTTGGGAAGGCCGACGGCATTGAGCAGGATGTCGACCGTGCCATTCGGTCCGATCGTGCGGATCAGCGCATAGGAAAGGATGATCGAGGGCACGAACATCGGAAAGATCGCGAGGCCCTGCACATAGGCGGCAAGGCGACCGTCGGAAAAGCGCAGGTAAAGGGCAATCGGAAGGCCGATCACAAGCAAAAGCAGGCCGCAGATGAAAGTCGTCCACAGCGTCAGCCAGAGGTTGGCCAGACTGTAACCATCAGTGAAGAAGAATTGGTAGGAGGCAAGCGAAAACTCGGTCGTCCCGTCCGGCTGACGGACGAAGATGGTGGTCGTAATCGCCGAGAAGATCGGAAAGATGATCAGCCAGCCGACCAGAAAGACCGGCATGCCGACGAGGAGGAGCCCGTAAAGGCTCCCCCTGCCTGGAGACTGAGCGCGGCGCGCGACCGCAGGCTGCGCGGCATCCGCCGCCATCAGGTGCGGCTGATTCCGGGAGCGACGTTGCGGTACCAGCCGTCATTGATCGCCTTTTCCCAATCGCCGCCCGGGAAGGTCGGGATGGTCGCCGGGATGACGTCGGCATATTTCTTGCGCAGGTCTTCAGAAATGTGATCCCAGGAAACGCCCGGGAAGCCGCCGATCTCGGTGATGATGGCTTCCTGCATCTCGCTCGTCAGCATGAAGGCTGCGAGCTTGAGGGCGGCGTCCTTGTTGGCGCCGTTCGTGAAGATCGTCATGGCGGAAAAACCGCCGCAGAGCGCGAGGTCGGAGAGCTGCACGAGGCCGGTCGTCTCGGGCAGAACGCCCTGGGAGATCGCCTGCAGGACCTGGTCGGACCAGACCGGAGCGATGGTGACGACGCCCTGGGCGAGCAACTGGATCGACTGCGTGTTGCCGGCGGTATAGGCGCCCTTCTGGTAGAGCGACGGCGCGAGATCGTTGAGGATCTGCCAGGCCGGCGTCAGCGTCTGGCTGGCATAGTCGGCAGTAAAATTGTCGATCTTGAACTTCTTCGGATCGCGGCCGTTGGCTTCATGGATGGCACGGCGGACGAAATTTCCGCCCGAACCGCCCTTGTCCGGACGATTGTAGATGAACTGGCCGGGATTGGCCTTGATCCAGGCCGTCAGCTGTTCCCAGGTCTTCGGCGCATCCTTCTGGTCGAGCTTGGTCTTGTCATAGGCAAGCAGAACCTGCGAGCCGCGATAGGGCAGCGCGTAGGGCGTATCGAAAGCGAGCGGGTTGACGCGGTCGAAGCCCTGGACATTCTCAGCGGAGAACTTCACCCAGAGACCGGCATCAATACCACCGGCCGGAAGGCGCGGATCAAACTGTTCGAAGAGATCGGCCTGCGGATCGGTCTTGGTCTTAAGTGCTGCAAGAGTACGGTCGGCAATGGCGCGCAAGCCATTATTGTCGCCGGCATCGGTGACCTTCAGCGTGACGTCCGGATGAGCTTTTTCGAAAGCCGGACGGATGATGTTGTTCCAGAGGTCGATGATATTGGAATCCGAGCCGCTGTAGAGGTCGATCGTGCCTGCGGCGGCCGAGGCGAAGCGCGGAAGAGCCAGAAGGCCCGCAGCCGCCGACGATGTGATCAGAAATTCGCGTCTATTCATATCCTGTCTCCCTTCGCTATCGAGGCTGCGCCCCAGATGAGTTCTGAGACTTGCTAGCCCTGGCGCGTAACATCGGAATGACAGAAGCGAAGAGAAATGCACACGTGTGCCAGGCCGCCTCCCGATTTTCGTCGGGCATTCCCCGACAATGGCATCTTCGACGAAGGGGCGGCAAAATTCCAGGCGCCTCCGGGCCGATCCGGATCATCAACCCGATCGACAGGACATCAATTTTGTTTGCGGCGGCGACGTCTTGTCGGGTTGGGTGGCCCTCGAGCGAGGCCCCCCTATTTCGACGTCGTCAGCGTACTGACTTGAAAGCCGCTCTCACTTCCTCGGCGAAGAGCTGGGGCTGCTCCCAGGCGGAAAAATGCCCGCCTTTTTCGACCTGATGATAGTATGTCAGCGAGGGATAGGCCTGCTTGGCCCAGCTTTCCGGTGCACGATAGATCTCCTTTGGAAAGACCGTGATGCCAACCGGGATTTTGATGTCCTTCGTCTTCTGCGCCTCGGCGCTGAAGTTGTTGTTGTTGTTCTCCCAATAGAACCGCGATGACGATGCGCCGGAATTCGTCAGCCAGTAGAGCGTGATGTCATCAAGCATTTCGTCCTTGGAAAAAACGCGCTCGGGAACGCCGCCACTGTCGCTCCATTGGGCAAATTTCTCGTAGATCCAGGATGCCAGGCCAGACGGCGAGTCGGCAAGCGAATAGCCGATCGTCTGCGGCCGGGTCACCATTATCGCGCCATAGGCAGCATTTCGTCCGAAGAAGGTGCTCAAGGAATTATACGCTTCTCGCTCGGGCGACGACAGGCTCGCGGGGGCCGGGTCTCCGCTGTTGATGGCCTTCATGAGGTCGCCCGGAACCGTCGCGGGCATATTGAGATGGATTGCCAGCAAGCCCTTCGGCGCCTGGCGCGCCAACGCGTCGGAGATCACCGAACCATGATCGCCACCTTGAGAAACATAGTGGTCATAGCCGAGCCGCTTCATCAGGACGTCCCAAGCGCGGGCGACCCGCTCCGGTCCCCAGCCCTGATCGACCGGATGCCCGGAAAATCCGTAGCCCGGTATCGAGGGGATGACCACGTCGAACGCATCTTCCGGCCGGCCACCATATGCCGTCGGGTCCGTGAGAGGACCTATGGTCTTGATGAACTCAAATACCGATCCGGGCCAGCCATGTGTCAGAATGATAGGAAGAGCGTTGGGATGGCGCGAACGAACATGGATGAACTGGATGTCGACACCGTCGATCGTGGTGACAAATTCCGGCAATGCATTGAGCTGCGCCTCGGCCTTGCGCCAGTCGTACTGAGTGCCCCAATAGCGAACCAGTTCCTGGACCTGTGACAGCTGGATACCCTGAGAGGCGTCGTCGACGGTCTCCTTGTCTGGCCATCGGGTGTCAGTGATGCGTCTGCGCAGGTCGTCGAGTTGCGACTGCGGAACGTGGATCTGGAACGGACGGATGCTGTCGTCTGAACTCGTAGCTTTCGTGGCGGCACCCGAAGCAAGATCGGCGGCATGGGCCGGCAATGCATAGGCTGCCGGAATGAGCAACAGAGAACCAAACGCTATGGCGATTACTCGATCGGCGATGCCACGCCGCGTTGAAACATTGTCGGTCTTCGTCATGAAACACTCACCTTCGATTGCGGCCGCATTCGCAGCGCCTGTTAACGAAGAGCGGTTTCAGGGATTGACGTGTCCCGCATATTTCGAAAATCGGCTGAAGTGTATCAGCGTGTACCGGCGACGCAGATTGCCGGCAGTTCTCCCCAGGCGTATCCTTCGAACGATCCGCGGTCGGCTGCATTGGCAGGGGCACCCATGACGCCCCTGCGAACAGCGAAAGCACGACTATTTGCTGTCCCGAGGATGATGGCCGCAAACGCGGGTTGGAGATCCCCTTGGAAGATCGAACAATTCAAAAGATATTGGAGCGCCATTGGGAGGCTTCGGACGCGAACGATTTCGACGTCGAACACGAGATCTATCACGAAGATGCCTTTTTGGATTATCCGCAATCAGGTGAGCGGATCCGCGGCAGGCACAACATTCAAGAAAGCCGGTTCGTCCAGCCAAACAAGAAGCAGTTTACAGTCCGACGAATTATCGGCAGCGGAGATCTGTGGGTCACCGAATTCACACTCACCTATGACGGAACGCCCTCTCATGCCGTCAGCATCATGGAATTTCGTGACGGGCTGGTGGCCCGTGAAACGCAATATTTCGCCGATAGTTTCGAGCCATCACCTTCTCGGGCACATCTTACAGAGCGGATGACGAAATAGACTTTTCCTTGATGGGGCAAATTCCCGCTTAATTCACGACGCAAGCATTTGCGCGTCATCGAGAGCCGGGAAAGTGGCCATGTTCCCCGCATAGCTGGGAAGTGCGGAAAGCGCGATCACGATCTGTGGCGCGCGCTTCCCTAGCGTTAAAGCAAGCTTGTCATTTCAACGGAACCAATCAGGGATAAGCCGTCGATCCATCCGGCTTGCGGGTGATTTTCCGCTCCCAATGAATGTAGTCTTCCGTCTGCAATGCCTTTTCATAGATTTCCAAACCCCAACCCGGACGGTCGGGCCGCAATTCCATATGGCCATCGACCGGCATATACGGATCGGCCGCCCATGGCGCGTGGACATGGGGCTTGAACTCAAGGACCTTGAAGTTCGGCTGTGCGGCGCAGAAGTGGATATTGACCGCGGTCGCGAGCGGCCCCATCGGGTTATGCGGCGCGACGGTTACATAGTGAGCCTCGGCGATTGTTGCGATCCTGCGCATTTCCGTTACGCCGCCAACAACGCATATGTCGGGCTGGATTATGTCAGCGCCACGGGCCGACAACAGGGAGAGGAATTCGAAGCGATTGTAGAGAGATTCTCCCGTCGCCAACGGGACGGAGACTTTCGACTTCAGCTCGGCCCATGCCGGAATGTGCTCCGGCCGGATCGGCTCCTCGTAGAAAAGCGGATCATTTGGGGCAATCGCCGCAGCGAGCTGCACCGCCTGATAGGGCTCGAAGATCTTCGCATGAGCGTCAAATGCGAATTCGAAATGCGATGGCGTAATCTCGCGTATCTTGGCGAACCAGTCACCGGTTTCCTTTACAAGTTCGCCCCAGCGACCGGCATGCAGGTCGCGGCGGAAGGGGCTGAGCTTGAAAGCCGTGTAGCCGTATTTTTCGTTCAGCTCGAGGGTCTGGTCCTGCGCCGTCTGCGGGTCCGGCGCGGTATAGACACCGCAATAGACGCGCACCCGATCCCGAACGTTGCCGCCAAGCAGCATGTAAACCGGCAGGCCGGCGGCCTTGCCGGCGATGTCCCAGAGCGCGTGATCGATCGCCGAAATCGCTGCAAGCCCCAGCGCGCCCGGCGGAAAACGGCACTGCTGATTGAGTTTCAGCACAAGGAATTCCACTCGGCGGGGGTCCTCCCCTTCGATCTGATGGAAGAGGTAGTCGAAGAGCGGCGGCAGCGCCCAGTCGGGGCCGTGATTGTAGCACTCGCCCCAACCGGAAATGCCTTCGCTCGTCTCGATTTTCAGGAGCAGCCGCGGCCGGTCGTCGACGCGCTGCATGTAGGTCTTGAAGCCGGTGATATGCATGCGATTCTTCCTCAGGCGGCGCGGTTCTTGCCGCTTACATTGTCGACGATTGCGCGCAGTTCCGCGCGTTCCGCGTCCGTCAGACTTTCAACGCCGGGAAGGCGAACAGGGCCGACATCGGTCCCGAGCATGCCGAGCGCCTCCTTGACGACCGTGACATTGGCGCCGTTCAGATATTTGGTGCGCAGCGCTTCGAAACCGGCGATGTCATCGATAAGAGCACGGGCAGCCGCGTAGTCGCCGGCTTCCAGCGCCTGATGGATGGCATGCGAGCGCTCGGGGAAAACGTTGACGAGCCCCGAGGTAAAGCCGCGAGCACCCATGGCATAGAAGGCAGGCGCCCAGCCCTCGGCAAGCCCGCAGACCCAGATCGCCGGCGCATCCTTCGTCGAGCGGATGACCTCGGCAAGCAGCATCAGATTTCCGGATGCAAACTTGATGCCGGCGATATTGGGATGCAGAGCAAGCTTGCGGAAATCGGCGGCCGAGAACGTGTCGCTGCGGACATAAGCAATGACAGGGACAGTGGACGCTTCGGCAAGTTCGAGGAAATATTTCGCCTGGTAGCTCGGCCCGGCAAAGGGATCCATCGGATGGTGACCCATGATCGCGTCAGTGCCTTCGGCAATCGCGTGACGGGCGAGCGCCTTGGCTTCCGCCAGCGAACGCCCGACGGCGGCACTGATAAGAGCCTTGCCATCCGCAGCCTTGATCGTGGCGGCATGGACCGCTTTTACCTCGTCCATCGTCAGGGTGAAGAATTCGCCCGTATTGCCGGCCGCCATCAGATTGTGGACCCGGGCGCTGGCGAGGCGCGCGATCAATGCGGAAAGCTTGGCGAGATCGATGCTGCCATCAGCCTTGTAGGGGGTCACCGGAACGCCGGAAATGCCCGTCAGGGCCTTGCGAATCTTGTCCATTCCCACGGTCACGTCAAATGTCCTCTTTCTTCCTGAATACGATGTTGAGATAGGTTTCGCCGGAGCGGACGACGTGATCGCGCATCACCCGCTCGGCCTTGTCGCTGTCGTTCGAGACGATGGCGGCAGCGATGGCGGTATGCTCGGCGAGAGCCTTGTCGCGCTCCTTGTTGTCGGAATGAATGACGCGGCGAATGCTCGCGTCATAGAATTGCTGGCGCTCGATCATGCGCGAGAGATACTGGCAGCGCGAGGCGATGTGGATCTGCTCGTGAAAGGTCTCGTTCAGGGCAATGAGATCGTCTGCACCGCCATCGGCCGTGGCCGCCTTCATCAATGCGACCGTATCGCTGAGCTTTCTAGCTTCTTCGTTGGTGATCCGCTTGGCGGCGAGATGCGCGATCATCGATTCCAGAGCAGCGCGAGCCAGGATCATTTCCTCCGCCCATCCGGCGTTGAACCGGATCAGGACCCCACGGCGCGGCAGGGTTTCAACCAGTCCTTCGGTCTCGAGCTGCCGGAGCGCCTCCTTGATCGGAGTGGTGGAAACACCAAGCTGCTCGGCGAGCTGGCGCTCGTTGACGCGCTCGTCGGCGCGAAAGCGACCGGACAGGATCGCCGCCCGCAGCGTCTTATGAACATGATCACGAAGGGTCGTCAGGAATCGCGGATCGATCTTTTCGATGCGGTCGTCGCCCGCCCCACCCTCCATCTTATTTTCCATAAGCCGAAAATTCTCCCGTTGACGACAAAATCGTTTTGTGAGATCTGATATACCAGATTTCAGATCGATGTCGATATCAAAATTCGCTCTGATGTGTTTGCAGAGATGCTTGGGAGGAAGAAATTGAAGATCCAAAGACGCGGGCTATTGATCTCGTCGGCGCTTGCTGCCGTGAGCCTGATGATGCCACTGGCTGCGGCCGCAGCCACGCCGAAGGACCAGCTGGTCATCGCGACGAACATGTCGTCGATGCGCGGCCTCGATCCAAACGAAATCAATCAATTGGAAGCGGCTGAAATTGTCGCGAACCTTTATGAGCGGCTGATCGTGTTGCCGGCCGACGATATTACCAAGCCGGCTCCGGGCGTCGCCGAACGCTGGAGCGTCTCGCCGGACGGCAAGACCTTCACATTCAAGATCCGCTCCGGCATCAAGTTCCATTCCGGCAATCCGCTGACGGCAAAGGACGTCGAGTGGTCGCTGCGGCGTCTCGTCAAGTTAGGGCTCGCGCCATCCGTCGACCTTCGCCAATGGGGCTTTACGGACAAGAATGTCGACGATCTGATCAAGGCGAGCGACGACACCACCGTAGTCCTCCAGACGCCCAGCCTCTGGAACCCCAACCTGATCCTCTATTCGCTGGCGAGCTTCTCGACCTCGATCCTGGACAGCAAGTTCCTGGCCGAGCATGAAAAGGACGGCGATATGGGGCGCGAGTTCCTGCAGGCCAACGACGCCGGCTCGGGGCCTTATGCACTGCGCAACTGGCGCGTCAATGATCTGCTGATCGCCGATGCCAACAAGGATTACTGGCAGGGCGCCCCCAAGATGCGGCGTGTCGTTCTCCGCCATATGCCGGAATCCTCCGGCCAGCGCCTGCAGCTTGAGGCGGGTGACGTCGATGTCGCGACCCGTCTGTCCTCCACGGATCTTGCGGCCGTCGAGTCCGGCGGCAAGGCCGACATCCAGAAGACGCCGGGTTTCGGTTTCTATTACCTCGCCCTGAACCAGAAGGACGAGGTTCTTTCCAATCCCAAGGTCCGCGAAGCCTTCCGATATCTGATCGACTATGACGGCCTCGCCAACACCGTCATGAAATATTACGGCATCAAGCAGCAGACCATCATTCCGGCCGGCCTGCCGGGTGCAAGCGAGGTCAATCCCTACAAGCTCGACATCGAAAAGGCCAAGCAGCTGCTCGCCGAAGCCGGCTATCCGAATGGTTTCTCGAAGGTCTATTACGCAACGCCGGTCACTCCGGAATATGAGGTTGCGCAGTCCCTGCAGGCGAATGCCGCCAAGGCCGGCATCAAACTCGATCTTCAGGGCGGCGATCATATCGGCAAGTTCCGCACGCGCGAATTCGAGATCTTTTCGGCGCGATCGGGTGAACGCCTGCCGGATCCTCACGCGGTTCTCCAGTCCTATGCAACCAATGCCAATAATTCCGACGACGCCAAGCTGACGGGCCTGAATGCCTGGCGCACCGCCTGGGATGTGCCGAAGGATATTCAGGATATGGTGACTGCGGCCGCCCACGAGACGGATCAGCAGAAGCGGGTCGATCTCTATGCGAAGATCAACAAGGCCTATCTCGAATCGTCTCCGCCGCTGATCACCTCCTTCCTGCGCACCGACGCGAAGGCGGTTCGCAAGGAAGTCAAAGGCTATATCGGCCATTCGACATGGCTGACGCGCTGGGACACCGTTTCCAAGGGCGAGTGACCTCCTCCAAGGGAGAATGACGTGAGCATTTCACAAACATCCGAGGCCGCATCGGGCGGCGGAGCAGCCGTGCTCGACGCAGTGCGAAAGGTGGCGACATCCTTCAGCGTTATCCTGACGACGCTGCTCGGCCTGCTGATCATCACCTTCGTCGTCGGCCGCATGGTCCCGGCTGATCCGGTCATTGCCGTGATCGGGGACCAGGCCGACCAGGCGACCTATGAGCGGGTCTACAAGGAGATGGGGCTGGACCAGCCGCTCTATGTCCAGTTCGCGACCTATCTCGGCAATGTCGCTCACCTGAACTTCGGCCAGTCACATGTGACCAAGAACCCCGTGGCAAGTGATCTTGCCCGGGTTTTCCCGGCGACACTGGAGCTTGCGACGCTCGCAACGATCATCGGCGCCGGCCTCGGCATTCCGCTCGGTATCATCTCCGCTGTTCGCAAGGGAACATGGGTCGATCATCTCGCGCGTGTCGTCGGGCTGCTCGGGCATTCAACGCCGATTTTCTGGCTCGGCACCATCGTCATCCTGGTCTTTTACGCCAAGTTCGGGCTCATCCCCGGCAGCGGCCGACTGGACGTCTATAATGAAGGGCTGGTCGAAGGACCGACCAACTCCATTCTCGTCGATGCGATCATTGCCGGCGAATGGGAGGTTTTCCGCGATGCCTTGCTGCATGTCACAGCCCCTGCCCTGATCCTCGGTTATGCGGCCATGGCCTATCTCAGCCGCATGAGCCGCAGCTTCATGCTGGAACAGCTTCGGCAGGAATATGTGCTGACGGCGAAAGCCAAGGGCCTCGGCCAGCGCGCCATCGTCTGGCGACACGCCTTCCGCAATATCCGGGTGCAGCTTCTGACCATCGTGGCACTCGCCTATTGCGGCCTGCTTGACGGCACGGTTCTCATCGAGTCGGTCTTTGCCTGGCCCGGCCTCGGGCAATATCTGACCTCGGCTCTCTTCTTCGCGGACATGAACGCGATCCTTGGCAGCGTGCTCCTGATCGGCATCATTTCGATCGTCATCAACCTGCTGTCCGATATCGCCTACCGCTTCCTCGATCCGCGTACCCGGTGACATCATGGCGACACGCTATTTCAACGATCTCCACAATTGGCTGATCAACGAGGAATTTTCCTCGACCCGGCAGGCACGCTTCCACAAGGCCTATGTCCTGTGGCTGAGCCTGCTTGCAAATCCGCTGGCTTTTGCGGGTTTTTTGGTTGTGCTTGCGCTGGTGCTGGTCGCCGCCTTCGCGCCGATGCTCGCCAACTACGACCCCATTGCCCAGGATCTGACGATGGCGCTGAAGCCGCCATCTGCCGCGAACTGGTTCGGAACCGATGAGTTCGGCCGCGACGTCTATTCGCGTCTCGTCTATGGCGCACGCACAACGCTCTATATCAGCATCCTGGTGACGGTCATCGTGGCGCCGATCGGCTTTGTGATCGGTGCCACTGCCGGCTATCTCGGCGGCTGGGTCGATGTCGTGTTGATGCGCATCACCGATATCTTCCTGTCCTTCCCGAGCCTCGTTCTCGCACTCGCCTTTTCTGCGGCGCTCGGACCTGGGATTGAGAATGCCGTCATCGCCATTGCGCTGACCGTGTGGCCGCCGATTGCCCGCCTGGCGCGCGCCGAAACATTGACGTTCCGCGCCGCCGACTTCGTGGTCGCCGCCGAGCTGCAGGGCGCCGGCATGGGCCGCATCCTGCTCCATCACATCGTGCCGCTCTGTGCTCCCTCGATCATCATCCGACTGACGCTCAACATGTCGAGCGTCATCCTGACGGCGGCCGGCCTCGGTTTCCTCGGTCTCGGCGCCCAGCCGCCGATGCCCGAATGGGGTGCAATGGCAGCGTCGGGCCGGCAATATCTGCTCGACGCCTGGTGGCTGACGACTGTTCCGGGCATCGCAATCCTCGTGGTCAGCCTTGCCTTCAATCTGCTGGGCGACGGCCTGCGCGACATCATGGATCCCCGAAATGCCTGATCAATCCCAGCCGATCCTTTCGGTCAAAAACATGTCGGTCCAGTTCCCGACCCTGTCGGGCGTCGTCACGGCCGTGAAGAACGTCTCGTTCACCGTCGGGCGTGAGAAAGTCGGCATCATCGGCGAATCCGGCTCCGGAAAGAGCACGACCGGACGCGCCATTATGCGGCTGCAGCCGGCGACCGCCAAAGTGGTTGCCGACGAAATGCGCTTCGAGAATGTCGATCTCGTGCGAGCAAGCGAGGCCGATATGCGCTCGATCCGAGGGCGGCGCATTTCGATGATCCTGCAGGACCCGAAATATTCGCTCAACCCGGTCATGACGGTCGGCGAGCAGATCGCCGAAACCGTCATCCTGCATGAACGCGTCAGCCGCCGCGAGGCGCGCAAACGCACACTCGCCATGCTGGAACGGGTCAACATTCGCGATCCGGAGCGCGTCTTCAACCTTTATCCGCATGAAGTCTCGGGCGGCATGGGACAGCGCATCATGATCTCGATGATGCTGATTTCCTCCCCATCGCTGATCATCGCCGACGAGCCGACCTCGGCTCTCGACGTAACCGTGCGCCAGCAGGTCCTGTCGATCCTCGACGACCTGATCACCGAGCGCAACATCGGGCTGATCTTCATTTCCCACGATCTCAACCTGGTGAAGAGCTTCTGCGATCGAGTGATCATCATGTATGCCGGGCGTATCGTCGAAGAGCTTGAAGCCGCAAAGCTCGAAGAGGCAACCCATCCTTACACACGGGGTCTCTTGCAGGCGTTGCCGAGCCTCGACCACCCTCGAGACCGCCTTGAGGTCCTAGGGCGAGACCCGAGCTGGGCGGAGGCATGAGCATGATGATGTCAGTCAAAAATCTTGCCGTTTCCTTCGGCAGCGGCCACTCCGCCAAACAGGTGGTCAAGGATGTTTCCTTCGACGTTGCTCCGGGCGAGACGTTCGGCCTCGTCGGGGAAAGCGGATGCGGCAAATCCACTGTTCTCGGCGCGTTGGCCGGCAGGATCAAAGCATGGGATGGCTCGATTGCGATCGACGGAGAGGCAATCACCGCCAATCGCTCAAAATCGCAGCTCGCCAAGCAGCAGATGGTCTTCCAGGACCCATTCGGCTCGCTTCACCCGCGTCACACGATCGGCCGCACGCTCCTCGAACCCCTTGAAATCCATGGCGTCGACCGGCACAGGGAGCGCGTAGAACAGGTGTTGCGTGACGTCGGCCTGCCCCCATCCTTCTATCATCGTTTTCCGCATCAGCTCTCGGGCGGTCAGCGCCAGCGTGTCGCAATCGCACGTGCCCTGATACTGAAGCCGCGTGTGCTTCTCCTCGACGAGCCGACATCCGCACTCGACGTGTCCATCCAGGCCGAGATCCTCAATCTGCTGAAGGACCTGCGCGAAAGGGAAAAACTGACCTACATTCTCGTCAGCCACGATATGGCTGTGATTGCTCATCTGTGCAATCGCGTCGCCGTCATGCAGGGCGGGATGTTCGTGGAGATCGCTTCAAGAGAGGCTTTGCTCAGCGGAAATGTCGAACATTCCTATACACGCACGCTTCTCGACGGCAGCAGGGGCTACCAACCCACGCGCCGCGCCGGCTAGAGCCGGACTTCGCGTCACATGAGGGCGTGGCCAAGGGCAGCCGCAGGAGCTTCGGCTGCACCCATGAGCAGTTAGAGACCGCAAGCCGTCCGCGATTGCCGATCACTCATCGACGACGGAAACCCAGTGCCCCTTGCGCGGCTTTCACAACGGCGTCCGTGGTGATGTCGAACTTCTTGTAGACGTCGTCGATCTTGCCCGACGCGCCGAAGCTGTGCATGCCGACGAACCGGCCGTCGAGCCCGAGATATCGGTCCCAGCTATCCTGGACGGCAGCTTCCACCGCGACACGCGCAGTTCCGTCTCCGAGAACCTCACGCTTATAGTCCGGTGCCTGTGCCTCAAACAGCAGGCGGCACGGCATGGAGACGACCGCGGTTGGAATGCCTTCCGCCTGGAGCTTCGCCCTTGCCTCGACGGCAAGGTGCAATTCCGATCCGGTCGACATGATCGTCAGCTCGCGAGCGCCACCCTCAGCCTCAAGCAGAACGTATCCGCCCCTTGCCGACAGGTTGAGAGAGCCAGGCTCCTTTCTCAGAAGCGGCATGGGCTGGCGGGACAGTGCGATCAAGGCTGCTTGCCGCGGAGCATCAAGGATTGCCTGCCAGCATTCGGCCGTCTCGATCGGGTCGCCCGGACGGAACACGGCAAGACCTGGAATGGCGCGCAGGGCCGTCAGATGTTCGACAGGCTGGTGGGTTGGACCATCCTCGCCGAGACCGATCGAATCATGGGTCATCACGAAGATCGAACGCACCGCCATCATCGCCGCCAGCCGGATTGACGGCCGGGCGTAATCGGAAAAGGTCAGGAAGGTGCCGCCATAAGGGATCAACCCGCCATGAAGGGCAATGCCGTTGATGGCAGCCGCCATCCCATGTTCGCGCACGCCGTAATGGACATAGGATCCATTATACTGACCGGGCGCAATCTCGATCATGGATTTGGCCTTCGTGTTGTTCGACGGTGTCAGGTCCGCCGATCCGCCGATGAGCTCGGGGATGGTCTCAGCAAGGTGGTTGAGAACAATCCCGCTCGCCTGCCTTGTTGCCAGGTCCTTTTCAGCGGACAGAAGCTCATGCTTTGCCGCCTCTATTGCTCTGCTCCAGTCCGAGGGCAGCTCGCCTTTCATGCGGCGTTCAAATTCCCCCCGGATATCCGCCTTCGCCGTCTGGACCCGAACCGCCCAGGCCATCCGGGTGTTGCGTCCCTTGGCGCCGATCTTTCTCCAGTCGTCCAAAAGGTCGGACGGGATCTCGAAGGGTGGTGCGTTCCAGTCGAGAAGTTTGCGGGCGCCAGCGATCTCCTCTTCACCTGGAGCATCACTGTGGGCTTTCTGCGTGCCGGCGCGGGTCGGAAAGCCGAAGCCGATGATGGTTTTGCAGGCAATCAGCGACGGGCGATCGGTGATCCGTTGGGCTTCGACGATCGCGTTTCGGATGGCGTCAGTATCGTGTCCATCGATCTCCTGCACATGCCAGTTCGATGCGCGGAACCGCGCCGGCTGATCGTCGGATTCCGCCAGACTTGTGGCTCCGTCGATCGATATCGAATTGTTGTCCCAGAACGCGATCAGCTTGCCGAGCTTCAAGTGGCCCGCAAGCGATATGGCCTCCTGGCTGATGCCTTCCATCAGGCATCCGTCGCCGAGGAAGACATAGGTGTAGTGGTTTGAAAGATCGTCACCAAACCTGGCGTTCATGATGCGCTCGGCAAGTGCGAAACCAACCGAATTGGCAATGCCTTGTCCGAGCGGACCCGTGGTCGTCTCGATGCCCGTGGCATGGCGATATTCGGGATGACCGGCCGTCTTACTGTCGACCTGACGAAAGTTTTCGATCTGGTCGATCGTCATATCCCGGTAGCCGGTCAGATAGAGCAGGCTGTAGAGCAGCATCGAGCCGTGCCCGTTGGAGATCAGGAAACGGTCCCGATCGAACCAGTAGGGGTCTTCGGCATCGAATTTCAGGAAGTCGGAAAAGAGCACGACAGCAATGTCGGCCATGCCCATCGGCATGCCGGGGTGTCCGCTCTTGGCCTTCTCGACGGCGTCCATCGAGAGGAAGCGAATGCAATTGGCCATGTCGCGCAGGTGCTGATCGCGGGGCGCAGGTACGGACTTCACGGATTCCGTCATGATCGTTTCCTCGGGAGCTGGTGAAAGACCAATCGGAAGATAGGGCCCGGCGCGAGCCGGGCCACTGCGACATGTTGAAACTTTTCCCGGGAGCGATCGACAATGGGGTCGGAACGCGTAGCGACAACTTTCCAGATACTGACGCGATTAGCTTCGCTGCAGCCTCCAGGTCCGAATTTCAAACGGCATGATGTCGGCAGGCCCTGCACGCTCGATCGGCTCTTCGAGGATGTTCAGAGGTCCCGAAGCCTGCCAGCCCGAGGGCAAGGCGAGCGAAAGACGGCCGCGCCGGCCCGCCGGTTCGTAAAGCCGCAGGATAAGGCCTTCTCCCTCCTCCGCCGGTTTCAGTCCCGAAAAGGCGACCGGTATGCCTTCGACGCCGAGAGGCGACAGCGTGCCTGCCGAGAGGCCACTGGCCTCGATGGTGACGAGCGGCTGATTGAGATCGATCGCTTCCTGGAGGACATGGCCTTCATGCCAGGCGCCCTCATGCGGCATCAGCGCGTAGGTGAAGTTCTGCTCGCCTTCATCGGCGAGTGGATCGGGATAGATCGGCGAGCGCACGAGGCTCATGCCGATGACATTGCCGCGCGCACTGTGCCCGTATTTGGCATTGTTGAGCAGAGCGACGCCGAAACCCGGTTCGCTGAGATCGACAAAACGATGTGCGGCGGCTTCAAACATTGCCTGCTCCCAGGACGTGTTCGTATGCGTTTGCCGCTCGACGATACCGAAGGCGCATTCGAAGGTGGCTGTGCGTGAACGCACGGCGACCGGGTTCAGCGTTCTGAGCAGAGTACGCCGGTCATGCCAGTCGATGGTCGTCTCGATATCGAGCCTGCGGGCATTGGCCGTCAGCACGTAAAGCTGGGTGACCGTCGAGTTTCGGTATCGGTAAACGACGCGGATCGCGGCACGATGTGGCCCCTGTTCGGCAAGTGTGATGCTCTCGGGCCTGTCGAGGCGGACAGCCTTTTCGGCATAGTCGGCATCGACGTCCCAGGCGTCCCAATTGCGAGGTTTGTCGGCCGGATAGACCCAGAGCTGATTTGCAGCTCCTTCGATCGCCTCCCTGGCCGTTGCCTTGTGAACGAGGCTTGAAACGGCGCCATCCTTGCCGATGACAACAGACAGATGCTCGTTTTCGAGGCTGCGCGTATCGGCTTTCAGCACGCCGGCGGGCTTGAGGGTCTTGCGATCAAAGACCGCAACGGAAAGAGGCGCGACGATTTCGGCAGATGACAGGACCGTCCCATCGGAAAGCTTGGCGGTCAGCGGCCGCGGCGCAAGCGACGGGTTGACGGCAATCAACGCATCCGTCACCCCACCTGCCGGAAGTTGAGCTGATAGCGTCTTCAGAGACTTGGCCTTCTCCGCCTCGGCATTGTCGATGACGCCGTCGAGCTCCCGCTCGGCGTCGATATAGACTTCGCGGATGCTTGAGCCCGGCAGGATGTCGTGGAATTCGTTCTTCAGGACGACGCGCCAATCCGCTTCCAGGCTTTGTGGTTTGCCGGCACCCAAGAGATGCGCGAGCGAAGCGATCGTCTCGGCCGTAATCAGCGACCGCTCGGCCTGCCGGTGCTTGCGCTTGACGCCGCTTTGCGACGTCAGCGTCGCGCGGTGCAGTTCGAGGTAGATTTCCCCGTCCCAGACGGGAAGCTCTTTTTGCGCCGCAGTGCGGTGGGCCTCTTCGTAAAAGCCCTTCACCGTGCCCCAACGTGCGCTCGGGATTGCCGGGAAGTCGCGCAGTTGCACTTCGCGTTCGACCATTTCGGGTGTCACGCCACCACCGCCATCACCGTAGCCGACAGCGAGCAGCGATGTGTCATGCTGCGTCTTGCCGCGGAAATTCTTCCAGGTCGGCACGAAGCAATCCGGCTGCACGAAACCGTTGTAGCCATGCATCGGGTTGTCGAAAGTATGGGTCAGAACCTTGCTTCCATCGAGCCCCTTCCACCAGAACAAGTCGGATGGGATATGATTGGTCTCGCTCCAGTTCACCTTGATCGTGAAGAAACTGTCGATCCCCCCAAGCTGGAGGATCTGCGGCAAGGCCCCGGAAAAGCCGAAGCAGTCCGGCAGCCAGCAGACCGTGTGGCGCAGGCCGAAGTGTTTCTCGAAATAGCGCTGTCCGTACAGTACCTGCCGCGCAAGGCTCTCACCCGTTGGCATGTTGGTGTCGGGTTCGACCCACATGCCGCCGACAGTTTCCCACTTGCCCTCGGCGACCTTCTTCTTGATCCGTTCGAGAAGGTCGGGATCATCCTCTTCCATCTGCGCATAATAATGGGCGGTCGATTGATTGAACCGGAAGTCGTCCGACCGTTCCATCAGCGAGAGCGCGGTGTTGAAGGTGCGACGCATCTTCCGACGCGTCTCGTCGTAGGGCCAAAGCCATGCGAGGTCGATATGGGCATGGCCGGTCAGCAGCAGTTCACCGTTCGGCGGAAAACGCTTCTGAAGCTCTTTCAATCGCGCGATCAGCTGATCATAGGCGGCACCGGCCGAAGCGCTCTGCGCTTCATTAAGGCCGGCCGGGTTTGCCTCAAGCTCCGGCAGTTCCCAGATCTTCTGCTGCATCACCGCACCGGCTGTGCGTGAAATATAGGCTGACGTGTCCGAAGGCCAGTCGAGGCTGCGCAGCGACTGTTCGGCCGCCTCGATCAGGTGCGGCACGACCTCATGGCTTTCGAGCACGTCGGCAGCCTCGCCGATCTGCCGCAACAGGAGGTGCAACCTGTGGACCGGTTCGTCCAGCCAGATCAGCCGCGCCTTGTTGAGCTTCGGTGCCCGGTTCGGCTCACCGAAGGGAAAGCGGGCAACGCTGTCAGTGGTAATCGAGAATTCCCTGGCTTTGATCGGAAACTCCTGATGATAGGGGTCGAGCCCGAATGTCTCTGCCTGGCCGCCGGAATAGTGCAGCGTGATCAGGCTCTCGCCGCCGAGATCGAGCTGCAGGCGAACCTTTTCGATTGGCCAGTCGCGCGGCACTGTGGCCGATGCCGCGAAATGCACCGTCCCCTTGCGGTGCGGCCAGTCCTGATCATGGGCGATCGGCTCGCCGTCGAAGGTCCAGCCGTCGATCACGATGCTTTGCCTGTCGCGCCAGTGAGCGAGCTCGGCTGTGCGAACCTTCAGGCGATCGAGGCGTTGGGCAATGGTGAGAGACATGGCGGGTCCTATTGGAAAATAAGCAAGTGACGGGTGGGGAGAAAACCTGGTCGCGCAAATAGGCCGCAGCCACGGTGTCCCGTCTCCTCCAACCGAGGCGCGTGGCATCCCTTAGATTAAGTAACTTTGTTTTGCAGTCAAGCGCACAAGAAATAGGTTGCGAGAGTTTTACCTGTGATACACAAGCATCGAGGTGCTTAGGGAAGACGGTTATGCGGTATCTTCGATCCGGGCCGCGGCGACGTCAGACAGAGGAAACGGCCGTTACGCGGGGTAAAACAATCGGTCTGCGATCGGGAGAAATCGCCGACAGAAATATCCGCGTCATTCTGGAGGCTATCCGCCGGCACGGTCCATTGACCCGCATGGAACTCGGCCAGCATTCCGGGCTTACCGGGCCGGGCATCACCAATATTCTGCGCCGCCTCAGCGAGGGAGGGTTGGTGACGTCGCACCGCCGCAACGGCGCCGGCAACAGCGCGACCGCCAGCGAATTTGCCTTGCGCCCTGATGGGGCATTCTCGATCGGCATCAGGCTTCGCCAGAGCCGAGGCGAAGCCGTCCTTATCGACCTCAGCGGCCAGGTCCACGATCGGGACTACTTTCCACTCGACGCGGCAGCGCGCGTCCCGTCAATTCTTTCAGCCACCCAGAAGATGATCGCCCGGCATGCCGGCATGCCGATCATCGGCCTGGGGATCGGGTCAAACGACTGGACCGCGCAGGAAAGCGATGAGCTCGACGCAGCCTCTACGCTTCCCGTCAGTCACGTGGAGAACGAGTGCACCGCAAGCCTGCTGGCCGAACGTACCATCGGCGCGCCTGCCCCCGAAGGCGGACTGGCGATGATCATCATCGACGAAGATGTCCAGGCCGGCTTCCTCGTTCGCGGCATTCCTTATTCGGGCGTCCACGGACGCGCAGGCAGCATCGGTGAGATGCTCACCGGCCCAGACAATGTCCGGCTGAACACGGTGGTCGGTTTCGGCGCGCTGCGCGCACTGGTCAGCGATGACGAGTTCAAGCGCCTCATTTCGGGCGAAGAGCCGTCCTCCCCTCAGTTGACACAGTGGATCCGCGATGCTGCAAGCCACCTGCTCGACCCGATCATCGCCATGGCCGGCTTTATCGCGCCTGGTGTCATCATGATCGGCGGCGACCTGCCGCGAAGCGTCATCGAAGCACTGATCCACCAGCTCTCCGTCGAGCGCCGCGACACATCCAAGCGACCCTTCCTGACACCGTGGATTTCGCCGATGAAGCCGGCAAGCTTCAGCGGCGGCGGCGTGGCGCTGGGGGCGGCACTGCTGCCCTTCCTTAACACCCTGCTGCCACCGGTTTCCGCCTGACGTCCTAGTATCGAATCAGGCAAGCGCCTCGTCCGTGTGGCTGACATCCGAGGCAAGCGCCTTGTCGAGCACTTTCTGGATATTCGCCGCCCTGCGGAACGAGGGTTCCTGCGTTCTGCCTGCCCTGACGGCCTGCACGAAGCGCTGATAATTCGTTTCCACCGGATCGAAGGGGATGTCGCGCCATGTTGCGGTGTGAACATCTTCGCCGAGGCAGGCGCGAAGCGTCGACTTTCCGGTGTCGTAGATCATCTCGATCGAACCGGTCTCGCCATAGACCCTGAGACGCAGCTGATCCATCTGGCCGGCCGCGGTTCGCGTCGCCTGGATTGTGCCGATCGCACCCGTCGTGAAGTCGACATTCATTGTGAAGCTGTCATTCGCATCGAGATCATATTCGCCGATCTTGTCGCCCGGCGCCTTGTTGAAAGTCTTCAACCGCGCGAAGACATGGGCGACATCGAGCCCCGAACCATAGGACGCAAAATCGACGATATGGATGCCGATATCGCCGAGCGCGCCGTTCGACCCATGTTTCTTGCTGAGGCGCCAGAGCCATTTGCTCTCGCTCTTCCAGTCGCCCCAATGACGCCCCACAAGCCAGCTCTGCAGATGCGACGCCTCGACATGCCTGATCTCGCCGATTTCACCGGCAAGCACCATCTGCCGGCCCTTCTGCAGGGCGGGCGAATTGCGATAGGTGAAGTTGACCATGCCGACCTTGCCGGCTTTCTCGATGGCATCCGTCATTTCCATCGCCTTGATGGCATCGGTCGCAAGCGGCTTTTCGCAGAAGACATGTTTGCCCGCAGCAATCGCCTGAAGCGTCGTCGGATGGTGGATGCGGTCGGGCGTAACATTGGCAACGGCATCGAACTCGCCCCAGGCAAGGGCTTCCTCGAGCGTGCTGAAGTGATTGGGGATGCCATGTTCAGAACAAAAGGCCGCCAGTCGCTCGGGTACGACATCGACCCCGCCCACGACGCTCACGCCTTCGATCGCCTTGAAATTTGCGGCATGCTGATTGGCCATTCCGCCAGTGCCGAGAATGAGTAAGCGCATCTGATCCTCCATAGATGTCAGGTTCGGCCACCTTCACGTAGCCGAGGCAAAACCTCACCGTGCCATCGCGAATACCCGAAATGGCTCGATTTTTGTGATCGGGAAATG
Source organism: Rhizobium sp. YAF28 (assembly GCF_052113285.1). Lineage (NCBI taxonomy): Bacteria > Pseudomonadati > Pseudomonadota > Alphaproteobacteria > Hyphomicrobiales > Rhizobiaceae > Rhizobium > Rhizobium sp. YAF28. The sequence continues at coordinate 56,303 of NZ_JBFRCX010000021.1, read as the reverse complement.
CGGCTGCGGTCCGCTAACTTGTGTTGAATGTCGCCGGCATCTCAATCCTCCCAAGCTGCGGCTTGACATCAAATCAAAGTAACTTAATCTAATTAATGCAGCATGGAAATGAGGAGAGGTCAACTGACCACCAGGCTGTATCCGTTTAAAATGGGGAGGAGACCCATCATGAAGAGAGCGTTCATCAGCGCATTAGCGCTGAGCACAATGTTATTTTCAGTGCCTACCGCATTTGCCCAGGAGCTTGCGACAAAGGACAGGATCGGCGCTGCCGATGCGCCAAAAACCCTTGTCGTCCGGCTCACGAACGACAGCCCCAACAACGCCGACCCGGCAATTGCCGAAGGCTATCAGAAACTCTTCGTCGATTTCATCAAGAAGCATCCCGACTGGAAACTGCAGATGCAGTTCATGTCGGCCGACATCGGTACCGAACAGGCCAAGATGCTGGAACAGGCTAAGGCCGGTAACGCTCCGGATTGCGCCGCGGTCGACTCCTTCGTGCTCTCGCAGTTCATGGTCAACCATGTGCTCGCCGACTTCACGCCTTACTTCTCGAAGGAAGAGGTCGCCGACCTGTTCCCCTTCATTCGCAGTGGCATTACCGACAAGGATCAGACGATCCGTGCATGGTGGTGGGATACGGACCTTCGCGTGCTCTACCGCAACAAGTCCATCGTTGCCGATGCGCCGCAGACCTGGGATGACCTGAAGAAGGCCGGGCTTTCCTCCGTCGAGCAGGGCATGGAAGGTATCCTCTTCAACGCCGGCCGTTACGAAGGGTCCACTTTCGACTGGCTGGCCAACTATTGGGCGCTCGGCGGTAAGCTCGTCGACGATTCCGGCAAGCCGATCTTCGGTGAGGGCGAAAACAAGGAGAAATTCTTAAAAGCCCTGACCTACTACAAGGACCTCGTTGATTCCGGTGCAGCACCCAAACGCGTGACCACCATCGGCAACTATGACGACCTCAACGCCGCCGCGGCAGCCGGAACCACGGCACTCTTCATCGGCGGCAACTGGCAATATGCCCAGCTGAAGGTCACGCTCGACGAGGACGAGTTCAAGAACTGGACCTTCTCGCCGATCCCCGGCCCGACCGCCGACCAGCGCTCCACAGGCACCGGCGGATGGACGATCGCCTCGTTCAGCAAAGACAAGGACAAGGTGGAGATGTGCGCCAACCTTGCCCGCGAGGTCTATATGGGACCGGCCAACGCCTTGCAGCAGCAGCTGCCGACGCGCAAGTCGCTCTTCGACAAGTACGATGTCTTCGCGACCGAAGCCAACAAGACCTTTGCCGGGGCTCTCGTTAATGGTCAGGCCCGCCCGGGCGCCCCGATCTATCCGGAAATCTCCAACCAGATCCAGATCATGATGGGTGACGTTCTCTCAGGCACCAAGAAGCCGGAAGAGGCTCTGGACGCCGCGTTCAACGCGACGATGGAGGCTTACAAGCGTCTCTAACGATTGAGATCGCGGCGGCGCCCACGACGGGCGTCGCCGGTCATGTCAAACCCGGACAGAGAAGCCCAATGAGCCCCATTGCCATCGAGGCTGCCAGCCCGCCTCACAGCAGATCGTTCATGCGCCGTTTTGCCGGGGCACCATTGCCCTGGATCATGCCTGTGATCATCGTCATCGGCATCTTCTATCTCTACCCTGTGATCGACGTGTTCCGTCTGTCGTTCACCAATGCGACGCTGATCGGCGACAATCCGGTCTATACGCTCGGCACGATATCGAATGCGCTGAGCTCGCCGCAGCTGCCCGACATCATGTGGGCGACCCTTATCTTCGTCGGCGGCAGCGTCGTCGGACAGCAGATATTTGGTCTCGCCGTCGCCGTCGTCGTCATCAGAGGCGAGAAACGCGGCCTGTACGGCACGACCGTCCTGCGCACCACGGCACTCATCGCCTGGGTGGTGCCCGGGATTGCCGGCGGCATCATCTGGCAGATGCTGTTTTCCGAAGCCCCCTACGGTGCGCTGAACAGCATCCTGCGGCTCATGCACCTGCCGACGGTCGCCTGGCTTTCCGACCCCGCGATTGCGCCGTGGTCAGCGCTGATCTCGAACATCTGGCGCGGCACGGCCTTCTCGATGGTGGTCATGTATGCAGCCCTCAAATCGATTGACCCCTCGCTCTATGAGGCGGCAGATGTCGACGGCGCAACGGGCCCGCAACAGTTCCTCTTCATCACCCTCCCCCAGCTGCGCGCAGCCATGCTCGTCAACATGATCCTCATCACGATCATGACGCTCAACACTTTCGACGCGATCATCACGTTGACGGGCGGCGGACCGGGGCGCGCGACCGAAGTGATCTCGCTCTATGTGTTCAACATCGTCTTCCGCAATTACGACCTTTCCGGCGGAAGTGTGCTCTCCGTGCTGATGCTGATCATCAGTCTCGGACTTGCCTTCGTTTACGCATCGTTCCTGCCGAAGGAGGAAGAGCAATGAGCAGGCGCACCGGCACGCGCTTCGGCGATTTCCTGAGCTATCTCTTCATGCTGGCGATGTTCATCTTCTTCGCCGGTCCCCTCAGCTATCTCTTATCGATGGCCTTGCGCGACAGGCGCGAAATCTATCGTGGTGTGGCGCGCTACATCCCGCACAATCCGACCATCGATAATTTCGTCACCGTCCTCAACAACAGCTACTTCCCGATCTACCTCTGGAACGGCTTGAAGCTCGCCGCCTTCAGCGGTTTCGGTGTTCTGGTCGTCGCCCTTCCCGCAGCCTACGCATTCTCCCGCTTCCAGTTCAGGGGCAAGGGCCTGTCGATGATGGGGCTTTTGTTGTTCCAGATGATCTCGCCGCTAGTCATCATGGTGCCGCTCTACCGCTACATGAACCGTCTCGGCCTGCTCGATACGCATTTTGCGGTGACAATGGTCTATATTGCCCTCGGTGTGCCGCTTGCAACATGGCTGCTGAAGAGCACGATAGACGGCATTCCGCGCAGTCTCGACGAGGCTGCGATGATCGACGGATGCAATCGGTTCTCGGTCTTCTGGCGGATCGTCCTGCCGCTATCGGCGCCGGGTATTGCTTCCGTCTTCATCATCACTGTGATTGCCGGCTGGTCGCAATTCCTCGTGCCTTTTCTTCTGCTCACGCAAAACAATCTGATGCCGATCGGCGTCGGGATCTTTAACTTCCGTGGCATGCAGACCGACTCGTCCATCCAGCTGCTTGCGGCCGCCTGCCTGATCTCCGTCGTACCGGCGATCGTGGCGTTCCTGTCGCTTCAGCGGCTGATCCTTGGCGCCATGACCAGTGGTGCGGTGAAGGGGTAAAGTCGGTTTGCGTGTCCGTGGCTGATAGAGGATCCCAACCCATGAACCAGACGACCGGCGCCAGACTGTCTCCCGACCTGACGGGGGCCAATGTCGAGGATGCGGGCGAGCACAACAGAGCCGTCGTGCTGCGCTGCATCCATCGGCAGGCGCCGATTTCGCGCGCCGAGATTGCCCGGCAGACAGGTTTCACGAAGCCGGCGATCGCCCGAATCGTCGATCGGCTGCTCGACGAAGGCCTGATCATCGAAGCTCGCCGGCGACATGGGCTGAGGGGTCAGCCGGCAATCGAGCTCGAGATCAACCCCGATGCGTTCTTTGCAATCGGCATCAACATCGATCGCGATCACCTGACGATTGTGGCTGTGGATGCCGTCGGCAACGTACGCGCCCGCGTCCACCACGAAAAGCGCTACGTGCGGCCCGCCGAATTCATGCAGCTGACGGCCGATGCGATATCGCATTTCCAGCGAAGCCGCCTGATCGACGACGCGCACCTGGCCGGCATCGGGCTCGCCATGCCCGACTGGCTCGGAGAGATCCCTTTCCTCGGCATGCCCGACGATTATTCGGAATGGATGGAATTCGACGTACGCGCAGCAATCGAAAACCTGACCCAGCATCCGGTCTTCATCGAAAATGAGACCAATGCCGCAGCACTTGCCGAGCTTGACTACGGCCTCGGGGCGGAAAGCCGCAGTTTCTTTTATATCGCCATCAATGCCTGTCTCGGCGGAGGGCTCGTTCTCGACGGCAACGGCCACCGCGGCGCCATGGCGCTGAGCGGCGAAATCGGATGGCTGCCGATTGCCGACGACCGGGACAAGACCGCTCCGAAGGTCGACCTTCTCGGTGAGATGGTGACGATGTTTTTTCTCTACAAGTTTCTTGGCGAACATGGCGTCCATGCAAGCGTGCCTCAGGACCTTCTCACACTCGATGCACGTGGCAAGGCTCTGGTGTCGAAGTGGCTGAAGGAAATGAGCGCTCACCTTGCCGTTGCGGTCAAGCATATCGGCATGATCGTCGATCCCGATGCCATCATCATCGGCGGCCGATTGCCGATCCGCATGATCGACGAGTTGCTCCGCTACGTTCACGAACATCTGACGGCCGGAGACACCACTCTGCCTTCGCTGCATCGTGCCTCGATCGGCGAGGACGCTTCGGCGCTCGGTGCTGCGGCGATGCCGATGGCGGCGGCGCTGATGCTGGCATCCGCGGACGCCGTTCAACGCACCCGTTCGCCCCTCAAATTCATGGATCGCCTGAACAACTGAAACAGCCGGCAAGGCCGCTGGGAGGATATTGATGAGGATTGGTTTTTATACGTCGACATTCAACGACCGGCCGCTAGAAGAAGTGGTGAATTTCGCTGCTTCGGCCGGTTTCGACGCAATCGAAATCGATGTCGGCGGCCATATCAAGACGCCGGACAAGGTGCAGGCTGCGGTGGCACTTGCCCGCGACCAAAACCTCTTCGTCTCCTCGGTCACCTATTTCGGCAATCAGCTCGATGCCGACAGCGGCAAACGCGGCGAACTTCGCGCCCGCACGGAGGAATTTGCCGAGGCGATCGGCGAAGCGGGCGTGCCGATCTTCGTGATCTTTCCCGGACGTAACGACAATGCTGACGACGAAGCCAATTACGATGATTTTGCCGATTTCGCCAACCGGCTGATTGACAAGACGACGTCAAGCGGCCTGGTCTTCGCGATCGAAAACTGGCCGGGGCCCAAGGATAATTTCGTCGGAACCACGCCGAACGGGTGGCAGGAACTCTTCAGGCGCATACCCGACCGGCGCTTCGGTCTCGAATTCGATCCTTCGCACCTCATCCGCATCGGCGTCGATCCCTATGCCGCCATGGACGCGGTCAAGGACCGCATCGCCATTCTCCACGCCAAGGACACCGCAATCGATGCGGCCAGACAACAAGCGGTCGGCTATCACGGCAAGGGCTGGTGGCAATACAAGCTGCCGGGCCACGGCCTTCTCGACTGGCCGCGCTTCCTGCGTCAGGCACGGACCAACGGCTTCAACGGCACCCTTTCGATCGAGCACGAGGACGCCGCCTATGGATGGCCGGGCAAGGATCTCGAGGCGCGAAAAGAAGGTGAACGCCTTGGGCTCGCCTACCTCAGAAACGTGTTGAACAAGCTTTGAGCGCGACCGGGGAGGACGAAAATGGCTCATGTTAGAGTGAACAATGCGCGCAAGGACTATGGCGCGTTCAAAGCCATCAAAGGTGTTTCAGTCGATATCCGCGATGGCGAGTTCGTCGTCCTCGTCGGCCCTTCCGGCTGCGGCAAATCCACCCTTCTCAGAATGATCGCCGGTCTGGAAGACATCAGCTCGGGCGAGATCCAGATCGGCAAGCATATCGTCAACGAGCTGGCACCGAAGGATCGCGACATCGCCATGGTGTTCCAGAACTATGCGCTTTACCCGCATATGACGGTCGCCAAGAATATGGGCTTCTCGCTGCGGCTGAAGCGCATGCCGAAGACAGAGATCGAGCAGCGTGTCGGCAATGCCGCCAAGATCCTCGGCCTGGAGGCGCTCCTGGAGCGCTATCCGAAGCAGCTGTCGGGCGGCCAGCGGCAGCGTGTTGCCATGGGTCGCGCAATCGTTCGCGATCCCGCCGTCTTCCTCTTCGACGAACCCCTGTCAAACCTCGATGCCAAGCTCCGTGTCCAGATGCGATCCGAGATCAAGGAGCTGCATCAGCGGCTGAAGACCACGACGATCTATGTCACGCACGACCAGATCGAGGCGATGACGATGGCAGACAAGATCGTCGTGATGAAGGACGGCGTGATCGAGCAGTCGGGCTCGCCGCTCGAACTCTACGATCGCCCGAGCAATCTCTTCGTTGCCGGGTTCATCGGCTCCCCAGCGATGAACTTCATCAAGGGAAGCATGACGAATGAAGGCTTCCGGACCGAAGACGGGCTTATCCTGCCGAGCGAACGGCGCCCGTCCGGTGCCGTCACCTACGGCATTCGCCCCGAGCACATCACACTCGACCCCAACGGCATCGAGGTGACAACCGCCGTTGTCGAGCCGACGGGGTCCGAGACATTGGTGGTTGCCCGTCTCGGCACGCAGACGATCAGCTGCGTCTTCCGGGAGCGGATCAGGGCAGCCCCCGGCGATGTGCTGCGGATCGCTCCGCTCCATGATAGCGTCCACCTGTTTGACGAAGGCGAGCAGCGCATCACTGCCGGCGAGCCGGTGCTGAACTGATGACGTGTGACGGGGCATCGGTAACACGCCGCTATCCCATACGCCTTCACGAAGTCATCGAGAATCGATGAGCGTGGCAAGCCGGGCTTCGATCAGCCCTGCTTGCCTCGCCAATTCGGCCCGGAAAACCTCGACCAGTTGCGATTGCGGCCGATGGATCGGGCGCACGATGTTGACGGAAAACGGGATAGAGAATGACACCCGGCGAAGATGTAGGCCGTGGCCGGCATAGTCCAGGGCCGTCAGGGGATTGACGATCGCCAGGCCGATTCCCTCCCGTACCATGGAGCAGACGGATGCCGCGCTGTGGGTCTCGATGACCATGCACCGCATGATGCCGGCGTTTCGAAAAATCTGATCGATCTGCCGCCGGTAGCTATCCATCGCCGACAGGCTGACAAAGGATTGCCCTTCGAAATCACGACGATCCGCGATCGGATAAGGCAGCTCGGCGCCTTCGACGTGATCCGCTATGCGCAGAAGGCGTGCTCCAACATCCACATCCTCTCCCTCATGCGTGAGGAAGGTGTGCTTGTGGACTCCGTGTCTCTCGGCGAAATCAATCGCGCGCAGCGGGCCGGATTTTCCACCAGCCCGACCCTCTCAGGTGCTGGCCCGCTCTGCGAATCGGGCGACGTATTCACGCAAGGGGCCGATGGCGTGGTCGAGACGCGTGCGCTCCCTCCTGCCGAGGTCGGCGACTTGCTCGTTTTCCACGAAGCGGGTGCCTATGGCGCGTCGATGTCGTCGAACTACAACAGCCGGCTTCACGCTGCCGAATATCTCATGGACGGGGAGAACTCCCGGCTTATCCGCCGGCGCCAGACGATCGATGAGCTTTGCGAGCTGGAATTGATCGCGGCTCATTCTACGGATGCGGCGTGAGCCCTGAAAAATCCAGGCAGGATTACAAAAAAGCGCAAACGCCCTTCCGCACGGGTACTCGAAGCCTATCGTCAGAGGTCGAGCAGCAAATCGCCAACGCTTTGATCGTGCCCCCGCTTGCTGACTTCGAGCGGCTTGGGGCTTGTTACCTCTTTGCGCTTCCGGGAACCCGGCTTTTTGCCTTTCGCGGGGAGGTCCGCTGATAACTCAAGGAGTTTTGCGGCAGGCTCCGCAGGTCCTGATGTCGTCGTGGCAGCCTGGCCGTCTATCCTGTTGGTTTCGTTCTCAACGGTCGTGGTGGGAGTGTCCGATGGCTCGATGTCGGATCGTATCTTGGCGTTCGGCTTTGCAATTTTGATTGCTGGGGCAGCGTCCTGCTCTATCTTCGGCGCGAAACGTATCATGAATGGTGACCTTCCCGTTGGTTCGCTCTTTGTTCTCATCGACGAGCGCACTTGTCAAGCTCGCTCACATCCGAACGGCCAGAAGTTCTCCCTTCCAGGAGCTCCTTGACGAGAGCAGTCATTGTTACGGTTCGTTCCCAGACCAGCCGCCTCTCAAGCCACCGCACCTCCTCAGGCGAAAGCCTGATGGCGATGGCGACATTCGTCTGCTGCGTGACGGTGACGTGAGCGATCTGGCCCAGCCGCCCCTGTTCCGTATCAAATCTGATGCAGGACCGTTTCTTGATGTCGGTCAATGTATGATCCATGCAGGAGGCTAAAATCGCACAATCATCTGACGGATGAGGGTAGATCCGATATGTACCGAACGATAGTCTGCGCAATAGGCAATGGCCCTCGCGAAACAGCCGAACGCATCCTGAACAAGGCAGCCGGCCTCCTCGACGAGGATGGCTCGATCTTCGTCATCCACGCCGTCGAAACCATGCCGCACTACATGACGGCGAGCCTGCCGGAAGACTTCGAGACCGCCGTCATAAAGGATGCCGAGGAGAAGCTGACCTTGCTCTGCCGACAGATGAAGATCCCTGCCCTGGTCGAGGTCCATACCGGTGGCGCGGCAAGGGTGCTTTTGGCCGCCGCGCGGGAGAAAGAGGCGGACCTTATCATCCTTTCAACCCATGTCGCAGATATTACCGACTATATTTTCGGGGCCGTGGTCGACCGCGTGGTGCGTCACGCCAAATGCTCGGTCCTCGTCGATCGCAAGCAAAGTCCGGGGCATAAGCTGAGCCGCGCGGCGGCGGCGGTGGCGCGCTGATAGCATTGTGATCTCGGCAACGGCGCGTCGTGTTTTCCGCCTTCGCCTCGACCTTCTCCTTGCACATGACGCGAAGGGACCGGCAGGATGGCCAGCCTTCGCACAACATCACGCCAATTCAGGCCGAATGACAGGACGCTGCCCTCCTCCCCTCCCCGACATCGGACCGGCAACCTATATCAAGGCGGATTCCAGTCCGCAGTATTCGCTGCCCTTACACGGAGACATGTATGAGCCAAGATCCATACGAGCTTCTGGGCGTGAAACGGGATGCCACCCAGAAGGAAATTCAGGGGGCATTCCGCAAGCTTGCCAAGAAGCTCCACCCCGACCTGAACCCCGGCGACAAGAAGGCCGAGGCGAAGTTCAAGGAAATTTCTGCTGCCTATGAAATCCTGAGCGACGAAGAGAAGCGCGGTCGCTTCGATCGTGGCGAGATCGACGTCACGGGAGCCGAACAGGCGCCCCGCAGCTACTATCGAGACTATGCCTCCTCGAGCGACCCTGGCAGCGCCTATCACAACGGCGCCGGCTTTGCCGATTTTGGAGACGCCGACGATCTGTTCGCAAGCTTCTTCTCGCGCCGCGCTGGCGGCAGCAGCAGCGGCGGCCAGTTCCGCGCAAAGGGCCAGGACCGGCGCTTCTCGATGGAGGTGGATTTCCTCGATGCCGTGAACGGCGCGCAGAGCCAGGTGAGGCTGTCGGACGGGCCGGCACTCGACGTCAAGATCCCGCCCGGCACGCGCGACGGCCAGACGCTGCGCCTGCGCGGCAAGGGAGAACCCGGCTTCGGCGGCGGGCCGGCCGGCGATGCGCTGATCGACGTCCATGTGCGCCCGCACCGTTTCTTCACCCGCGACGGCGACGACATCCGCCTCGATCTGCCCGTCACGTTGGGAGAAGCGGTACTCGGCGGAAAGGTGCGCGTGCCGACGCCTTCGGGGCCGGTCAACCTAACGCTGCCGGCAAATTCCAGCAGCGGAAAGGTGCTGCGCCTCAAGGGCAAGGGTGTTGCCAAGCGCGGCGGCGACGCCGGTGACGTCTATGTGACGCTGAAGATCATGCTTCCCGAACAGCCCGACGAACAGCTGACCGCCTTCGCCAAGGGCTGGGCGGCAGCCAGCACACAGGATCCGAGAAAGAACATGGAGGCCTGACCATGGACGATCGCGAATTCCGTCTCTACCTCAAAATCGACGTGAGCGAGCTCGATCTGTGGGTCGAGCAAGGCTGGCTGGCCCCCGATATTTCCAAGGGCCGGCGCCGATTCCGGGATGCCGATCTTGCCCGCGCCCGCCTGATCCTCGACCTCACACGCCAAATGGGCGTCAACGAGGCCGGCGTCGACGTCGTCATGGAGCTCGTCGACCAGCTCCACGGCATGCGCGGTGCGATGCGCAGGCTTGTCGTCGCCATCAACCGGCAGGAGACCGAGATCCAGAAACGCCTGCTGGACGCGCTCGAAGAGCTCGACGATAGCGCGCGCTGATAGCATCGTTCCGGACTTGGACGACGATCAAGGTCAGGCTTTGCACAGTCGGCAACCACGGCGCTGAAACCAAGCACGAAACCGATATCGCGGCAATGGCAGCGGTCGCGCTGTAATTCGTCGGGCGCCGCTTGCATGGAGCTGAAAACGAGAATTGTGATGCAAAAGAACACAAGACCGTCGTCGGCAGGATCGGTCCTTTTGCGGGCTGAGGCAAGCCGCATAGGCCGCCACGAAACTTGAGAGGCCTAGGTTGCGAATGCCGGCGACCCTTTCGCCGAGTGGCGCCTCTCGCTCCTGCCAGCCACGCTCAATGCCGACCAGGATGCCAATCAGGACACGCGGCTCGGCTCATTGCGCCGGATCAACATCTCCCGTGAAGGGAAATTTCCATAGGGGCGAAGAAGCACGGGCACGGGTCGTCTTTGACAACCGTCAATGCCGGTTTGCCGCGATTTCAGGATCATGGCATCATGAAGATGAGGAACAGTTCATGAAAGCTATGATCCTGGAGGCAATCGGGATGCCCCTGCGTCCGGTCGACCGGCCGGATCCCGTGCCCGCAAAAGGACAGTTGATGCTGAGGGTCGAAGCCTGCGCGGTGTGCAGGACGGATCTTCATGTCTGCGACGGCGATCTTCCGAACCCGAAGCTGCCGCTCGTTCCCGGCCATGAGATCGTCGGCATCGTCGAGGCTGTCGGGGAAGGAATAGCGCCGTCGCGCATGGGGCAAAGGGTCGGCGTGCCCTGGCTCGGTCATACATGCGGCTGCTGCTCGTTTTGCAGGAGCGGAGAGGAAAATCTTTGCGATGAACCGCAATTTACCGGCTATACCCGCGACGGAGGCTTTGCCACCCATGTCGTTGCGGATGCCGATTATGCCTTTATGCTCGACAGCCAGGCCGATCCCGTCGCCCTTGCCCCGCTCCTCTGTGCCGGCCTGATCGGCTGGCGTTCGCTGAAGAAGGCCGGCGACGGCAAGAGGATCGGGCTCTACGGGTTCGGCGCGGCCGCGCATATCATCGCGCAGATCTGTCGCTGGCAGGGTCGCGATGTCTATGCGTTCTCGCGCTCCGGCGATGTGGCGGCACAACGCTTCGCACTCGGTCTCGGCGCCGTCTGGGCGGGAGGCTCGGACGAGCGCCCGCCCGTCGCGCTCGATGCGGCGATCATCTTTGCGCCGGTTGGCGAACTCGTGCCGGCGGCGTTGAAGGTGGTGCGAAAGGGAGGCCGGGTCGTCTGCGGCGGTATCCGCATGAGTGATCTGCCCGCAATGCCCTATGCGCTGATCTGGGGCGAGCGAAGCGTGGTTTCGGTCGCCAATCTGACGCGGAAAGACGCCGAGGAATTCTTCCCCGTCGCCCGCCAGGCAGGTGTGCGCACGCACACGAAAACCTATCGGCTTGCAGATGCAAATGCGGCGCTCGACGATCTGCGTGCCGGCCGCCTGAGCGGAGCGGCTGTCCTGACACCTTGAAGGACACGGCTATCGCGAAGCGGCAATCGCGGCATCATCCGAATTCGCTCGATGCTGTACGACCCGAAACGGGCAAAGAACTGCACCGAAGAGAAGTCGCGTCGTGCCTTTGACGAGCTCGGCCGTCGCCTTGAGCGGGATCGAACCCCGGATCAATCAACCGAAACCACCAAACATATGCCGGAGATTCTGCAGGTCCACATATGCGATAAGGCCTGGCGGTTACCCGCCAAGCCTTCTCGGGTCCTTCGAATGCGGAAGGTAGATATTACGGCGACAATTCCTCCAGGACGCGCCCCTTGGTTTCGACCGCGAAGAGGGCCGTTACCAGGGCGCCGACCAGCAGGATTGCTGCGAAGGCGCCGAATACATACTGGATGCCCATCGATGACATCACCCATCCTACCGCGATAGGACCGGCAGAGGACCCGAGACGCAGCCAGGCGCTGCCTGTGCCCGTGCCAATGGCACGAAGACGGGTCGGATAGATCTCCGCCGAATAGAGGTAGAGCGAGAACGTTACGGTCTGGACGATGGCGTAGGCGAGGCCGGCGAGGATGAGAACCTGTGTCGCCGACGTCGCACCCAGCCAGGCGAGGATGACGAGCGGGATCGGTGCGATCAAAAGGGCGCCTGTATACCAGCGCTTGCGGCCGACTTTGTCGATGAGCAGTGCGCAGATAACGGCCGCAATTACGCCACCGACCGAGGTGACAAACCCGTAAAAAATACTGGTTTCAAGCGGCAGGTTGAACGTCTGGCGATAGAGGGTCGGAAGCCAGGTGATCGTGCCATTGGCGACCATATAGGCGCAGAACCACATGGCCCAGATCGACAGCGTGCGCTTCAGGTAAATGCCCTGGAAAAGTTCGCGCCAGTCGGATCTGCGGCGGGCAGGAGCGGCCACGACTTTCGGCTCCGGCAGTTCCTTGCCGCCGGCACGGGCGCTGTTCTCCAACTTGGTGACAATACGATCGGCTTCCTCATAGCGGCCGTTGGCGACCAGCCAGCGAGGTGATTCATGGAGGAACCAGCGCAGGGGGATCATGAGGATTGCAGGGATCAGGCCGACGACAAACATCGCCTTCCAGCCGTAGACTGGGACCATGAAGTAGCCGATCAGGCCCGCGCCGACGAGGCCGAGAAGGAACATGACCTCATACAGCAAGAAGAAGCGGCCGCGCCCCTTCGAGCCGATCAGTTCGTTGATATAGGCACTGGCGACCGGAACTTCGCCGCCGGTTCCGATGCCTTGGACGAAGCGGAATGCCATCATCATGCCGGCGCCGGCTGCAAAGAGGCATGCGATGTCCATGCTGACGAATAGCAGGATCGTAAATAGCAGCACTTTCAGGCGGCCGATCCGCTCAGCGAGCCAGCCAAAGCAGACCGCGCCGATCAATTGTCCGAGGTAACCCATCGACAGGATCATTCCCGTCTGTCCTGGCGTCAAACCCCATTCGCGGACAAGAACCGGCATCGCATAGGCGATGGCGATCACGGTGTAACCGTCAAAGAATGTCGCGGCGCCGACGATGTTTCGGGCCCAGAACACCTCCCGGGTCACTGGCAACCGTTCAAGGCGGGCGCTGATTTCTGCTTGTGGATCGACAACCGGTGACGGCGCGGTTATGCGCTGTTCCATATTCATGTTTTCCTCCCTATGCCCGGCCCTCTCCCGGCCTGGCTTCGAACCTACACGTTGGATGGCTCACTTCAGGATCCTTTGGGTGCGGCTGCGGATCCGGAAGCTCTCTCGTCGGCGAAGTATGCACGGCGTAACAGACCGTGCGACTGCGGGCGGCGCGTCACTCCCGATGCGACCGCAATTTTCCTCCCCGAAGAAGACGCCCCCGTTCGAACGACGGGGGCGTTCTCAATCATTCCGCTGCGATCAACTGCTCGACCCGACCGATGCCCGCGGCCTCGAAGGCGGCGAAGATTTCGGCCTCTGCCTTTTCGCCCAGATTCTTCAGCGGCTCGCGGATGGTGGCATGGTCAAGCACACCACGATGGACGAGGCCGAGCTTCAGGGCCACGGTTCCTTCCATATGGGAGCCACGGTGATAGACGGCACGGGTGACCGGAAGGAGACGTTCGAAGATCTCGCGGGCTTGCGGATAGTTTTGCGCCTTTCCTGCCTTGATCAGGTCGATCAGCAGCTCCGGTGCAATATTGCCGTAGCCAACAAGCAGGCCGTCAACGTCGAACATGGTCGGCAGCAGCCATTCGTCATGGCAGCTCAGGATCTGCAGGTTCGGGTTGGCCTTCTTGAGTTCCGGAATCTCGACGTACCAGCGCTTCATGTTGCGGACGCCGTTCTTTGTGGCAACGACCCCGTCCTGGGTCGCAATCGCAAGCTGCGTGTCGATATCGTAGGAAGCCTTTGTGGCATCCGGATACTGGAACAGGATGCACTGCAGGCCTGATTCCTGCCAAATCGCCTTGTAGCGATCCTGCGGCGCGCCTTTTTGAAAGCCGAAACGCAGCCAGCCGTGGTTCGGATAGACGAGCGCGCCGGTCGCACCGGCAGCCTTGCACTTCTTGGCTTCTTCCGCCGCAACCCTGGTGCCCTCACCGGTGATACCTGCAATGATGGGAAGTTGACCATTGACGGCTTCAACATAGGTGCGGATGAGCTTCAGGCGCTCTTCCTCAGTCAGGAACGTACCTTCGCCGGCATGGCCAAGAATGACGAGGCTCTTCACGCCGTCCATGCCGGCAAGCCACTTGGCGATACGGGCATTGGCCGCGTAATCGACCTCTCCGTCGCGGGTGAATGCGGTGACGGGTGCCGGGCTCAGGCCTCTCAAATCCATAGCTTGCATCGGGGTATCTCCTCCTAGATAGCCGCTGTTCGCCTGTGCGATCAGCGATGGGATCGTTAATGGGAACGTTCCCACTATCGTTTCCGATTTTGCTGGAGTCAACATTTTTTTTAATGCATGCTTAGGGCCTCAATCGCGAGAGCGCTGCAGATGGGAAAAAGTGAAATGGATTCAAAGGCCGAAGAAGGCAACCGCCAGACACGCGTGACCATCTTGGATGTTGCGTCGGCCGCAGGCGTTTCCAAATCCACGGTATCACGCATCCTCGACGAGCGGCTTCCCCGGTCCGACAACGAAACGTCGCGCCGCGTTCGCAAGATCGCGCAAGACATGGGTTATGTCCGAGATGTCTCGGCTGCGAGCCTGAGGCGCGGCAACACGATGACGGTCGGCGTGATTGTTCCCCGGCTAACCGATACGGTCATGGCGATGCTCTACGAGGCCCTGGCGAAGGCGTGCAGCAAAAGCGGTCGCTTTGCCATTGTCGCGACGACCGATGACAAGCCCAAAGCCGATCGACTTGCCGCCGAGTCACTTCTAAAGCGTGGCGTTGACGGATTGATCCTCTCGACCGCGCGCGAAGACGATGACTTCCCTGACGAGCTGGTGGCCCGGGGCGTGCCGCTTGTCCTGGCTCTGCGGACCGACGGTCGGAGCCTTTCTTCGATTGGGGACGACCGGCTGGGTGGTTATCTGGCGACGCGCCACCTCCTGGACCTTGGCCACCGTCGTATCGGCGTGATCGCCGGTCCTTCATACGCCTCCAGCGCGCTCGGACGCGTTGAAGGCTACAGGCAGGCACTGGAAGAGGCAGGGGTATTGCTCCGTCCGGACTGCATTGTTCCGTCGACCTTTGGAATCGACACGGGAGCAGATGCGGCCGAGCAGCTCATGCGCTTGGAAGATCGTCCTACGGCGATTTTTGCCGTGAACGACAATACCGCGATCGGCGCTCTTTCCGGTCTTTCGCGCCTTGGGATTTCCGTACCCAACGATGTTTCGGTCGTCGGATATAACGATATCCCTATCGTCAGCCATCTTGCGACCCCGTTGACGACACTGCGCGTCCCCTTTGAGCAGATCGCGTCCAACGCTTTAGATCTGCTCACAAGTGGCGCTGTTTCGGCAGAGGACCGGATCCGCGTTTCGGCGCCGACCCTCATACCCCGAAAGTCGTCCGCAAAGCCCCCCGCCTCCATTGCAACGCGATGAAGTCGCTGATCGGCCGGCAGTTCCAGTACTACATTCGGGGACCGCTCCTAACGAGCTCATTCCTCGTTTTCTCAAGCAGCTCGGCCGCTTGGGGAACGGGAGCCAGCATCTGCCATTGCCAAAGGTGACTGCATTACTCTTGTTTTTCTTCGGGCAAGTGGGTTATACCGCCCGCGCCCTTAGAATCCCCATGTTGGGGGGGCTCGAAGAACAGGAAGTTTTCATGAAAGTTTTCAAGTCCCTTACGGTTCCCGGACTGCTCACGGTACTCGGCCTGATCGCGACGCCGGCATTGTCCGCGCCGACCACGTATCCGCTGACGCTCGACAATTGCGGCGCGAAGGTCACCATCGCCAGGGCTCCGGAGCGAGCCATCGGACTTGGCCAGAACAGCGCGGAGATCATGCTGCTTCTCGGTCTGGAAGACAAAATGGCCGGCACCGCATTCTGGCCGAGCAAGGTTCTGCCGCAGCTCGCCGAAGCCAATGAGAAGGTTAAGCTTCTGTCTGTCGAGTTTCCGACCTTCGAGTCGATTCTGGCGCAGAACCCGGATTTCGTGGCAGCGGCCTTGCCAAGCCTGATCGGACCGACGAGCAAGGTCGCCAAGCGCGAGGACTTCGACAAGGTCGGCATACCAAGCTACATTTCGCCCAGTACCTGCCTCAGCACCGAAAAGGTCAAGAACGAGTACGGCAGCCGCGACCAGCTCTGGAACATGGATCTGCTGTACAAGGAGATCGACGAGCTTTCGCAGATTTTTGACGTCGCCGATCGTGGTCAGGCGCTGATCGCCGACTTCAAGAAGCGTGAAGCGGCATTGCGTACCAGCGTGTCCAAGGATGGCAAGCAGCTTTCCTACGTCTTTTGGTTCTCCAGCCAGTCTCCTTCCGCAGACGCCTATCTCGGGGGCAAGAACGCCGCATCCGGCTTCATCGCCGATCTCCTCGGCGGCAAGAATGCCGTCACCGCGGAAGCCGAATGGCCGACACTCGGGTGGGAAAGCATCATAGCCGCCAATCCGGATGTCATCGTCGTGGCCAATCTCGACCGCAACCGCTGGGAACTCGACAAGCCGGAGGCCAAGATCAAGTTCCTGAACAGCGATCCGGCCGTCAGCCAGATGCCGGCGGTGAAAAACAAGGCAATCGTCGTCATGGACGGCCAGGCCATGAACCCGACGATCCGCACCATCTACGGCGCCGAACAGGTGGCCGAACAACTGAAAGCGCTCGGCCTGATCAAGTGACCGCCCCGAACCGCTCCCTCCAGCAGGCTGCCCCCTTCGGCGCCCTCCTGTTGGCCTCCCTTGTGGCGGTCGGCCTGGTCGTCGGCATCAGTGTCGGGATTGGCGACCTGCCGATCCCGCTTACCACGACCTTTGCCGCCGTCACGAACAGGCTGGGATGGACGGCGGTGGAACTCAACCGCATCCACGAGACCGTGATCTGGGATTATCGGCTCAGCCGCGCGCTCGTGGCCGCTTTCTGCGGCGCGGGACTGGCTCTGTCGGGTGCGATCATGCAATCGCTGCTTCGCAACCCGCTGGCCGAGCCCTATGTGCTCGGTATCTCCGCCGGCGCGTCCACCGGCGCAGTCGCCATCGTCATTCTCGGCGTTGGTGCAGGTGTGGTTTCGCTGTCGGCCGGGGCTTTTGCCGGCGCGTTTGCGGCATTTTTTTTTGTGGCGCTGCTGTCCAACGGTACGCGTGGCGGCGCTGACCGGACAATCCTCGCAGGTGTTGCCGCTTCGCAGCTCTTCAACGCCGCCACATCCTATGTGGTCACGACTTCCGGCAATGCGCAGCAGGCTCGCGACGTCATGTTCTGGCTGCTCGGCAGCTTCGGCGGCGTGCGCTGGCCGGAGTTCATGCTGGTTTCCGGCATCGTCGGCTTCGGGCTTGTCGTCTGCCTGTTCTATGCCAGGGTTCTGGATGCTTTTGCCTTCGGTGATGAAGCAGCCGCATCTCTCGGTGTCAACGTCGGAAGGGTCCGCATCGTGCTGTTTGCGCTTACCGCAATGATGACGGCCACGATCGTCAGCATGGTCGGCTCGATCGGTTTTGTCGGTCTGGTCGTGCCGCATGCGGCGCGCTTCGTCGTCGGTCCGCTCCACATCCGGCTTCTCCCAGCCTGCGCCATTGTCGGCGCAATCTTCATGGTGCTTGCCGACATTGCCTCGCGCGCGCTCATCCCGCAGCAGGTCCTACCGATCGGGGTCGTCACGGCGCTGGTTGGCGTTCCCTTCTTCTCCGTCATTCTCTACCGGTTCCAGCGCGCATCATGAGCATCAAAGCCGAAAACCTCGTCTGGAAAATTGGCAGGAAGACCATAATTGATGGCGTCTCCTTCGAAGCGCCACCGGGAAAGATGCTCGGCCTTCTTGGCCCGAACGGCTCTGGAAAGACGTCGCTGCTGCGGCTTCTGGCCGGCCTGAAGCGGCCCAATTCCGGGCGAATCTCGCTCGATTTGAGGGACATAGGGACAATCGGACGCCGCACGATCGCGCAGCGCGTCGCCTTCGTTGAACAGAATTCGACAACAAACGCCGATCTGAGGGTCGTGGATGTCGTCAAGCTCGGACGCTTTCCGCACCGCTCGATGTTTTCCGGCTGGACGCTCACAGACGATCAGGCGGTTGAGGAAGCGTTGAAGCGGGCCGGCATGACCGGCAAGCGACATGATCGCTGGCAGAGCCTGTCCGGTGGGGAGAAGCAGCGCGCCCATATCGCAAGAGCTCTGGCGCAGTCGCCAAAAGAACTGATCCTCGACGAACCGACCAACCATCTCGATATCCAGCACCAGATCAGCCTCATGCGGCTCGTCTCCGGTCTGCCGGTCACCAGCATCATTGCCCTGCACGACCTCAACCATGCGGCCATGTTTTGTGACGAGCTCATCGTCATGCAAAGCGGAAAGATCGTTGCGTCCGGCACACCGACCGAAGTCTTGACCGAAGAGGTCCTCAGGGATGTTTTCTCGGTGGATGCGCGCGTCGAAGCCTCGCCCTATCACGCCCGGCCGCACATCCACTATCTCCGTTGACGACGCAGCGTGCCTGAGGCACGGAGCTGCCGGCTTGCAGACCGATCGGCTCGTTTCACACATCCCCGATTTCAGCTCGCGCACAGCTTCTTCAGCGCCCTCTCCACGCCCTTGCGAAGGGCGGCCGAAATCTCGGGTTCGAAGGTCGTGACAACGTCACCAAACTCTCCCCCTACCTCGATGATATCGATCGAACTTGCGTTCGTTATGCAGGTGGCAAGATTTGCCTGCAGGTGAATTCGGGCCTTTGCTGAAAAGCCGCCCTGGAGAGGGGCATCATCCGACGTCTTGCATGCGAGCGTGCCGAGTGCGTTTGCTTCGGCCAAATCGCCGTTCACTCTGATCTCGATCGTGTCGATTTTGACGAAGTCGAGCTCGTCGATGCCCAGTTCGACCTTGACGCCCAAAACCTCCTGCCTGACCTTCAAAGGCTTGCAGGGCTGAGCGGCCTCGATCGCTCGTTCGAGAACATTGGCGGCGGATGCCGGCGAACTGAAGGATGATGCGGCAACAATGATCACGCTTAGCGCCATGCACCTCAGATGGCGCCGACCGTTCCGGCAAATCACGACCTGACGCTTCATGTCGCAGGTCAGGCCAGATCCTGTCTTCGAACGAATATCGAAATGGTCGACACGCATACTCTTTCCTCAAGCCGAAGTGTGTCTGCGACATCAGAATACAATGTCTCTATGCAAAGGAAAGAATGTTGCATCAGATCATCCCCTGCGCCGTTCGTTTGGATGGATCGAGTTCTTATCAACGGAGTGAGGTCGCTGCGAGCGAGACCGTCAGGATCTGACGCTCCCTGCAGGCAAAGTGCAGGCGGGCAGAGCAATGCCGCGGGATTCCGGCACTGTCTCTGCCCGTCCTCGACCAGCGCGGCCGGTCGATTTCCTTGGCGCCTCTTCCAAACCTTCGCGGAGCAGCTGGATGGCCGCTCGGCCCTCCGTCAATGCGTCATGGGGGGCTTTGACTTCCTTTCCGTCCACTGCGGCGGAGCGCCGTACTTCGAAGCGAGCACGCCAAGCAGTCCGGGTGCGCGGCCGAACGCATCACAGGCAGCATATTTCGGCTTTCCGCCGAGCCAGGAGCGGGCGCGCTGCCTCGACGGAAGCGAAAGGTTCAGTCCCTTCGGTTCCTTTCCGGCGATCAGCACCCGTGAGAAGTCGCCGGCGAATTTCGCTGCGAGACCATAGGCGTCCCCGACCTCGGAAACGCGGGGATTGTCCTGAATGGAGTTTGCGCCACGCGCCCATAGCATTGCGGCATTTTGCATTCCCGTGGCGTCGGTAGCTTCGGCTTCGATCGACAGGCTGCCAAGGCCGAAGGGGAGGCGCGGTACGCTCACAGGCAGGGCAAAGCCCGAACCGACGCTGACGACGGTCGCGACCCCGGCAACTGCCTTGTTGGTGGGAACGATGTCGGCGACAACCGAGCGAACGGTCAGATCTGCCGGCTGACCGGCCGGGACCATCTGGTATTTGTCACTCAATGAAACGCACAGCGCCCGGTCGAGAGCATTGGAAACCAGGGACCGATCGGCTTCGGACTTGATTTTGGACGCAGCACTGAAGGAAAAGACGGTCGGGACGATGGCGACGGTCTTTACCCGTGCCAGCTTCGGCCCGTCGACATAGAGCCGCCTCTTGGCGAGCGTCCCCTTCGACGGACCAAGGTTCCCGTAGGAGGCAAGCGTTCCTGCTTCCTTGAGCGGCACGGCAGCGCATCCCGAAACGGTTGCCGTTGTCAGCAAGGCAATAAATCCAAGGAGCGATGCCCTGGATGGCTGGTTGAAAAATTGACGACGTGAATGCGAATTGCTGGGCATGTATCTCGTTGGCCTCCGATCATGACGATGACCGGACATTCGGTGCGAACAATTGCGACACAATTACATGGCCCCACTTGCAGC
Source organism: Rhizobium sp. YAF28 (assembly GCF_052113285.1). NCBI lineage: Bacteria > Pseudomonadati > Pseudomonadota > Alphaproteobacteria > Hyphomicrobiales > Rhizobiaceae > Rhizobium > Rhizobium sp. YAF28. Next base: position 35,679 of record NZ_JBFRCX010000021.1, on the reverse strand, counting down.
ATCTTAGAGCTGAATCGATAGGTTTGTTCCCGACGGACCGCTTTCGATGCCGACTTTTCCGTCATGGTTTCGGTGATCTGCTTGACGAGGCTAAGCCCCAGACCCCCCGCCTCGCATTACACGCAAAAAAGCAAATCCAGTCATGTTTCCGCAATTGTCGGAGCCCAAATGGAAAAGCGTTCACCTGGAAACGGCAGGGCATGACCTCATCCGACCTCAACTTTTGGAACAGGGCTATGACTTCGAAACGGACGGCAAGAGCAGCTGCGGCGCTGGTGGTTATCGGATCCATGCACATTGCCTTCGTGATGCTCGAGGCGGCATGCAGCACGCCCGACGGCGGGCAATGGCTGATCATCCTCATCTTCAGATGGGACGAAAGGATCGTCGATGTCTGGACAGGCAAGGTGCGGATGGCCGAGATGAAACTGGGTCCCGTCCTTTTTGACCCTGCAAGGATCGGCATGCACCCATGACGCGCAAGACCATGCTTCACCTGCTCGCAAACCTGTTCTTCGCGACGATCCTGTTCGGAGCCCTTCTCGGCGGTCCGATCGTGATGCTCATTTTGATTTCGGAACGGCTTGCGCTGTGACGATGGCGAAACGCCAGGTAGAATTTTCCGGTACGCAGCGTTTGTGCGAACCTGCGCTGCTGCGGACATGCCGCATGATCCCATCTGGTGACGGCTATGCGGAGACATACCGCCCGGCGCGCTTAACAAATCAAAATATATCTCGTGATGACTTTGCCGAGCGCGTTGGAGAATATCGCGACAACATCACCACCGGCGGAAGGGCATGGCCACGTTCCGCTCGCTCAGTTTTATCCCTCGATCACGACCTGCCATCAGAGGGTCATACTCACGCAAAGGAACACGTAATGCCCACAGCTCGCTTGCCAGGCGACCTCTCTTCTTGCCGATTTTTCATGCCATTGCTTGTCCTTGCAATTTTCGCCGGCGCACCGGCGCGAGCCGAAGAACCGCTTTCCAGCGTCATTGCCGACGGCAAGCCGTGGGAGATGGTCGTCGTCAAACGAAAAGCCTCAAACATCCTCGTGTTTCGTCCCGACGGCGGTGGAACCATCAGCGACAGCCTGGTGAGCATAAGTCCGACGTGGAGGGCCGCTCCGGACGGGATTTGCAGGCCGCGGCCGGGGGATGACGAAAAATGCCTTCGACTGACCCGGACCAAAGCCGGCATCGAAGCGTCACAGAACGGCAAGACCGTTTGGGTGCTCAAGCGATGAAGCGCACTCAAGCAATTAGGTTTTCGGTGTCGGCAGCAGGTGGGAGCATATAGCCATTGATGCTCCGTTCTCTGAATCCGACCTCGTCCTGTTGTGGGAGGGCTGATCGGACTCTGCGCCATCGCGGGGGCGATCCCACAAACATCGGTCACATCACTCCGTGAGGAAACGACTTCTCAGAGTCTCCTCCGGCGAAGGTGGCAAGATATCGGAATAGAAATAGATATATGTGTTCGAGCCGATTGCTCACGCGACGATCTCAAGATTGCCACGGACATCAGCTCCGGTAATCGAAGCGGCACCCTTTGCGCGCTCGTCTTGTAGCGCTTAAAAGCTCCGAAAATCCAGGTGATTATTGATCTCGGGAGCATCTATCCGATAAGTGAAGCAATCGAATACGGATTCGGCTACTTGCCATCGGCAGGAGACCCGAGAAAAAGGTAGAAATGCGCTACTTCATTACGGGAACGGCAGGCTTCATTGGCTTTCATCTCGCCCGCCGGCTGTTGCAGGATGGGCATGAGGTAACAGGCTTCGACGGACTGACGCCCTATTACAATGTCAGGCTGAAGGAAATGCGTCATGCCGCGCTGATGCAATATCCTGCCTTCCGTCCAGTCGTTGCCATGCTCGAAGACAAGGCAGCGCTGGAGGCCGCCGTTTCGGCAGCAAAGCCGGATGTTCTCATTCATCTGGCCGCACAAGCCGGTGTGCGTTACAGCATCGAAAATCCGCAGGCCTATCTGCGTTCGAACATCGAGGGTTCCTGGAACATTCTGGAGCTGGCAAGCCGTATCGAGCTTCGCCATCTCATGCTCGCCTCGACCTCCTCGATCTATGGCGCCAATCGGACCGTCCCCTTTCGCGAAACCGATCGCGCCGACGAGCCACTGAGCTTCTATGCTGCCAGCAAGAAGTCGATGGAGTTGATGGCGCATAGCTATTCGCATCTCTACAGGATTCCGACTACGGCCTTCCGCTTCTTCACCGTCTACGGCCCGTGGGGCCGGCCCGACATGGCGCTCTTCAAGTTCGTCAAGAACATGATCGAGGGTAAGCCAATCGAGGTATACGGCAAGGGAAATATGAGCCGCGATTTCACCTATATCGACGATCTGGTTGAGGCGGTGGTCCGGCTGTCTGACGTCATTCCCTCGGAAGCCGACCGCCTCGCGGATACCAGAATTGAAACCCTTTCGCATCAGGCCCCCTTCCGCATCGTCAATATCGGCGGCGGGCAACCGGTCAGCCTCATGGACTTCATCGAGAAGGTCGAGAATGTAATGGGGCACGGAGCAAAGCACGTCATGCTTCCCATGCAGAAGGGCGACGTGCCCCGCACCTTTGCAAGCCCCGACCTTCTCCTGGCCCTCACGGGCTACCAGCCGAACACACCTTTAGAAATAGGCGCCAGGGCTTTCGTCGAGTGGTATCTCGAAGCCAAGCAGGAGCTCGGCACGATCGATATGTAAGCTGCTGAGGGCTATCGCGATGCGCTGATGCGCTTGAGGCAGTAGGAAAAGTGAGCATCCGGCTCGAGCGTCAGAAATTCGAAGCGCCAGCCGTACTCCACGCAGAACTTGTTGACCGCCTCGACAACCCCATAGACGACGGGTTTGACCGTGTTACCCGTGCAGAAATCGTGACCTGCGATTCTGCCATCCGGCTTCACTTTGCGGTCCGCCAGCAGGAGCTCTTCCCATGTGAGCTCGAAGGAATGATCGGTGTCGATATAGACCCAATCGAACGTGCCGTCGTCGAACTGGGACAGCATATCGAGCGACGTGCCCTGGCGAATGACAACGCTGCCGGCGGCGATCTCCTGTCCGAATTTGCCATTGATGAGTTGAAGACCTTCTGAGTATCGGTCCATATTCCAGGGATCGATGAGATAGAGCCGCTGCGGCTGATTGCGCGCAACGATCTCCTCGCTAAAGGCGCCCTCCGCAACCCCCAACTCAGCCACGATCCCACCTTTCGGCAGATTGTCCAGAAGCTTGCCGCGATCGGGAAGCAACTTTGCTTCTTCCGTGTGGGCGTAATCCAGAAATGTCCGGGGGGTGCTCTGCCGAAGGGCCGCTCGCTGCTCTCGCGTCGTCATTTTCGCTCCGATTTTTTTCAACCGCACCTCTACAGAGAATGCCCGCTATGGGGAAGAGCGGCGCCCCCAAGCAAATTGCACAGAAACTCAAAAAGAGGCTTGCGGTTCTTTCTCAATATCGTTAGAGACGCTGCACCGAACGATGACACAGAGCATCGAGGGCGATTAGCTCAGTTGGTAGAGCGCCTCGTTTACACCGAGGATGTCGGGAGTTCGAGTCTCTCATCGCCCACCATATTTTCTATCAAATTTTGGTATTTTTGCAACGATTCCAATCACTTGCTGGTGATTGCGACTGCCGGAATCCCCTCACCTTACCGACCAATTCGACCTTTGATTCTAAAGCGAATCCCGGAACGTTCCCCTCACCTTTTTGTTCAACGATATCGACGGGTTTCGTGATTGAGAACTTGAAGGCGGTTCGAGAGCGAACCCGTAGAAGCCCGAGGTCGGTGGTTCACTCGGCAGCACCTGCTTCCTTCAAGGAAATCAGAAACCTACCGAAAAGCACCCCCCCTCACCCGCCGTGTACGTCAGCTCGAAAACGCAGAACAAACGCGAATGGCGGGGAATATCCGCGCAGTCCGTTCGCGAAATCTTCAGGCAATATCGTCGTTACCGTCTGCCTAGATCTCCTTAGGCACGGCCTTGGGCGCGAGTACGCCATTGCTGGACCCATAAATCCAATGCGTAATGCAGGTAGATATTCGATAGCACGGATTCCTCGCGTTGATGCGACGCGACGGCCATCCTCAATCGTGCCCGCTTTCAGCCATTTGTGGATCAGACGTATCAGACGGCGGTCACCTACTCGATGTGACAGGAAACGGAGCATCCACTCGTGATCGATTTCATCGAAGAACGAGCGAATATCCGCGTCCAGTATCCAGTTGATCTCGCGCTTGTCGATCCCAACCCACAAGGCGTCCAGCGCGTCATGCTGGCCCCTTCCTTGCCGGAACCCGTATGAGAAGCCGAGGGTAACTGATGGCTACACAGCGTGGCGCACATTGCATGGCGCAGCCCATGTCGGATGCATGGCTCACTCCAGGCGGCGCTCGTCGAAGCCCTCAAAGGCGAGAAAGAATGGCGGCGGCCCGCCGGAGCAAGCTCTCAGGTTCTTCGAGCAGCTCTACCGGATCTAAAGGCAGGGGCGAGAGATAAAGCCCGAGGCCGGTGAAACGCAAGCCGACTGCATTCGCCGCTTCTGGCAAGGTCAATGACCCTTGCCTCAACCAGCCCGCAGAGCTCAAGTAAATGATGCCAGTCACGCCCATTGCTTGCCAAACGCGACGCATCCAGGCAGAGAACGGCGCCCACATTGCCCAGCGACGAGTTTATCAAATCCTGGGCGAGCGACCGTTCCGCTAGCAGAACGGCCAAGGACATCATCGATAACTTCAACGTCTCGGAATCCGCGCCGGCGGGCCTCATCGACCAGCTCATACTGCCGCCGCTGGCTCTCAAGGTTGTGTTGGACCTGGAGCCCCGGTCAGCACGAGGGGCCAGGCCTCTGCCTACCCACACACGAGACATAGCCAATAATCGCTCCGGCAGTGATGCCTCTGCGCCACACAATTGCTTTTTATGATTGGGACAACCGTCGAAACCTTCGTGGCCTCTGTTGAGAATGCTAGCCAGCAAAATCATGCTGACCTTCATAAGGAGGTACTTTGAATGGCTCTGAACTATTTCAAAGGGCGGCCACTGCTTCCTGCCCTCACACTCTGTCTTGGCGCGGCACTCCTCGCAGGTGTCGCCGTCCAAAACTACATCACATCGAAGAAAATCTCGAACATCAAGCTTGAGAACAGGCAGTTGTCTGAACAGAACGAGCGGCTTTCGGAGCAACTGACGAGGCTGAGCGATGCGGTCAGCCAATTGGGCAAACTGCCACTGGCTTATGCAGAGACACCGCAAGGGCTGAAACTCGTTCCCGCCGAATTCGGCGTAACGAAAGACGACCTGGATTTCTTAAAGCGTTTCCGCGGTCCTCTCCTCGATCTGAATACAGACTTCAAAAAGCTCTCTGCCGATCAGATAAAACAGCTTCTTCAAATTCGCATTGTGACAGAATTTGAACGCGACCCCCAAAACCTGAAGTTGGGAAAGACAAAACGCCGCGCGCTAATCACGTTTGCGATGTTGCGAGTAAACGGTTCGATGCCCACTTATGAGGTCAGGGATGCGGTGCCAAATGACTTCAGGAGTATGGTTCTTGGAACCAGCGGAAACTGCAGCGACTTCACAATTCGTGTGATGATCGTCGCGGAAGCACTCGGGCTAAAAGCTGCTCTCATCTCGGCCAATACGCCAGCGCTTCCAGGGCACGTCTTTGCTGATGTCTACGATCCGGAAGAGGATACAGCATATATGTTGGACTCCAATTTCGATGTACGAATTGCAAGAACGCACACGGGCGGGCGTGGCTTCTTCGAAGCCCTGTTGACCAGCAGTGTCAACGAACAGGAAGTCCTCTCGGAAAAAGCTAAAGTGAAGGCGCTCCCAGTTTACTTCCGCTTTATTGATCCGGGCGAAAAAGGCCTTTATGGCACGCCACTGACGGCGAGTTATGTCAACGCAATCCGTAGCGAGCGGGAGGAAACCTGGCGTCGGTGGACTTCCGAAGATTTGGATGACCTGGTCGCCTGGTGGAAGCGCACACCAACCCATAGGCCTCGCACACTAGCGGAATTTAACGAATTCTTGCCCGACATACCCTCTGCTTTTAACTCGTCAGGCGACTATGCAGAACGCCTGCGAAAGGTTGCTGGTGTTAATTTCGAGGTCGCTGGAGGCGAGCCTCGGTAGTGTGGCGGTTACTACGTCGCCAAGGATAGCTCTACGCCCAAGAAACCGGCAGCGGCGGTCAAAAGAATCGGGCAGTATTGCCGAAGACCGTGCAGTCAACTATGAAGCCACCGATCTCCCGCGCGGATCTCAATTGACTAGAGTCTGGACACGGTCATATACCGACGCTCCAATTCCGGCCGATACGGGCGCAGGCGAAGTATTTATCCATTTTCCAGCATACAGTTGGCGACCGATATGCAAGATAGAACCATTGCCGTCTTAGTTCCCTGTCACAATGAGTCGCTAACAATTACGGCCGTGGTTAAGGGCTTTCAGTCCGCCTTACCTGACGCGACCGTCTATGTTTTTGACAACAACTCATCCGACGAAACTGTTCTGCGCGCGCGGGCCGCGGGCGCAATCGTCAATAACGTCCGCGAACAAGGCAAGGGAAACGTCATTCGCCGCATGTTTGCAGATATTGAGGCAGACATTTACGTTCTTGTTGATGGCGACGACACTTATGACGCATCTGTTGCATCTGTGTTGGTGAACGAGCTTACGTCAAAGGGCCTTGATATGGTGGTTGGATGCAGACGGTCCGATCATAACGCGGCGTATCGGCCAGGCCATCGCTTTGGAAACAAACTCTTAACGTCCTGTGTCGCCACCCTTTTTGGGCGTCAGTTGACTGACATGCTGTCGGGCTACCGCGTATTTTCACGGCGCTTTGTGAAATCGTTTCCTGCGCACGCTGCCGGATTTGAAACAGAGACTGAACTCACAATTCATGCGCTAGAATTGCGGATGCCTGTTGCCGAAATAGATACAGTGTACCGAGCGCGACCGGCTGGCTCGACCAGTAAGTTAAATACTTATCGGGATGGTTTGCGAATATTACTGACCATAGGTCGGCTATATAAAGCGGAGAAACCGCTGCCCTTTTTCGCGTCTGGCTTCATAGTTTGCATTTTCGTCGCGCTCGTTTTAGCCGTGCCCTTGCTGGTGACGTATCTCGAAACTGGGCTTGTACCCAGGTTGCCGACCGCCCTTCTTTGCGCGTCAATAACGTTATTCGGAATGCTGTTGCTGACATGTGGGCTCGTTTTGGACATTGTCACGCGTGGCCGCACCGAAACGAGACGATTGGCTTATTTGTCGATACCAGGCTCGTGGAGGATCCATTCGAATGACTGAGCCGCTTTTCCTCCGCTTTGGCCTTGTTGGTATTATCGGATTTACGGCGTCCGGTTCGATGCGGCTTGGCGATTGATTTTGCTTTGGAAAATGGTGGGTGTTCAGACCTACCCATGGTTGGGGAACCTTGTGATTACACAAAATCAAGAAGAGCCGAGGCGAAGCTTTATCCTTTCCGGGTTGAACAAACGCGAAGCCACGCGATACGCGGTCATCATAGTGCCGTTTATGTTCGGATTATATGCTGTTTACTTGGGCGCTGATGCGAACTGGGACCTATACAACTATCATCGATATGGTCCATTTGCGCTCCTGAATGGTAAGTTCGGAATGGATCTGGGAGCGGGCGGCTTCCAAGGGTATTTCAATCCTTTTTTGGATTTTTTGCCCTATTGGCTGAATGAGTATCTTCCTTCGCGCTTGTCAGCCTTTCTACAAGGTACCATGCACGGGCTGGCTTTTGTGCTCGTTCTTGGGATAGCGCGCCAGGTATTGACGGCGCTCGCACCGGAGGATCAGCATAGGCTGCCTATTTTACTCGCGCTTGCCGGATGCCTCACCGCAAACTTCCGTTCCGAAGTTGGCAACGGCATGGGAGACAATACTACCGCACTCTTGGTTTTGAGTGCCGTATATTTGATCGTTTCGCAATGGAGAGTGCTCGACCACTTCGGCCCGAGAGCCATATGCTTACTTTTTCTCTCAGGGATATTAGTAGGGCTGGCTGTTGGCCTGAAGCTCACTAACGCTACCTCTGCTCTGGCGATCTGCCTTTCTCTGCTTGTGTGCAGCCCGGGCGGGAATACGAAGAGGATTTGCACCAGCTTTCTATTTGGGGTCGCCGTACTCGCCGGCTTCTCGGCATCGGGTGGGATCTGGATGTTCCTGATGTGGAAGGAGTTTGGAAATCCGCTCTTTCCACAGTTCGGCAATCTCTTCCCTAACCCTTTGGCCCAGCCGATAAATGTTGCCGACGTGCGCTGGCTGCCACGTGGAATTATAGAGTACGCAACGTGGCCATTTATTCTTTCAATAAATTCGCGCCGCGTGGGCGAATTGCACGTTTATCAGATAATTTGGTCTGTCGTTTATGTTTTTCTTATCGCTTGGATCTGCCAGTCGCTGTGGCGAAGACTTGCGAGACGTCCTGGAAGGCCAATGGACGCCCGCTCAAGGTTCATAGTAGTCTTCGTCTCATCTGCTTTCTTTATCTGGATGATTGTTTTCAGCATTTACAGATATACTGTTGCTTTCGAGGTTTTGTCGCCGCTTGCCACATTCATTCTTCTTTTCCAACTGTATCCTTATTTGCGCGCCCGTCGGATCTGCGCCTGGGTTCTCACATTTGCTACAGCAATTGTGGTAATTGGCGGTCGCACATGGGGCCATGAAGGCTGGGCGTATCCCCTATACCACACGAACCTTACTGCCCTAGAACAACCCGAAAGGGCGACGGTCCTCCTTGTATCCAAAACCAATCCTTTGGGTTGGTTGTCGACGTTGTTTCCGCCGCAAACTGCCTTTCTTGGCATCAAGGGCAGCTTTCCTGAAACGGAGGTTTATGCGGATCGCGTGCGCGACACGGCGCGAAACCGTGGTGGCCCCATCTATGTGTTTACGAATGGCGAGGACAACCGGCACGCCTTGGAGATGCAATACTATAACGATATGGCAAGTAGACTAGGTTTGACGCGGACACCAAGCGGCTGCGACTTTTTACGGTCCGTTGTGGATCGCATGCATTTTCGCGCGACTGTCGATCCGATCGAGAATAGCGACCAGCTTTGCCGAATTGGGGACCGTCCGTCGGACGTCATTGATGTCGATCTCTCAAATCGCAATTACATACGGTTTGCCTCGGAAGCGGTGGCGGCGTACGGATTTGAGATAGAGGCGAATTCATGCAAGCCGTTTACCGCAGGTATCGGAAGCGGAAAGAAGGCCTTCCAGTACTGCCGCGCTAAATTGCCCTAAACCCATCAAACGAAATTCCGTAGAACACACCTCAGACCCCAGGATGCACTAGGTGGTTGATCCCAGACTTTGATAGTGAAATCCTATCCATTGAACGGAGGGAGGCGCTAGGGGCCGTCCTGCGGACCCTTATCGGCGTGTGCATGTCCTGATCAAGCGTGACGGCTGGCCCGTTGACCCGAAGCGAATCTATCGCCTTTACAAGGAGATGGACCTGCAACTCCGCAACAAGGTTCCCAAGCGTCGGGTCAAGGCGAAGCTGCGGGCCGACCGCACGGAGCCAACGCACTCCAACCAATTCTGGGCCATGGATTTCGTTCATGACCAGTTGGCTACCGGCCGCAAGATCAGGGTTCTGACGGTCGTCGATACCTTCTCCCGCTTCTCGCCGGCGGTCGATGCACGCTTCAATTACAAGGCTGAGGATGTGGTTCAGACGCTCGAGCGGGTGTGCCGCCAGGTCGGGTATCCAACGTCGATCCGCGTCGATAATGGCAGTGAATTCATCTCGCGAGATCTTGATCTCTGGGCCTATCACAAGGGCGTCGTGCTCGACTTCTCGCGACCAGGTAAGCCGACCGACAACAGCTACATCGAGAGTTTTAATGGCAAGTTCCGCGCCGAATGCCTGAACGCCCACTGGTTCATGAGCCTTGACGACGCACGGGCAAAGATGGAGGATTGGCGTAGAGACTTGTATGAGGCGGGTTTTGTCAATCCATGGCAGTGCCTTCCGAAGAGTTCGACTCAATTCCTTTTTGAAGTTTGCAATCGTCTGGCTGCTCTGGCGCCGCTGGTGCCTCCACTTGTATCCGGTCGAAGCTTTGCCCCGGACCATAATCCCGATTCATGGTGGCCAGACGTCTGCATGGAAGCACGGTACCAAACTACAACTCGGCCGATGATTGCCCTCTCTACGCACGGTAGCCGCACTTGCCGTCAACTGCCCGTCGGCAGATGATCCTTAATCAGCAGCGGTCGATAGCGTGGCTCCTTCAGGAACCACACCGTCTTCTATGAATCGCCAAAACGCTATTGCCAGTTTACGAGCCAGAGCGACGATGCCTACCTTCCCAGATCGGCTTCCGCGCCCCGAGAAGCGAGAACGATACCACTGCGTCAAATGGCTTTGTGGCTGGTATTTGAGCCAACACCACGCAAGTTCGACAAGCATGACGCGCGCCTGTTTGTTTCCCGCCTTGCTTGATCGCGTGACACTTCTCCACTGGCGTAGGGACTGGGCGCCAATCCGAGATAAGATGCCAGATGCTTTCGGTTTCTGAAGGTTCGGTGGAATACTTCAGCCACCAGATGTGCAGCGCCGACTTCACCGATACCACTGAGCTGCTTCAATATCCTGATCTTCTGGCCGCTATTGATCGACCCTTCGGTGCTGCATGCTTCAATGCGCTCCTTTTCCAGAGTCTTGAGCTGTGCATGAACGACGTCAAGCCGTTCAAATTGGCGGCAGAGTTCACGTAAAAGAAAACGACCAAGCTCTCTGCCATCCCCTGTGCGGATGTTCGAAAGTGCATCTCTCCAGCGCCCTCCCCATAGGCCGGGCACTGAACGGACACCGTGAAGGATCAAGAGAGCTCGAATCCGGTTAACGTGGCGTGTCCGTTCCTTCTTCAATTGAGTGCGTTCTCGGGCGAGGCGTTTTGCATCCTCCTCCTCGGGCGTGGGCAGTCGAACCGGGCGGCAGACAGATTTGTCGCCTAGGAGGTAAGCCTTCAGCGTGAACGCCATTGCCTCGACGTCAATGCGATCTGTCTTCGCACGGCGCCCTCGTCGCGAGACCAGAAAGCTCGAGGGATCCAGTATCGTCGTGTCGATGCCATGATCGAGAAGAAAGCGGGCCAGCCAGAACCCATCATAGCCCGCCTCAAAACAGACACGCATGCGGCATGTGAGGCCTTCCGACCAGACATCTCCTTCAATTTTTGCTTCGATTCTCGAAATCGCACCGAGCAACGCGTCGGCATCACCACCGGCAATCGCCATTGTCTGGACCTTCTCGGAGCCAGGCAGCAAAAACCCAACGAGCCAAGTTCTCTGGCTCAATTCCAATGCAATATAGCAGTCGTTGACGGCATCCGCGCTCATGGTCATCCTCCGTAGCGAAAGCGGAGGTCGAACTATCAAGGTCCGCGGTGAGCTTGCATAGGATCTACAACGAGTTCCGGCCACACAGCGCGATCGGCACCAAGGTGCCGATTTTGCTCATGAACGGCTCATCGGCACCCCCGCCGACCAGAGCCTTAACCCCGGAAAACTCCCGCTCCCGCTGGCCCAAAATCGGGTAGCACTTCATCAGGTCACCGCACCGATCTTCTTCTGATGGATATTGGCGACTGTCATTCGTTCAATCACCTCACTTACTGGTTGACAAGAACAGCTTTTGTCACTCAATTTGGGCGAGAATAGCCATTCCTCTTTCGGATTGTTTGATGACAAGCGATTTAGAGTGTCCGTTTTGCGGTGGCGCTATAAACAATCTATCATGCTCGGAATGTGGTCATAAGTTTCCTCAGATTCTGGGTTCACCTTTCATTGGGGCATATCAGTCTGAAGACATACTAGGTTTAATTGAGATCGCAGCAAATGTTCCAAACAGAAAATCTGTTGGGCTGGCTCCCGAAACGGTGGAAGAGATTGAAGGGCTTTGCTACGGCTACTACACATCGACCGACAAGGTTGAATTCCTGGCAAGTGTCCAAGATAGGCACGGACCCTATTTCCTCAACCGATATGCGGAATGGGAGGAAGTTCACGAGTTGACGGCCGATATCGATTTGAACGGCAAGGCCGTCCTCGATGTTGGCGCCGGTGTTGGGTATGATAGTCATCGTTTGGCTAGCAAGGGAGCGAATGTTACCGCCATTGAATTCAGTCCGATCTTACAAGAAGTAGGGGCGGCAAACTTTCCGAAAATTCGATGGGTTGGCGGGATGGCGCACGCACTGCCATTCGCCGATGAGTCCTTCGACATGGTCTTCTTCAATGCAGCGCTGCACCACATGCGCAATTTGCCGACTGTAATATTTGAAGCATTACGCGTTCTGCGCCCCGGTGGGACGCTAATCACCACCTGTGATTCATTTCGGCCCGATAATACGTCGATTTCACAGGAGTTGCAGATATTCGACGCGGACGAGGCCGTCCTGCTTGGCGTCAACGAACAGGTGCCACGTTTTAGGGATTTTACAGATACACTAATCCTGCACTCGGACTGCGTGAGGGTCGATCTCTATACCCACACTCTGTATGGCGGGATAGATGGCAATGGGCCTAATGCCACTCAGCTTCTGAAATGGGGTCTACAGGACGCGGATCGACTGAGGCAGCGCTCTGGCTCGTTAGCGATGCGAGTGAAAAAACTGAAAACCGTGCCAGGCAGCAGAGGCAAAATCAAGGGATACGCCCTGCAGCCAGATCATTTTGCTAGCTTGCTCACAGATCAGGCATTAGCGATATCCAGCCTAGCAGACTTCATCCCCAAAGAGTATGTGAATAGAAAACTATCGGCGCCACACACTAAATTTGATCTCTTGAATGGCTGGCGAATGCCGCGGGAGAAGGAGGTGCATCGCCGGGCTTTCAAACGTGCGCGCTGGTTCTTTAGCCGACTGCTCTCGAAGTCTGTTACCTTTGATGTGCGGTCTGTCCACCCAGCATCGTTCATTGTTGTCTTAAATGGCAAGCCGGCCAGCAGGTTTGAAGCGAACGCCGATTGGCGTCGTGTATCTGTGAATATCGGCGAAGTGCCTGCGCGCAAGACGTTCGCGTTGGAAATCCAGCGCGAAACCCCTGCAAGTACCTTCGAAGAAGGGCACTTCGAGGTTAGTCGACTATCGATGTCCAATCCGCTTGATCGCTTCATCGTTTAAAGATGTTCGGAAAGCAAGAGAGCATAAGGAAGGTAGAGGCTTTTTCGAGAAGCTGCTGCCGCCAAGCCGGATGAACAGGGCAACTGTCACGAATCGCTAAAGTAAAGGCGTTGCCCGTATTCTTAAGGTATGTTGGTGAGAGGCACTGCGGGCTACACCAATCACATCTATAGCAAGCGCGAGACCACATGGTGCCAGTGGATGTCAACACTCCAAACTACCGCCCGCGCACCTTCGCCGAGTTTCGACTGTTTCTCAGTAACATCCCGACCGAGTTTAACACGTCCAAAGACGATGAAGAGCGTCTTCGCGAGGTGGCCGGAATAAATTGACGGAAACACGGAGGATAGCGGAAGTGAACCAATTCGACGTGCACTTCCCCCAAGTCTCCTATCCTCGGGCCGCATTACGTCAGGCAAGCTGAAGAGACGAAACGTAGGCGCGGAAGCGGACCGTTCGAGGGCGGCTATTCGAACTCTACATTGGATTGGTTTTCCCCTCGCGTCTCCGATCGGAGGCTTTCGGTCTGTCGCTGGCGAAGGCGGAAAGGTTCGGAAAGCCGATTCTCAGCTGCGAGATACGAACCAGCGAAACAGGTCATCTCAATTGTGTCACCGGAATCGTCGTTGCGCCGGATGACACCCGGCAACTGACGAAGGCAATGAACGATTTGGCGAACGATACCGAACTTACGCAGCGCTATGGAGCTGCAGCATTCCATCGCTATATAGAAAATTTCACGGCAGCGCGCATGGTTGCCAAATATGTCGATCTTTACAGGACCCTAAGCTGACGCTGACCAAGGATGCGGTTAACGCTTTCCGAGGATCGGATCTAACCCATCAGGGCCTTGTACCAGACGGCATACGGCTGCATCAGCCACCACTTGATCGGCACGCTGCCGTGATGCTTCCGGACTGTGCGGATCGCCTCGCTGTAATGCCGACGGCGCAGGGTGTTGGTCTTAGTCGTTTCATGCTCCCGGTTGACAGCGACATCTTGCTGCACAAAATAAAGCGCGCCGCGTGCCTTGAAAAGACGCCACCAGAGGTCGTAATCCATGACCATATGCAGGTCCGGATCGGCACCGCCGACGGCTTCCCAGGCCGAGCGGCGGATGAGCGTCGCGGGCTGAGAGATGATGCAGCGCAGCGCCAGCCTGCGCTCGCTAAACGGTTCCACCCACACCGGATAACGTCGTCCGCTCTTCTCGACAACGTTCAACGCGAGGCCATAGGCCATCGGCGCATTTGGAGCCTCGTCCGAAAGCGCGCGGCAAAGGTGCGCCAGCCCGCCTTTTAGATACCAATCGTCGCTGTTCAGCCAAGCCACGTATGGTGCGCTGCCGCACGCAATGCCCTCATTAATGGCAGCCGCCTGCCCATTGTCGCGATGGCTTCTCCAACCGGCCAGCCGATGTTCCCATCGACGGATGATGTCAAGCGAACCGTCCGTGGACCCTCCATCCATGACGAAGACCTCGACCGGCACATCCTGCTCAAAGATGGACTGTAGTGCCTGATCGAGGTATCGGCCCTGATTGAAGGACGGAACAGCGATCGTCACCAAGGGTGCGCTCATAGCTTACCCCCCCACTCGCCCTTGAAAATCCGCGTAGGCCTTGACTATGCCATCTACTAGAGACGTGCTTGCCTGCCAACCGAGGTTCTTCATGCGATCAACATTTAGGAGTTTGCGCGGCGTGCCATCTGGCTTCGTCTGATCGAAAACAATATCTCCGGAAAAGCCCACGACCTGCATAACCGTCTCCGCCAGTTCGCGAATAGTCACGTCGGTACCGGTGCCGATATTGTAAAGTCCCTCGGTAATGCCGCTTTCCATAAGGAACACGCTGGCATCCGCCATGTCATCGACATAGAGGAACTCGCGCATGGGCTTGCCCGAACCCCAGACGACCAGTTCGCGATCGCCTCGAACCTTAGCCTCGTGCGCCTTGCGGATCAGCGCAGGCAGCACATGGCTATTGTTCAGATCGTAATTGTCGTTTGGACCATAGAGGTTAGTCGGCATGGCGGAGACATATTGCGTCCCATACTGGCGGTTGTAATTCTCGCACAGCTTGATACCGGCAATCTTGGCAATTGCATAGGGCTCATTGGTCTGTTCCAGCAAACCTGTCAGCAGGTAGTCCTCGCGGATCGGCTGAGGGCAATCTCGCGGATAGATGCAGCTGGAGCCGAGAAACAACATGCGGCGCACGCCGGCCTGCCAAGCCGCGTGGGTCATGTTGGCTTCGATCAGAAGGTTCGCATAGAGAAAATCGGCACGGAAAGTATTGTTGGCATGGATGCCCCCGACCTTGGCGGCAGCCATGAAAATGAAATCGGGCTTCTCCCCTGCGAGAAATGCGGTGACCGCTTGCTGGTTGGTCAAGTCGAGTTCCGAGTGGGTGCGGGTGACGATATTGCCGTAGCCGTTGCCCTGCAACCGCCGTACGATCGCCGATCCGACCATGCCGCGATGCCCGGCAACATAGATCTTCGCCAGCTTGTCCATCGGCTCACTCGTGATAGTCATAGGCTGAGAAGCCGTGGCGCTTGACCAGTTCGTCGCGCTCAGCCGACTTAAGGTCTTCACGCATCATTTCCCGCACAAGTTCCTGGAAGGTGATTTTGGGCGTCCATCCGAGTTTTTCCTTCGCCTTCGTGGCGTCGCCCAGAAGGGTTTCGACTTCGGTGGGGCGAAAATAGCGCGGATCGACGGCGACAATGCATTTGCCAGCGGGATCATAACCCTTCTCGTCGACGCCTTCGCCCTTCCAGGTGATCTCGATGCCCACCTCGCGCGCGGCGGCATCGACGAATTCGCGGACGCTGTACTGGATGCCGGTCGCGATTACAAAGTCCTCGGCTTTCTCCTGCTGCAGCATCAGCCACTGCATCTCTACATAGTCCTTGGCATGGCCCCAATCGCGCTTGGCATCCATATTTCCGAGGAACAAACAGTCCTGCAAGCCGAGCTTGATGCGGGCGATCGCGCGCGTGATCTTGCGCGTCACGAAAGTTTCGCCGCGCACCGGGCTTTCGTGGTTGAACAGGATGCCGTTGCACGCATACATGCCGTAGGCTTCACGGTAATTGACGGTAATCCAGTAGGCGTAAAGCTTGGCAACGGCATAGGGCGAACGCGGGTAGAACGGCGTGGTTTCGCGCTGCGGGGTTTCCTGCACCAGTCCGTAGAGCTCAGAGGTCGAGGCCTGATAGAAGCGGCAGGTCTTTTCGATACCGACAATACGCATCGCCTCGAGAATGCGAAGGGCGCCCAGAGCGTCGGAATTGGCGGTATATTCCGGCTCCTCAAAGGAGACAGCGACGTGCGACTGGGCCGCAAGATTGTAGATCTCGTCCGGCTGGACCTGTTGGATGATGCGTGTCAGGCTGGAAGAATCCGTCATGTCACCGTAGTGGAGGATGAATCGGCGGCCGGTTTCGTGTGGATCCTGATACAGATGGTCGATGCGGTCGGTGTTGAAGAGCGACGCGCGCCTTTTCAGGCCGTGAACCTCGTACCCCTTCTCCAGAAGGAGCTCAGCCAGATATGAGCCGTCCTGCCCCGTTACACCTGTGATCAGCGCCTTTTTCATGTCCTATCCATTCTTCCGTAAAGCGACCTGTAAGCATCATCGGCACGCTTGTGTTTCAAGAGATACGCGATATGGCACATGATACGCTGCGTCGTATTCATCCTGCCATCAGCGTGGGAATGACGGAGTTCCGCCATCTCGCGCGCGCCCCGCTGGCGAAACTCCTTTTGGGATTTCTGATCGCCATGAACGCGGAACAATCCGAACAGCCCGGGCACATGATTGAACACCGCCCCTGCTCGCATGAAACGCAGGATCAGATCCCAGTCCATCGCGAAATGGAAATGCTCGTCGAAACCGGCTCCCGCCCTATCCCATAGATTACGCCGCCAGAACATCGTCTCCTGAGGCACATAATCGATAAACCGCAAGACCTCTTCGTCGTGCCCCGGCAATATCCAGCGACCTATTTCGTTTCCCAGCTCATCAACGATGAGACGATTTCCATAAATCACCTCGACCGATGGATTGTCGCGAAAGTAGCGACCAACCAGATGAAGCGTCCCGGGTAGCAGCATATCGTCGGAATTCAGATAGGCCATGATCTCGCCACAGCTACGGGCAAAACCACGGTTCAGCGCATTTGTCTGTCCCTTATCGGCTTCCACAATGATGTCAACACCGCGACCGAGATAATTCTCAAGTATTGCCTGCGAGCCGTCGGAAGATACTGCATCCTGTAGGATATACTGCAAAGCTGGGTAATTTTGCGACAGGACGCTTTCGATCGTCATGCTGACGAAGCGGGCTTGGTTGAAGGACGGCGTTACGAGACTGATCTGCGGGAGATTGCGATCGTCGCCGGACTGCGCGATCGTCGATATACTGAGCGGACGCGGGGGATACTGATGAAACAGACCGAGACGCAGCCCCGCCATGCGCCTCAGCGTTGTACCGAGGCCGAGCGCAGATAGTGTCGCCCTCATACCAGACCACTCTCCTTGCGGAACCACGCGGCATAGCGCGCCAATCCAGCCCGCCAGTCAACGGAGGGTCGCCAGCCCCAAGCCACTGCTCGGGATATGTCGGCCTGATAGTCGCGCGGATCGCCATGCCGCTCGGTGCCACAAAACACCGGGCGGTCGTTTTTGACCATAAGTTCGAAGAGCTCGCCGACGACATCGGCGACGGTGACAGCAACACCAGACCCGCCGTTTGCCACCGGGCAATGCGGGCCGGCGTTATCTGCTGCACAGATCATGAGTTCCGCTGCGTCGGAAACATGCAGCCAGTCGCGTGTTTCGAGTCCCGTGCCAAAAAACTCAGTTTCGTCGGCACAGATGCGGCGACAGGCATCCCAGAGCAGTTGCTTGCGGAAACCCTCACCGTAGATCGAGAACAGACGCACCACAGCTGCGTTGAGGTTGAAAAGCCGTGCGTGGTCGCGAACCAGTTCCTCGGCCAAACGCTTGTGTGCGCCGTATGGGGAAGCAGGACGAAGGGGCGCATCCTCCCGTATTGGAAACTGCTCGGCGATCCCATAGACCGCGGCGCTCGACGGATAGACCAGAGTCGCTTGCGGGCATTCGCGGCGCACGAATTCTAGCAGGTCGGCCGTAGCTGATACGGTTCTGCGAAAATCCAGATGCGGGTCGCTGATCGAAGCACCCACGGAACCGCTGCCTGCGCAATGAACGATGAGGTCCGGCCGGATTTCCAGAGAGCGCAGCTCTGCAAGAGAGACATCGTTTTCGGCCCAGCGCTCGATGCCCCAGGAGCGCTGTTCCTCGACGCCCCAACTGCCGTGACCGATGCCATGAACGGTCCAACCCTTCTGCGCAAGGGCAATAGCCACATTCCGGCCGATCGAGCCGTAGGCACCCGTTACCAACGCGATATCAGTCACTCTGCGCACTCAACGATCCTTCCGGGAGCCGCCACCGCGGCCGATATTCCCTCTTGCGCTGCTTGCCGGGAAAGGCGGACGCGACCCTCCCAGTCAAATTCAGGCGGCTTTGCGACTCAACTCGCCTACAGGTTTTCCTTCTATGTGCAAACGCGTCCAGCATTCAAGCAGTACGAGCTTGTAGAGGAAAGGCAGGTTGTAGGCGGATAGGTCCCGGGACTTCTCAGGCGCGATCAGGCCTTGGCGCACCAATGCACCGTTTTCGACGAGCGGCAGGAAGTGGGTCACGATGCCGTGCATCCAATCGCGCACAGGCGGCGTGAAACCCTGCTTCTTGCGAGACAGGACATCGGCCGGCAAAGCGTCGTGCAGGGCTTCGACCAAGAGCCACTTGTGCGGCTTGTGCCAGTCG
Organism: Rhizobium sp. YAF28; assembly: GCF_052113285.1. Taxonomy (NCBI): domain Bacteria; kingdom Pseudomonadati; phylum Pseudomonadota; class Alphaproteobacteria; order Hyphomicrobiales; family Rhizobiaceae; genus Rhizobium; species Rhizobium sp. YAF28. The sequence continues at coordinate 16,611 of NZ_JBFRCX010000021.1, read as the reverse complement.
ACGAGGCCGCTGTTACGCATACCCGTCACCCGGTCTACGAGCTCGACATCCAGAAGCGGCAACCGGCCCTCCACCGAATGCGCCATGCTCATGCGATCGAACAGGGCCAGGCAGTTCGACCGCAGCCAGGTGCGGTTCAAAAGGTTCGAGATTGCCAGATGCAGGGGCCGCGAGAGATCGAGCGCGGCCTCCTTCAGCCAGTAGCCCTCCGGCAGATGTTCAAGCGCCTTTTCCGGCATGAGCTTGCGCGACCAGGCGTCGCCGTTGCGCAGATCGGGGTGGACCCCGAAGAAATCCGGCTTTTCGGGCGGCTTATGCCCCATAAGCCGTTTCCACCACGGCAGTTTCACCTTCTTACCGGCCAGCAGCTTCTCGTTGCGCGACATGGCTTCGCGCACCCATTCGTAGCCCCAGAAGAATTCGTCGCCACCCATGCCGGACATCAGGACCGGATAGCCGGCCTCGCGGGAGGCCTTGGCAACGGAGTAGTAGCCGAAGGCGGCTATGTCGCCAATCGGCGTATCCATGACGTCGACAAGTGCCGGGAAGCCGTCAATCACCTGGTCCGTGTCCAACTCCACTTCCGTGAAGCCGATGCCGAGATCCTTCGCAAGGGTCTCGGCAAAACCACGCTCATCCGTCTCGGGCCGGCCTTTGTAGCCGATCGTGAACGCGTGCAACTGGCCCGGAAAATGCCTCGCCGTCAGCGCTGCGACCAGGCTGGAATCGATGCCACCAGAGAGCGCGACGGCGACGGGAACATCCGCCGTGCCCATCAGACGGCAGGCATTGTCAAGAATTTCCTCGGTAACCGCGACCGGCTTGCCGGCATCTTCGCGGACCTCGGACAGATCCCAGTAGGATTGCGGCGCTGCATCGAGCGCGCCGGGCTTCAGCAGCAGATAGTGGCCAGCTGGCAACAGTTCGAGACCCTGGAGCGGGGTCAGCGGCTCCGGGACGTACTGGAACGTCAGGAACATGTTGAAGGCCTCCGGTGTCAGCTTCAGCGGCTTAGGCATCACGGAGGAAACACTTCGGATTTCGCTGGAGAACCAGATCCGCCCGGCATCGCCGCGATGCAGATAAAGGGGTTTTTCCCCCATCCTGTCGCGGGCCAGGAGCAGTGTCCCGTTACGCTTGTCCCAGAGCGCAAAGGCGAACATGCCGCGCAGCTTGGCGAGGCAATCGACGCCGTATTCCTCGTAGGCATGGATGATCGTCTCGACATCGCTCAGGCAGGAGAACTGGTGCCCGAGCGCGCGCAGTTCCTCGCGCAAGGCATCGTGATTGTAGATCTCGCCATTGCAAATGATGACGATGTCGCGCGTCTCGTTGAAAAGCGGCTGGCGTCCGCCGGTGAGATCGATGATCGACAGGCGACGCATGGCGAGCATCACATTTGTGTCGTTGAACATGCCCTCCGAATCGGGACCGCGATGCTCCAGCAGCGCGTTCATCCGGCCGACGCCGGCTATGTCCGCCTTTGTCAGAGCCAAGTTTGAAATCATACCGCTAATGCCGCACATGCTCGCCTTCCTATTCCTCTATCCCGCTTTCGGCGCACGGCCGGCCGCTTCGTTTACAATGGCGACAAACGCATGCGCGGATGCCACCCTCGCAGCATTGCGCCTATCGGCTGCCGCGCGTTCCGTCTCGACACAGGGCCCGGCCGCCAATCCTGGTAATACCCGCTCGATCCGTTCAGCCATATCGTTCGCATCCGCCACCCTGAACAGATGACACTGCTCGAGATCGTTCAACTGTTCCTTGTGAACCGCGATGTCCGATGCCAGGATGGGTCTACCCAGGGCCTTAGCATCTTCTATCACGGTGCTCCACCCCTCAAACAGGGAGGGTTGAAGCACGAGGCTTGCTGCACGAAAAAGTTCGATCTGATGGTCCCGAGGCACGAGCCCCAGGATCGTCACCTGATCGGCGATTCCCCAATCGGCGAGGCTCTGGACGAGCCTGTCGTAATAGCCGGGATCGCGGCGATCCGATTGCAGGCCGGTGCAGACCATTCTGACGATCACGTTGCGATCCTTCAGGATTTTCAATGCCCTGAAGGCCGTCTCGTGATCCTTGTGCTTCCAGAAATGGTTGGCAACATAGACGAAGCGTTCCGGCAGACCGTAGGATTCAAGTATCTGCTTGCCGTCGCCCACCTCACCGGCGTCGATGCTGCTGCAGAACGACCAGACACGCGGCACGACCGTCGCATCGGGAAAGAACCGGCGGAAATCGGCGAGCGCGGCATGGCTCGACAGGAGCAGGACACCCTTTGTGGCCGCGATCTCGCCGATGCTGCGGGTGCGGGTCGCCAGTTCCTCCGGCGAAAAAAGCTCGGGGAAATGAAATATTTGGAAGTCGGGCACCCAGTAGAGATTGGTGCGCCAGCGCTGCGAGGCATCGAATGCCGGGAAATAGACGGTGTCACGGGCCGCCGGCCAGGATGCGCCGAGGGCAGGCGCCCGGCGAAGGATCGCCCGGTGAAGGCGCCGCGCGTGGGCCATCAATCCGACTGACCAGCGTCCGGCTTTCTGACGCGCCAGCACAGGATAGTTAAGCATTCGCCGAGCGAGCGCGGTTTCGCCCGATGATAGGAATACCAGTCGCGCATCAGGTCGATCTCCGACAGGCATCGAGGACAGCGCAGCAAGGAGATTGTCGATATAAATCGATCCGCCAAGCCACTGCGCGTCTTCCAAAAACTCGATCCGTAGCTTCAACCTCATGCACGGCCTATCCCATCGCCTGCCGGGCGATGTCATGGAAAACCCGGCCGGCATCTAGGATGCGGCCTTCCATCTCGCCCCGCGCCACCAGTTCCGATGCCCGGTCCGGCCCAGGTGCAAGCCCGGCCCAGGCGGCGGCGAGCTTTGCAGCCAGATCGGAGGGCTCGTGAGGATCGAAATAGGTGCAGCGGGCAGGATCCTGCTCACGGTGGACCGGAAGGTCCGACAGGAAGATCGGGCGACCTATGGCGCGCGTATCCTCGACCACCGTGCTCCAGCCCTCGAACAGTGACGGCTGGACGATCGCCGCGGCGCGCCGGAAGATTTCCACCTGCGCAAGACGGTCGATGAGGCCCAGAAGTTTGACCTGATCCCGGAGACCTTTCTCCTCGATAAAGGCGAGAAGCCCGGCAAAATGGCTTTCGTTGCGCCTGTCAGACTGCGCCCCTGTGCAAACAAGTGGGATGGTAAGACCATAATCGCGCTTAAGCATTGTGAGCGCCTTCAGCACTACGATATGGTTCTTGTGCGCCCAGAACTGGTTGGGCAGATAAAGGAATTTTGGCGGCAGTCCGAACTTCCCGACTATCGAATCGTCAGCCGCCCCTGAGGTCTCCAGCAGCGAACAGAAATGCCAGACGCGCGGCGTCGCGGGCTGACCGGGATAGAAGGAGCGAAAATCGACAGCGGCAACCTCGCTGCTGACAACGATCACACCGGGCTTTGCCGCCAATTCCGCGATGGAACGGTCGCGCGCGGCGATCTCGTCTGCCGAAAACAGATGGGGAAGGTAGCGGTGCTGAAAATCCGGGATCCAGCGCATGGTCACCGCGCCTTCCACCTCGCGCCCGAAGCCCGGATAGACAATATCGATCGGCGGCTCGGCAATCTTAAGGCCGATCTTTCGCGCAATCCGCTTCAGCAGGTCTGTCTTGCCACCCAGAGCACCCGCCAGATGATTTTCGGCAAGGAACTTGCCGACCACATCCGGCGCCCCGAGGAGCTCGACATGCGGGCGCTCATTGGCCGGCAGCCGCGAAAGGCAGATGGCGAGGTTTTGTAGATACAGCACGCCGCCCATCCAGGTCGGATCACTGATCAGCTCTATTCCGATGCGAAGTGTGCGCTCTGGTCCGTTCACAATCTGTGTAGCTCCCGCATCGACCGGCGCCAGGCCCGTTTCCTGCCAATTTTCGGTATCGGGTTCCAGGCGAGCCGGCGCAGACGCTCCAGCTGGGCGCGATCGGGGAGGTTAGAAAAGTCGAGCGTCGTCAGCCCGAACCATGCCTCACTCTGCAGCGTGCGGAGAAGACCGCGCTTCCGCAGCGTCGCCACATCCAGGCCGACGGATTGCACGTCCGCTTCCTGCACCGGCCCGGTGGCGGCCACCAGGAACAACGGCAGGCGGATCACGCCTGGAAATATCTCAGGACGGCACAGCACATCGGCACCCTCGGTTCCGATCGCCTTCCAGAACTCCCGAAACATCCGACGCTGGTTGCGGACATACGCGATGGTGCGTCCGGGCAGAGAAGTGAGCCAGAAGATCGGCAAAAAGAGAGGCCTTGCCCCCGTGCGCAAGGTCAGATCGATGACGACGCGCTTGATCAGACGCATGCGGTTGCGATTGCGGTAGGCAGCCGGCGCATGACGGCCGATGAAGCGCCAATGGTCACGCACGTTGCTCATGGACCGGCGCGAGAACAACTCGTTCCAGATGGAGCGAAAAGTGCGGCGCCCCTGCGTCGGCACGATGCCAGTTTCCTCGATATGCGCCATGATGCGGGTTTCATAGGTCACGCCCAGTTTGAAGCCGTGGCTTTTCAACCGGCAGAAGAACTCATAGTCGGCGAGGTAATGCGGCAGCATCTCGGCATCGACATTCCCCGCGGCAGTGATCATCCGCAACGGGATGATGCTGCCCCGGCCCGGAAGCACATCCACGTCGTCGCGATAGATCTCACCGGGATCGGCATGCTGCCTGACTGGGAATGTGTAGCTCTCCCAGTCGACATATTCGCCGGCATCGAGAATCTGCGCATGGTCGCGGCTGTCGACGATCAGCCCGCCGACCGCCGCGTCGTGCTCGAGCGACGCCTTGACCAGCGTTTCGACGTAATCGGGAACCAAGATCGTATCGTTGTTCATCATCAGGACGAAATCGTCCGGTCGACCTCCAAGCGAGAGAACATGGTTTATGCCCAGTGCCATCGACCCCGACCACCAGAGCTCCTTGTCCGTTGTCAACACCGTTACGTCAGGAAATTCTGTGCGAATGGTTGCGACACTTCCATCCGTCGAGCCACCATCCGAAACGATGATATTGATCGGCTTCCACGTCTGGGCCTGGAGGTAAGCGATGCAGGCGCGAGTGAAATGCAGCCTGTTGAATACCGGAATGACCACATGCACGGTCTGACGGCCAGACCCGGCCGCCTCTGTCGCAGCGCCAATCTCCGCCCCGGCATTCATCTTCACGTGCCAAGACCGGAGGAAGAATCAAGAATTTCGCCATTCTTGCCGATAACCAGGAAGTCGATCTGGCCCTCCCAGGGGAAAGAGGTGAAGAACAGGTCGCGGTTGCGCTCGAAAAAGTCCTGGAACGGATTGGTATAAGCGCTTTGAAGCGCTTCGAAGAATTCGTTTCCGAGTTCACGGCGCTCGCTTTCGTTCCATTCTATCAGGCATAGCGTATTTCCAAGCCTAATGCTGTGCCAGCGATGATGGTTCTGCAGCCGGGTGAAATTGAACATCACATCCGAAAGACGCGTGGGCACTTCCAGGTAGCCCCGCTTGCCGACGCGTGACAGTTCGCGCATTGCCCGGCCGGGATTGTCGAGGTGCTCCATCACATGCGAGCAGAATACGAAGTCGTAGGCACCATCCTCAAAGGGCAGCTTCTCGATATCGACCTCGAAAAACGTACGGCCGTCGAGAACCATGGGTTCGACGCGATGCGTCGTTTCCTCGGGGAACTTGTCGGCGAGATGATTGGCGCGCTTAAATGGATAGCCACCCGATCCAACGTCCAGTACCAGATCGGTTTCGGCGATGTCCCACTTCATCACTTCGTTCTGGTACGTCCAGGTGCTACGCACCGGTTCGGCGCGTTTCTCAAGTCCCGGAGCCAGTACCCAGGCCTCTTTCGGTAACTGCGTCAACAGAAGCTCCTGCGCCGAGTGACGCAGTTCCGCATTGTCCTCTATCCCGCTCGACCTCACCAGTTCCTTGACAATCGGAAGCAGCCAGCGCACATCATCAGCGCCGGCGGCCTTGGAGAACCGCGAGCGCGCCTTCATCCAAGCTTCGAACTTCTCGCGCCTGCGGCGCTCGAGACGGTTGACTATGCGTGTCAGCATCACTGTGTCCCAGTTTCATGTGGGCGGGATATGACCGCCATCAGTTCTTTCGTGACAGGCAGCGTCGAGACCCTGGCGCCAAGCTCGGCAAGCATGACGGCAAAGCTCTCCTCGCTCCAGAACCAGTTGTGGCCGAGGAACTGGTCCCCCATTCCATCAGGCACGACGATCGCCACCGTGCCGCCCGGACGGCAGATGCGTACGAGTTCGGCAGCAATGAGCTTCGGATACTCAAGATGCTCTAGCACATCAGTGCAAAGAACCACATCGAAGGATGCCGTCTCGTAGGGCAGCGTCTGGTGGATGACGAACTGCTGGAATGCGCCGTCGGGCATGGCCCGAGCCGCACCCTCGACAGCCTTTCCAGAAAAATCCAGGCCGAAAACCGCAAGAGTAGGCCTCCGGTGGCGCACCTCGCGCAGCAGGTCGCCGACACCGCAGCCTATATCGCAGACGCTTCCGCCTTCCGGCAAATATACCTCGATTTGGTCAACGATCTCTATCGTCAGCTTGTCACGCGCGTGGTTGCCTTCTGCCTTGAAAGCGGCGAGATTGGAGTTGTCGCCCCATAGCAGGTCATAACCTTCGGCCGAATTGTCCTCCGTCAGCCAGCCTACCCCGAGGTCAGCGCTACGCGTCTGGTCTGGAAGCAAAACCGCGCGATAGCGGTTTTTCGGGACCAGCAGGAATCGATCGACCGGGCCATAGACATACTTTCCTTTCGGAACATAATCATAGTGGCCTTGCGGGATATGATCCCAACCGTCGGCCGAATAGGGCTGGTTGCCGTGAATCTCGCTTATCACGGGCTCGACAAAAATGTTATCCGCCAATTGCCGAAGCAATGTCGCAACTCTGCGTCGAAAACCTCTCCCGCTCAACTCCTTCTTTCCTTCTCGCACAAATAGGCAAACGCCAATGCATATCTTGGATCGTTTTCCTTCAACCCTTTTGTAAGGAAAGGCAAAGCGAGGCATCGTAATGCGACACGGGCAATAGAACCTAGTTTCGATCCCATCACCTTCTTTTCGTGAAGGAATTCGGCAAAAATCAGCCAGCGTCCGCCGATAGGTTGACGCGATAGAACGCGAAAGGGGGAGAGCAACTTATCGAGCGCCGAGGATGAGAACCTGAAAAAATCGTCCGGAGCGGCATGATAATAGTACATGAACGGTACGATCAAAAGAAACCGACCTCCTGGGGCCAGCACACGATATTGCTCTTCGAATGCAGCCTGAAAGTCGAATAGATGCTCCAGGGCGAACACAGAGACAAGCGCATCGACAGAGTCATCTGGCAGATCTAGCTTCGTCATGTCCAGAACCATATCGAAGCCAGAAACCAAATTGCTTGTCAGATATGACTGATCCGACGGCAGGAATTTCTTGTAATAGTCGCTGCCCGCACCAAGCTCCAGTATCGTACCAGTTCCTTGAAGAGCGGGCAGAAATTTGATCATCGCCTCGTCCGTCATAGCTCGCGCCGGGGTTCGGCCATCCGCCATGAACTCAGAAAGAAACTTCAATGGAAGCTCCGGAGGAGTGATCTTTCGAACATCCTCCGTCGTCATCGTGAATACGCCGCACTCGTCCACGGTCTTTTTGAAAAAAGTATTCATGCTAGCTGCCCCCATTCACAGTAGCGTCGGAGCTATTGGCGAAGCCTGGAGACCGGGCGTCAGTTCGAACGTGCTGTCCAGATGCATCACCGCATTGTTATCGGCATACAGAAACAAGTCCTTGGGGTGCAAGACCACGAATCTTCCTGCGCCAAACCAGTAGAACAGGTGCGCGCCCACCTCTTTACGCGTAATTCCTATATTGACGACGTAGGCACCTGGCCTAAAATTCGGCGCCGGAACCCTAACTCTCAACACATAATGGCCTGGCATGACCTTTGGTAAGTCAAAACCCTGCTCATAATTGTCCAGCGTAGCGATAAATCTATAATGGACAGCATCTATTGTATAACGGATTAGAAGATTTTCTTGCGGTTCTTTTATCTCGATATCGGCAACGATTTCGATACTTTCCTTAAACCGAAATTCACCACCAAACCTTCGACCATTTTCACCGATCACCTCTACCGACGTGCAAATAACGTCACCGGTGCCGCCTTTGGTATGACCATATTCCGCTTTGTCCTCATCCTCGGAGGCCTTCTTGTCGTGAGCCGAAACCGCGCGATCAAAGCGGCTCGAAGCGATCGAGGCGTTTCGAGAGTTTTGATCGTCATAGGCCCGTATGGCATCTTCCGCAGGACCGTCGACCAAGACTGAGCCGCGGTTCATGAAAAGACCCCTGTCACAAACCGACCAAATTGCCCCTGGCGAATGGGATACCAGAATAATCGCCGTTCCCTGGCGCTTTAGTTGCAGAATATGATCGAAACATTTCTTCTGGAAATTCAAGTCGCCGACTGCCAGCACCTCGTCCATCAGCAGCACGTCGGGACGGCTGAGCGCCGCGATCGCAAAGCCGAGGCGGACATACATGCCACTCGAATAGTTACGCACGGGCAGGTCGATGAAGTGATCCAGTTCGGAAAATGCAATGATCTCATCCATGAGCCCATCGATCTCTCGCGTCGACAGACCAAGCAGCGCGCCGTTGACATAGACGTTCTCGCGTCCGGTTAGCATGGGCGCGAAGCCAGCTCCGGCGGCAATAAGCGCGCCGACACGGCCGCGGATCTGGATACGCCCCTTGTCAGGTGCATAGACGCCGTTCAGGATGCGCAGCAATGTGGTCTTGCCGCAGCCGTTGACACCCATGATGCCGAGCGCTTCGCCGCTGTTCAGCTGGAAACTGACATCGTTGACGGCCCAGAACTCGCCTTCCCGAAGGACATCCGCCGTGCTCGGACGGCCCGCGAGCTTGCGGGCAGAATCGCGAAGTCCATATTTCATGGATTGCCGCAGGGTCAGGCCAAATTTTTTCGAAACCCCCTCAGCGCGGATCGCCCAGTTATAAGCACTCATAGCCGCTCAGTAACCTTGTCTTTGATCAAATAGAAGGCGTGAACGCCGATCCACAGCACGATGACCGAAAACAGCGAGGCTGCAATATAGCCGAGCCAGGACGGTACGGTCCCGAGCACGACGATGCTGCGCGGCGCGTCAACCAGATAGGTCAGCGGATTCCAGAAAACAACCTGCTGGAGAACGGGATTAGCAAACTCGGCCGTGTAAACGACCGGCGTCACATACATGACAAGGTTGATCAGCGTCACGAACATGCTTGTTACGTCGCGCGCCACGGCACCGACAACTGACAACATCAGACCAATTCCCACTCCGAGTGCCATGATCGGTAAGACCGTCAGGGGATAGAGGACGACCCAGACCGACGGGAACCGCCCGAAGACTAGTAGAAGCAGAATGAGCACCAAGAGATTGACGAGGAGATTATAGCACAGCGAGGCAAGCCCGGTGACGGCAAGGCCGATCTTCGGGATATTTGTGCGCATTACGAGGTCGGTATTGGCAATCAGTCCATTGGCGACAACCGATAGAGCGGAAATGAAAACGCCCCAGATCGTCGTGCCGAGATATACATAGATCGGGTAGGGTATTTCCATATTGCCGGGGTTCAGGATGCCCGTCAGCTGCATAAACACAAAGCTGGCAATGCCGAGCAACGGGACCAACACAATCCAGAGGTACCCAAGAAGCTTCTGACGAAAGCCGGCGACAAAATCTCGCTTGAAAAGGTGCCACAACACATGCCGCGACCATGAGAGCTCACGGGCAGCAAGGACGACGGAACCGACAGGTCCCAGGACGTCGCCGACCGCTTCATAGGTTCGCACGATCTTTGCGGGTTTGCTTACAGGCTCCACAGTCATTGGCGCCCGCTTGCAGCAATCGGCTTGACCGCAAGGAACGAGTAAAGCCGGCCGGGCGTCTGGTCACGCGCATTCAGTGCGGCCACCAAACGCTTCATTAGCATCCGGCCAATGAAATGCCTGCTGCTGAAGATGAGATTGGTTAGCGGCCGACCGATCATGGCGGCGACCGGCCGCGTGCAATGGACGAAGCATTGATCGGGCGTCATCGGGAAGTAATTGATCGGCGAATCCAGCGGAGCGAGCACCTGATCGAGATGCAGTCCGGCATCGGTCATCGCCGACAGGTATTCCTGAAGTAGGAAGGCATTTTCACCGCCATAGAATTTATGGAGCGCATGCGCATCGAGGAAAGCTTGCAGATCTTCGCGGTGGCTCAAAACATGCTCGCGGGTGGCGATCATCACACCGCCCGGCTTGAGGACACGAAAGACTTCGCGACAAGTCTGCGGCAGATCGCGGGCGTGATGGAGTACCTGGCGGGCGTTGACGACATCGAAGGTATTGTCGGCAAAGGGCAGCTTCTCGGAATAGTCGCCCGCAACCTTGATGGTCAGCCCGCTGCTGGCCGAGAGGGAATGAATGGCACCGGCACCGACCAGCATGCTGGGGTCGGGCTCGAGAGCCGTCACGTCCCAGCCGTCGCGCGCCATGGCATAACTGCTGATGCCGCGGCCTGCGCCCAGGTCTAGCGCCTTTCCGCCGGGCGTCGGAAGAAGGGCGGCGATGGCCTTCCACTCCGTGCTTGCCCAAAAGCGCTCGGCCGCATCCTGCAGCGGATCGTCGAAGTAGCAGGCGCGTACAAGTGCCTGCTGATCTTTCTGATCGCGCAGCCATTGTACCGACTCTTCCCAGCTCATTTGTTGCATTCGCAGTCCTTAATCTTTCAACTAGTCGAGGCTTGTTTCTGCGAATACGGCAAAAAACAGCCACATGAAAGCTGCACAAGCGCTTTCAACCATTATGGGCGCGTACCTCGATTTCCACCCTACCCAGTCGGACGGAACTGCTATAGGAGGAGCACGCGTATGTCCAGAGTGGCGAGTTAATGAAGATACATCCAGCTATCACGGGAATTTTTTGCGGCGCGCTAGTATTCTCAGCTTTGTTTGTTGGAACCAAATCGCTCCAGAGCAACCCGACATCTTCTCCGCAGGTTGTGTCATCACACGCCCTTGTACGAACAAACATTATCGGCCTTGAACTTCCGCAGATTGCAGGGCTGAGCGCATCGTTCAATGTTCTGCTGGGCGACAGCATTGTTGAAGCGCTTTACACGGGACCGTCGTCAATTCCAATAATTGATGCCGGTATTGGAGGCGGGGGTGTCGATTCGACACTCGTGGTACTTGACGGACTTGGTCCTTACAAAGGAAGGATCGATACAATAGTCCTTGGGATTGGCGTCAACGACGCCTATTCCGGTCTAGTCAACTCCGACAGCGCGGGTAGATCGGACTACCTGCAGAACTGGACAATCCGCTATAAGGAAATCATTGATAGGTCAAAAAAGCTTGCCCGCGCCGTTTATTTGATACCCGTTCTTCCCGTTGAAAATGGAAAGGAATTGGGAAGTAAATATTTCGATGTCGACATGATAAATCAAATGAATCAGAAAATAATCGAGATCAGCGCCACTTCGGGCGTGTCAATCGTGCCTTTGCCGGTAAGTTTGGCTGGAGACGGCCATGGGCTTGCCAACTCGGGCTCCACAACAGATGGGGTTCATCCAACTGCAAAAACCTATGCTGAATTGAGACAAGCAATCATGAATGTACTTAAAAGCGAGGCACTCAAAGACGTCAATTGAGAGCGCACTTAGCTTCTCTCCAGCTCCCTGATCTGTCGGGCAGGATTTCCGGCGACAAGGGTCCAGTCGGGGACATCCTTTGTAACAACCGACCCGGCGGCAACAACTGCGCCCTCACCTATCGTTACACCTTTAAGCACAGTCACATTCATACCAAGCCAAGCCTTGTCGCGAATGACGATAGGACGCTTTTCGACAATATCCCAATTTTTCAGCTGTGCCGCTTGAGTCAGACCGCCGGACGCTAGTCCCGCTCGCCAGTCTGCGACATCTTTTGATCTCTCCCTCCAATCAAGGGAATGGGAGTCATGATCGACGATCGTACAACCCCAAGAGATCAGCACATTGTTCCCAACTTCGATGGCTGTCGCGCAAATGAGCATTGATCCACCAATAAACGTATCATTGCCAATCGCGACATGGCCTTGCGCGTTCTCTAAGACGACCCTGCAACTCAGGACTGAGTTAGATCCGATTTTGACTCGCCCTTCCGTTTTGCCGGATCGTATATCCAACACATAACCGAGGAGTATGGTGCCATCACTCGTTGCATTGGACGGATTGGTAATGGCGTCGCGCGATTGGCTTTCCCGCACAAAATTAATTATTGGTCGTAGTGCTTTAGCGGCGAGATTACGGGCGATACTTCGCATCTATATACAACTCCTGGTGGAACGTCTTTGGTGACAATCGCTTTAGCAGCAATGACACTGCCTCTGCCAATCCGAACACCCCGTAATATCGTAACGCCGAAACTGATCCAAACATCATCCTCGATCACAATTTCCTGCGAAACAATTCCAGGTAGCTGCGAATGCTCTTTCGGGTGGCCGCGTGTAATTATATCTCGAAAGTGATTGTGACGTTCTGCCATATTGGTTGAGTGCGCGGTCCCATCATGGATATTTACGTCGTGCGCAATCAAAACGCGATTGCCAATCTTGATTGACTCCATAGACCAGATTTCGGTTCTGTGACCCACGTAACACCAATCACCAATGGAAATGCGGCCACCATGGCCGTAAGTTACCAATCTGCCGCGGACAAAGGAATTGGATCCAACGGTTATCGTCTCCGGGCCACCCGAAAAATTATTGACTTCGGCTTCTGGCGTTAACGAAGATCCCTCACCTAATAAGCAGGCTTCAGCGCCATGAGCGCGCCTACGCTCGCGCTCAAGTTCACGCGACAGCCAGCCGAATGCTCTTCGCTTGAGTTTATCACGAAAACGCATTGATGAGTTTCCTATGTGCCCTGCGGGCAAACGTCTTCAGGTACGCAATCACTCCGGCTGCCGGCACATCCAACGACGCCGCCGGGGCCTGTGTTTTTCTGAAGAAATCCTTCAGTTGCGTGAAGTGGCTCTCCTCGAAGGCCGTTTGCGCAGGAAAGAAGAGGCGCTCCGGCAGAGCGGAGCCGGCGTAAAGTGTGGCATCGCCCTGATTGAGGAAATCGTCGACGCCACAGTGCACGCCGGATCCGTCAAAGCCACCATTCCATACCAGGCTTTTCGAAGGATAGACGACAAGCCCCCGTTTGCGCGACACGGCAAACCACCAGAGTATACCCCAGGAGTCATTACGTCCGGAAATCCGATCTTCTAGCATCGCCGTATAAGCGGAACTGCCGTCGAAATTGAAGAGGCGCATCCACTCACCATCTCGGCGCGCAGCTTCCAGATCGGGAACATCGAGATTGAAATCCTTCCAAGCTCGCTGCCACGTTGCCCAACCCCACGTCGTTGTTACTGGCAAAAGGAAGGCATCCTCAACCGGATCTTCCGGCGGACTAATCGTGAAACCGCCCACCTGAACGACGCCAGGCTCGTTTTCATAACGATCAAGCGATTCGATCATAAAGTGCAAAAAATCAGGGCTTACAACTAAATCATCCTCGACAACGACTGCCCGCCCGTAGCGCGAGCACAGTTCACTGACACCGGCTGAAATCGAACGCGCAAGCCCGATGTTCGCCTCTCGCTCAACCACCGTCGCGTTCAGCGTCTTTGCCCAGCGGCGCAAAATTTCACGTGTTTCAGCGACCTTCGCGCGCGCGCTTTCGGTCTTGGCTGCATCGGAGAAAAAATAGAAATCGCAGTCCTGAAGACGTCGTGATCGCGAAAGAGCGAGCAGCGCACGCTCCGTATGCTCCGGTCGGTTATAAGCGAATACTGCTACCGGCGTCCTGTTGTTTTTCGCATACGACTCAATTGAGCAAATACTCAAGATTGGCCTCGACTTATTCGGATATATGGGGTGCCTTAAAGGACCGTTTGACGGTCAAACCCTATGTGTTCGTCGCTACGACCGCCAGACCTAAGCTCAATGCAAGTGAGCCGAATAGTTGAGGCTCCGTGCATTTGCAAGCGAATTGTGCGGCCTTCCCGAGCTATGCATGTAAGTCGGAGATCCAACAAACTTACCGGTAGAGTTCAAATACGCCTATATGCGCTCTGTAGGCTCAACCAACTCACGATATAATTCCACATAGGCTACAGCCATCTGTTCAGCTCTAAAATGCTCATTGTATCGACGCTTGGCATTCACACCGAACGACAGAGCCAATCGCTCGTCCTCCCAGAGTCTCACCATAGCGCTGGCGAGGGAATCAACGTCGCCTGGCGGGACAACCAAGCCAGTATTCCCATCCAGGTTAACGAAACTCGTTCCCGTACCGATTTCGCAGGATATCATCGGCTTGCCAAACATGGAGGCTTCGACGAGAGACAGTCCGAACGCCTCGGAGCGCAGATGTGACGGAAACACTAGACCGAGGCTGAGATCGAAGATCGCGCGCTTGTCAACATCCGGGAGAGCTCCTAGAAATCGGACGCTGGTGATGTTTCGCCGCACTATCTGTTTTTCCAGATTTCGTCTCAGCGGTCCCTCGCCGACAATTACCACGTCAAGACCTGTCTTGGCCGCGGCTTCAAGCAGGAAATGAACCCCCTTGTAATAGCGCAGGACCCCGACAAAAAGGAAAAACCGCGGAGGCAGCGTCGCCTTCCAATAGGCCCTAACCGCACCATCGACATCTGGATAGTCCGCCTCAGCCAACCCCAAAGGAATAACAGACGTCTTCGACTTGAATTTTCGAAGAACCTTACTCGTATCCAGATAATTCGGCGAGGTCGCGACAATGCGGTCAACGCTTCCAAGGAAGCTATTCATTAGGGGCCTATAGAGTCGCAGAAGTGACCTCTGCTTCACGATATCGGAGTGGTACGTGACGAGTGTCGGTTTGTGATGATGCGACAGCAGGTGCACTACATCCATAAGTGGCCAGGGAAAATGAAAATGAACGACGTCGGCCGTTGCGCTCAGCTCCTTAAAACGCCGGAAAACGGCTCTCGAAAAACCTGTGGAAGCGAACTCAAAATCAAGCTTGGCCTTATACGCCATGTGGCCATCAAATAGCCTTGTGTTCGCCTGCGGTGTCTGACTCAGCGACAGGACATCACTCTCAACACCGTACTTTTGCGTACCTTTCGCAATTGCATGGATAGTGCGTTCAACGCCGCCGAACGTATCCGGCCAATACGTCTTGAAGAAATGAAGGACTCTCATTCGCGCTTTCGATATCGGCCGGGACGTGCTGGGGAGCCCCGGCATTTTAGGTAGCATAGCTCCTGCTGACGCCCCTCTATCTGATCACAGGCCCTACGCCAACACCTGCAATCAGAGCCTCGACCGGCCCAGCGCATTCTGTACAAGGAAAATATGTCGTGAAATCCACGCGACTGACCCACGGATCAGTTCGGGCGATTTCGTGTGCTCGAACTATGTAGTGACCTTCCCTTCCTCAACATGATCCAGCAGGCGAACGCCACGCCTGAGAAGACGAAGAAAAACGATTCGCCGATTGCCAACCGGTTGTTGGAGTTCGACAGGATCGTCCCGAGAAAGAACAGCGTCACCATGCTGTAGGCCAGAAGCGTGCTGAGGCTGATCAGCTTCTTACGCTGTGCAAACAGTACCCGCCTGTACATGGCGACCGCCAGAATGGCGAAGACGATCATGCCGAACAACCCATGGCGGACAAGCATTTCGAAATAGCCATTGTGAAGCAGCGTATAGGGAACTTTGGAATAGGTGGTCGATTGCCAGAGCGTAAGCCAGTGGTTGCCCGCACCAAAGGCGGGCGCCTGGGAAAAGACTTCCCAGGAATTCGCCCACAACTGCAGGCGCTCGCTCATGGCATTCGGCGTATCCTCCGAGGCGATTGCGGCGGCAACAGCGTTCCATACGCCACCCTGCGTGGAAATCGCCGTCTCGATCCGCGCGGTTGCCTCATAGGTCGGGCCGGCAAATCTCCAGATATCATCGCCGCCGACAAAAAGCGCTGCTGCAATGACAGCGACGACCGCAGCTCCTACCAACGCGGCGCGGCGTCTGTTTGCGTAAAGCAGCAGCGAGGCCAGCATGAGCGGCCCGACGAGAACGAGGCTCAGCCAGACGCCTTTCGCCTTGGAGCCATAAATATTGAAAAGGCAGAGTGCGATGACAGATACGGCGACGGCGGCTATCCAGTTGCCGGAACGGCGCGCGAGCTTGCCGGTCTCCCAGGCGTGCAACAGCCAATAGAAGGCGCCGATCATCAGGAAGCCGCAGCCAATCGCGCCATGGATCAGGTTGTGATGGAAGAGCGGCGAAATACGTGCGTTACCTTCCAGGATCAGCCGGTAGTCGGTGGAGATCAGCAGGGCGGCGAGGGCGATCGGGAAATAGATCGCAAAGACCGTTTCGACATGTTTCCGGCTGGAATAAAGCGCGATGCCAACAGCCGGGAAAAACAGCGGAAAGGCGTAGAGCCAGTCGGACGCGCCCTTTTCACCGTCGACGATCAGGCCGAAGAGGAAGCG
>NZ_JBFRCX010000020.1:0-104656 GCF_052113285.1 Rhizobium sp. YAF28 | reverse complement strand
AACCGCATCGCGGCACCCGAGCGCGGCGAGGGCAAGACCCGCCTCGTCGGCGATGTCGCCTTTGCGGAGGTTTCTCCGGTTGCCGCCGTCATCACCCCGGTGCCGGGTGGCGTCGGCCCGATGACGATCGCCATGCTGATGGCCAATACCGTGATTGCCGCCCATCGCTCGGCAGGGCTGACACCGCCGATATTCTAACGAGAGCAATTCCAGAAAAGTGTGCAGCGGTTTTGCGCCCGGAATTGCGCTAAAATAAGCGGCTGATCAGATTTGCGGGACAGGGCCTGTCGAGGCCCTGACGATCAGCTCGGTCTTCCAGAGTTCCTGATCGGGGAAGGGACCCGCCTGCTTGACGGTACCGATGAGCCGCTGTGCGATGCGCACGCCGGCGGCCCTCAGCGACGAGCGTGTAGTCGTCAGCGGCACGGAGAAATTCTCCGGCTTCAAGAGCGGCAGCACATCGTCATGGGCGATCAGCGATATTTCCTCGCCGAGTTTCAGCCCAGCTTGATTGACGGCCCGGATCGCGCCGAGTGCAAGCACCGTGCTGGAGCATAAAATAGCGGTTGGTCGATCCGGAAGCTGCAGGAAGCGCTCCATGGCGATCAGTCCTTCCTCATCCGTCATGACCGTATGGCTCGTGCAGTCCTCCGCAAGCTCCAGCCCGCGTTCGCCAAGCGCTGCAATGAGGCCGTTCCTGCGGCGAATGGCGAAGTCGAGATGCGCCGGTCCGTTCATCAGTGCAAAGCGCGTATGGCCGAGCTGCAGGAGAAGCCTCGCCGCATCGTAAAAAGCCGCCTCGTTGTCGATGTCGAGATAGGGATAGTCCGGCTCTGAACCAAAGGAGCGCCCATGCACCACGAAGGGCATGGAAAGCGATTTCAGCATGGCGAGCCGCGGGTCGTGGCCGCGCATATAGGCCACGAAGAGCGCATCCACATTGCCGCTGATCGCGAGACGCCGCAGCGCTGCGACCTCATCATCCGGGTCCGCCGGCATGATGACGAAGTGAAAGTCGTGGCGCACCGCTTCCTCGCCGAGGCCGGTCAGGAATTCGCCGAAATGCACATCCGACTGATGGCCGGGTGCCGTCGGCATGACGAGGCCAATCGAACCGGCCTTGCCGGTCGCAAGCCGCTGGGCCGCCTTGTTCGGCCGGTATCCGGTTTCCTTGACTGCCCGGAGTACGCGTTCCCGGGTATCCTCGTTGACCTCGGGATAGCCGTTAAGCGCGCGGCTCACAGTTGTCTGCGAAAGCCCCAGCAATTCCGATAGCTGTTTGAGATTCACCTGCTATGCTTCCTCCCGGCCTGCCCTGTGGCCGTCAAATAGTGGCCGCCGCCTCCCAATGGCTTCCAAAGCGCTTTCAAATATGTAGCATCTGCTGCGCTTGACTCAAGAAAAATCGCTCCATATTCCCCATTAAGCCTTGCAGCAACGCGATAAAGCGGCGCTATTCCCGCTGTTTTCGCGAAATGGCTTGACTTCATTCTGCTGAAAGTGAATGAGTTGCGTTGTCAAAGCGCTTTGAGATTTCCTTTGAATGAAATTCTGCGCTATCGGATTGTGATGGGAGGTTGATCACATGAAAAAGTCATTCTTGATGGGTGTTGCAGTTGCGGCGCTTTTTGCCGGCGCTGCGTCGGCCGCGGATCTGAAATTCCCGCCCGGCCAGGATTCCAAGTTCAACTGGAAGAGCTACGATGACTTCAAGGCTGCCCATGCCGACCTGAAGGGTCAGCAGCTGACGATCTTCGGCCCCTGGCGCGGTGAAGACGAAGCCTTCTTCCAGAGCATTCTCGCCTACTTTGTCGAGGCCACCGGCATCGACGCCAAGTATTCCTCCTCTGAAAACTACGAACAGCAGATCGTCATCGATACACAGGCAGGCTCCCCGCCGAATATCGCCATCCTGCCGCAGCCGGGCCTGCTGGCCGATCTCGCCGGCAAGGGCTATCTGACGCCGCTCGGTGACGACACGTCCAAGTGGGTCAAGGACAATTACGGCGCCGGCGACAGCTGGGTCGGCTACGGCACCTACAAGGGCAAGGATGGCAAGGAAGCCTTCTATGCATTCCCCTACAAGGCCGACGTGAAGTCGCTGGTCTGGTACGTGCCGGAAAACTTCCAGGAAGCCGGCTACAAGGTCCCGACAACGATGGAAGAGCTGCATGCTCTGACCGACCAGATCGTCAAGGATGGCGGCGTTCCCTGGTGCATTGGTCTGGGTTCTGGCGGCGCGACCGGCTGGCCGGCGACCGACTGGGTCGAGGATATCATGCTGCGCACGCAGAAGCCTGACGTCTACGACAAGTGGACCACCAATGAAGTGAAGTTCACCGATCCGGCCGTCGTTGCTGCGATCGATGAATTCGGCAAGTTCGCCAAGAACGAAAAGTATGTCGATGGCGGTGTTGCAGCCGTTGCTTCGACCGACTTCCGCGACAGCCCGAAGGGCCTCTTCGCCGTTCCGCCGAAGTGCTACCTGCACCACCAGGCTTCGTTCATCCCGTCCTTCTTCCCTGAAGGCACGAAGCTCGGCACTGATGCAGACTTCTTCTACATGCCGACCTATGCCGCACATGCCGATCTCGGCAAGCCGGTTCTCGGTGCAGGCACGCTCGTTACCATCGCCAAGGATTCTCCGACGGCCCGCGCCTTCGTCGACTTCCTCAAGACGCCGGTTGCTCATGAGCTCTGGATGGCGCAGTCGAGCTTCCTGACCCCCTATAAGGGCGTCAACGTTGATGCTTACGCCAACGAACAGATGAAGAAGGAAGGCGAGATCCTGACTTCGGCCACCACCTTCAGGTTTGACGGTTCGGACCTGATGCCCGGCAAGATTGGCGCCGGCGCCTTCTGGACCGGCATGGTCGACTTCGTCGGCGGCAAGTCCGCTCAGGACGCCGCAGCCGAAATCCAGAGCGCCTGGGACGGCATCAAGTAATCTCCTGACAATTCATGCCGCCGGGTAACCGGCGGCATCACCGGAATGAGCGGCCGGGTTCCAGAGGGGGAGCCCGGTCGAGCCGGATCCTGTGGTCAAACACATCAGCTCTATTGACGATATCCGGCGTTAACCCTTCAGAATAAGACAGGGAAGCAGGGGAGGGACGAAATGCTGTCGCAGATAGTGTCCGCTTTGGGCGTCGTGGTCGTCGCCGTTTTCGCATGCTCGGCCTATTTCTTTTTCTCGAACAAGATCCTCGATCTCGCCTTGCCGGTGCGGGACGGTGATATCCGTCAGGCCTCGCGCAATCTGAATCGGCGCGCGATGATCCGCCCCTGGCTGTTTCTTTTTCCGGCACTTTTCCTGCTGATCGTCTATCTCGTCTATCCTGTCGTCGCGACTTTCATCCTGTCCTTCTACGACCGGTCGGGCAACGAGTTCGTCGGCGCGACGAATTACTTGTGGGCCTTGAACGACCGCGAATTCCGTCAGTCGATCTTCAACAACATCCTCTGGCTCGCCGTCGTGCCCGCTGCCTGCACCTTCTTCGGCCTCGTCATCGCCGTCATGACCGACCGCATCTGGTGGGGCAATATCGCCAAGAGCATCGTCTTCATGCCGATGGCGATCTCCTTCGTCGGCGCTTCCGTCATCTGGAAGTTCATCTATGAGTATCGCGGCGGCAACGATGTGCAGATCGGCCTCCTGAACGCCATCGTGCAGACATTCGGCGGCACGCCGCAGGTCTGGATCTCCGTTCCCTTCTGGAACAACTTCTTCCTGATGGTGATCCTGATCTGGATCCAGACCGGCTTTGCCATGGTCATCCTCTCGGCCGCACTGCGCGGCATCCCGGAAGAGACGATCGAGGCTGCTGTCATCGACGGTGCCAACGGCTGGCAGATCTTCTGGCGCATCATGGTGCCGCAGATCTGGGGAACGATCGCCGTCGTCTGGACGACAATCACTATCCTTGTCCTCAAGGTCTTCGATATCGTGCTCACCATGACCAACGGCCAATGGCAGACCATGGTGCTGGCGAACCTGATGTTCAACTGGTTGTTCCGCGGCGGCGGCGATTCAGGCCGAAGTGCCGTCATCGCCATCATCATCATGCTCGCCGTCACGCCGATCATGGTGTGGAACGTGCGCCGCGCCAACGCCGAATTGAAGGGACGCTGAGATGACCACAGCTGCAAGCTACTTCAAGATCGGCCCCGCCCGTCTTTTCGTCCATTTCTGTGTTCTCGTCATTGTCATTGTCTGGCTCGTGCCCACACTCGGCATCTTCGTCAGCGCGCTCCGCGACAGGGACCAGATCACCGTTTCCGGCTGGTGGACCGCCTTTGCCGGCTCCACGCAGACGGTGGCCGCACGCCTCGGCTCGCCCGACCAGCAGAAGCAGGAAGGCGATATCTACGTCATCACGGGCAATGTGCTGGCCGACCAGCCGGGCCGCTCGGTCAAGGCCTTCGGCATACGTGTGCAGCAGCCTGCGGCCTTCGAGGCTGGTCAGACCGCCGATCTCGGTGACGGCGAAAGCCTGCTCATCAACAGCGATGGCAGCTACCGCTACATGAAGAATGTCGCCTTCGCGCCGGATGAACGTCCGCGTCGCATCTATCTCGCAGCGTCGGCTCCCCCCGAATTCACCCTTCAGAACTATCAGACCGTTCTGGCCAGCGAGGGCATCGGCCAGTCCTTCATCAACTCGCTGACGGTGACCATTCCGGCGACCATCATCCCGATCCTGATTGCCGCCTTCGCCGCCTACGCGCTGAGCTGGATGGAATTCCCCGGCCGTGCGCTGCTGATTGCGCTCGTCGTTGGCCTCATCGTCGTGCCGCTGCAGATGTCGCTCATCCCGCTGCTGCGTCTCTACAATGAGATCGGCACTCTGATCGGCCAGCCGTCGAAGACCTATCCCGGCATCTGGCTGGCTCACACGGCCTTCGGCATGCCGCTCGCCATCTATCTCTTGCGCGCCTATATTTCCGGCCTGCCCAAGGAGATCATCGAATCCGCCCGCGTCGATGGCGCGAGCGACTTCGAGATCTTCACCCGTATCGTTTTGCCTCTGTCCTTCCCCGCGCTCGCGTCGTTCGCGATCTTCCAGTTCCTGTGGGTGTGGAACGACCTGCTCGTTGCCATGGTCTTCCTCGGCACCGACAAAGACCACCTCGTGCTGACAGGAGCGCTGAACGCGCTGCTCGGCTCGCGCGGCGGCAACTGGGAAATCCTGACGGCGTCCGCATTCGTCACCATCATCATACCGCTGCTCGTCTTCTTCTCGCTGCAGCGCTATCTGGTGCGCGGCCTGCTGGCGGGGTCGGTCAAGGGAGGCTGATCCATCCCAAGACGTAATTTCAAACAGGATATTCCATGAGTGTGGCTTCCCAATCCATTCTGACCGCCGACAAGGACTGGTGGCGCGGCGCGGTGATCTATCAGATCTATCCGCGCTCCTACCAGGATTCGAACGGCGACGGCATCGGCGACCTGAAGGGCATCACCGCCCGCCTGCCGCATATCGCAAGCCTCGGTGCCGACGCGATCTGGATTTCGCCCTTCTTCACCTCGCCGATGCGCGATTTTGGCTACGACGTTTCGGACTACGAAAACGTCGATGCGATCTTCGGTACGCTGATCGATTTCGATACGCTGATTGCGGAAGCCCACCGTCTCGGCATCAAGGTGATGATCGACCTCGTCATCTCGCACTCTTCCGACCAGCATCCCTGGTTCGTCGAAAGCCGCTCGAGCAAGACCAATGCCAAGGCCGATTGGTATGTGTGGGCTGATGCCAAGCCGGATGGCACGCCGCCGAACAACTGGCTGTCGATCTTCGGCGGCTCCGCATGGGCGTGGGATCCGACGCGCATGCAATATTACATGCACAACTTCCTGACCTCGCAGCCGGACATGAACCTGCACAATCCGGAGGTGCAGGACCGCCTGCTCGATGTCGTCCGTTTCTGGCTGAAGCGCGGCGTCGACGGCTTCCGCCTCGACACGATCAACTTCTACTTCCACGACAAGCTGTTGCGCGACAACCCGGCGCTTGCTCCCGAACGCCGCAATGCGTCGACTGCTCCGGCCGTGAACCCCTATAATTTCCAGGAGCATCTTTACGACAAGAACCGCCCGGAAAATCTCGAATTCCTGAAGCGCTTCCGTGCGGTGCTGGAAGAGTTCCCGGCAATCGCCGCTGTCGGTGAGGTCGGCGACAGCCAGCGCGGTCTCGAAATCGTCGGCGAATATACGTCCGGCAATGACAAGATGCACATGTGCTACGCCTTCGAATTCCTGGCGCCCGATCCGCTTTCGCCCGAGCGTGTTGAGGAAGTCATGAAGGATTTTGGTGCGGCTGCTCCCGATGGCTGGGCCTGCTGGGCCTTCTCAAACCATGACGTGATGCGCCATGTCAGCCGCTGGGGTGCGTTGGTTGCCGATCACGATGCCTTTGCCAAGCTCTATGCCTCGTTGCTTATGACGCTGCGCGGTTCTGTCTGCCTCTATCAGGGCGAGGAGCTTGCCCTCACCGAAGCCGATCTCGCCTATCAGGATCTGCAGGATCCCTACGGCATCCAGTTCTGGCCGGAATTCAAGGGCCGTGACGGCTGCCGCACGCCGATGGTATGGGACAGCCAGGTTGCCCAGGGTGGTTTCTCGACGGTCAAGCCCTGGCTGCCTGTGCCGGTCGAGCACATCTTGCGTGCCGTCAGCGTGCAGCAGGGTGACGAGAACTCCGTGCTGGAGCACTACCGCCGCTTCATCGCCTTCCGCAAGCAGTACCCGGCTTTCGCCAAGGGCGAGATCGAGTTCGAGGATCCGCAGGGCGACGCGCTGGTCTTCACCCGTGAATTCGGCAACGAGACGCTGCTCTGCATCTTCAACATGGGACCGGCGGAAACCAACGTGACCCTGCCGGCGGGCGAATGGCAGGCTCTGGCGGGCCACGGCTTTACCAGCAACAATTACGGCGACAAGATCGATATTCCGGCCTGGGGGGCGTATTTCGCCCGCCTCGCTTAAGGATCAGGAGGGGAGAGGAAAATGACTGGACTGACGCTTAAGGATATCCGCAAATCCTATGGCTCCGTGGACGTGCTCCACGGTATCGACCTGGAGATCAACCAGGGCGAATTCATCGTTTTCGTCGGCCCCTCCGGCTGCGGCAAGTCCACGCTTCTGCGCATGATCGCCGGGCTGGAAAACATCACCGGCGGGGAGATGTACATCGACGGCATGCTCGTCAATGACGTGCCGCCCTCCAAGCGCGGCATCGCCATGGTGTTCCAGTCCTACGCGCTCTATCCGCACATGACTGTTTTCGACAACATGGCCTTCGGCATGAAGATCGCCGGCGAGAGCAAGCAGGAGATCGACCGCCGCGTGCGGGCTGCGGCCGAAAGTCTGCAGCTCACAAAATATCTCGACCGCCTCCCCAAGGCGCTCTCGGGCGGCCAGCGCCAGCGCGTGGCGATCGGCCGCGCCATCTGCCGCAATCCGAAGGTCTTCCTCTTTGACGAGCCGCTATCGAACCTCGACGCTGCACTGCGCGTCGCAACCCGCATCGAGATCGCCCGCCTGAACGAGCAGATGGCCGATACGACGATGATCTATGTCACACACGACCAGGTCGAGGCGATGACGCTGGCAGACCGCATCGTCGTCCTCTCTGCCGGCAATATCGAGCAGGTCGGTGCGCCGCTGGAGCTCTACGAGCGCCCGGCAAACCTTTTCGTTGCCAAGTTCATCGGCTCTCCGGCCATGAACATCATTCCTGCAACGATCACCGACGCCGGCGAAAACACGACGGTGACGCTGACGGGCGGCAAATCGGTGACACTCAATATCGCAACGGCCGCATCCGAGAAGGGCAAGCAGGCAAGCTTCGGCGTTCGCCCCGAAGATCTGCGCATTGCAAGCCCCGATGAGGACTATCTCTTCGAGGGCGAGGTTTCGATTGTCGAGCAGCTCGGTGAAGTGACGCTGCTCTATATCGAGGGCCTGGTTCAGGGTGAGCCGATCATCGTCAAGCTGCCCGGCATCTATAATGTGAAGAGGGGTCAGAAGATGCATTTCGTCGCCGATTGGCAGAAGCTGCACCTCTTCGATGCGTCGGGCCACACCTATAGGAAATGACCATCCATTTTTGGTGGAATCCTTCTTCTTGAGGCTGTGCAGGGGAAGGATTCTTACTTTCTGTTAAATATGCGGTGCTAGCCTTTTCCCATTACGACTGAGGGAACCAAGGCTATGGCCGCATCGAATCCAACACCTCCGAAATCGCACTTCCTGGCGAAGGAAGAATCTTTCATGTACGACCGCGAAGCGCGGTTCAAGATGGAAGACACGATGAACGCCGCGCGCATCGAATATACGGAAAAGGGCGTCATGCATGCCGCCTCGCGCCGCTGCGATATCGTCCGTATCTCGATGAGCAGCGCGATCCTCGCGATCCTCACGCAGTATACCCTGCCGAAGCAATTCTATCTGGATATTCCGGACGCCCGCATCACCAAGGTGGGCTGCCTGCTGATGAAGACCTTCCCCAACAACACGATTGAAGTTCGCTTCCTGCGACTGCTGACGCAGAAGGAGCTGAACAAGATCTTCGTCTACAGCACGCACCCGGCTCACAAGGATTACGTCCTCGATATCCGCGCGTAACAGTTTCGCGTCTCGCTGGATATGAAAAACCCGCGGTTCCGGCCGCGGGTTTTTCTTATATCGATGACGATGTCAGTGGGCGTGGAAAAGCACGCTGGCACCCTGGTCGGACGGGCCGACCGCGTGGCGGAACGGCGCGAAGAGCTCGCGGCCCATGCCGAATTCATTATCCGAGAGATCGATGGTTACAGGTTCGCGCTCGGCCATGTCGGCAGCGTCGACCAGAACCTCCAGCGTGCCCCTGATTGCGTCGAGACGGATGATGTCGCCATCCTTGATGCGGGCGATCGGGCCGCCGTCGACCGCTTCCGGCGTGACGTGGATTGCCGCCGGCACCTTGCCGGATGCGCCGGACATGCGCCCGTCGGTCAAGAGCGCCACGCGGAAGCCGCGATCCTGCAGCACGCCGAGTGGTGGGGTCAGCTTGTGCAACTCCGGCATGCCATTGGCCTTCGGGCCCTGGAAGCGCACAACGGCAATGAAGTCGCGGTTGAGCTTGCCTTCCTTGAAAGCGTCCTGCAGCTCCTGCTGGCTGTGGAAGATGACTGCCGGCGCTTCGATAATGTGGCGCTCAGGCTTGACGGCGGAAATCTTGATGACCGCCTTGCCGAGATTGCCGCGCAGCATCTTCAACCCGCCATTCGCCTGGAAGGGCGTCTCGATGCTGGCAAGCACCTTCGGATCATGGCTCTTTTCCGGCGAAGGCTGGCGCACGACGGCGCCATTGTCGCCAAGCTGGGCATCGACCGTATAGGCCTGCAGCCCGTGACCGAAGACGGTGCGCACATCGTCATGCACGAGGCCCTGCTTCAGGAGCTCCTTGATGAGGAAGCCCATGCCGCCGGCCGCCTGGAAATGGTTCACGTCGGCAAGCCCGTTCGGATAGACGCGGGCAAGCAGCGGCACCAGTTCCGAAAGCTCGGCAATATCCTGCCAGGTCAGCACGATACCGCCGGCGCGCGCCATGGCGACAAGATGCATTGTGTGGTTCGTCGAGCCGCCCGTCGCATGCAGGCCGACGACGCCGTTGACGATCGAGCGTTCGTCGATCATCTCGCCGGCTGGCGTGAACTCGTTGCCGAGAGCGGTAATGGCGAGCGCCCGCTTGGCGGCTTCGCGCGTCAGCGCTTCGCGCAATGGCGTGCCAGGGTTGATGAAGGAGGAGCCGGGCATATGGAAGCCCATGATCTCCATCAGCATCTGGTTGGAGTTCGCCGTGCCGTAGAAGGTGCAGGTGCCGGGGCCGTGATAGGACTTGGATTCGGCTTCCAAGAGTTCCGCGCGGCCGACCTTGCCCTCGGCAAAGAGCTGGCGCACGCGCGATTTCTCGTCGTTCGCCAAGCCCGTGGTCATCGGCCCGGCGGGAATGAAGATCGACGGCAGGTGACCGAAGGAGAGGGCGGCGATCATGAGACCCGGCACGATCTTGTCGCAGACACCGAGGAAGAGGGCGGCATCGAACATATTGTGCGACAGGCCCACACCCGCTGCCATGGCGATCAGGTCGCGCGAAAAGAGCGAAAGCTCCATGCCCGGCTGGCCCTGGGTGACGCCGTCGCACATGGCCGGTACACCGCCGGCGACCTGTGCGATACCACCGGCTTGCGCTGCCGCCTCGCGGATGATCGCCGGATAGGTCTCGAACGGCTGGTGGGCCGAGAGCATATCGTTATAGGCGGTGATGATGCCGAGATTGGGCACGCGGTCACCCGCAAGTGCATCCTTCTCGGCGGGGGAACAGACGGCGAAGCCGTGGGCGAGGTTGGCGCAGCCGAGAACGGAACGGTTGACGCCCTTTGAGGCGGCAGCGCGCAGGCGTTCCAGATAGCGCTCGCGGGTCGGCTGCGAGCGTTCGACAATGCGATTCGTGATCGCAGCAATGCGTGCGTGAGCGGACATGGAAAATCCCTGCCTTGTTCTGGTTCGTTTCTATCTGCTCGCCGGCTCCGGCGGCCCTTCAGGCCGTATCAGGGAGCCCAGTAGATCTCGACCGGGGAAGTGGCCCGGCGCAGAATGGCGCGGATCGGCATTTCTGCCTCTTCGCCGTTGCCTTCCGCCTTGGCGAGAACGTCTTTTTTGCCTTCGCCCTCAATGTGGAGAATGAGCAGTTTGGCATCCTCAAGAGCGGAGAAGGTGAAAGTCAGGCGCGGTTCGCCTGCCCCTTCTGCATCCATGGTGATGATGCCGCGTGGCGTCTTTGCGTCGAGCGCGAGGCTCAGATTGTTGCCGCCCGGGAAGAACGAGGCCGTATGGCCGTCGCCGCCCATGCCGAGAATGACGACATCGAAAGGGATGCCGATCTCGGCGCTCTTTGCCGTTGCAAGCTTTGCGGCCTCCTCGACGGAGGCGGCCGGCTGGTAAAGCGGCACGAAACGCGCCGCTTTAGCCTTGTTCTGCAGAAGATTGGCATCGACCAACAGATGGTTCGAGCGCGGATTGTCGGAGGGCACGAAGCGTTCGTCGACGAGTGTGATCGTCACCTTGGCCCAGTCGATATCGCGCGCCGAAAGCGCCTGGAAGAAGGCTTTCGGCGTGGAACCGCCGGAAACGGCGATGCTCGCTTCTCCGCGGGCTGCAATGGCTGCCGTAAGCGCTCTGGAAACCTTGTCTGCAAGGTTGGTGGCGAGTTCGGCGGCGTTTGCGAAGGAATGCAGTGTCGATGCCATATCTTCAGACCTCAGACTAGATGTCGTCGTGCCAGGTGCGGCCGTCGCGTTCGATGAGCGCGATGGCCTGGCTCGGGCCCCAGGTGCCGGCCGTGTAGCCCTGCACCTGCTGACCGGTCGATTCCCAACCCTTGAGGATCGGATCGACCCACTGCCATGCGGCTTCGACTTCGTCGCGGCGCATGAACAGCGTCTGGTTGGAACGGATGACGTCCATCAGCAGACGCTCGTAGGCGTCAGGATTGCGGACGTTGAAGGCTTGGGCGAAGCTCATGTCGAGCGAGACATTGCGCAGACGCATGCCGCCCGGACCAGGATCCTTGATCATCAGCGACTGCTTGACACCTTCATCCGGCTGCAGGCGGATGATCAGCTGGTTCTGGCTGATACGGCCGGCGGCCTGATCGAAGATCGCATGCGGGATCGGCTTGAAGGTGATGACGATTTCCGACATGCGCCCGGCAAGACGCTTGCCGGTACGGATGTAGAAGGGAACGCCTGCCCAGCGCCAATTGTTGATCTCGGCCTTGATGGCGACGAAGGTTTCCGTGTTGGAAACCCCGCCTTCCAGCTCTTCGAGATAGCCCTTGACCGGGCCGCTGCCGGAAGCGCCGGCGCGGTACTGGCCGCGAACCGTGGCCTGCTCGACGTTGGAGGCGTTGATTGGCTTCAGCGCGCGCAGAACTTTAAGCTTTTCGTCGCGAACAGCTTCCGAATCCATCGAGGAAGGAACTTCCATCGCGGTCAGGCAGAGGAGCTGCAGGATGTGGTTCTGCACCATGTCGCGCAGTGCGCCGGCTGTGTCGTAGTAACCGGCGCGGCCTTCGAGGCCGACGGCTTCGGCAACGGTGATCTGGATGTGGTCGATATAGTTGGCGTTCCACAGCGGCTCATAGAGCGCGTTGGCAAAGCGCAGCGCCATCAGGTTCTGCACCGTCTCCTTGCCGAGATAGTGGTCGATGCGGAAGATCTGCTCTTCCTTGAAGGCGCGGCCGATACTGTCGTTGAGCTGCAAGGCCGAGGCGAGGTCACGGCCGATCGGCTTTTCGACGACGATGCGGGTCGATTTGGTGATCAGCTTGTGGTCGTGGATCTTCTGCGAGATGTCGCCGAAGATGCCTGGAGCGACGGCGAGGTAAAAGGCGCGAACCCGGTCCTTGCCCTCGTCGAGCAGCTTCTTCAGCTGATCCCAGCCGCTGTCCGTGCGGGCATCGACGGAAACATAGAAGAGACGGGAGCAGAACTTTTCGACTTCCGCCTCGTCATATTCGCCCTTCTTCAGGTGTTCCTTGAGCGCGTCCTTGGCGAACTTGCGGTATTCCTCATGCGAAAGCGGGCTGCGCGAAGCGCCGATGACACGGGTCGGTTCCGAGAACTGGCCCTCGATCTGGCGATGATACAGCGCGGGCAGAAGCTTGCGTTCGGCAAGGTCGCCGCTGCCGCCAAAGACGACATAATCAAAAGGCTCAACGGGAATGATTTGGCTGCTCATGAGCTTGTCTCTCAATCAGGCTTGGTTGGTGGCCGTTTTAATCTAATCGATTTAAAAAAGCCAGTGTGCGGTGCAATGAATCTGTCCGTCATCGGTTTTAAAGCGAATTACCCGCAGAGGAAATCCGCAATCGAACTAAAACTTGTCGCGGAGGGCGAACCACGACAAGGCAAGGAAAAGCAGCGGCGCCCGCATGCGCGCGCCGCCCGGAAAGGCAGGGATATCGAGCGCCTTGAAGAGATCGAGATCGGCCGATTTTCCCAGCACCATTTCTGCGTAAAGCTTGCCACAGTAATTTGACAGCATGACGCCGTGGCCGGAATAACCGCCGATCGAGGTCACGCCGGGCATGACCTCGCGCACGAATGGCTGGCGGGGCATGGTGATGCCGACCGAGCCGCCCCAGGCGTGAGTGATCTCGATATCTTTCAATGCGGGATAGATTTCGGCGATCTGCCGGCGGATATGCTGCGAAATGTCATGCGGATTGTCCGCCGTATAGGCCTCGCGTCCGCCGAAGAGCAGCCGTCCGTCCTTCATTTTGCGGAAATAGCGCACGACGAAACGCGAATCCGCCACCGCTTCGCCGCCGGGGATGACATTGGGAAACTGGTCGAGAGGCACCGTAGCGCCGATGAAGGAACGGATCGGCATCACATGGCTTGCCGTGATTGGCTCCAGATTGCCGATATGTCCATTGCAGGCGATCAGCGCCCTGTTGGCAGTGATCGTGCCGCGTTCGGTTTCGATAACGACCTTGCCGCTGCGCTCTTCGATCGACTTTGCCCTGGTCATTTCGAAAATATCGGCCCCGGCATTGGCTGCCACCCTGCCAAGGCCGATCAGCAGCTTCAGCGGATGGATATGGCCAGTGCCGACGTCGCGTACCCCGCAATAGAAGCGTTTGGAGCCAAGCCGCTCCTGCGTCTCCTCGCGGTCCATGAAACGCAGATGCGGATAGTCGTAACGGAAGGCCGCGATTTCCGCATTCTCGTAGTAGTACCGCTTGTAGCTTTCCTTGTGGGCGACGCTGAGCTGACCGGGCACATAATCCATATCGATCTGGTGCTCGGTCGCAAAATCCATGAGGTGCCGCTTGGCATCTTCGGCAAGGTCGAAGAGCGCCTTGGAGCGCTCATAGCCGATCTTCTCCTCCATCTCTTCCGGCCACCAGCGCTGGCCAGTGCCGAGCTGGCCGCCATTGCGCCCGGAGGCGCCGTCGCCGAGCCTGCTGCCCTCGATGAGCGTCACCGAGACGCCGGCCCTGGCGAGATTATAGGCGGCCTGAAGGCCCGTATAGCCGCCGCCGATAATGGCGACGTCACACTGCCTCGAGCCGTCGAGCGCCGGATAATCCGGCCGGTCGCCGACTGTCGCCTGATACCAGGACAGGCCAGGCGCGATGGGGCTCTGCCATGTCTCTTTCGTCATGGCGAACCCTCACACGTTCAGAAGGAGGAATTCCCGCTCCCAGGGGCTGATCACCTGCATGAAAGTTTCGAACTCGCCCCGCTTCACGCCGGCATAGAGCCCGATGAACTCCTTGCCGAAGACTTCCTCGAATGCCGGTTCGTCTTCAAGCAGTGCCACGGCTTCCAGAAGGCCGCGCGGCAGGTCGATCGAGCCCTCATTGGCCGAATCCTCGGTCGGCGCCGTCGGCTCGATTTCCTTAGTGATGCCGAGCAGACCGGAGGCAAGCGAAGCGGCGAGCGCCAGATAGGGATTGGCATCCGAGCTCGGCAGGCGGTTTTCCACGCGCCGCGCCTGCGGATCGGAGACCGGCACGCGGAAGGCCGTCGTGCGGTTGTCGTAACCCCAGGCATTGTTGACCGGGCAGGACATATCCGGCTGCAGGCGGCGGTAGGAATTCACGTAGGGCGCCAGCATGGCAAGCGCGCTCGGCACGTATTTCTGCATACCGCCGATGAAGTGGAAGAATTCCTTCGAGGCCGAACCATCATTGTTCGAGAAGACGTTCTTGCCGGTGTTGATGTCCACCACGGACTGGTGGATATGCATTGCCGAACCCGGCTGGCCCTGCATCGGCTTTGCCATGAAGGTGGCGTAGATATCGTGCTTCAGCGCCGCCTCGCGGATCGTACGCTTGAAGAGAAACACCTGGTCGGCAAGCTCGATCGGATTGCCGTGACGGAGGTTGATTTCGAGCTGCGCCGGTCCTTCCTCGTGGATCAGCGTATCAATCTCGAGGCCCTGCTTTTCCGAGAAGTGGTAGATGTCGTCGATCAACTCGTCGAACTCGTTGATGCCGGCGATCGAATAGCCCTGGCCGCCGAGAATCGAACGACCCGAACGTCCCTTGGGCGGATGCAGCGGATAGTCCGGGTCGTCATTCGTGGCGACGAGATAGAATTCGATTTCCGGCGCCACGATCGGCTTCCAGCCGCGCTCGGCATAGAGGCTGAGAATGCGCTTCAATACGTTGCGCGGCGTGTAGGGAACTTCCTGTCCGTCGGAATTGACAATGTCGCAGATGACCTGCGCGGTCGGATCGGTTTCCCAGGGCACGACGGACAGGGTGGAAAGGTCGGGCACGAGCTTCAGGTCGCTATCGCGCGGCTCGTAGCGGAAGCTTTCGGTCTCCTCGGGATATTCGCCTGATATCGTGTGGCGGTAGATCGCCGAAGGCAGTGCAAGCGATGTGTTGGAGGTGAATTTGGAGGACGGCATCATCTTGCCGCGCGGCACGCCGGCAAGGTCCGGCGTGATGCATTCGATGTCTTCGATACCGCGTGCCCTCAGCCACTGCGCTGCTTCCTTCCAGTTCGCAACACCGCGCAGAGATCCGGGATCAGGAGGGGATTTCTTCGAGGCGGGTACGTTTCTGGCAGGCTTCAGCGTCGTCTTTTTTGGGGACATGACACACCGGTTTGCGTTGATCGTAACGCCATCATAACCGGAGTTTGGCAATTGGCGAGGGGGTGGAAGGCGTTGACTTTCGCCCTCTGATGGAAAAAGAAGACGCGATTTCAGCAGGGAAAATGGATTTTGCGGCACAAGAGCGATGTGATCGTCATCGGGGCGGGTGCCGCGGGCATGATGTGTGCTATCCGTGCCGGGCAGCGCGGCCGTTCCGTCACTGTACTGGACCACGCCCGCGCACCGGGGGAGAAGATCCGCATCTCCGGCGGCGGCCGCTGCAACTTCACCAATATCAATGCCGGCCCGAAGAACTTCCTCTCCGCCAATCCGCATTTCTGCAAGTCGGCGCTTGCCCGTTTCACGCCGGCCGATTTCATCGCCATGGTCGAACGTCACGGGATCGCCTGGCATGAGAAGACGCTTGGCCAGCTTTTCTGCGACAACAGCGCCAAGGACATTATCTTCATGCTGCTCGACGAGATGCGTGCGGCAGGTGCTGCCTGGCATCTCGGTGTCGAAATATCAGGAGTTGAAAAGACCGAAAGCGGCTTCCGTGTCTCGACCTCCGAAGGGGTCTTCGAAGCCGCTTCCCTGGTCATCGCAACGGGGGGAAAGTCCATTCCGAAGATGGGAGCAACCGGCTTTGCCTATCGCATTGCCGAGCAGTTCGGCTTGGCCGTTACCGAAACGCGCGCCGGCCTTGTGCCTCTGACGCTCGATCCGATCTTGCTCGAAAGCATCGCGCCTCTGTCAGGCATCTCTGCGCCCGCAGAGATCCGTCACGGCAAGACTGCCTTTCGCGAAGCGTTGCTCTTCACCCACCGTGGTCTCAGCGGCCCCGCCATCCTGCAGATTTCCTCCTACTGGCGGGAAGGTGATGCCATCACCATCGACATCGAGCCGGATGTCGATATCGCCGCGCATCTGAAGAAAGCGAAACAGGTAAACGGGCGCCAGTCCGCACAGACGGCGCTTGGTGAAATCCTGCCGAAGCGCTTGGCGCAATATATCGTCGAACGCGAAGCGATCAGCGGCAACATGGCCGACCTCTCCGACAAGCTGCTGACCAGGCTTGCCGAGGCGGCGCAGAACTGGTCTCTCAGGCCCTCCGGCTCGGAAGGTTATCGTACGGCGGAAGTCACGCTCGGCGGCATCGATACGACGGCGCTCGATTCCCGCAGCCTGCAGGCCAAGGCCGTTCCCGGTCTCTATTTCATCGGTGAATGTGTGGATGTGACCGGCTGGCTCGGCGGCTATAATTTCCAGTGGGCCTGGGCCTCCGGTTTTGCCGCCGGTGAGGCATTGTAAACGCTAATATTTGTAGACGTAAAACCTTCTAGCCGATTCAAGACTTCTTAAGATGGGCTGCGCCATCCTGTCTCAATGGCAGGTTGGCAAAGCCGTTCCTAAATTAAGCTTTACCGGCAAGCCGTTTTGTTGGATTGTTATGCTTAGATAGAAGTGAGGTTTCGCAATGAACAGAAACACTCGACGCGCCCGCGCCATCGCAATTGCCCAGGTAAAGCCTGATACGAAGCTCGTAACTCTGCGCTATCTGATGCTCGCAGCCGGCGCAACCGCCGCCAGCATTGCTGTTCTTCTTTCCCACTTCATCTGATCTTTTCGCAGCTTGAAATGGAAGTTTTCGGTCTCGCGACTTGATATATCGCGAATCCGCGGCGTGCAATTTGCAACTATTGTGCGATCACGGCTAACGCCCTCTCACCGCTTATCCGAAAATTAATATATAATCTGACACATTGTAGACGAATATTTGGGTGTTTCCGGCCTCGCCGGAAATGAACTGGCAATGATTGCCGCCCGTTCCAGGGTTTTCCCAACTGTTAGTAGATCAGCTCGATATGCACCCGGCTGGCGCCAGAAGGCTGCCGGCGGGAGGAGTGGTGTATGAAAGGCACGGCGCGCCATGTTCATTGACAAGATTCTTTCTCGTTTCAAGATTCAGACCAAGGTTCTGATTTTTGTACTGCCATTCGTCATCACCATTTCCGCCGTCGGTCTGACCGGTCTTTATGCCTCCGGTCTGCTGCAGGGCCGGATGGAGATTTCCAACAGCGTTCTCCAGTCGCTGAGCGGGTTCAAGGATCTCTACGCCTCGATGGACGACTTCCTGCAGACAACCAACGAGCAGGCGCGCGACAAACTCCATACAGATATCAAAACCCAGGGGCAGACGCTTGACGCCACCATGGCGCAGATCGGCGACAATGCCGGTCATGAAAACCTGCAGGCTGCCATCGAGGGCACGAACGGCATTTCGGATACCGTCGGCAAGCTCTGGACCCTGCACGAGCAGGAAGTTGCCCTTCGCAAGCAGATCGACGATGCGCAGAAGGTGATGATTACCAACCGCTTCAACGTCAGCTACGACGCCAAGCAGCTGGAAGAAAACATCCGCACTGATGAAGGCAATGCAACGTCGACGCTGCGCGCAGCCGACCGTCTGCTTAAGGGCGGCGATACGCTGGCAACCGTCATGAACGATTTCAACAAGGCGCAGACGTCTACTGACAAGCTGAAGGTCGTGACCGATGCGCTGCCTGCGATCGCCAAGGCGCAGCGCATGATTGAAATCTCCGTGCCGCAGAACCAGAAGAGCATGACACAGTCGATGGCGCAGACCGTCAGCGACCTGAAGGCTCAGGCGACGGCGCCGGAGGCCGGCACGGATGATGGCGTTGCCAACCTTGGTCGTCTCGTTTCCCGCTTCCGCCAGATGTCGACATACACGCAGCTCACCGCCACGCAGATGATGCGCGAGGCAACGACGACTTTCGTGGAGCTCGACAGCCGCATCGCCCAGACCAACTCCGTGCTGGAGGATACACGGCGCCTTGAAAGCTCCATCTATTCGCTGCAGCTCGTGCTCGCCGATTTCAACGCCAAGCCGAGCAAGGAAAATCGCGTTCGCCTGAACCAGGAAATCGCCACGCTCAACACCATGCTGAACACCCTTCAGGCAAGCGCCAAAGGCATGAATTTCGCCGGCGACATTGTCGACGCGATTACGCCCGCTCTCGCTTCGATGGATAAGGGTGCGCAGAGCCTCGTCGATGTGATCAACCAGCGTACGACCGATTATGCCGCAGCGCGACAGCAGCTCGACGGCGTATGGGGCCAGCTGACCAGCTTCGCAGAAGAGCAGAAGCAGACTGCCGGCACGGAACGCGACCAGGCCAACAGCATCTCCGTCGGCACGACCGGACTCGGCATCCTGGTCTCCATCGTCGGCGGCATCGCGCTGGTGCTGACACTGCAGCGGCCGATTGCCCAGATCACTGCCGCCATGCGCCGCATCGCCGAAGGTGCGCTCGACACGAACATTTCCGGCGAGAAGCGTTCCGACGAAATCGGCGACATGGCTCGCGCACTTGGCATCTTCAAGGAAAATGCCATCTCCAAGATCCGCATCGAGGAGCAAAGCGACGAAGAGCGTCAGGCCGCCGAGCATGAGCGCCAGCGCAACGATGCCGAAAAGCGCGAGATGGACCGCCAGATCGAATATGCCGTCAATGAGCTCGCTGCCGGTCTCGAGCGTATGTCGCAGGGCGATATCTCGACGACGATCGATACACCCTTCATCGGCCGTCTCGAACAGCTCCGTCAGGATTTCAACGGTTCGATGATGCGCCTGCAGGCCACGATGAGCCAGATCCGCGACAACGTTCAGATGATCCAGGGCAACGGCAACCAGATGGCCCAGTCCTCCGAGGATCTCGCCAAGCGTACCGAGCAGCAGGCTGCATCGCTGGAAGAAACCGCCGCCGCCGTCGACCAGATCACCGTCACTGTCCGCTCGTCCGCCGAGCGCGCCAAGGATGCCGATCAGATCGTCCGCCAGGCCAAGCGCAGCGCCGACGACTCCGCCGTCGTCGTCAACAATGCGATCGACGCCATGGGCCGTATCGAGGATGCCTCGCGCCAGATCGAGCAGATCATCGGCGTCATCGACGAAATCGCCTTCCAGACCAACCTGCTCGCTCTGAATGCTGGTATCGAAGCCGCCCGCGCCGGTGAAGCCGGCAAGGGCTTCGCAGTCGTCGCCATGGAAGTCCGTGAACTTGCCCAGCGCTCTGCCGCTGCCGCACAAGAGATCAAGGGCCTCATCAACAAGTCGACGAACGAGGTCAATTCCGGTTCGCAGTTCGTCCAGGAAACCGGCACGGTTCTCGCCAAGATCAGCGCCCAGATCGTCACGATCAGCCAGCATGTCGAAATGATCGCCCGCGCAAGCCACGACCAGTCGAGCGCGCTGCAGGAGGTCAACTCCACGGTCAACCAGATGGATCAGATGACCCAGCAGAACGCGGCAATGGTAGAAGAGACCACCGCCGCGAGCCGCGAACTCGCAAACGAGGCGGATGCGCTGCTGCATCTCGTGCAGCAGTTCAAGATCGACGGCGACAGCGACATGCACATGTACCGCGCCGCCTGATTTCAGCCTTCCCATCCGCAACGCAAATGGCCCCGTCTCCGGGGCCATTTTTATGCGGAAAATAAGTCACGCCAAGGTTGTGAAGAGACGGATGGATTGAAAAATTCCTGCCCTTCTTGCAGATGATGCATTCATGAAATCATACTAGATTTGAAAAAAGACAAGTAAAAGGCTCAGCGAGAACCCTGCGTTAAGAGAAAATTTTCCCTAACGCATTCTTATGAAAACCATAAAGGTGTTCGCCAGAGGTTCCAGATGCCGCGTTTCTTTTCGACATCCATCGTGCGCCAGATCGTTGCGATCACGCTGCTTCTGCTTGCCGGCAGCACCGCAGCGATTGTCGGCGTGACCTATTACAATCTCGGCAGCTATGTCATGGACAGCGCAGTATCCGACGCGAAGGATGCAAGCCGCTCGATGGCGGTTCTCTACGGCGCAAGCGATGCTGATGTCCGCATCGATGTGAAGGACAACGCGCTGTCAGGCGTGACCGAAGACAAGATCCCTGCTTTTGCAGATTATTCGCTGGTCGACCGCACGGCGCAGTCGATTGCCGGCGTTGCCACCATCTTCGAAAAGCAGGGAGGCGATTACGTCCGCGTCTCCACCAATGTGAAGAAAGAAAATGGCGACCGTGCCGTCGGCACCAAGCTTGCCGCGGATCATCCCGCCCAGCCTGTGCTCGCACAGGGTAATGCCTATTACGGTCCGGCAGACCTCTTCAGCCGCAAATTCATGACGGGTTATTTCCCGGTCAAGAATCCCTCGGGTGCCACGATCGGCATCCTCTTCATCGGCATACCCATGGAAGTCTATTACCAGCGGATGAACGAATTGCAGACGCTGGTTCTTAGCGTCGGCGCCGTGGTGATGTTACTCGTCGGCGTGCTCGCTTTCTATGCGATCCGCCGTTCGGTAAAGCCGATGCAGGCACTGACATCGAGCGTGCGCGCCATTTCGTCGGGCGACCTCGTCAGCGCCGTCCCCTGCATCGAAAAGAAGAACGAATTCGGCGACATCGGTCGTGCGCTCGCTCTCTTCCGCGACAGCGCAGTCGCGCGCCAGGAGTTGGAGACTCAGGCCGCCGAACAGCGCGCGCTGAACGATGCCGAGCGCAGCCGCAACGATGCGGAGAAGCGTACACTCGATGGCCAGATCGATTTTGCCGTCAATCAGCTTGCCGCTGGTCTCGGACGCCTGTCACAGGGCGATGTTTCGCAGACCATCGAAACACCCTTTGTCGGTCGGCTCGAACAGCTCCGCATGGATTTCAACACTTCGCTCGAACGCCTTCAGGATACGTTGACGCGCATTCGGGCGAGTGCCGCTTCCATCCAGCGCAACAGCGGTTCGGTTTCGGCCTCGGCTGACGAACTCTCCAGGCGCACGGAATCCCAGGCTGCCAGCCTTGAGGAAACGGCCGCTGCCGTCGAAGAAATCACCGTTACGGTCCGCTCGTCGGCCGAACGCGCCCATGAGGCAAACAATGTCGTTGCCGCGACCAAACGGACGGCCGACAGTTCCGGCACCGTTGTCGGTGATGCAGTCGCCGCCATGGGTCGCATCGAAGACGCCTCGCAGCGCATCGAACAGATCATCGTCGTCATCGACGACATCGCCTTCCAGACCAACCTGCTGGCGCTGAATGCCGGTGTCGAGGCGGCACGTGCCGGTGAAGCCGGCAAGGGCTTTGCCGTCGTGGCTCAGGAAGTGCGCGAGCTTGCCCAGCGCTCGGCCAATGCCGCCAAGGAGATCAAGGCGCTGATCGAACAGTCGACCCGCGAGGTGAATGCCGGTTCCGAACTCGTGCAGAAGACCGGCAGCGTGCTCGCCTCGATCAGCCACGAGATCATCGCAATCAGCGGCCACGTCGAGACCATCGCCACGGCAAGCCGTGACCAGTCGGCCGCCCTTCAGGACGTCAACAGCTCCGTCAATGCCATGGACCAGATGACGCAGAAGAATGCCTCCATGGTTGCCGAAGCCACGCAGGCAAGCCGTCAGCTGGCGGAAGAGGCCGACATGCTGATGGCGCTCATAGAGCAGTTCCGCCTCGCCGAAGGCGCTGCCGGTCATGGCCGCGTGAGACAGGCGGCCTGACATCCGAATTCGTCTTCGTCGGGCCGCACCTTCGTGCGACCGGCGGCCTCATCTGCCGGCAGCGTCAGCCAGGCTGCAAATCGCACCAGGAAGCTGCTTCCTGCGTTGTTATAGAAGGCATCCTCTTCCTTTATCCGGTCGCGTCTTGTTCGCTGCAGCAAGCTTGCTCGCTGCATTCGGCCGGCAATGTCTGCGATTATGAAATTATCGATCATCATGATGTCCTCTCGTTTCTGGACATCAATTGATCTACACATCAAAATTCGCTTTTTGAACGAGCGAAATCCCATTATGTTTTTCACTCATGAAAAACAGCAATTGGGACTCCTATCAGCTTTTCCTGCAGGTCGCCCGCACCGGCGGCCTGACGGGCGCCAGCACTGCCACTGCTTTGAGCCCAGCAACAATCGGCCGGCGCATGCTCGATCTGGAGCAGGAACTCGGCCGCACACTCTTTCACCGCAGCCAGACAGGCTACCGCCTGACCGCTGATGGGCAGACCCTCGTCGATCATCTGCAGGAGATGGAGGCGGCCGCCCGCAAGGTCGAAGCATGGCGGCAATCGTCCGAAGGTGGCGCCACCGTCAGGATCGCTGCCGGCACATGGATCTCCTGGCTGCTGACGGAGAATTTTTCGGCGATCCGTATGCCCGGGGACACGTTCGGCATTTCCTTGACGATCGGCGAGGCCCGCGCGAACCTGAATTACCGGGAAAGCGATATCGGCATCCGCGCCTTCGAACCGGAGGAAAGCAATCTCGCGGCCCGTCTGCTCGGCGAAGTCGCCTATGCCATCTACATCAGACGCAATGCCAGCCAGGACGACACCAGATGGATCGCTGTCGGCGCAGAGGATGCGATCTCGGCCTATCTGCGCTGGCCCTATCAGAATGCTGCATCCGCCATCGTCGCGACCGTCAACCGCCCGCGCTCCCTGCCGGATCTGGTGCGTGCGGGCGCGGGAAAGACGGTGCTGCCCTGTTTCGTCGGCGATCTCGATCCCGAACTCGAACGGTGCGGTGGCGAGCTGCCGGAGCTGCGTCACCGCCAGTGGATCGTCATGAATGCCGAGGATCGCTACCGCCCAGAAATTCGTACGGTCGCCGACCGGATGACGAAGCTTTTGAAAAGCTATACCGACCTCTTCGCCGGCAAGCGCGCCAGCCGCGGATAATCTGCCTCTACGGCATCAGCCGGCGCACGAGCCCCACCTGGCTGTTCACCCCGAGCTTCGAATAGATGTTCTTCAGATGCGAGCGTGCGGTCTCGTAGCTGACATCGTTCGTCCGCGCGACTTCGCGCAGCGACAGGCCCGCGGTGATGCCGGCCGCAATCCGCATTTCTGCCGCCGTCAGTTGGTCGATACGGAGCAGCGCGTCATTGAGATCGGGGCGCAATGGCAGGCTCGTCCGCTCGATGATCATCGCCACCGTCGGTCCCTCGAGAAATTCGGTGATGAAATCCGACTGCATCTTCACCAACGTGCATTTGAAGCCGGTGTTCTTCATCCTGATTAGCGTGCTTGCCGGCGAGAATGCCTGCAAGCGGTGGCGCAACAGAGCCGATAGGCGGGAGGCAAGCTCGCTGTCATTGATCATGATCCGCCCGGTCGAGGTGACGCCGATCGCTTCGCCCTCGGCAATCATCCGCTCCGCCGCGCTGTTGATCGAGCGGATATTCTGATCCTCGCCGATATAGACGATACCGACGCCGATCGAGTCGAAGAGCGCCAATCCGTTTTCGTTGTTATGGGGATCGCTGTGCTCGCGGCGAATGAAATCGAAGGCGCGGCGCAGATGCGGTGCCAGGTCGCTGAGCAGCTCGGCATTCGTGCGATTGAAATCCGGATCGGAAGACGAGGTCAGCGTCGAAAGATTGAAGGAGCGTCCGCGTTCCCGCATGATCGTTACGCCGACGCTGCTTTCGCAGCCGATCCAGCGAAGGTAATCGCTGTAGAATTCCGTCTTCAGAAGCTGATCGCGCGGCAGCATCTGATCGGCGATCACGCCAAGGCCGATCGGCCGGGTGGCGGCGCGCGGCATCCACGGATTGATGGCCGCATAATAGCGGTTATAGGCCTCGGTTTCCTTTTCCGCGAGACCAGAAGAGAGGGAGAGGCCACCGGTGCGCGCGACGGCATCGTGGAAAAACAGCGTCGACTTGGCATCCGGCATCGTCGCGGTCAGCGCATCGAGAAAGGCTTGCCACGACGTCTCGCCGAAGAGCGCGCCATAGATCAGATCGGTCAGAACTTCGAGTTTTGCGTGCGGCGAACCGGGCATATGCAGTTCCGTTCGAAGATATGCTCAATTATGCCGCGACTCCGCCGTGCTGACAATTGCGTCAAATAGCGTAGGTCCGGCGGTCTTTACCACCGGACCCTACCCTTAATTTCTGTTTGCGACGATGACGGGGATCAGCAGATCTCCCCAGTTGCCGTCACCGCCATGATGCCGGGCGGAGCGTACCAGCTCCACCGAAACACCGGCCTCGACCGCCTTCATCACCGACTGGTTCAGCCTGTGCAGATCATTGGCAAGCATACGGATCACCGTCTGCTGATCATCAGTCATGCTGCTTGCCTGCTCTTCCGTCCGTTCGCGGACGCGCGCAATGGATGCCATGTCGTTTCCTCCTCTACTCGGCAGCCGGTTTGAATTGGGCGTGTTCGGTCGATTCCCCCATGGCCGTCGTGGAGGCGCGGCCGCCTGATATCGCCAGTGACACGGCGTCGAAATAGCCGGTGCCGACTTCACGCTGATGTTTGGTGGCAGTATAGCCGCGTGCCTCGGCAGCGAATTCCGCCCGCTGAAGCTCGCAATAGGCCTCCATCTGCCGCTCGCGATAGCCGCTGGCGAGCTCATACATGCCGTAGTTCAGCTGGTGGAACCCGGCGAGTGTGATGAACTGGAACTTGTAGCCCATGGCGCCGAGTTCGCGCTGGAACCTGGCGATCGTCGCATCGTCGAGGTTTTTCTTCCAGTTGAAGGACGGCGAGCAATTATAGGCAAGCAGCTTGCCGGGATGCGCCTTGTGGACGCCTTCGGCAAAGCGGCGCGCCTGCTCGAGATCCGGCTTCGACGTTTCGCACCAGATGAGGTCGCAATGCGATGCATAGGCGACGGCCCGCGCAATGCAGGGTTCCAGCCCGTTGCGCACCTGATAGAAGCCCTCGACCGTGCGTCCGGCATCATAATCGACGAAAGGCTGGTCGCGTTCGTCTATGTCAGAGGTCAGAAGCTTGGCCGCTTCAGCATCCGTGCGGGCGATGACGAGCGTCGGCACTCCCATGACATCGGCGGCAAGTCGCGCCGCATCGAGATTGCGGATATGGGCCGCCGTCGGGATCAGAACCTTTCCGCCGAGATGGCCGCATTTCTTCTCCGAGGCCAGCTGATCCTCGAAGTGAACGCCGGCCGATCCCGCCTCGATATAGGCTTTCATGATCTCGAAGGCATTGAGCGGCCCACCGAAACCGGCCTCGGCGTCGGCGACGATGGGCGCAAACCAGGTCTCGACCGAAAGTTCCCCGCCTTCTGCCGTCTCGATCTGATCGGCACGCTGCAGCGTGCGGTTGATGCGTTTGGCAAGCTCCGGTCCGGCATTGGCGGGATAGAGCGATTGATCCGGATACATGGCCGATGCCGTGTTGGCGTCGGCGGCGACCTGCCAGCCGGAAAGATAGATCGCCTTCAGCCCGGCGCGTACCATCTGCATGGCCTGGTTGCCGGAGAGCGCGCCGAGCGCATTGACGAAATTCTCCTCGTGCAGAAGCTGCCAGAGGCGCTGAGCCCCCATTTCGGCCAGCGTGTAGCGGAGCGCGACGGAGCCACGCAGACGCTCGACATCGGCGACGGAATAGGGCCGCTCGATACCGTCGAAACGGCCATCAGGCGCATTGCGAATGAGTTTGTAAAAATCTGTCATGCCAATCTCCTCTTTGATTTCCAACGCTTGAGCGCTGATGACAGAATTTACAAGAACGAGTAAATTATCCAGAAAAACCTTTGATTTCAGGCGAAGAAAGAGGTTAGGATGAGGAGGATTTACAGGGTGGTTTTGTAATTTTGTAAAAACTTGTAAATCCTAAAGTGTAAAGGATGTGACATGGCGGAACGGAAGATATTTGCGGGGCCGAAAGTCAGGCGCATCCGCAATGCGCTGGCGTTGACGCAGACTGCCATGGCCGAGGCGCTGGAAATCTCCCCCTCCTACCTGAATCTGATCGAACGCAATCAGCGCCCATTGACGGTGCAACTGTTGCTCAAGCTCTCTTCCGTATACCGCATAGATCTTGAGGAACTGCAGGGCGAAACCGCCGGTGGCCTTGGCCAGTTGAAGGAGGTGTTCGCCGATCCGTTGCTGTCGGGTGAGCTGCCGGGGGATCAGGAGCTTGTCGAAGTGGCCGATGCCGCGCCCAATGCGGCAAGCGGTATGATCAAGCTCTACCGCGCCTATCGCGAGCAGGCCGCCCGCCTTTCCGACCTGACGGCCCTGATGGCGGGCGAGGGCCGCGCGCCGGTCGCTTCCGGCCGCCTGCCTCTGGACGAGGTGAGGGAGGCGCTGGAACGCCGCCCCGCCTATTTCGCTGACATCGAGGCGGCGGCTGAAAGTTTCGCCAACGGACTTACTGCCGGCGGCAACCTGAAGGACTGGCTGAAGAACGAGCGCGGCATCGCCACCCGAATCCTGCCCGTTCATGTCATGCCTGATCTGCGTCGCCGCTTCGACCGTCACTCGATGCGCCTTTTCCTGTCCGAGCGCCTTTCAGGGGCCGATCAAGCGCAGGAAATTGCCATCGAAGTGGCAAGGCTCGCCCTGCGGCCCGAGATCGAGGCCGCGCTTGAGGAACTGCCGCTGTCATCCGACGAGGCGCGGCGCATCGCCCGCTTCGAGCTGACGCGCAGTGCGGCGCTCGCCTTGCTGATGCCTTATGGGGCCTTTCTTCTTGCCGCACAGAATACCCGATACGACATCGATCTCATCCGCGCCCGTTTCGCTGTCTCCTTCGGCCAGGCCGCGTCGCGCCTCGTCGTGCTGCAGCGTCCCGGCGCTGCCGGCATTCCCTTCTTCCTGATGGAGAGTGATGCTGCAGGCCATGTCATTCGCCGGACAGGTGCCCAGGGCTTTCCGCAGGCGCGCTTTGGCGGCAACTGTCCGAAGCTCAACGTCCACGCTGCCTTTCTTGAGCCGGGCAGGGTGTTGGTGGAGACGGTCGCCATGCCTGACGGTTCGGCTTTCCTGACGATCGCACGCACGCTCGAAGGGCCGGTGGTGGAGTTCGGCGAGCGGGTGCGGCGCACGGCTCTGCTGATCGGCTGCGATGCCG
The DNA here is from genome assembly GCF_052113285.1 of Rhizobium sp. YAF28. Lineage (NCBI taxonomy): Bacteria > Pseudomonadati > Pseudomonadota > Alphaproteobacteria > Hyphomicrobiales > Rhizobiaceae > Rhizobium > Rhizobium sp. YAF28. Next base: position 77,107 of record NZ_JBFRCX010000020.1, on the reverse strand, counting down.
CCCTGCACGACAGTCTGGTCTACGGCCGAAGCGATGCCTTGCCGGTTGCGGTCGGCCCCGCCTGCCGCCTTTGTGAAAGGCGCGGATGCCTTTCCCGGGCCGAGCCGCCGCTGACGCGTCCACTTGCTCTGGACGAGACCTCTGCTGGCCTTGGAAGCTTCGATTTTCAGTGATTGTGAAATCATTGACGCCGCAGGATTTTGCGCTTGTAGGCTCCGGAAATCCTTTCTAGTCTGCAGCAAAACCAGAGGGAAATAAGAGGTGTCCGGGGGCGCGATACCTTTAAAAAAACAGGAGATATCATGAGGTCAAGAATCGCCAGCCTGACGGCAGTTGCCGTTGTCGCTCTCCTTGCCGCCGCGCCTGCCTTCGGCCAGGAGCGTGTGGTCAACGTCTACAACTGGTCCGATTATATCGACAGCTCGATCCTCGAGGACTTCACCAAGGAAACCGGTATCAAGGTCGTCTACGACACCTTTGATTCCAACGAGACGCTGGAAACCAAGCTGTTGGCCGGCGGCACCGGTTATGACGTCGTCGTTCCGACCGTTTCCTTCATGCAGCGTCAGATCGCTGCAGGCGTTTACCAGAAGCTCGACAAGTCCAAGCTGCCGAACCTGTCGAACATGTGGGACGTCGTGACGAAGGGCGTCGCCACCTTCGATCCGGGCAACGAATACTCCGTCGACTATATGTGGGGCACGACCGGCATCGGCTTTAACGTCGACAAAGTGAAGGCTGCACTCGGCACGGATGAAAAGCCGAACTGGGATGCGCTTTTCGATCCGGCCAAGGCTGCAAAGCTTAAGGATTGCGGCATCTATATGCTGGATTCGCCGACAGACGTCATTCCGTCCGTTCTTGCCTATCTCGGCCTCGATCCGAACAGCAAGAAGCCGGAAGACCTGAACAAGGCGCAGGAAGTCCTGCTTGCCGTTCGTCCCTTCGTTCGCAAGTTCCACTCCTCTGAATATATCAGCGCGCTCGCCAACGGCGATATTTGCATCGCGCTCGGCTTTTCGGGCGACGTCTTCCAGGCGCGGGATCGCGCGGCCGAGGCAAAGGCCGGCGTAAATGTCGACTATTCTGTTCCGAGCCAGGGTGCGCAGATCTTCTTCGATGTCTTCGGCATTCCAAAGGATGCGCCGCATGTCGAAGAGGCGCATGAATTCATCAACTACATGATGAAGCCTGAAGTCGCCGCCAAAGCATCCAACTTCGTCTTCTACGCCAACGGCAACAAAGCCTCGCAGCAGTTTCTCGACAAGGACGTGATCGACGACACGGCGATCTATCCGACGCCGGAGATCATGGCCAAGCTCTTCACGGTGCCGCCGCTCGATCCGAAGACGCAGCGCGTCGTGACGCGAATCTGGACCAAGGTCGTCACCGGCCAATAACCGAGATTTCGGCCCGGACGGAAACGTCCGGGCCTTTCCATTCCCGGCCCGGGTGGAGGCCGGCTGAAACCTTGTATTTTCGGGGAATAATATGAAATCTCTTGGCAATATCCGCCGCGCATTCGCACCTTGGACCGATCCATCCGCAAAACCCTTCATTGCCTTCAAGAATGTCACCAAGCGCTTCGGCGATTTTACCGCCGTCAACGATCTGTCGCTGAATATCTATCACCGCGAGTTCTTTGCGCTGCTCGGCGCATCCGGCTGCGGCAAGTCCACGCTGCTGCGCATGCTGGCCGGTTTCGAACAGCCGACATCGGGCGAAATTATTCTCGATGGCACCGATCTTTCGGGCACGCCGCCCTACAAGCGGCCGGTCAACATGATGTTCCAGTCCTACGCTCTTTTCCCGCACATGACGGTCGAGAAGAATATTGCCTTCGGCCTCAAGCAGGATGGCATGCCGAAGGACGAGATGGTCGAGCGTGTCTCGCAGATGCTGAAGCTCGTGAAGCTCGAGCAGTTCGCTTCCCGCAAGCCCAACCAGCTTTCCGGCGGGCAGCGCCAGCGCGTGGCGCTTGCCCGTTCTCTCGCCAAGCGCCCCAAGGTGCTGCTGCTCGACGAGCCGCTCGGCGCGCTCGACAAGAAGCTGCGCGAGGAAACCCAGTTCGAATTGATGGACCTGCAGCAGAGCCTCGGCCTCACCTTCGTCGTCGTCACACACGACCAGGAAGAAGCCATGACAATGGCCGACCGCATTGCAGTCATGAGCCACGGCAAGGTGGTGCAGGTCGCCACGCCGGCCGAAATCTACGAAGCGCCGAATTGCCGCTTCGTTGCTGATTTCATCGGCGACGTGAACATTTTCGACGGCAAGGTGACAACGGCCTCAAATGGCGCGGTCGAAATCGCCGTCGACAGCGGCTTCACGGTCCGCACGGCCTCGACAGACGCGCCGGCTGTTGGTAGCACGCTCGGTTTCGCCATCCGCCCGGAAAAGCTCCGCGTCACCCGCGCGGCACCCGGGAATGCCTCGACCAATGCCGCCAAGGGTGAGCTCTGGGACATCGGTTATCTCGGCGACATGACGGTCTTCCACGTCAGACTGCCGAACGGCAATGTCGTCAAGGCTTCTTCCCTCAACGCACAGCGCGCCGTCGATGACCCCTTCACCTACGATCAGGAAGTCTGGGTCTCCTTCGATGAGGACAGCGGCGTGCTGCTGAAGGATTGAGACCATGGGGACCTTCACTTCACGCTTCTACAACCGCCTTGTCATTATCATTCCCTATGCTTGGCTGCTGCTCTTCTTCCTGGCGCCGTTCTTCATCGTCTTCCGCATCTCGCTGTCGGCAACGGCGATCGCCATGCCGCCCTATGAGCCGGTCTTCGCTCTCGCTGATGGCTGGGGCGGTTTCTGGGACAAGGTCTCGAGCTTCTCCCTCGACAATTACGGCTACCTGACCGACGACCCGCTCTATTTCAATGCCTATATTTCGAGTGTGGTGATCGCCGGGATCTCCACTTTCCTGACGCTTTTGATCGCCTATCCGGTTGCCTATGGCATGGCGCAGGCGCCCCGCAGCATTCGCCCGACGCTCCTGATGCTGGTGATCCTGCCCTTCTGGACAAGCTTTCTGATCCGCGTCTATGCCTGGATTGCCATCCTGAAGCCGGAAGGGCTCTTGAACCAGTTCCTGACGTCGCTGCACCTCATCGACAATCCGCTGATCATCCTCAATACCAATACAGCCGTCTATATCGGCATCGTCTATTCCTATCTGCCCTTCATGGTGCTGCCGCTCTACTCGGCGTTGGAGAAGATGGACGGCACGCTGATCGAGGCGGCGCAGGATCTCGGCTGCACGCCGATCCAGGCTTTCTGGCGCGTCACCTTCCCGCTGTCGATCCCGGGCGTCATCGCCGGCTGCATGCTGGTCTTCATCCCGGCCGTCGGAGAATTCGTTATCCCCGACCTGCTTGGCGGCTCGCAGACGCTGATGATCGGCAAGACGATCTGGAACGAATTCAATTCCAATCGCGACTGGCCCGTTTCTTCGGCGGTGGCGACGATCCTGCTTCTCATCCTCGTGATCCCGATCGTCTTCTTCCAGAATGTTCAGGCAAAAGCCGACGAGGCAGGGAAATAAGCCATGTTCAGATGGACCCGCTTTAACATCACCTCCGTCGTGCTCGGCTTCGCCTTTCTCTATCTGCCGATCGTGCTTCTGGTGATCTTCTCCTTCAATGAATCGAAGCTCGTCACCGTCTGGGGCGGTTTTTCGACCAAATGGTATGTCTCGCTGCTCTCCAATCAGGCCCTGCTCGATGCGGCCTGGGTGACGATCCGCGTCGGCCTGCTGTCGGCGACATTCGCGACGATCCTCGGCACCATGGCGGCGATCACCCTGGTGCGCTTCACGCGCTTCCGCGGCCGCATCCTCTTTTCAGGACTGGTCTACGCGCCGCTCGTCATGCCCGAAGTCATCACCGGCCTGTCGCTGTTGCTCCTCTTCGTGGCAATCGGCCTTGACCGCGGCTTCTGGACCATCACACTGGCGCATACGACGCTGACCATGTGCTTCGTCGCCGTCGTCGTGCAGTCACGGCTTCTGAGTTTCGACCAGTCGATCGAGGAAGCCGCCCAGGATCTTGGCGCCCCGCCGGTCAGGACCTTCTTCGAGGTGACGCTGCCAATCATCTCGCCAGCCGTCTTTTCCGGCTGGGTCCTGGCTTTCACCCTGTCGCTCGACGACCTCGTGATTGCGAGCTTCACGTCAGGACCGGGCGCAACCACGCTGCCGATGAAGATCTACAGCCAGGTGCGTCTCGGCGTGACTCCGGAAATCAATGCGGTCTGCACCATTCTGATCGCCATCGTGGCGATAGGCGTCATCTGTGCATCTGTCGTCACCAAGCGCCGCGAAGTGCAGCGCGAGCGCGATGAGAGGGCCGCGGCGGCGACAGCTTAAGAGCAATTCCAGCGAAAGCCTTTGCGTCCGGAAATGCTTTAGAACTGACCAGGAAAGGCGCTAAGGCTGGGTTTTCGTCGGTACGTTGAACAGCGGCACCGGCGAAATGACCGGGTTCGGCCACGAGCCGCCGATGAAGAAGGGCAGGCGCGGCAGATCGGCCGCTTTTGCCGGATCGATCGCTTCCAGCGCGCCGGAGAGCGCAAGCCCGTTCGACTCATAAGTAATGACGCCTGATAGCGTCAGCATCTGATCGGAGCCGGCAAATCGCGCATCGTGGATTTCTGCGGTGCCATTGGCAAAGTCGGCCTGAAGATCGAGCTTGCTGAAGGCGAAGGATCCGTTTCCAGTGGAGCTCAGCGCGAAGAACGGCTTCTGCGCTGCCTGCGTGCGAAGTGCATAGACATCGACGCCGGGAATGGAGCCCGCAGCCGTCCAGAATCTGAGCCTGCCGGTCACATCGGCAAGTCCCGTCGTCCAGATCGCCTTCGGCGTCTCCAGCGAAAGATCGAGGGAGCCTGTCGCATGCGGCAGCGGCCCCTTGAGCTGCAATTTTTCGGCAAGTGCATTGAAATCCGCATCGCGGATCGAAAGCTGCAGCTTGCCGCCACCATCGAAATCGCGGCGGGTCGCCTCCAGATGGGCAGTCATTTCGCCGCCCTCGAACTGGCTGTCGCCAATATCGAACTTCGCTTCCTCGCCGGCGACGATCACGCTGGCGCCGACATCCGCAAGCGAAAAGATACCCATCTGCGCCTGTCGCGCGGAAAGCCGCACATCGAGATCAAGAAGTTGCAGCGGTCCAAGAGGGCTCGGTAGCAGCAAGTCGCCAAGGCCGCCGGCGGCAAGTCTGAGCGCGAAGGCATCGAGGAACGGCTTGAGGTTCATCTGGTCGAAGGCAAGTGTCCCGCCGATCTTCGGTCGCTTGCCGGGTGCGACGGTGAAATCCATCACACCGGTGGCGCTCGCATCGTTCAGCGCCATACTGACATTGTTGAAGCGGAAACCGTTGGATACCGACGTCACATCCGAGGTCATCGACGCGCTCTTCAGCGACTCGATCCCCGGGATAGATCTGCCGGACCATTTCAGGAGGGCCTGCACATCAGGAAAGCTGGCGTTGATATTGCCTGAGACCGAGGAGAGGCTCACCATGCTGCCGACACCCTGGAAACGCGCGGTCATCAGGTTGGAAGCGATCGAGGCCTTCATCTCGGCATTCTTGCCGCCGAAGACCAGCAGCGGCGCGGCAGAGGCAAAATCGACCTTCAGGTCCTCGCCGTTGAACCGGGCAATGAGGACGGCTGAAATGGCCCTCGACAGCTTCGGCCAGGCGATATCGGCTGCGACGCTGTCGAAGTGGTAGACATTGCCTGTCTGCGTATCGGTCAGGGTCAGCGTGCCATCCTCCACCGTCACGGCACCGATGTCGGCGTCGAGCTTCGGATCGAGAACCTCGGCGCCGTTGTCATCCCGTACGCCAACGATGGCTCGTGCCAGAAGGCCGGTATAGCTCCAGTCGATCAGGCCATTCTCATCGCGCGTCAGCGCGAGGCTGGGCCGCAGCAGGTGAAATTCGTGGAAGCGAGTGCGGCCGCGCAGCGCATCGATCAGGCTGAAATCGGCTGAAAGGCTCTCGATGCGGCCGAGCAGTTTGTCGCCGCTTTCGCGCGGTTGGCGGATGGTGACGTCGTTTAGCGTAATGCGTGGCGTCGGCCAGAATTCGAGGACGGGGTTGCCCTTGATCTCGGCGTGATAGCCCGTCCATTTCGACAGGGCATCCTCGATGCCGGAGCGCACGAAGCCGGTGGAAATAAGATAGGGAGCGGCGATCCTGAGCGCGAGGAAGAAGGCAAGCCCGATTAACAATAGGATGGTGGAGACACGGGCAAATGCCGGCAGCCAGCGCGAGACGGGGCCGATCCTTTTTCGCCATCTGCCTTGTCTTGACGTACCCATGAGCTCCGCCGGAACTTCAGCCGGTTACCCGTTATTTTCTGATTTTGCCGGATATATGAAATACCGGGCATATGCAAATCCCACGCGCGGCGGATCGCGTCGCTGCACACTTTATAATGCAATGCAGCATGCTATAAGTTCCGCATTGGGGAGGAGGATTGAATGCAGGAAAATCAGCCGCTTTGGAAGCCCACGGAAGATGGGATCGAAATTAGCCCGATCCATGCCTTTTTGCAGCGCTGCAATGGAGACTTCGGTCTCGCCTTGAAAGGTTTTGAGGATCTGCATGCCTGGTCGATCGCCGATCGGGAGAGCTTCTGGTCGGCCTTGTGGGATTTCTGCGGCGTGAAGGGAGAGCGCGGCGCGGATATTCTCGTTAACGGCGACCGCATGCTGGAAGCACGCTTCTTTCCTGAGGCGCGCCTGAACTTCGCTGAAAACCTGCTGAGCGGAAGCGGGCGGGGCGATGCCATCATTTTCCGCGGTGAGGACAAGGTCGAAGACCGCTGGTCGTGGGATCGCCTGCGCGCGCTTGTATCACAGCTGCAGCAGGGCTTTCGCGCGCTCGGCATCGGCGAGGGCGACCGTGTCGCGGCCATGATGCCCAACATGCCGGAAACGATAGCTGCCATGCTGGCGGCAACGTCGATCGGCGCCATCTGGTCGTCCTGTTCTCCGGACTTTGGCGAGCAAGGCGTGCTCGATCGTTTCGGGCAGATCGCGCCGAAGCTTTTCATCGCCTGCGACGCCTATTGGTATAATGGCAAGCTGCAGGACGTGCAGTCGAAGGTGGCGAACGTCGCCAAGAGCCTCGGTGTGCCGACGCTGGTGGTCCATTATGCCGGCAACGCCGAAGAGGTCGCGCGCGAAATCGCCGGCGGCAAGACGCTTTCAGAATTCGTTGCTCCCTATGCGCCGAGGCCGATCGAGTTCGTGCAGCTGCCTTTCGCCCATCCGGCCTATATTCTGTTTTCCTCGGGCACAACAGGCATACCGAAATGCATCGTGCATTCTGCCGGCGGCACGCTGCTTCAGCATCTGAAAGAGCATCGCCTGCATTGCGGAGTGCAGCCGGGGGACAAGCTTTTCTACTTCACCACCTGCGGCTGGATGATGTGGAACTGGCTGGCGAGCGGCCTTGCCTCCGGTGCCACGCTCTGCCTTTTCGACGGATCGCCTTTCGCGCCTGATGGCAATGTGCTCTTCGACTATGCGGCCGAGGAGAAATTCGCGATCTTCGGGACCTCGGCCAAATATATCGACGCAGTGCGCAAGAGTGGGCTGACGCCGCGCACGAGCCATGATCTGTCGAGCTTGCGGCTGATCACCTCCACCGGTTCGCCGCTGTCGCCTGAAGGTTTCGCCTTCGTCTATGAAGGTATCAAGGAAGACGTCCAGCTTGCCTCGATTTCCGGTGGCACGGATATCGTGTCCTGCTTCGTGCTCGGCAATCCGCTGCAGCCCGTCTGGCGCGGTGAGATCCAGGGAGCTGGCCTCGGCCTTGCCGTCGACGTCTGGAATGACGAAGGCAAGCCGGTTCGTCAGGAAAAGGGTGAGCTGGTCTGCACCAAGGCCTTCCCATCAATGCCGGTCATGTTCTGGAACGATCCTGATGGCGCCAAGTACCGCGCCGCCTATTTCGAGCGCTTCGACAATGTCTGGTGCCACGGCGATTTTGCCGAATGGACCGAACATGGCGGCCTGATCATTCACGGCCGTTCGGATGCGACGCTCAATCCTGGCGGCGTGCGCATCGGCACGGCGGAAATCTACAATCAGGTCGAGCAGATGGACGAAGTCGCCGAAGCGCTCTGCATCGGCCAGGACTGGGATGACGACGTGCGCGTCGTGCTCTTCGTCCGCCTGGCGCCCGGCGTCACCTTGAGCGAGGATCTGATCAAGGCGATCAAGACCCGCATCCGTGTCGGCGCTTCTCCCCGCCATGTGCCGGCCAAGATCATCGCGGTCGCCGATATCCCGCGCACCAAGTCTGGCAAGATCGTCGAACTTGCCGTGCGCGAGGTCGTCCACGGCCGGCCGGTGAAAAATCAGGAGGCGCTCGCCAACCCCGAGGCACTCAAGCTTTTTGCCGGACTGGAAGAGCTAAAGGTCTGATAGCGGCTGCTAAACTACAAGCTTTTGCCGTTGATCAATTCCGCGTTTTGGAAACCTTTCGTTAAGAAAGGTTTGTCAAAGGTGAAACCAACTTGGAGACCATACATGAAGAGATGGTCTGGAACTGCGGTTCCCGAAACATGACGTTGATCGACTAAGCTCTTGTTTTACCAGCACCAACTCTCGAAGGCAGCCATTGGCTGCCTTTTCTTTGGCGAGTAATTCCAGCAAAAGTGTCCAGTGGTTTTGCGTCCGGAATTGCGCAAAAATAAGTGCTTAGCCCGCCAGCACGCGTTGCGACGGGAAGGTGATTTCCACCAGCGTGCCTTCGTTCGGCGCAGAATTGATCGAGAAAATCGCCCTGTTGGCATCGACCATTGCCTTGGTCAGCGGCAGGCCGAGACCGGTGCCGTCGCCGCGATGGCGTGACTGCGTGGACGACACCTGGCGGAATGGTTTCATCGCCTGGTCGAGCTCGCTGCGCGTCATGCCAATGCCGGTATCGCGCACCCGCATCGCGACGCTGCCGTTCGCCTCATAGGAAGTGGAAACGACGATCTGCCCGCCTGATGGCGTAAAGCGGATAGCATTCGACAGGATGTTCAGCGCGATCTGCTTGATCGAGCGCAGGTCGGCCACGACATCGGGCACCGATTGCGAAAGGGCGGTGCGGATGATGACCCGCTGGCTGTTTGCCTGCGGCTGCACCAATGCCACTGCTTCCGAGATCGCTTCGTTAAGGCCGACGGAGGCGAAATCGAGATCCATCTCGCCCGCTTCAATCTTGGAAATATCGAGCAGGTCGTTGACGATGTCGAGGACATGCCGGCCGGAACGGCCGATATCGTTGGCATATTCGATGTAGCGCGGATGGCCGATCGGCCCGAAGCGCTCGCTCGCCATCATGTCGGAAAAGCCGATGATGGCGTTGAGCGGCGTGCGAATCTCATGGCTGACGCGCGCCAGGAAATCTGTCTTGTGGGCGTTGGCGGTTTCGGCCGCACCCTTGGCATTGCGCAACTCGTCTTCGGTACGCTTCCACTGGGTGATATCGCGGATGACGGCGCAATAGCCGTTGGATGAGGTCAGGCGGCCCATGGTCATGAACAGCGGCACGAAGCCGCCGGCGGCCTCACGGCCGATCACCTCGCGTCCGTCGTTCAGCACGCTTGCCACACCATGGCCGGAAAGCCCATGCAGATAGTCGAGAACGGCCCTCTGGCTCTCATGCGCGAACAGCATAATGAAGGGTTTGCCGCGTGTTTCCTGTTCGTCGTAGTTGAAGAGGGCGCTTGCCGAGCGGTTCATCGAGCGGATATCGCCTTCCGTGCCGATGACGACGACGCCGTCGGTTGCCGTCTCCAGGATCGAGCGCAACTCCTCCACCTCGACCTGCAGCTTGGCGACCTTCTCGACCATCCGGTCGGAACGCTGGTCGAGCCTGATAACCTCGCCCCTGCCTTCCTCCCGGTTTTCGACGGGCATCAGCGCCAGCATCAGGGCGTTGGAATCTTCCCAGCGAACCGATTGCAGACGGGCCGTGACCGGCACCAGCCTGTCGTCGGCTTTGACGAGCATCATCGTGCCCGAACCGTTTTCGAGGTCATGGCGCTGCAGCAATGCATCGATGCCGCCCACTTCGGAGAGGGCTTCGACGGAACCGTAGCCCGTCAGCCGCAGGAATTCCGGATTGCCGTGGATCAGCTGGTCGCCAGCATGGATCAGCACGGCAACGGGCAGCAGATCGACGGTCGCCGCCGAGAGCCCGTCCGTCATCTTCACGCGCGGCGGAATGAAGCTGGTCAGAACCTCGATCTGGCTGACCGTCTCCTGCAGACCTTCGGTCACGTCGTCTTCCGCTTCGGCTGCGGATGTTTCTTCGGCTTGCGGGGAAGCCTCTTCCGGCAGCGGTTCTGCTGCGGCTTCGTAGATCGCTTCCTGCGGTGCTGCCTGCTCGACGACAGAAGTTTCGGCAACAACGTCTTCGACTACCGATGCCTGTTCGACATCAGGTTCCGGCTGTGGGGCGGCGACCGGCTCTTCGTTGCGCGCGCCGAAGGCTTCGAGGCGCTTGGCGATCTCGCGGAAATTCGCCTGCTCGGCAGCCGTCAGACCGCTGCTGGCGCTGTGCAACTGCACGATCTTGTCGGTGAAGCGGCGGCTCGGCGTTTCGGAAAGGCGTAGCGCTGGCGGCTCTTCCCGCTGCTCGGCAACATCAGGCTCAGCGGCGGATTGCTCCTCGGCGACAGGTTCCGCAGCTGCCGTCTCTTCCGAAGTGGTTACGTCTGTCGCCGTTTCCACTTCCGGTCCGGTGTCTTCTTCGACATCGGGCTCTGGATTCACTGCATCTTCGGCCTGCGGCGCAGCTTCGGCAATTTCTTCAGATTGCTCTTGCGGCAGTTCAGCTTCTGCCGGTGCCGTCTCTTCCGGTGCGGTTTCATTGACCGGGCCAAGATAGGAGGCATCATGACCGATGCCGTCAGGCCCGAGCGTCAGTCCGAGCGCTAGAGGATCTTCCTGCGCGTCCGACAGGCGCACCACGCCAAAGCCGCGGAAACCATCAAAGTCGCGGTTGCGCGTATAGGTCGGCAGAGCGGCGAGATCGACAGGCACGACGAGGCTCGTGCCCTCGATCGGCCAGTAGATCGTCTTGCCGGACCAGGTATCGCGTCGCGCTAAGGCCTCGGAGAGCCTTGATTCAGGGTCGAGGTTGAACAAGGCGGCAACGTCGGAGAAAGCGCTGCCGATGATGTTGCTCGCATGCGGGCCGACAGCCTCGGCGAATTCATGCGAAACTTCGCTGAAGCGGCCTTCCGCATCGATCTTCCAAACGAATCGGGTGGCACGGCTGTTCGGCTTGAAGACGAAGCTGCTATTCGGTGCGCTTTCAGGCTCCACCGGGACCACCGGTGTTGCCGCGAAGTTTTCCGCGACGGAAGCGGCCGGCTCAACCTGCTCCACAACCGGAGCTTCTGCGCTTGTCTCAACGGTTTCTTCCGCTGAGGCAAAAGTTTCGCTCGGCTGATCCACCTGCTGCTCGCCGGAGTCTTCGACGACGGCTGCTTCGGGCTCGGAAATGCTCTCATCTGCCGACGGCTCGAAACGGGCTTCGGCCTCGGTCGGTTCGCTGACTTCAACCGGCTCCTCGGCCTCGCCGATGATTTCCTCCAGAGTTTCCTCGACTTCTTCGATGCCGGAAACGGCGTCGATCGCTTCGGCTTCTGTAAAGCCAGCCACAGGCGCGGCAACATCAGCAATTTCATCCGTTGCGGCTTCTGCAGGTGCAATTTCCTGCGGCGCAGGCTCTTCCACCTTGGCGGAGGGCTCGATGGGATCGAGATGACCGATCGACGTTTCGACGGCGAAGAGAAGGTGGAGTGCGGGCTCGTCGTTGAGTTTGCCGACGGCAGCCGGCAAGTGGCCGCGGCCGGTCGCAACCGGGCGCTTCACCAGCCGGTCTGGATGGGCGCCGGCAAGCGTGATGAGCGTCCTTGCCGCTTGCTGCGTGATGCCGAGCAAGGCGAAACCTGGCGATGCGGCAATGACTTCGCCCTCGGCCCCGATCACTGCCATATGCGTATCTGGGTCATCGAGGCCCTGCAGCATCTGCGCAGCACTTGCGCCAGCCGTCAGCGGACGTGTGGAGACCGGAACGGAAAACAGGATGGCTTTCTCGCCAGAAGCGAGACGGATGAGCTCCGACGAAGCCGGAGCCTGAACGCGCTGGAAACACTTAGCGATGCGGATAATAAAAGTCTTCTGGTCACCGACTTCGCCAAGCTGGCGGGCAGTCGCCTCGAGCTGGCGGAAGGTGATGTCGGCGTGGCTGACGCCCTGATCAAGCAGGTCATAGACCGCAGCATGGCCAAACAGCTCGGCGCCGGCACCGTTTGCCCACAGCAAGTGGGAAAGGTCGCCCGAGAACAGAACCATGGCCTCGCCACGCGAAAATCGTTCACGAACCCGCGCATGAACGGCAATGTCGATGAACGGATACTGGACTGCGGGCATGATCGAACCTGTCGCTTTCGGCCTCTTCAAATTAACTGCTTATTAATAACTGCAGGTCTGCGGTCGGTCCAGAAGAGCCGGGAGCTTTCGGGCGGCAAGGTTAACGCATTGTGCGGCGCACAATGATGTTGCAATGCACAATAAAATGCCCTATATAAGAATTATCCGATTTATCGCGGGCACAAGATCTGCCCATCTTAGAGGAACACGATCCGATGGCTACCATAAAGACCGACGACGTTTTTTCAATTGCCTCTTTCGACCCGAGCAAGCTGGCCGAGTCTTTCCGTGACTTCGCCGAAAAGGGTGCTCAGCAGTCCAAGGAAGCCTATGCCAAGCTGAAGTCCGCAGGCGAAGAAGCCGGCAAGACGCTGGAAGCAACGGTCCAGACCGCACAGGCTGGCAGCGTTGAAATCGGCCTTAAGGCGATCGACGCGCTCCGCGTCAATGCTGAAAGCTCGCTCTCGCACATGGAAGCGCTTCTCGGCGTCAAGTCCGTCGCCGAATTCTTCGAGCTGCAGACCTCCTTCTTCCGCAAGCAGGCTGAACTGACCGTCGAGCAGGCGAAGTCGCTGCAGGAAACCACCAAGCAGGTTGCCGAAAAGGTTGCAAAGCCTTCCAAGGAAGCCGCTGAAAAGGCCATGGCATCCTTCAAGGTTGCCTGATCTACCAGGCTCGATAGATAATAAAGGCTGGACCGCATGTTCAGCCTTTTTGTATATTGAGCGCAAATCGGGGCTTGAATAAAAGTTCAAGTCCTCGTATGTGACCCCCGTCGCGCCGTGCGTGACATTGTGCGGTTGTAGCTCAGTTGGTTAGAGCGCAGGTTTGTGGCACCTGAGGTCGGAGGTTCGAGACCCCCCAACCGTACCATTCTCTCCCATAAGTTGGTTTTCCCGTTCGGCAATGCACGGCATCAGCGCTTTTTGATGTCAAAATGATGCCTGCTCGCATTTTGCTATTGCCGTTAACATTAGTTTACCTATTTATGTGCGGTGCGATGCAGCAATTGCCCAATGTCTTCGTTGCGTTGCGAAATGCTGGCGGCTTGCCGCTTGGGGGTAGGGACAGTCCACCGAGGCATTAAGGAGAATTTGATGTCCATTTCTGTTCAGAATATAGAGGAATCGACCGCTGTTTCCCCGATTGACGTGGCAGCTGCGGTTAAGGACGCACGCAGTGCGGTTGGCTACAGCATTGAAGACCTCGCAGTCACCTGCGGTCTGGCCAATGGGGAAATCCTCGAAATCGAAAATGGTGAAAGCGCCGATCCGGCAAAGCTGAGGCGTATTGCTGCAGCACTGCAGGTTCCAGTTTCTGCCTTTTTGCATATCTGATGAGGCGACAAGGCCGATCAGCATTTTCTGATCGGCCGTCGTCCCCTTTTAAGGGACATGATTGGAACTCTTGCGCTCCCGCGCCGTTCAACGGTCGACGGGAGTATGTGTATGTCCAAGACCCTTCTTTACGGCGCAACGAAGATCGATGAGACAAATGCAGCTTACGCCGCTGTCGCCAGTCTCGAACAGTTTCAGTGGAAAAACCGCGTCTTCATTGTGATTGCCGACCAGGACAATTCCCGCGCAGCCCGCCAGGAAAACCAGTTGCTTGCCGATCGCGCCGCTCTTGAGGAGCGGGATATGGTCATTCTCAAGCTTGTCGGATCAAGCATAAAGCCGCTCTTCGGAAGCGGCGACGGGCTGGACGGCGAGGCGCTCCGCCAGGAACTGGACATGCCTGACACAGGCGAATTTGCCGCCTTCCTGCTTGGCAAGGATGGCACCGTGAAGCTGAAGGCCAGTGAGCCGATCACGTCAGGCGAACTCTTCGCCATCATCGACAGCATGCCGGTGCGCGCTGCCGAAACCGTCAGGCACGACAAATAATCCAATATCGCAATCGTAAAGGAGCCGGCCATGTCCGTTCCGAACGAACCTATTCCCGACCAGCCGCCAATGCCTTCACCGGGCTGGAAGCCGGAGCCGCCGGTCAAGGAACCGGAACCGGATCGCCTGCCGGATGAAACGCCGCTTCCCAACCCTGATGAGAACGAGGAACCGGCAAAGCATCTCTAGAGCAATTCCAGCAAAAGTGTGCAGCGGTTTTGTGTCCGGAATTGCGTAAAACATATGTATTACAAGAAGATCTGCCTTTCCTCGTCGACGAGTTCCTGCAGGAAATCGATGACGCTGCGCACGCGCACCAGATCGCGCGCACTTTCGTGGTAGGTCGTCCAGTAGGCGCGGCGGATGGAAACCTCCGGCAGGATGCGCACCAGTTCCTGGTATTGCCGGGCGATATAATCGTGCAGGATGCCGATGCCGGCGCCGGAACGTACGGCCTCGGTCTGGCCGATCGCCGTCGAGATCTCGAACCCCGCATCCCAGCTGCGCATCACCTCGCCAGAGAAATTCAGGGAGGCAGTGAAGATCAGGTCTTCGACGTAGCCGATGCGCGGATGGGCCTTCAAGGCATCGACATCTTCGGGCTTTCCACGCTGCGCCAGATAATCCCGCGACGCGTAGAGACCGAGCGTATAGTCGGTTAGCTTGGACGAGACGAGCCGCCCCTGTTCCGGACGCTCCAGCGTGATGGCGATATCCGCTTCACGCTGCGACAGCGAGAAGGAACGCGGCACCGGCACGAGCTGGATCTTCAGCTCCGGATATCGTTCGATCAGCCGGCCCATTCGCGGCGCAAGAAAGGAAACACCAAACCCATCGGGCGCGCCGACGCGCACCGTTCCGGCAATGGCCGTGTCGGTGTGGCCGAGATTGGCCTGCGCGGCAAGCATCTCCGTTTCCATCCGCTCAGCCGAGGCAAGAAAGACTGCGCCTTCAGCGGTCAGCTCGCAGCCATTCGTCCGGCGTATGAAAAGCCGTGTTTTCAGCGCCTCTTCGAGTGAGGTCAACCTGCGCGAGAGCGTGGCGTGATTGAGCCCCAGCCTCTTCGACGCAGCGAGGATCTGCCCTGTGCGGGCGACGGCCAGGAAAATGCGAACGTCATCCCAGTTCATGGCTTTGAACGCATGATGATGGGTTCGACGTCGATAAGCGTCAGCGCTGTCACCATGCCGGCCGTTTCGGTTTTGTATTTCAGGAAATGCGGCGTCTGCAGATGAGCCTCGTATGCTTCCCTGTTGGCATAGACCTCGAGGATACGGATCTTGTTCGGATGATCTCTGATGGAAACGGCATTCAGGGAAAGGACACCGTCTTCCAGCGCGACGGATGCTTCGATTTCCTCGGTCAGCAGCGCACGATAGGCTTCGAGCGTGCCTGGATCGATCTCCAGTTCCGCCATCCTGACGACAGGTTTCCCGCTCATCGGTTCGGCCTCCCTTTGACTTGTCCGCGTGCCGTGCCAGTTTTGAAGCAGGAGCACCGGTCACAGCGATCGAGCTATAATATACGCACAACGGTTGCTTATTATAGCGCATTGATTTGTGCAAATTGAAGTGCGATTGTTGCGCCATCAAGAGATCAGGAGGAACACCCATGCGTGAGATTGGTCATTTCATCGGCGGCAAGAAGGTCGCCGGCACCAGCGGCCGCACCAGCGACGTCTTCAACCCCGCGACCGGCGAAGTACAGGCAAAGGTCGCGCTCGCAAGCGTCGAGGAACTGCGCGCCGCTGTCGAAAACGCCAAGGCTGCGCAGCCGAAATGGGCCGCGACGAACCCGCAGCGCCGCGCCCGCGTTTTCTTCAAGTTCGTCGATCTCCTGAACCAGCACATGGATGAGCTTGCGACGCTGCTCTCCAGCGAGCACGGCAAGACGGTCGAGGATTCCAAGGGCGATGTCATCCGCGGCCTCGAAGTCTGCGAATTCGTCTGCGGCATCCCGCATCTTGCCAAGGGTGAATTCACGGAAGGCGCCGGCCCGGCGATCGACATGTATTCGATCCGCCAGCCCGTCGGCATCGGCGCCGGCATCACGCCTTTCAACTTTCCGGGCATGATCCCGATGTGGATGTTTGCCCCGGCAATCGCCTGCGGCAACGCCTTCATCCTGAAGCCCTCCGAGCGCGATCCGTCCCTTCCGATCCGCCTTGCCGAACTGATGATCGAGGCCGGTCTGCCGGCCGGCATCCTGAACGTCGTCAACGGCGACAAGACGGCCGTCGATGCGATCCTCACCGATCCCGATATTGGCGCCGTCTCCTTCGTCGGCTCCACGCCGATTGCCCGTTACGTCTATGGAACGGCTGCGATGAACGGCAAGCGCGCTCAATGCTTCGGCGGCGCCAAGAACCACATGATCATCATGCCGGATGCCGATATGGACCAGGCCGTCAACGCCCTGATGGGCGCCGGCTACGGTTCGGCTGGCGAGCGCTGCATGGCCGTCTCGGTTGCCGTGCCGGTCGGCGAGGAAACAGCGAACCGCCTCGTCGAGAAGCTGATCCCGAAGATCGAATCCCTGCGCATCGGTCCTTACACCGACGATAAAGCAGACATGGGCCCTGTTGTCACCAAGGATGCCTATAACCGCATCCAGGATCTGATCAACAAGGGTATCGAAGAGGGCGCAAAGCTTGTCGTCGATGGCCGCGATTTCAAGCTGCAAGGTTATGAGGACGGCTATTTCGTCGGCGGCTGCCTGTTCGACAACGTCACGCCCGAGATGGAAATCTACAAGACCGAGATCTTCGGGCCGGTTCTGTCCGTCGTTCGCGCCCACAACTATGAAGAAGCGCTCTCCCTGCCGATGAAGCATGAATACGGCAACGGCGTCGCGATCTACACCCGCGACGGCGACGCTGCCCGCGACTTCGCCTCCCGCATCAACATCGGCATGATCGGCATCAATGTTCCGATCCCAGTGCCGCTCGCCTACCACTCCTTCGGCGGCTGGAAGGCTTCGAGCTTCGGCGACCTCAACCAGCATGGCACGGATTCGATCAAGTTCTGGACCCGGACCAAGACCGTTACCGCCCGCTGGCCATCCGGCATCAAGGGCGGCGCCGAATTCGTCATGCCGACGATGAAGTGACGCGAAAGCCATCGCATTTGGAAACGGGCCCGGGAAGGGCCCGTTTTCGTTTCAAACGCTGCGGCGAGCAGTCGCGGGAAACGTGAATGTGAATTTCATATTTTGGAATTGTTCAAAACTGTGAAAGCCATTATATACGGTTCACAAATGATTTAGGAGATTGGCATGCGGTTGACGAAGCAGACCAACTATGCGGTTCGCATGTTGATGTATTGTGCAGCCAATGAAGGACATTTGAGCCGGATTCCGGAGATTGCCAGAGCATACGGTGTTTCCGAGCTCTTCCTTTTCAAGATTCTGCAGCCGCTCAACAAGGCAGGCCTTGTCGAGACGGTGCGCGGCCGCAACGGCGGTGTGCGCCTTGGCAAGCCGGCGGCCGATATCAGCCTTTTCGACGTGGTAAGGGTCACCGAAGACAGCTTCGCCATGGCGGAATGCTTTGAAGATGGTGTGGTCGAGTGCCCGCTGGTTGATAGCTGCGGCCTGAATTCGGCGCTGCGCAAGGCACTGAATGCCTTCTTCGACGTGCTGACCGAATATTCGATCGATGATCTGGTAAAGGCGCGGCCGCAGATCAACTTTCTGCTGGGCCTCACCGGCGAACAGCACTATCGCAAGCCCGTCGTTCCGGCACCGGCCGCCTGATACTTGAATATTCTGATATCGTCATGAACCACGGCTGTTTTCGATAGCCGTGGTTTTTCATTTGCACTCACGGATTGTTGATATATCAGAGCCCGTTGAAACCGTTCTCAACGCCTTCCGCGACGCCAAATTGTACCAAAAGCGACAGAAATGCGGTTGAACGTGCCTCAATCTTGCAAATTTTGGCCTATTTTTGACCGAAAATTTCTAAAATTGCTTTTCTGGAAAAATTTTCTGCGGATGCCGTTGCGTTCAGCAAATAAATATCGTTCCATCGGCCCGCTGATCGGGGTAATGAGCGCCCGATCTCTAAAGATCAAAAAAGAACAAACCTGGGAAACGATATCATGAAAAAGTTCTCTGTCCTGCTCGCAGCGACAGCCCTGGCTTCGGTCATGGCCACCGCCGCGTATTCCAAGACGCTTGTCTATTGCGCCGAAGGATCGCCGGAAGGCTTCGATCCGAGCCTCTACACGTCAGGCACGACCTTCGACGCGTCTTCACGTACGGTCTACAGCCGCCTCGTTGAATTCAAGCATGGCGGTACGGAGATCGAGCCGGGTGTTGCCGACAGCTGGACGGTTTCCCCCGATGGCAAGGAATATACCTTCAAGCTGCATCCCGGCGTGAAGTTCCAGACCACCGATTTCTTCACCCCCTCGCGTGATCTCACCGCCGACGACGTGGTTTTCTCGTTCGAGCGCCAGATCAAGTCGGACAATCCGTGGAACAAGTATGTCGAAGGCGGTTCTTACGAATATGCCGCCGGCATGGGCTTCCCTGACCTCATCAAGTCGGTCGAGAAGGTTGACGATCTGACCGTCAAGTTCACGCTGAACCATCCGGAAGCTCCGTTCCTGGCCGACCTCGCGATGGACTTCGCATCCGTCGTTTCCAAGGAATATGCCGACAAGCTCGCCGCTGACGGCAAGATGGCCCAGCTGAACCAGCAGCCGCTCGGCACCGGCCCGTACACCTTCGTTGCCTATCAGACGGATGCCGTCATCCGCTACAAGGCCAACGAAACCTACTTCAAGGGCAAGGAAAAGATCGACGATCTCGTCTTCGCGATCACCCCGGACGCCGCTGTCCGCGCCCAGAAGCTGAAGGCCGGCGAGTGCCACCTCGTCCCGTATCCGAATGCTGCTGACGTTGCCGAGCTCAAGAAGGATCCGAACCTCACGGTCATGGAACAGGCTGGCCTGAACGTCGGCTTCCTCGCCTACAACACCCAGCAGGCTCCGTTCGACAAGCCGGAAGTCCGCCGCGCGCTGAACATGGCGATCAACAAGCAGGCGATCATCGACGCCGTCTTCCAGGGCGCTGCCCAGGTTGCCAAGAACCCGATCCCGCCGACAATGTGGTCCTATAACGACAAGATCCAGGACGACAAGTACGATCCGGAAGGCGCCAAGAAGGCTCTCGCAGCCGCTGGCGTCAAGGATCTGTCGATGAAGATCTGGGCAATGCCGGTTTCGCGTCCGTACATGTTGAACGCTCGCCGCGCCGCCGAACTGATGCAGGCAGACTTTGCCAAGGTCGGCGTCAAGGTCGAGATCGTCACCCATGAATGGGCCGAATACCTGAAGCTCTCCTCCGACGTGAAGCGCGATGGCGCTGTCATCATCGGCTGGACCGGCGACAACGGCGACCCGGACAACTTCATGGACACGCTGCTCGGCTGCGACGCTGTGGGCGGCAACAACCGCGCTCAGTGGTGCAACAAGGACTATGACGCTCTGATGACGAAGGCCAAGGAAACGGCTGACGTTGCTGCCCGCACGAAGTTCTACGAAGAAGCACAGGAAATCTTCAAGAAGGAAGCTCCCTGGGCTCCGCTCGACCACTCGCTGGTCTTCGTCCCGGTCAGCAAGAAGGTATCGGGCTTCCATATGGATCCGCTCGGCATCCACCGCTTCGACGGCGTTGATATCGCCGAATAAGAAAAATGATAAACTGCCCGGCTGAAACCGGGCTCGACCGGCGGTCAGGTCTCCACCTGACCGCCGGAAACTATTGGACAACCTTGCTATGTTGCGATTTCTCATCGGGCGCCTCGCAGTCCTGATACCGACCTTCCTCGGCGTTTCGCTCATTGCCTTCTCGTTCATCCGCCTGCTTCCTGGCGATCCCGTCATGCTGTTGTCGGGCGAACGAACCATGGCACCCGAACGTCACGCCCAGATCATGCACGATCTCGGTTTCGACCGGCCCATGTACGTGCAATACTTCGATTATCTCGGAAAAGTGCTGCACGGCGATCTCGGTACCTCGATCGTTACCAAACGTGCGGTTCTCGGCGAATTCTTTACGCTCTTCCCGGCAACGCTTGAGCTTTCGCTCTGCGCCATCCTGGTGGCAATCCTTCTCGGCGTGCCGGCCGGCGTCTTCGCGGCCGTCAAGCGCGGAACATGGTTCGATCAGAGCGTGATGGGCGTTGCCCTTATCGGCTATTCGATGCCGATCTTCTGGTGGGGCCTGCTGCTCATCATCTTCTTCTCCGGCTATCTCGGCTGGACGCCTGTCTCCGGCCGCATCTCGCTGATGTATTTCTTCAAACCTGTCACCGGCTTCATGCTGATCGACAGTTTGCTCTCCGGCCAGAAGGGCGCCTTCGCCTCGGCCGTCAGCTATCTCATTCTGCCGACCGTGGTGCTTGCCACCATTCCGCTTGCGGTTATCGCCCGCCAGACCCGCTCGGCGATGCTCGAAGTGCTGGGCGAGGATTACGTGCGCACGGCCCGCTCCAAGGGTCTGGCGCCGCTGCGTGTCGTCGGTATTCATGCGCTCAGAAACGCTATGATCCCGGTCATCACCACGATCGGCCTGCAGGTCGGCGTACTGCTCGCAGGCGCCATTCTTACCGAAACGATCTTCTCCTGGCCGGGCATCGGCAAGTGGATGGTCGATGCTGTCTTCAAGCGCGACTATGCAGTCGTCCAGGGCGGTCTTCTCTTGATCGCCGGCATCATCATGCTGGTGAACCTGATCGTCGACCTGACCTACGGCTTCATCAATCCGCGTATCAGGCACTAGGAGCGGTCCATGAGCACGGTTACTGCAAAATCCGACCAGCCCTCCGCCCTTACGGAATTCTGGTACTATTTCTCGCGAAACAAGGGCGCCGTCATCGGTCTCTTCGTTTTCCTCGTCATCCTTCTGATGGCGATCTTCGCACCGCTCGTCTCGCCGCATGCGCCGACCGAGCAGAACCGCCAGCTTCTCCTGTCTGTCCCCTTCTGGATGGATGGCGGCAGCTTCTCCTATCCGCTCGGAACCGATGCCGTCGGTCGCGATATCCTTTCACGCCTGATTTTCGGCGCACGGTTCTCGCTGTTCATCGGTGTCGTGGTCGTCACGCTGTCGGTGCTTGCGGGCGTCTTGATCGGCCTCGTTGCCGGTTATTTCCGCGGCCGCGTCGATATCGTCATCATGCGCCTCATGGATATCATCCTGGCTTTCCCGTCACTGCTTCTGGCCCTCGTGCTCGTCGCGGTGCTGGGTCCCGGCCTGCTCAATGCCATGATCGCGATCTCGATCGTCAACCAGCCGCATTTCGTGCGCCTGACACGCGCCGCCGTGATGGGCGAGCGTGAAAAGGAATATGTGGTGGCCTCCCGCGTCGCCGGTGCCGGCACCTTCCGGCTGATGTTCAAGACGATCCTGCCGAATTGCCTCGGACCGCTGATCGTCCAGGCAACGCTTGCCTTCTCCGCCGCGATCCTTGATGCAGCCGCCCTCGGCTTCCTCGGAATGGGCGCTCAGCCGCCGACACCTGAATGGGGCACGATGCTTGCCGAATCCCGCGAGTTCATATCGCGCGCCTGGTGGGTTGTTACATTTCCGGGTCTTGCGATTCTCATCACCGTTCTCGCTATCAACCTGATGGGCGACGGCCTGCGTGATGCGCTCGACCCCAAGATGAAGAGGTCCTGAGATGGCGCTTCTCGAAATTGAAAATCTCGTCGTCGAATTCCAGACGTCGACCGGTCCTTTCCGCGCCGTCGACGGCGTCTCGCTGAAGGTCGACGCGGGTGAGATTCTGGCGATCGTCGGCGAATCCGGCTCCGGCAAGTCGGTATCGATGCTCGCTGCCATGGGCCTTCTGCCTTGGACGGCAAAGGTGACGGCCGACAAGATGGTTTTTGACGGCCAGAACCTGCTCGGCATGTCCGGCGCCAAGCGGCGCGAAATCATCGGCAAGGATATGTCGATGATCTTCCAGGAGCCGATCGCGAGCCTCAATCCCTGCTTCACCGTGGGCTTCCAGATCGAAGAGGTGCTGAGAATTCACCTCGGTCTCGACAAGGCGGCGCGGCGCAAGCGCGCAATCGAGCTTTTCCAGGCGGTCGGCATTCCAGATCCCGCCGAGCGGCTTGGCCATTTCCCGCATCAGATGTCGGGCGGCCAGTGCCAGCGCGTCATGATTGCCATCGCGATTGCCTGCAATCCGAAGCTCCTGATCGCCGATGAGCCGACCACGGCACTCGACGTGACCATCCAGAAGCAGATCCTCGATCTTCTGATGCGCCTGCAGACGGAGCATCGTATGGGTCTGATCATGATCACCCACAATATGGGCGTGGTTGCCGAGACGGCAGACCGGGTGATCGTCCAGTACAAGGGCCGCAAGATGGAAGAGGCCGACGTGCTCTCGCTCTTCGAAGCGCCGAAGAGCGATTACACGCGCGCACTGCTCGCCGCCCTTCCTGATAATGCGACCGGCGACCGGCTGCCGACCATCGGCGAACTTTTCAATCCGAACAAGACTGTGGAGGGAGCGGCCTGATGACGCCAGTTCTCGAAGGAAAGAACATCGTCCGCGACTATTACCTACCGGGCGGCATGTTCAAGAAGGCGCGAACGGTCCATGCTGTCAAGGGCGTGAGCTTCAGCGTGGAGCAAGGCAAGACGCTGGCGATCGTCGGCGAAAGCGGCTGCGGCAAGTCGACGCTCGCCCGCATCGTGACGATGATCGACCCGGCCACGTCGGGCGAACTCTTCATCGACGGCAAGAAGGTCGATATCTTCCAGGGCGATCTGACGCCGGAAATCCGCCGGAAGGTCCAGATCGTCTTCCAGAATCCTTACGGATCGCTGAACCCGCGCAAGAAGATCGGCGACATCCTGATGGAGCCGCTGATCATTAACACCAATACGCCGGCTTCCGAGCGGCGCGACCTGGCGATGGCGATGCTGAAGAAGGTCGGACTGCAGGACGTCCACTTCAACCGCTATCCGCACATGTTCTCGGGCGGCCAGCGCCAGCGTATCGCCATTGCCCGCGCGCTGATGCTGAACCCGCGGCTCCTGGTTCTCGATGAACCGGTCTCCGCACTCGATCTGTCGGTGCAGGCGCAGGTGCTCAACCTTCTCGCCGACCTGCAGGACGAGTTGAACCTGACCTATGTCTTCATCAGCCACGACCTCTCGGTTGTTCGCTATATGGCAGACGAGGTTATGGTGATGTATTTCGGGGAGGCAGTCGAATACGGCACGCGGGAGCAGGTTTTCAGCGATCCGCAGCACAACTATACCAAGACCCTGTTTGCGGCGACCCCGCGGGCGGATGTCGATACGATCAAGGCACGTCTTGCACGCAAGGCCGCTGCCGTCTCTGCGGCGTAGTAAGGCCGCAGATATCTCACACTGCAACGATGACCGAGATGAGCGATGACCGAGAATAACGGAACTCTCCATGCAATCATCGTCATGGGCGTCAGCGGTTCCGGTAAATCTTCGATCGGCGAAAAGATAGCGGCAGGCCTTGGCCTGCCGTTTGTCGAAGGCGATGCGCTGCATCCCGCTGCCAATGTCGAGAAAATGTCGAAGGGCATTCCGCTCTCCGACGAGGACCGGATGCCCTGGCTCGACCGGATCGGCAAGGAGATGAAGGCGTCGCTTACCAAGGGCAAGGGCATCATCGTCTCCTGCTCGGCGCTGAAGCGCAGCTACCGCGACCGCCTGCGAGCCGCTGCTGGCGGCAACCTCTATTTCGTCTATCTCGAAGGTTCGAAAGAACTGCTGACCGAGCGCATGGGTCACCGCAAGGGCCATTTCATGCCGACCTCGCTCCTGGAAAGCCAGCTGCAGACGCTGGAAGTGCCGACCGGCGAGCCCGGTGTCGTCACCGTCGATATCGACGACACAATCGACGATATCGCGGCAGAAGCCCTGAAGGCTCTCGCCGCTCTCGGTGTTAGAGCCTTTCCTGGCTAGATTGCAGCATTTTGTTGGCTCAAACGGAGTCGGATGGTCGACCGGCCGGCGCGCGTCGTAGCCCAGATCTACGGCCAAGCCGGCCGGTCGATCAGCCGGCCCGTTTCAGCCAACCCGAAGGGCCGGGCATCTTTCCGCCAGGATCAAAGGCGATCGGCTCGGACGTACCTGGAGGTATGCCCTTCGCCAATCGCCGTTGCCCTTACGAAAACCTGCTCCGGCAGAATGCTGCAATCTAGCCAGGAAAGGCTCTAAGGGTTGAAGCGGCTGGGCGAATAAGCCGAAATATCGATGAATGGCGCTTCGCCGGTCATCAGTTCCGCAAGCACTCGTCCGGTCACCGGCCCGAGCGTCAGCCCGTGATGGGCATGGCCGAAGGCAAACCACAGGCCCTGATGCCGCGGCGCCTTGCCTATGATCGGCATCATGTCGGGCGTGCAGGGTCGCGCGCCCATCCACGGTTCCGGATCCAATCTCTCACCCAGCGGGAATATCGTGCGCGCCACGGCTTCGGCCCGGTCGAGCTGCACCGGCGTCTTCGGCGCATCGAGCGTTGCGAATTCCGCCCCCGTTGTCAGGCGCACGCCCTTGTTCATCGGCGCCAGGAAATAGCCGCGCTCGGAATCGAGAGTCCAGTTGTTGAGCACAGCATTGCCCTGCACGCCGTAATGCATGTGGTAGCCGCGCTTGACGCCGAGCGGAAAGGAATAGCCGAGGCGGCGCGTCGCGACCGCCGCCCAGGGGCCGAGTGCCAGCACGACATCATCGGCCTCCAGCGACCCCTCCGACGTCATGATCTTCCAGCCCGATCCGGCCGGCCCGAGCGACGCCGCATCGCCGGTCACGAACCGCCCACCGAGGCTTTCGAAATAGCTGCGATAGGCACGCGTCAATGCATGCGGATCGAGAACCGACCAGGGATCGACCCAGCGCAGGCCACCGACGAAATCCCCGGTAATATTAGGCTCCAATCGAGCGATATCGGCCGAATTCAGGCTCTCGTAGCTGACACCGAACTGATCCTTCCAGAGGGCAGCTTCCACAAAGGCTTCATCACGCTTGGCCTCGGTGCGGAAGATCTTCATCCAGCCATCCCTGCGGATCAGCGCTTCGGCATGTGATGCCTCGATCAGGTCCTTGTGCTCGGTGATCGAATTCTCGATCAGCGGCGCATAGGCCTTGGTGATCATCTCGTGCCGCTTCGGATTGGAGTTCCACCAGTAGCGGGCGAGGAAGGCGAGCTGGCTCGGCAGCGCCTTCAGGTGATAATGCGCATCGATGCGATTGTTCAGCGCATAGCGCAGCAGCAGGCCGAGCTGCTGGGGAAAACCGTAGGGCATGACGCCTTCGCGCTGGATCAGGCCGGCATTGCCGAAGGAGGTTTCGTTACCCGGCTCCTTGCGGTCGATGAGTGTCACTTGCCAGCCGCGGCGTTGAAGATGAATGGCCGTCGAAACCCCGACGATACCGGCGCCGAGCACGATTGCGTTTTTCGTCATTTTCCCCTGCATTCCGCTATATTTTAGGCCCTAAAATGCCCATCTCAATGCTGCGGCGCAAACGAAAAATCGCATTTCATTTCAAAATCATTGCGCTTTTGAGTGCGGCATTTTCGGCCCTGATGCGAACAGTCAGGACGGCGGCATTGAGGAGCGAAAAGACGAGCGCATAAAGCGGCATGCCGAAGGCAAGCGGCAGGGCGGCGATCTCACCGATGACGATCATGTAGTTCGGATGTTTGAAGAAGCGGTAGGGGCCGCCCTCGACGAGCGGCGCACCGGGCAGGATGATGATACGCGTCGTCCAGCGCTCCCCAAGTGTGGTCAGCACCCACAGTCGCAGCACCTGCAGCAGCATGAAAAGACCAAACCAGAAGAGCTGGACCGGCTGTCCCGTCGCCAGCATCCATAGCCCGACGAGCCAGCCCGTATGGAGCGCCACCATGTAGGGGTAATGATCGGGCGCGATCTCGCGCGCTCCCCTTGCGAAGAGCGCCGTCGTATTGCGGCGCGCGATAACCAGTTCCGAAAGCCGCTGGGCGGTCACGAAGGTCAGCAATGCGATGGAAGGCCACATCATGCAACCCTCCGCAAGGTCACGCAGCTTGCCGTAAAGCCCGGCCCCATGGCGATCATCGCCGCCCGGTCCGGCAGACCTCTGCTGATAGCGCGCTCCAGAACGAAGAGCACTGTCGGCGAGGACATATTGCCGTAATCTGCAAGCACCGACCGCTCGATGTCGAGCGTATCCGGCACCATGGAAAGCGTGCTCTCCATTGCCGCCAGCACCTTCGTACCGCCGGGATGACAGATGAAACGGTCGATATCATCGCGCTTGAGCCCGCTGCGCGCCAAGATGCCGTCGATCGCCGGGCCGAGCTCCTTTTCCGCAAAGGGCGGCAGCGATTGCGCCAGCAGGATGCCGAGCCCGGTATCGTCGATCTTCCAGCCCATGATGTCGAGCGTATCGGGAAACAGGTGATCGCCCGCCGATTCCACTTCCGCCATACCGCCTTCGCCTGATCGTAGCACGCAGGCTGCAGCCCCGTCACCGAAGAGGGCGGTGGCGATGATGTTCGGTTTCGTCAGCTCATCCAGACGGAAGGCCAGCGTGCAGAGCTCTATGGCGACGAAGAGCACCACGGCACCCGGGCGGCTGCGCGCCAGCCGCGAAGCGATGCCAAAGCCGGAAACGCCGGCAGCGCAGCCAAGCCCAAAGACGGGTACACGCTCGATATCCGCGCGAAAGCCAAGCCGGCCGGCGAGCCGCGCATCGAGGCTCGGCGTGGTGATTCCGGTGGAGGAAACCGTTACCACGCAATCGACCTGATCGGCTGTCAGCCCTGCCTGACCAAGCGCGCGCGTTGCCGTCGCGACGAACAGCGAACCGGCGACCTCCTCATAGGCCTCCATCCTGTCTTGCCAGCCATGCGTCTCTTCAAACCAGGAGAGGGGACGGGCGGCGTGCCGCTTTCCGATACCGGCATTGTCAAACACGCGCGCGAGGTGGCGGAATTCCTTGAAGCGATCCGCAAAGAGGCGCGCGGAGGCCTCGGCGGCTTGGCTCTGGGTGATGATATGGTCAGGCACTGCGGTGGCGAGACTTAAAAGTCTGACGGATTGAGTCACGGTATGCTCCTTGTCGTTCCCGGCGGAACGAGCGGAAAACACGCGGGCGCGAAGGTTTATTCAGTACGCTACTCTTCACGAAGCAGTGATCGAAAAAACGCGAAAGCCGGCCGAATAAACCTGCCAACAGCGGTGTTCACTCCTCGCAACGTCATTTTTCGAGGAGTTATCCCATGACGACCAAGACTGTTCGCATCGCTTCTCTCGTGCTCGGCAGCTGCATTGCCGCATCTGTCCTTTCCGGTCCCGTCTTCGCCATTGGCGACGATAGCAGCACCATGCCGGTCTGCAAGAAGGGCGAGATCTATGACAAGAAGGCAAAGAAGTGCGTCAAACAGCAGAGCGCCAACGTGACGGACGAAAACCGTACCGATTACGCCTACTCGCTCGCCAAGGCCGGCCGCTATGAAGAAGCGCTCGCCATGCTCGACACCGTCAAGGATCAGAACAATGCCGAATGGCTGAACTATCGCGGTTACGCCACGCGCAAGCTCGGCCGCACGGATGAGGGTATCTCCTACTATCTGCAGTCGGTGAAGCTCGATCCACAATATGCCAAGGTCCGCGAATATCTCGGCGAAGCCTATGTCATCAAGGGCCAGCTCGATCTCGCCAAGGAGCAGCTGACCACCATCAAGGCGATCTGCGGCACCGGCTGCGAGGAATATCAGGACCTCAACGCCGCCATCCTCGATCCGTCGAAGATCTAAAGCAATTCCAGCAAAAGTGTGCAGCGGTTTTGCGTCCGGAATTGCGCGAAACAAAGCTGTACACTTGCGTGAGGCAGAAGAGAGATAAGGTTGATTGAAGGGTATTTCCGGATGTCGGTCGCGCACACCACATTTCCTGCCTATAGTCGCGCCAGAACGGAATCGCCGGCCCGGCCGGCGATTCCGAAACAGCCAATACGCGCGGAGGCGACCATCGCGAGCGAAGCGGATATCAGGAGCGGCCTGACGGAACATCTCGCCCGTCTGTGGCGCTATGGCCTCGTTCTTTCGCATCAGCGTGATGTGGCCGATGATCTCGTGCAGGCGACCTGCGTTCGCGCGCTGGAACGGGCCGATCAGTTTGTCGCAGGCACGCGGCTCGACCGCTGGCTGTTTTCGATCCTGCATTCGATCTGGCTGAATGAGATCCGTGCCCGCCGCGTCCGCCAGGGGCAGGGATTCGTCGATGCCGACGAGACGCTGAGTTTCGATGGCGCCCATGACACCGAAACGCATGTCATGGCGAACCAGGTTTTGAAACAGGTGAATGCGCTGCCCGACGCGCAGCGATCGGCGGTTTTCCTCGCCTATGTGGAAGGGCTTTCCTATCGCGAGGTCGCCGCCATACTTGATGTTCCGATCGGCACCGTGATGAGTCGGCTGGCAGCCGCCCGCGCGAAGCTCTCCGAAACCGTATCGGCAGGGGGAGTTGAATGAGCACGAAGCACATAATGCCCTCCAACGAGGAATTGACCGCCTTCATCGATGGTGAGCTTGGGCCCGAAGAGGCTGCCCGCATCGAGGCTATGGTCGAGGCCGACCAGGCTGTCGCCGAACGGCTGGAATTCCTGGCGCGTGCAGGCCTGCCTTACAAGCAAGCCTTTGCGCCGTTGCTCGATGCCGCTCCGCGGGCAAAGCTCGAAGCCATGCTGTCGGCCATTCCCGCCGCCCGGCCTGCAAGACCGGCTGCCTTCATGAGCCGTCGAGGCTTTCTCGGCGCGCTTGCTGCTTCGGTGGTTGCCGGCATCGCCGTCGACCGCGCCGTGATCGGTCTCGGCACGGGGCTCTCGGGCAAGGACGAAAACAGCGAATGGCGCGCCGTCGTTGCCGAATATATCTCGCTCTACACGCCGGAGACGCTCGCCGGTCCCGTCCCGCCCAGAGATGTGCAGGCAGCGCAGCTCGCCAGTCTGGACGGCGACCTCCGCCTCCAGCTCTCGCCAGAGCAAGTCGCCCTGCCGGATATCGATTTCAAGCGCGCCCAGATCCTGCAATATGATGGCAAGCCGCTCGCCCAGATCGCCTATCTGGATCCCGAAACCGGCCCCATGGCGCTCTGCATCGTCGCCTCCGGTGGCGGCCCCAAGGCCCCCGATATCGAAGGCCGCAAGGGCATGAATGTCGTCTATTGGGCGAACGCCACCCACGCCTTCATGCTCATCGGCCACGCCCCGGTCGACCGCATGACTGAGATCGCCGATGCGGTACGGAGCAAGATTTCCGTCTGACTGTAACTAACGATACTGGGCCGTAATCCATCAGTTCACCGCGCTCGCAAGCCGAAGATTTGCCTGTGATACGCCGCCATCTGTTGCCGGCGGCCGGGCGTTGACCTCGATGAAACCAGATGTTTTAGACTTCAGGGCCGGCCGTGGCGCCTTGATGGGCAACGGCGCGCCTGCCGCCTTGCCGGGCGAGCAATTCCCTGACGTGCTGCTCTCGACTTGCGGCCTGCCGTCAGCGCTGCTGAAGTAACGGACGCTGCGGGTGCAGACGCCGTTGCCGGACATGGTCGAAACCATCGAATAGCCCTGCACGGCGGCCGGCAGCCTGTTGAGGCCGACATCAGTCGGATTTCCCGGCGATGCCTGCATCATGCTGTCGGCCTGTTGCATCATCGCAGCAGCCTCACGGTCCATCGCCGCGGATATCAGGTCCAGATCGGCAAAGGGAGCGGAAGGCCAGAACGGATCGAAAAGGCCGGAATCCGGCTGACTGTCGAACCGGATTTGCGGCGGTCGGTCGCCGGCGTAACGAATGCGCTCGAGCGAACCATCCGGCAGTCGCACGACAAGCACATGGGTATCTGCTGATTTGTGGGCGACGGTCTGAGCCTCCGCTGGGCTGACAAGCTCGACGGCGGCGATTGCCACGGCGCTCATGAGAAATGCGATACGAAGCCTTTGCACAATGGCCTCCTGAACGGGAAGAACACCAATCCAATTGCCCGCGCGAATGAAGTGCAGCTGGCACGACTAGGATGATCATTGCGGCGCAGGCCAAATTTGTGGCGCAGCGCTGCGGCGTGGCGACGCAGAAAGCGGGAGCCGAAAGCATGTCGCGCAAAAGTATTCAGCGGTTTTGCGATCACGACATGCGTAAAATGAGGAGGTTAAGCGCTGCGAGCGAATCGGAAGGATCGCAACACGCGCTAGAACGGCTGAGTCTTGTCCGAAACCTGGCTGGCCTGATTGGCGGGGACGAGCCGGTTCAAGCAATTGACGTAGGTCGTATACATCTGTTGCAGCCGCGACAGCGGCACCACCCAAGGCTCTTCATTTCCGGCAAAATCCAGTTCCATATCCGGCGTGCCGATAAAGGAATTCTTGAGCATCTTCTTGATCTGCGCGACGCCCGTCTTCTCAGAGGCCGGCAGGATGCGAAGCGTCTTGCTGTCGAAGGCCTCGGCCGGAACAGCCTTGGTGCCGGAATACCCGACAAGCGTTACCTTGGTCGTGGTGCCCTCGGGAATATCCCAGCCATCCTTCGAAACGAGCCACATGACGCTGTCGAGGCTCTGGCGGAATTCGACCGTTTTTCCGAGCTCATTATTCCACACCAGCCGGCAATAGGACGGCTTCTCACCGACGAACCCAACCGACCACTGCCGCGCATCGCCCATCCATTCTGTGTCGCTCCGGGCCGCGGCCGGAATGAGGAGTGCTGCCAGCAATATCGCAGAAAAGGTCTTCATGGCTCGAACCGTCTCCAAGTCGTGGGGGTGATTCTAGCGGCGGAAGGTTGAGGTTTTGCTACTGCGGTTGCGCGAAAACGGGCGCAGAAGACTCTCAATTCAAGACAGTGGAATTTAGGAGGAGAAATTTGGCTGGGGAACCTGGACTCGAACCAAGATTAACGGAGTCAGAGTCCGTCGTTCTACCATTGAACTATTCCCCAGCAGGCGCTGCCGAAGCGTGGCTTGGCTGCTGTGCGGCGCTTATAACCAAAACCGGGCGGATTGCAAATACCCGTTTTGAAAAAATTCGATCCCTCCACGCGGCGTGAAAATCGGGTGGCTAAAATCTGGAATCAAAAAGAATTTGGTGATTTCGTCGGTCGCTGATATCTTCGCGCCAACGCAAAAATCGAATGAGCGCCTGCTGCATACCTTTCTGGACTTGCGCGGCGCGATGGAAAACGAACGTGGAAGACCCCGAAGGCGGCGCAAGGCCGCAATTTGACGGGGCGTCGGCGGTAGGGCGCAAGGACGGCAAGAAGTCCAGGCGTCGCAAGGGCAAGCGTGGCGGGCAATCCCGCGGCGCCGCTCATCCCGCTTCGCATGATCTCTCCGGCCATGCCGGGGAGGCAGCGCGCCCGAAGGAAGACACGGAAAGCCCGGCCCGCAAGCGGAAACGCCGCCGTCGTGGTGGGCGTGGCGCATCTCAGCCCGATACGGTCGTCCAGTCATTGCCTGTGGTTCAGGCCGTCGCTCAAAGCCATGGCCCGCGCCCCAATGGTGATTCGCCCTCCAGCCGACGTAACCGACGCAAGCATCGCAGCAAGCGGGGTCTGCAAGGCAGGCCGCTGGCTCCTGTGCAAGCGCCGCCGTCCGCAAGGCCCGAACATCGCGCTGAAGCGCAGTCGCGCCCTGTGCTGCGCGAGGTGCAGGATGCCGAATCGGCAAATCGCAGGAGCCGTCAGCCAGGTCATGAAGACGAACGGGCAGGGGGCGAACATCCCTGGCCGGACGAACTCTATGCCGCGCTCGATCTCGGCACCAACAATTGCCGCCTGCTGATCGCCCAGCCCACACGCCCCGGCCAGTTCCGCGTCGTCGATGCCTTTTCCCGTATCGTGCGCCTCGGCGAAGGGCTTGCCGCTAGCGGCAGGTTGTCCGACGAGGCGATGGAGAGGGCGGTCGATGCGCTCAGAATCTGCGCCTCCAAGCTCCGGAACCGCGAGATCCGCCGCATGCGGCTGATTGCGACCGAGGCCTGCCGTCAGGCGGCCAATGGCGAGGAATTCCTGCAGCGGGTCGTGCTTGAGACCGGGCTGGAGCTCGAAATCATCGATCGGGAAACCGAGGCACGGCTTGCCGTTTCCGGTTGCTCCTCGCTGGTCGGGCGCGAGGCGCGCTCCGTCGTGCTCTTCGACATCGGCGGCGGGTCCTCGGAAATTGCCGTCATCCGCATCGGTGATAACCGCTTCGCCCGCCTTGCCAATCACATCACCCACTGGACCTCGCTGCCCGTCGGCGTCGTCACCCTCTCGGAGCGCCATGGCGGCCGCGATGTGACGCCTGATGTTTTCGAGGGCATGGTGAGCGAGGTTGCGGGCATGCTGTCGAGTTTCGATTGCCCGGAGATCGAGATTGCCGAGGATGGCGATTTCCATCTGATCGGCACCTCGGGCACGGTGACGACGCTTGCCGGCGTGCATCTCGACTTGCCGCGTTATGACCGCCGCAAGGTCGATGGCATATGGCTGTCCGATGACGAAGTCTCCGCCATGCAGGCAAAGCTACTTTCCTGGAATTTCGAAAGCCGCGCTGCCAATCCCTGCATCGGGCCGGATCGCGCCGATCTGGTGTTGGCCGGCTGCGCCATTCTGGAGGCGATCCGCCGCCGCTGGCCGAGCCCGCGCATGCGTGTTGCCGATCGTGGCTTGAGGGAAGGCCTGCTCACCGACATGATGGCCGATGACGGCGTCTGGCGGCGTCATCGCAACCGCCGCGGCCAGCGGGGAAACAAGGGGTAGGCATGACCAAACCAACGATTGCGGGAAACCGCACCGGCCGCAAGCTCGGCCAGCGCGTCAAGAAAAAGAAGATGAAGGCCTCTTCGCGCCAGTGGCTGGAGCGCCATATCAACGATCCCTATGTGCAGCGTGCCCAGCTCGAGGGCTATCGAGCCCGCGCGGCTTTCAAGCTGCTGGAGATCGATGAGAAGCACCACATCCTGAAGGGCGCTAGGCGCATCATTGACCTCGGGGCCGCTCCCGGAAGCTGGTCACAGATCGCCGCGAAGGTGACGGGGTCGACGGACGAGGATGTCCGCGTTGCAGCAATCGACTTTCTGGAAATGACGCAGCTACCCGGCGTCACGGTACTGCAGCTCGATTTTCTTGATCCCACAGCCCCGGAAAAGCTGATGGAGGCCGTCGGCGGCACGCCGGACCTGGTGCTCTCGGACATGGCGGCACCGACGACCGGTCATCACCGCACCGATCACCTGCGCACCATGCACCTTTGTGAGGTCGCAGCCCACTTCGCGATCGAAGTGCTGGGCGAGGGTGGGCACTTCCTCGCCAAGACCTTCCAGGGCGGCACCGAGCGGGATCTGCTTGCCATGCTGAAGCAGCATTTCCGTCAGGTTGTGCACGTCAAACCCGCCTCATCGCGCGCCGAATCGGTGGAGATGTTCCTGCTGGCGAAGGGTTTCAAAGGCCGCAAGGTCGAGGCGGAGCCAGAGGACGCTTGATCTTTGCGCCAGTCCTGCGGATGATGATTTCCCAGGACTGGATACCCACCGATCCCATGCTTCTTTACGTTACACTCGGAACCAACGATCTCTATCGCGCCCGGCATTTCTATGATGCCGTTCTGCCGGTGCTCGGCTACCGGCGCCAGCGCTATTCGGAGGAGGAGATCGGCTATGCCGCCGATGGCGACACTCGCTGCCGCTTCTGGGTCGTAACCCCCTTTAACAGGCGCCGGGCCACGAATGGCAACGGCTCCATGGTCGCCTTCGAGGCGGAAACGCGGGCGGCGGTCGATGCCTTCCATGCGGCAGCAATTGCTGCCGGCGCTATCGATGAAGGCGAACCGGGACTGCGCTCCTATCACGCGCATTTCTACGCAGCCTATGTCAGGGATCTCGACGGCAACAAGCTATGCGCCGTCTGCGAGAAGGCGGAAGAACCGCCCTTTGACTGAGCGGCTAGTTTCTTTTTCGCTAAGTTATTGATTGTGAATAAGAAAGTTTGGTGAGACCGTGTGCCGGCAAACATGCGTCTGGCGCATCGTTCCTGACGTTATCAGATGCTTCGAAAAAACTTATTCATTTTCAATGGCTTGGACGAGGTGCTCTCTCTTGCTACCCGCC
This sequence comes from Rhizobium sp. YAF28, assembly GCF_052113285.1. NCBI lineage: Bacteria > Pseudomonadati > Pseudomonadota > Alphaproteobacteria > Hyphomicrobiales > Rhizobiaceae > Rhizobium > Rhizobium sp. YAF28. The sequence continues at coordinate 42,631 of NZ_JBFRCX010000020.1, read as the reverse complement.
AGTTCTGGAGGTCCTAACTCTCTTTTTCTCTTCTCACATCAAGAAAAGAGGAAATCCAGTGACGCAACCATGTGGCAAAATATGCCCTAAGTCATTGATTATGAATAAGCGACGGCGGGATCATAACTGCCGGTCTGGCGCTAAATAGCCAATCCTAATGTGCGCTATGAGAATTTAAGGTTGAAACATGCCCGAGATTGTATCGTCCGGTTACCACTACTGGCTTCAAGATCTTGCACGCGAGGTTAGTTTTTTGTTAATTCGTAAAATCCAAAGTTGTGTTATTGAGTATTTTGCATTTCAGTCGCTCACGCATGATGCCGCAAGCCCTTCCGTGTTGAGAATTCCGATGGAGGAAGTTCCGGCACCAGAGGAACGATAATGACCGCGATCTCACCAGCCAACAGTGCGGCACTGCTCATCCTGCAGCAGACGAACGCATCGTTGCTTTCTAATAAGCAGCAAGCCGGGAAATCGGCTGCCGATACAATTGCAGCCATCGCCAACGGCGTTTCCAGTCAAACAAGCGCCGCAAAGACCCAGGCCTCATCGACAATCAACAGCGCGCTGCTCGACGTCAAAGAGAGCAACGACGGAATCGTCTCAAGCGCGATCAATTTCCTGGATTCGGACAACTTCAAAACCAGTGATGCCGGCATTACCGACGTCATCAAGGAACTCATCAACGACGATGGGGACAAATTTGCCTCGCTGGTCAAAGCCGAAAAGGCGAAGAATCCAGCATCAGCGATGACAACGCGATGGCCAACGCCATTCAGCGGCTGATCCGTGACAACAGGTCCAAATTCGGTGACGGCGAATTCGTGATCGGCTTCAAGCTTGGAAGCGGTGGCGCGATCATCTCCAACATCGAAGACAAGAATGGAAATAGCACCAGTAAGACCCTTGCGACCGGATTGAAGACGGCCCAATCCGCACTAATCGATGCTGGGATGATCATCAGCAGGTCGGATGGTAGCAATACGGATGAGCTGAAAATGGCATCCGCGATGCTGAACAACAGCAATTTTGGCAAGGCCTCGAACGACTTGGGGGCTTGGATCGACAAGTGGCGGAATGCGTTTGGCTTTTGAGGCCGATCACCGTCCAGATATCACCGAGGAGGCCCGGATCAAACGTGGATCTGGGCCTTTTGCCTTATTTGACCGGCTGCTGCTCGGCTGCGATCGTCGCGGGTGCCAGGCGCTTGGCGCGGTGGCCGGAGACGGAGGCGCCGGCATCCTTGGCCATGCGGGCAAAGGGGATGGTGGCAAGCACCGTCAGGCCGGCAATCAGGAAGAAAGCGATGTGGAAATCGATGACCTGCAGCTCGGCTCCCCGGAAATAGATGGAGGTTTCCAGGATCGAGGCGGCAAGGGCAACACCGAGCGCCAGGCTGATCTGCTGCATCACCGAGGCCATGGATGTCGCCTGGCTTGCCTGCGCATCGTCGATATCTGCAAAGGCCAGCGCATTGACGCCAGTGAACATGAAGGACCGGGAGAAGCCGCCAAGCAGCAACACACCGATGATGACAAGGTGCGGCGTCTCCGGCGTGAAGAGGCCGGTCACAGCCGTCACGACCGTCGTCACCGCACCGGCGCAAAGAAGCGTGGTGCGGAAGCCGATCGCCTTATAGACGCGCCGTGCGATGAACTTCGTGGTGATTGCCCCGATCGCGCCGGCAAACGTAATGAGGCCTGACTGAAAGGGCGTAAGGCCAAATCCGAGCTGCAGCATCAGCGGCGTCAGAAACGGCATGGCGCCGACACAGATGCGGAACAGCGTGCCGCCGCTCGTCGAAGCGCGGAAGGTCGAATTCTTGAACAGGTTGAGATCGAGGATCGGCGTCGGGTAGCGCCTGGCGTGGCGCACATAGAGCACGCCGCAGATGATGCCGATGGCGGTGGCCGTAATACCGATGATCGGCGGCAGGGCCGGAAGGCTGACGACCGAGAGGCCGAAGACGACGCCTGCAGCCGCAAGGCTGGTCAGGATAAAACCGCTGAAATCGAGCTTCGGCGGAGCCGTCGCCTCTATCTCCGGCAGGTAGATTGTCGCAAGCCACACGCCGATGATGCCGACAGGTACGTTGATCAGGAAGATCCAGTGCCAGCTGAAATAGGTGGTGATGAAGCCGCCGAGTGGCGGGCCAGCAAGCGGGCCGACAAGAGCCGGGATCGTCAGCAGCGCCATGGCGGAGACCAGTTCGCTCTTCTGCGTCGTCCGCACCAGCACCAGACGCCCGACAGGCGTCATCATCGCGCCGCCCATGCCCTGCAGGAAGCGTGCAAAGACGAATTCGATGAGATTGGAGGAGAAGGCGCAGAAGATGGAGCCGACGACGAAAACACAGATCGCCAGCCGGAAGATATTCTTCGCACCGAACCGGTCCGCCATCCAGCCGCTGATCGGAATGAACACCGCAAGCGCCACCATATAAGAGGTCAGCGCCAGTTTCAGCGTGATCGGTCCGACATGCAGATCGGCCGCAATCGCCGGCAGGGCCGTCGCGATTACAGTCGAGTCCATCTGTTCCATGAAGAGAGCAACGGCAAGGATCAGCGGGACAATGCGGTTCATAGGCGAATGCCTTGATGGATGCGGATGGGGCTTGGGAAGCCCGTGCTGTGTAGTCCCAGTTACGGGCTGTGCCAATCCCTCAATCGGTTTCCATTACACGTTTGGATCACGACTGCGTGAGACGACTTGCCCGACACTTTCGCCTCTCAAGATTGACATATGCTTACCCGGCCGGGGCCAGAAATCCTGTATCAATCCGGCTGGAATATCGGGGGTCGTGCGGCGACGCACCGCACAGTGTCGAGGATGGATATATGACGATTTTTCATGGAATAAAGCGACGCGCGCTTTTTGCCGCAGGCCTCGGTCTGCTCGCCGCGCCGGTCATCCTGAGAGGAACGGCCTATGCGGCCGCAACTGGAGAAACAGGCAATATGGAAGTTACCCCGCAGCCGCAGATCAATCAGTTCAAGCTCGGCTCCTTCAAGTTCACTGCCGTCCGCGACGGTTTCAACGTGCTCGAAAAGCCCTATGAGACCTTCGGTTCCAACCAGGACCCGCAAACCGTCCAGGCGCTTCTCGCCGCCAATTTCCTGCCGACCGACAAGTTCGCAAACAGCTATGCACCCGCGGTAGTCGATACGGGTTCCGACGTCATCGTCGTCGATACCGGCTTCGGTGCGGCCGGCCGCGAACGCGGCTTGGGCCATTTCACCGCCGGGCTGAAGGCGGCAGGTTATTCACCTGACGACGTCACCGTCGTGGCCCTGACGCACCTGCACGGGGACCATATTGGCGGTCTGATGGAAGGTGGTGCTCCGGCCTTCAAGAATGCCCGCTATGTCATCGGCCAGGCCGAATACGATTTCTGGTCGGATAAGGCGCGGGAAGGCACGCCTGCCGAAGGCGGCCACAAGGCGGTGCTCGCCAATGTCGTGCCGCTCGCCGAAAAGGCGACCTTCGTCAAGGAAGGTGATACGATTGCGCCCGGTCTGACCGCGATGCTCGCAACCGGCCACACGCCCGGCCACATGGTCTTTCATGTCGAATCCGAGGGCAAGCGGCTGGTCATGACGGGTGATACGGCAAACCATTACATCCTGTCGCTGCAGCGTCCGGACTGGGAGGTGCGTTTCGACATGGACAAGGCGCAGGCAGCCGCAACCCGCAAGAAGGTGTTCGACATGATCGCCACCGAGAAGATCGCCTTCCTTGGCTACCACATGCCGTTCCCGTCAGTCGGTTTTGTCGAAAAGCAGGAGACCGGTTACCGCTTCGTGCCGAAGACCTATCAGTTCGACATTTGAACGAGACGCATGGCTGCCATACCAAGCCCGGCCACGTGCCGGGCTTTTTTGCTATTTCCTTCCTGTCATAGACGTGTTACCAGCCCTCGCCAACTTCCATAAACTCATGCACACCGCCGGTGCGGACGATTCGTACCGGGTGGAACGCATTTTTCTTTCTTGAAGGAATTTGGCCATGGCTCGCATCATTGAAACGCCAACCGGACTCGACGCACTCACCTTCGATGACGTGCTGCTGCAACCCGGTCATTCCGAAGTCCTGCCGGGTCAGACGAGTGTCGCAACGCGCCTCGCACCCGACTTCGAGCTGAATATCCCGATCATATCAGCAGCGATGGACACCGTCACTGAAGGCCGTCTGGCGATTGCGATGGCGCAGGCCGGCGGCCTTGGCGTTATTCACAAGAACCTTACCCCCGTCGAGCAGGCTGAGCAGGTTCGTCAGGTCAAGAAGTTCGAAAGCGGCATGGTCGTCAATCCCGTGACCATCGGCCCGGATGCTACGCTCGCCGATGCCCTGGCGCTGATGAAGATGCACGGCATCTCCGGCATCCCGGTTGTCGAGAAATCCGGCCGCCTCGTTGGCATCGTCACCAACCGCGACGTCCGCTTTGCATCCGACCCGACCCAGAAGATCTACGAACTCATGACCCATCAGAATCTGGTGACGGTCAAGGAAAACGTCGATCAGCAGGAGGCCAAGCGGCTGCTGCACTCTCACCGCATCGAGAAGCTGCTGGTCGTCGATGGTGAGGGCCGTTGCGTCGGCCTGATCACCGTCAAGGATATCGAAAAGGCACAACTGAACCCGAACGCCTCCAAGGATGCGCAGGGCCGCCTGCGTGCTGCCGCTGCCGTCGGCGTCGGTGACGATGGTTTCGAGCGTGCCGAACGGCTGATCGATGCCGGCGTCGACCTGCTCGTCGTCGATACGGCCCATGGTCATTCGGCTCGCGTTCTGGAAGCCGTTGCCCGCGTCAAGAAGCTCTCCAATTCGGTGCGCATCATGGCCGGCAATGTCGCGACCTATGACGGCACCAAGGCGCTGATCGATTCCGGCGCTGACGCCGTCAAGGTCGGTATCGGCCCGGGCTCGATCTGCACGACGCGTGTCGTCGCCGGCGTCGGTGTTCCGCAGCTTGCTGCGATCATGTCGGCGGTCGAGGCGGCGAATGCGCAGGGCATTCCGGTCATCGCCGATGGCGGCATCAAGTTCTCGGGCGACGTGGCAAAGGCCATCGCTTCGGGCGCTTCTGCCGTCATGATCGGCTCGCTGCTTGCCGGTACCGATGAAAGCCCCGGCGAAGTCTATCTCTACCAGGGCCGCTCCTTCAAAGCCTATCGCGGCATGGGCTCCGTCGGTGCTATGGCGCGTGGTTCGGCAGACCGTTACTTCCAGGCGGAAGTGCGCGACACGCTGAAGCTCGTGCCTGAGGGCATCGAGGGACAGGTGCCGTACAAGGGCCCGGTCTCCGGCGTCCTGCATCAGCTCGCGGGCGGCCTCAAGGCTGCCATGGGCTATGTCGGCGGCAAGGACATCAAGGAGTTCCAGGAGCGCGCCACCTTCGTGCGCATCTCCAGCGCCGGCCTGCGTGAAAGTCATCCGCATGATGTGACGATCACCCGCGAAAGCCCGAACTATCCGGGCGTCGGCGTCTAATCATGGAAACGGGCAGCCGGGTTCCGCTCTGGATCATCGCGCTGCTCGCGGCCCTCTGCCTCATCGTCCTCGGCTGGACTACCTTCGGCTACACCGTGCCCTTCCAGCATGAGACGGGGCAGGCGGTGCTCGATACCTATTTTGTAGGCTATGACGAGTCCGCGGTCTTCCATATGCAGACGCTGCTCGATCAGAACGAGACGGCAAGCGGCATTCTCCGGGCCATGTATTTCGGCCCGGAGCTCATCTTTCCGGCTCTGCTGACAGCCCTTCTGTTCGTGATTTTCCTGCGGCTCGGCCCGATAGAGACATGGCGCGGCCGGCAGGCGCCCCACCTGCTCGGCCGGATTACTTACGTCCTGCCCTTCATTTACGGCTTCGCCGATTACGCAGAAAACATCTCAAGCCTTGTTGCCTTCAGCGACAGTGTTGCGGCAGGCTTTGCCGCGCAGATCCTGCCGTGGATGACGAAGCTGAAATTCGCAAGCCTTGCCATCTGCGCCATTCTGATCGTGAGAAGCGCAATTCTCCACCAAACGCGCGAAAACTGAATGCTTGCAGCACTTCCTTTTGCGCAATTCCGGACGCAAAACCGCTGCACATTTTGCTGGAATTGCTTATAGCGGCCAGCGCCACACCGGCTGTGAAAGCTTTGCCGCGAGGAAATCTCCCAGCGCTTCCACTTTCGCCGGCCGGGCACGCGCTGAGGGCGTAACGAAATAAAGGGCGCCCTTTGGCAAGGTCCAGTCCGTCAGGATCGCCTTCAGGCGTCCGTCGCTCAGGTATTCGTAAGCCATGAATTCCGGCAGTTCGACGATGCCGAGGCCGCGCAACGCCATCGGGATCAGTGCTTCCGAATTGGTTGCCCTCAGCGGTCCTGTCGGCACCACGATCTCCTCTTCGCTCGCCTTGTTGCTGAAGCGCCAGACATCCTGCCGCGGCCGGTAGGCGTAACCGAGGCAATGATGGGCCGCGAGGTCTCGCGGGTGCCGTGGACAGCCGTATCTTTCGAGATAGGAGGGGGCTGCGAGAATGAAGGGCGCGACAGGTGTCAGCCGTTTCGCCACGAGGGAGGAATCGGGCAGCACCGCGATGCGCAATGCCGCATCGAAGCCTTCGCCCACGAGATCGACCACCGCATCACTCATATGCATGTCGATGGAGATATCGGGATAGAGCTCGAAGAAATCGGGCAGGATCGGCGCCAGCCATTGCCGCCCGAAGACCATCGGTACGGCGAGACGGATCAGCCCGCGTGGCTGGCTGGAAAGTTCGCGCGCCGCATTCTCGGCCGCCTCCGCCTCAGCATAGATGCGTTGGGCGCGGTCGACGAGCCGCAGCCCGAAATCGGTGAGTGCCAGCTGCCGGGAAGTGCGGTTGAAGAGCCGCGCACCGAGCCGGTCCTCCAGCCGGCTGACCGCCCGCGACACCGTCGGTACGGAAACGCCGAGCGTCTTGGCCGCGCGGGCGAAGGAGCGCTCCTCCGCCACTTTGGCGAACATGGCGAGGCCCTCGAAATCCGGAAAACCCATCATTTCATTCCTGCAATGATATCTTTCATTTCTTTCTATTCAGAAACGAAAGACCCGTCCACATCTTCAGTTCAGTCGAACAGAACAGGAGACGACGACAATGAACCAGACACTGAATGGGACACGGAGACTGAACGGAAAGATCGCGGTCATCACCGGCGCCACGTCGGGCATCGGCCTTGCCACCGCAAAGCGCTTCGCAGCCGAAGGCGCACGCCTCTTCATCACCGGCCGCCGCAAGGAGGTTCTTGATGCGGCTGTCGCCGAGATCGGCGGCAATGTCACCGGCATCCAGGCGGACTCGGCAAAGCTTGCCGATCTCGATCGCCTCTATGAGCAGGTGAAGGCGGAGGCCGGCCGCATTGACGTGCTCTTCGTCAATGCCGGTGGCGGCTCGTTTGCGCCGCTCGGCGCAATCACCGAAGAACAGTATGACGATACCTTTGGGCGCAATGTGAAGGGCGTGCTCTTTACGGTGCAGAAGGCGCTGCCGCTGCTCGGGCAGGGTTCCTCTGTCATCCTGACCGGCTCCACGGCGGGGGTATCGGGCACGCCGGCCTTCAGCGTCTATGCCGCCTCCAAGGCAGCGATCCGCAACTTCTCCCGTAACTGGATCCTCGACCTGAAGGACCGCGGCATCCGCATCAACACGCTGAGCCCTGGTCCGACCGAAACGACAGGCCTCGTTGAGCTCGCGGGCCAGGACAAGGCACAGCAGCAGGGCCTGCTGGACTATATGGCATCACAGGTTCCGATGGGTCGCGTCGGCCGCCCGGAAGAAATCGCCGCAACGGCCCTCTTCCTCGCGACAGAGGATTCGAGCTTCATCACCGGCGCCGAGATCTTCGTCGATGGCGGTATCGCCCAGGTCTGACCCTGAAGACGGCCCGCTCCACGGCGGGCCGTCATGGCTCTGGTATCTGTCCGGTCTTTCCGCTACTGCTCCCGCCGTCGCCGAAGTGAGAGGAATGATGATGACCGGCTTTGAGATGTTCTGGCCTCTGCTTGCCCACGTCCTGTTGGTCTACATCCTTTACGGAGTGCTTGGTCTGCGCCGTGGCAAGGCGGTTCGTGAGGGGCGGATGAAGAAATCCGGCTATCGCGAGAACCGTGACGAACCGCCCGAATGCCTTTTCGTCAAGAACAACCTCGCCAACCAGTTCGAGCTGCCGGTGCTCTTCTATGCCTGCAGCATTCTTCTTTATATCACCGAGGCGGATAATCTGGTGGCCGTCGGGCTTGCCTGGCTTTTCGTCGCCCTGCGGTATGTCCATGCCTATGTGCATATCACCAGCAACGATCTGCGCTATCGCAGCCCGCTTTTTGCCGCCGGTTTTGTCGTGCTGGGAGCCATGTGGGCCTGGCTTGCCGGCTGGATGCTGTTCTCCTGATCCGGGCGATTTCCTCAGATAAGCTGGTAACACAGTTTTGTTCCTGCGTTACCGGCTGCTGACCTAAGTTCCCCCTTACCGATTGGGCACGGGGTGGGAATAGAGGAGGACTGTCATGGAAAAGCCCGTCATTACGCAGGCAATGATCAATGCCTATGATGAATATACGCACCTGACGCTGGATCGCCGCAGCTTCATGGACAAGCTCACGAAGCTTGCCGGCTCGGCAACCGCGGCCGCGGCAATCGCGCCGCTGTTGGCGGCCAACAAGGCAGCCGCCGAGGTCGTCGCCGAAAACGACGATCGCCTGACCGCCCAGGATATTACCTATCCCGGCAGCGGCGGTGACATGAAGGGTTATCTGGTGCAGCCGAAGAATGCGTCCGGCAAGCTCGGCGCCGTCATCGTCATCCATGAGAACCGCGGCCTCAACCCGCATATTCGCGATGTCGCCCGCCGCATGGCGCTCGAAGGTTTCGTAGCGCTCGCGCCCGATTTCCTTTCGCCGCAGGGTGGCACGACTCAGAATGAGGATCAGGCGCGTGACATGTTTAGCAAACTCGATGCGGCCACGACCGTCGCGAACGGCGAGGCGACTGTCGTCTACCTCTCCAAGCTCGAGGCTGCGAACGGCAATGTCGGCGCGATCGGCTTTTGCTGGGGCGGCGGCGCGGTCAACAACCTCGCGGTCAAGTCACCCGAGCTGAAGGCAGGCGTGGCCTATTATGGTGCGCAGCCGCCGGCCTCTGACGTTCCCAAAATCAAGGCGGCGCTGCTGCTCCACTATGCCGGCCTCGACGATCGCATCAATGCCGGCATCGACGCTTACAAGAAGGCGCTAGAGGAGAATGGTAAAAAATTTGAGATCTACGTCTATGAGGGGGTCAACCACGCCTTCAACAACGACACGTCCGCTGCCCGCTATGACAAGGCGGCAGCCGATCTCGCCTGGAGCCGCACGGTCGAATTTCTGAAGCAGAACCTCGCCTGACCAGGCCTGGAGAGTGTGCCGCAAGACGAAAAAGGCAGGGTGACAAGTGCTCAGCCTGCCTTGCTGAATGAAGTGTTAAGACTGACTTTTGCACAGGCCAAAACGGGGCGTAACGCCCCTTTGCCCCTGCGCTCTTGCCATTGCTTAAAATCCGACCATTTCCCTTTACGACGGATGAATACCTGCATGTCATATCCGCCCGACGCGCCGGTATGACACATCATTTCCGCCGCTCAATAACGAGACAGATGGGAACCACATGGGCGCGGACATTTCGGATCGTATTGCTCTTCGCAGGAAGCCGAAACAGGAGCGAAGCATCCAGCGGCTGGATCTCATCCTCAACGCCGCAGCCACCATCATCGCCGAAAAGGGCGTCAGCGCCATGCGGATGACCGAACTTGCCGTCGCCGCAAAAGTTCCGATCGGTTCGGTCTATCAGTATTTCCCGGAAAAGGCGGCGATCGTCAAAGCGCTGTTCGACCGCCATGCGCAGGCGATCCAGCAGAAGACGGCGGAGATGTTCGCGGATGTTCGATCCCTCGATGAAGCGCTCGACCTGATCTCGGCGATGATCGACTGGTATTATGCCGAATACCGCAACGATGCCGCCTATCTCGGCGTCTGGATGGGTACGGAGACGGATCAGGATCTCCTGCGCCTGAACATCGAGCATAGCGGCCAGGTCGCCGAGATCTTCCAGGAGGCCGTGCGCCGTCTGGCGCCGGAATTCTGCGATGAGCAGATGAAAGCGCGCACTTACCTTTTCAGCCACCTGATCGGCGCGGCGATCCGCCTTGCGGTCTTGAGCGAGGATGGCTTTGGCGAGCGCATTCTCGATGAGTGGAAGCGCGTGGTCCGCGCTTCCCTATTTGCTCCGACGTCCGCTTCGGCAGCTTGAGACGACCTACCAGCTCGGCATCATGCTCGCCGCCGCCTTGAGCCGCGGATAGTGACGGGCGTAGCCTGTCTTCCCATCCTGCTCCAGCCCATCTTCGATGACGGTCGGCGTGATATTGTCGAGGCAGGCGGTAATATGTGCCGTAATCGCGTTCATCAGCGACAGCGAAACGCCGGGCCGCTTCATGATGCCGATCTGCACCGGCGGCAGTGCCGGGAAGCCGTCTGCCTGGCTCAAGACCTTCATGCCTGTCCGGAGTGCTGATTCCGGCATGACCGAGACTGCCATGCCGGCGAGCACTGCGGAGGCGACCACGGTGCAGGACCAGCTGGTGAACAGAACCTGATATTCACGCCCGACGGCATCGAGCGCCGAGCAGGCGAGCTGGCGCCACTGGCAGTCGCGCCGGCCGACGGCAAGCGGGACCGGCGCATCGTCGCGGATCGGATGGTTGGCCGAGCTCACCCAGCAGAGCGGTTCCGTCCGCACCACATCCGAAATGCGCTCGCGCGGATTGTGGGTGACAAGCGCGATATCGAGCTCGCCCTTGTGCATGCGTTCGGCAAGGTCGACCGAAGGTTCGCAGACGATATAGAGCTCGACATTCGGATGTGTCTTGGCAAAGCGGCCAATAATCTCCGGCATGTAGCGGTCTGCATAATCATCAGGCGTGCCGATACGCAGCGTGCCTTCCAGCCTGTTGTCGTCGAAGGCGGCGATTGCCTCATTGTTCAGGCGTATGATGCGGCGCGCATAATTGAGCAGCTTTTCGCCCTCGACCGTCAGCCGGTTGCCGCGACCGTCCTTGATGAAGAGCTGCTTGCCGATGCGTTCTTCCAGGCGCCGCATCTGCATGGAAACGGCGGACTGTGTCTTGTAGACCTTGTCGGCCGCCTTGGTGAAACTGCCGGAGTCCACAATTGCGATGAAGGTCTGCAACTGGTCGATATCAAGAGGCGCCGACATGATCTCATCCATCCATAAAGATCTCTGATGCTAATCATTAGAAACATTCGTTGGACTGATCAATAGGTCTTTGGCATCTTCGGGATGCAAATCAAGCAAAGTGAAGGACAGACACCCTGCCTGTCCAACCTGTGACCAGCTTTGCCCTTCCTGCACGACCTCGCAGGCGGGGTGGGCTGTTCTGCGCCCCGAAGAAAGGAGAGTTCGATGCGCACTCATGAACAGACACTAGAACTCGACTGCGGCAAGCTCGCCCCGACGTTCATGCAGCGTCTTATGGCTGGCCTTGCGCCGCTGGCAACCGCCCTTCGCATTGTGCGCAATCGCTCGCAGGTGAATGGGCTGCACGATCTCGATGATAACCAGTTGCGGGATATCGGCCTGACGCGGGCAGATGTCACCTCCGCTTTCCTCGCTTCGACCTTCTTTGAAGATCCGTCGGAGCATCTGACGCAGGCGGCCAAGCGCCGCTGGCGTATTGCGGTCATGCGCCCCTACAGGGACTGAACGCACGCGTTTCCCCGCAGGGTGATAGCCAATAGCCCTGCTGCTTAACCCGGTGATCGGCTTTCCCAAGCCATCTCCGGGTTTTTTTATTTCTTGGCGGTGGGAGCGGGATCTTCGGGGGAGGGCGCGGATTTGGGCCGATAGGCCTCGAAGATGGCTTCAAGGTTCTTCTGATAGCTTTTCTGCACTTCGAGACCGCTGTCGAACATGGCGTTCAGCATCTCAGTATAGCTGTCGCCGGCTTTCGGTTCTTCCTTCGGCGGCTCCGGAGCCTTCGCTGTCGGTTGCTGGAAACCGGCCATCATTTCCTGGAATGCCTTGGCAAAGGGGTTGTCGAGGAAAGGATTGGCAGGCTGCGGCGCCGCTTCCGGTTTCGGCACGCTGAACATCAGCTGCATGGCCTGTGTGAACGGATTATCGAAAATGCTGGGCTCGGGTGCTGCCTTCGGCTTCGGCGCAAAACCGGTGCTCTCAAGCCATTGCTGGATCGTCTCGCCCATGGCGGTATTGACGAAGGGATTGACCGGTGTCGCCATCTGCCCCATCGATTGCTTAAACAACCCGCCCATCAGCGTGCCCGCCATGACCGGCAGCATCTGCTTGTAGATTTCCTGGCCGATGCCGGTCATCTGCGCCGCCTGCGCGGCAATGGCGCGCGAGACCTCTTTGGAGCCGAAAAGCTGGGCGAGGATATTGTTGCCGTCGGAAATGCCTTCAGGGGTAAAGGCCCTGTTCATGTCCTCGAAATATTTGGCATAATTGCCCGACGCCACGGCCTGCATAAGGCCGACGAAATCATAAGGGTTGCTGGTGCTGCGCTTGAGGCCGGCGGAAAAGGCCGGCGTCAGTGCGGCCATCGCCTTTGTTGCCTGTTCCTGCGCGAGGTTGAACTGCTTGGCAACGGCGTCCATCGCCGCCCCGTTCTGCGCCTGCATCATCATGTCGAAGAGTGGCAGCATGAAAGTCCCTTTCCCGGAATAGCGGCGCATATTCGCGCCACTATAGCTCGAAATGGGATTGCGCAAACGGCTTTTTGGAAGGGGCGGCTTGCCTCTTAGTATTGATATTCCTGGAAGACCGGCTCGACCGAGCCGTTCCAGCGGCCGTGATAGAGCGCCAGCAGATCCTCTGCGAGCGTCGCCTTCTTGGCCAGAACCTCGTCGAGTGGTGCCAGGAAGATGCTCTCGTCGACGCCGTCGCCATTCAGCCTGTTGCGTGCTTTCAGGCCGGCGCGGGAAATATTGACGACCTCGCGCGCCGTGTCGATCAGCGCATGTCCGCGGAACTCGGCCTTGAGACCTTCTTCCGGCACCGCGTTGCGCAGCGTATTCACTTCTGCAAAACCCCAGTCCTTGGTCAGTTCGTCGGCGGCTTGGAGAGCGGCGTCATCATAGAGCAGGCCGACCCAGAAGGCCGGCAGGGCACAGATGCGCCGCCACGGCCCGCCATCCGCGCCGCGCATTTCCAGGAAGCGCTTCAGGCGCACATCTGGGAAGAGCGTCGAAAGATGATTCGTCCAGTCGCCCATCGTCGGCTCATAGGCGGCGATCTCGCCTTTCAGCGCGCCGTTCATGAACTGGCGGAATGTGACGTGGGTCGCCCTGTGATAGTGCCCGTCGCGCATGACGAAATACATGGGTACGTCGAGCGCCCATTCGGCATAGTCCTTGAAGCCGAAATCGTCGCGGAAGGTGAAGTCCAGGAGCCCGCTGCGCCTGTTGTCGACGTCGCGCCAGACATCGCCGCGCCAGGAGAGCATGCCGTTCGGCTTGCCTTCGGTGAAAGGAGAGGAGGCGAAGAGCGCGGTCGCCAGCGACTGCAGCTTCATCGAGACGCGCATCTTGCGGCGCATATCGTCTTCCGAGGAGAAATCGAGGTTCACCTGGATCGTACAGGTGCGATACATCATGTCGAGACCACGGGTGCCGACCTCAGGCATGTAGCTGGTCATGATTTCGTAGCGCGACTTCGGCATATGCGGGGTTTCCGCATAGGTCCATTTCGGGCTGCCGCCGATGCCGAGGAAACCGATGCCCATGGGCTCTGCGATCTCGCGCACTTGCGCCAGATGCTGGTTGGATTCCTTGCAGGTCTGGTGAATGTTTTCAAGCGGTGCGCCCGAGAGCTCGAACTGGCCGCCGGGCTCGATCGAGATGGCACCCATGCCGCTCTGCTCGCCAAGACCGATGATATTGTCGCCGTCCGTGATCGGCTCCCAGCCGCTCTTGGCCTGCAGGCCCTTCAGCAGCGCCGAAATGCTGGCTTCGCCGAAATAGGGAACCGGGCTGTTGTCTTTGCGGAAGAACACGAACTTCTCATGTTCCGTGCCGATGCGGAACCGGTCCTTCGGCTTATTGCCGGCGGCAAGATAGTCGGTCAGCTCCTGAACCGAAGAGATCGGCGTCTGGTCGGTGGTGTCGCGAGCCATGAAAGTACCTGTATTCGGGAAGGCGCCGGGGCCGGGGCAATTGGAAGGGTGATTAGTGCCCAAGCCAGCTAAGTTGCAAGTGAAATTGTTTCAACAGGTCATCAAAAAAATAGCAGCACTTTCCTTTCAATCGGCCTTCGGCAGTTAATTCCAGTCGCCGATGGCAGCCTGTATCACGGCCATAGCTGCGACCGCTGCCGTGTCGGCGCGCAGGATGCGCGGCCCGAGGGGGATAGCGGTCACGAAATCGAGGCTGTGCAGGCGCGTTCGTTCCTCCTCCGAAAAGCCGCCTTCAGGGCCGACCAGCAGCGCAATCTTCCGTTCGGTCACTTTGGAAAGCAGCGGCAGCGGGTTCTGCCCCGCGTCGCCCTCATCGCAATAGATGATGCGCCGGTCCGCAGGCCAGCGGTCGAGCAGATCGGCAAGCCGCACGGGCTCGGCCACATCGGGAATGCCGAGGATGCCGCACTGTTCCGCCGCTTCGATGACATTGGCGCGGATCTTGTCGAGATTGGTGATCTTGCCTTGCACATGCTGAGTCATGACCGGCTGCAAAAAGCCGGCGCCCATTTCCACCGCCTTCTGCACCAGATAATCCATGCGGCCGACCTTCAGCGGCGCAAAGAGATAGTGCAGGTCGGATGGGGCAGGCTGCGGCCTCGTCTCTTCCGTCGCCGTGAGCAGGATGCGCTTGCGGGTGGGGAAGGTGAGGCTCGCCTTCCATTCGCCGTCGCGGCCGTTGAAGAGCAGAATTTCCGCACCCTCGTCCATACGCAGGACATTGGCGAGATAGTTGAACTGCTCCGAATTGGCCTCGACGGCGGCACCTGTTGACAAGGGAGCATTGATGAAAAGCCGCTGCATGCGGAAATTGGCGCGCATCTTAAGACCCTGACTCACATGAAGAGCGCGAACATAGCCCAATAAATCACCGCCGCAAGCGCGGCCGAGACCGGCACTGTAATGACCCACGCCCCGACGATCGTCATGAAATGCGACCGGCGAACCAGATAACGCCGTCGGGCTTCATGAACGTTCGGCTCCGGCTCGTCGATCTCGAAGCTTTCAGTCTTGCGGCGTATGAATTCGATACGGCGCTTCGAATTGCGCGTGTACCACTCGCGGAAAAAGCCGACGCCGAACACCGAGCCGACGGCGATATGGGTGGTGCTGACCGGCAGGCCGAGCCAGGAGGCGACGATGACCGTGAAGGCGGTCGAGAGCGCTACACAATAGGCGCGGGTCGGATTGAGCTTGGTGATCTCCTCACCGACGAGCCGGATAAGGCGCGGCCCGAAAAGCAGAAGGCCGACCGAGATTCCAAAGGCGCCGATCAGCATCACCCAGAGCGGCGGGTGGCCGATCATGCCGTTGTCGGCAATACCGGCAGAGTGAACGATCGCCGAAAGCGGACCGACCGCATTGGAGACATCGTTTGCGCCATGTGCGAAAGAGAGCAGGGCGGCCGAGCCGATCAGCGGAAAGTGGAACAGTGTGCGAAGCGAGCTGTTGCGGTTTTCGAGGTTCTCTGCCTGCCGCAGGATGACCGGCCGCACCACGAGCCAGCTGACGAGACCGATCCCGATGCCGATCAGGAGGATCGTCAGCGATGAGTACCGACCCCGCGGTGCGAGCTGCAGCACCATATAGGCCATGAAACCGCCGGCCATCACGGCGATCATGATGGGAACCCATTGCCTGGCGGCGGCGATCTTGTCCTCGCGATAGACGATGAGGGTCTTGACCAGATAGAGGAGCCCCGCGGCGACCAGCCCGCCGATCAACGGCGAGGTTATCCAGCTCGCGGTGATTTCCAGCATGACCCGCCAATTGACCGGCTCGAATCCGACCGCTCCCACGCCGGCACCGATCACAGCGCCGACGATCGCATGCGTCGTCGAAACCGGCGCATTCATCCAGGTGGCGAGGTTGATCCAGAGTGCGGCAGCCGTGAGCGCCGCCATCATGATCCAGCCGAGTGTTGCCGGCGGGACCTGAACCGTATCGACGATACTGGACGAAATCGTCTTGACGACCTCGCCACCGGCAATCGTCGCGCCCAGCACCTCGAAGATCGCGGCGATGATGAGTGCCTGTTTCATGGTGATGGCGCGTGCACCAACCGCTGCGCCCACATTGTTGGTCACGTCGTTGGCGCCGATATTCATCGCCATGTAGGCGGCAAGTGCTGCAGCCGCAATCACCAGCACCGCGCCGGGCCTGTCGAACACATAGACGCCGGCAAAAAGCATCGCCAGGCCGAGAAAGATCAAGCCAAGCCCGGGCGCCACCAGCCGTCGCGAGACATATTTGGCCGCATCCTCGACATGGGTGACCTTGTCGAGATCCTTATCAAGCGTGCGTTTCGTAAGGATGGTGTTGCGTTGCGGCATTCTGTTTCCTGGCTAAATCCTGCTTTTGCGCCGCCTTTTCTAGCGGCACAAGATGGCAAGACTTATTCAGCCGGAATTTGCTTCGGAATGCCGCTGGAAAGCTTTTCAGCCATGCGCCGTTTAAAGGCGAGGAACAGGTTACGCAGTTCGGCTTCCTGGACGCGCTTGACCGCTTCGTCGCAGGAAACCCACTCGACGGTTCGCTCGCCCTTTTCTTTGAAATTCTTCGCCACACCAGTTACTTCGAGGGCATAGACCTGAACCTTGCAGGTCACCTTCATGCCGTCGCGCAAAACCTTGGCGTAGGTATAGTCGCCGAGCGTTTCGGTTTCCACCGTGCCGCGTACGCCAGCCTCTTCCAGGGCTTCCTGCGCCGCAACTTCATAGGCACATTTGCGGTTCATCGGCCAGCCCTTGGGGATCACCCACCGCCCGGTATCGCGGCTGGTCATCAGCAGAACCTCAAGCTCACCCGTCTTCTTTTTGACCCGATAACAGAGCGCAGCATACTGCTGTCGCGGCGGACGCCGAAACATGAGTTGCACATCAGAAGCCAGGCGGGCAAGAAGGGTCAATTGTCGGGTCACCTTTACGATCGTTAAGCTGAGTCGTTGTTATATTAGTATGATATGAAAAGCTTGCGCGATCCATACGTGCAAAACGGACCGAAAAACTATTTTATCCACTGTACATAGGAAAAATCGAGGCCAGGCAGGTTCGGAAATTCCGCCATTTCCTGTCTCGAATGCGTCGTCTTGCACAGCTGTACAATATGGCCCGACCTTGTTTTTCATTCAATGGCGAGATCTTCTGATCCACCGTGATTTTCTGCAGTGTGGTAACCATGCGACTCCCACCCCTCAACGCGATCCGCGCCTTTGAAGCTGTCTGTCGTCACGGCAGCATTTTGAAGGCGGCCGAAGAGCTGGGCGTGGTGCGCGGCGCCGTGCGCCAGCAGATATCGACGCTCGAAGATCACCTCGGCAGCAAGCTCTTCGTGCGTGACGGCCGCAAGTTGGTTCCGACCGAGAAGGCAAGCGCCTTTGCCGAGGCCGCCGGTGCTGCCCTGACCATATTGAAACGCGCCGCCGATGAATTCGAAGAGGCGGCCAGGCAGCGCATCCGCCTTGGCGTGCCGTCGGCTTTCGCCATCTGGTGGCTGATGCCGCGAGCGGCCGACATGCAGGCAAGCCTTGGCGATATCGAGGTCGATATCGTGCCGATGACGGTAGTCGAGCCCTTGTCACAACATCCGGATTTCGATGCCGTGATCATGGGCGGCGAGATCAGATCTTCTGCCGGTATCACCGAGACACGCTTCATGGAGGATGAATTCGGCCCGGTTGCAGCGCCCGCAATAGCCGGCAGACTTGCAGGCGATACCGCGGCCTTGGCGGAAGTAAACATCCTTGTCAGTCGCAGCGCGCCAAAACTCTGGACAGAATGGTTTGCAGAAAGCGGTACGCCCCCTGTTTCCTTTTCCCGTCTTCGGGAATTTGAGGATCTTCTTCTGGCAGTGGGCGCTGCCCGCGCGGGCCTCGGCATTGCGCTGGCGCCGAAGGCTTCGATCGAGGACGATCTCGCCCGCGGCATTCTGGCCGCCCCTTATGGCTTCATCCGCCGGCCGGCTGGCTACAGCCTCTGCTGCCGGACATCAGATGCGAAACGGCCAGCCTTCGCGGCGCTCCGCAACTGGCTGCTGCGCTCGGGCGGCGCGTCCTGAAAGGGCAGTTTTTCTGCCCTTTCATCAGAAATATCTCCATGCCCGCCCTATCTTTGCCTCGCTAGAACAGAGGGGAACGAAAGGGCATGAGATGGAAAAACCTGCGACACGCATAGACTGGATCGGCAATAGCTGCCGCCTGCTGAAGGCAACGGCTGCGGAATTCGAAAAGACGCGCCCGTTTGCCGGTCTTTCGATCGGCACCGGCATCCATCTGGAACCGAAGACGGTCGCTCTGCTGATGACTCTGCGGGCCGGTGGAGCACGCCTGATCTGCACCGGCAACCTGAACAGTACACAGCCGGCAACCGTGGAATTCCTGCGCGCGCGGGGCATCACTGTCTTCGCAACCCAGACGACTGATCCCGTCGCCCATCACCGGAACCTTGAAGCCGTCGTTGCTGAAAAGCCCGATCTCTTGCTGGACAATGGTGGTGATCTCTTCGCGATCGCAGCCGACAAGCCCTATGCCAATCTGCTCGGCGGCACGGAAGAAACGACCTCCGGCCGGACCCGCCTGCTGCCGATGCGCGACAAGCTGGCAATGCCGATCCTCGTCATCAATGACAGCCCGATCAAGCAGTTTGCCGAAAACAGGCATGCCGTCGGCCAGAGCCTGTTCGAAAGCTACATGCGCTTCACCAACCGCTCCACCAATGGCAAGCGTGTGACCGTCTTCGGTTACGGCGCCTGTGGCAAGGGCACGGCCGCCGCCTTCCGCAACGCCTTCTCGACGGTAAGCGTCGTCGATATCGATCCTGTTACCAGCCTGGAGGCGCATCTCGACGGCTTCATCACGCCGCTCCGCGAACAGGCGATCCGCTCGGCGGACGTGATCGCCACTGTCACGGGTTTTCCCGGCATTGTCACTGTCACCGATCTGCCGCTGATCAAGGACGGTGCGATCCTCATGAACGGGGGGCATTTCCCGCATGAGATCGATGTCGCAGCCTTCCGCAGCCATCCCGATGTCGTTGATATCGATCGGTACGAGGCCGATTTTATCGAGACCTTCCACCTGAAGGACGGTCGGTCCTTCCACGTGCTCGGCGGCGGTCATATGGCCAATCTCGCCGGCCCACGCCCGCTCGGCAACTCTGTCGAATCCATGGACCTCGGCTTCACCCTGCAGGCCCGCTGCCTGGAGCGGGTCGCAAAGCGCAGTGTCGGCGCCGAATCCTGCATCGTGCCGGTGCCCGCGGATATCGACGCAATGGTCGCGAGCGCCTATCTTGATCTGGCGCGCTAAAGCAGTTCAGCAAAAGTGTGTAGCGGTTTTGCGTGTGGAATTGCGTAAGCAAGAAAGCAATTCCAGTGAAAGTGCGTAGCGGTTTTGCGTCCGCAATTGCGGGAAACGAACAGACAGAGCGTCAGATTTCCACGACGACCTTGCCTTCGGCCTGACGGCTTTCGAGCAGCCGATAGGCTTCTCCCACGTCTGCGAGCGAAAACTGCCGCGGATCGAGATTTGGCATCAGCATTCCGGCTTCGACACGCTGTGCGACCTGCTTGAGGATTTCGCCATGGTGGGCGCGGTCTTCGCCGGTCAGCAGCGGTGCCAGCGTGAAGACGCCGGAATAGCTGGCGCCCTTGAAGGAAAGCGGCGCCAGCGAATGCGTGCCCCAGCCGAGGCTGCTGACAACATGGCCGAACTTGGCGACGGCCTGGAAGGCATCATCGAGGCCCCTTCCGCCGATCGTATCGTAGACGATGTCGAATCCTTTCCCGTCGGTATATCGGGCGACAAAATCTTCGGTCGTCTCCTTCGTATAGTCGATCGGCGTTGCACCAATACTGAGGATGTATGCGGCCTTCGAACTGCTATCGACGGCATAGACCTCGGCACCGGCAGCGACTGCCATCTGCACAGCGATATGGCCGACGCCGCCACCACCACCGATGACCAGCACCTTCTGCCCGGCCTTCACCTGAGTGCGTTCTTCCAGACCTTCCCAGGCGGTGATGGCGATCAACGGCAGGGCGGCCGCCTGGCGCAGGGTGAGATTGCGCGGCTTCAGCGCAATGAGATCGGCATCGACGGCGGCAAATTCCGCCAGCGATCCCTGCAACCCGCCGACGCCACCCGTCATGCCATAGATTTCGTCACCGACGCGAAAACTGGTCACGCCAGGGCCAACCGCCTCGACGATCCCTGCCATGTCGATGCCGAGAATGGCGGGCAGGGGATGGCGTGCATGGGCGGCCTCGCCGGCCCGGATCTTCGTATCCAGCGGATTGAGCGCAGTGGCCTTGATGCGCACGAGAATCTGACCGCCTTCCGCGACGGGCTTTGCAATATCGGCAATGGTGAATTCGGCATTCTGCGCTTCGACAAGCGCTGCTTTCATGCTGCTCATGGAACTTCTCCTTGATCTGTTGGACGCAGAATGCCGCGTTGAATTCTGAATGAAAATCAAAGATAACGCATGTAGGTCATGCATTTTTGTTTGAGGCTAAACCCTTGGAATGGAGCGATCTCAAACTCTTTCTCGCCATCGCGCGGCTCGGAACGCTGGGTGCTGCCGCCCGCAGCCTCGGCCTGACGCAGCCGACCATGGGCCGGCGGCTGCGTGCACTCGAAGTCTCGTTCGGCCAGACGCTCTTTCAGCGTACCGCCGATGGCTTCATCCTGACGGATGAGGGTACGACCGTCTTTGCCCATGCAGAACGTATCGAAGAGGAAGCGCTCGGCCTGGAGCGCGAGCTTGCCGGCCAGAACAAGCAGCTCGACGGCCTGCTGCGCCTGTCCTCGTCCGACTGGTTCGGCGCGCATGTGCTTTCACCGGTCTTGGCGGAGTTCTCGGCCGCCTATCCGAAAGTCGTCATCGAACTCCTGACCGACAGCCGCCTCATGAGCCTCGCGCGCCGCGAGGCCGATATCGTCTTCCGCATCGCCCCATTCACCGAGACGGAGGTCATATCCCGCAAGCTGCTGCATATCGATTACCGCCTCTATATCCGCCGCGGCCTGCCACATCCCGAGGCCGGTGATGGGGCCGGCGCCCGTCTCGTCACCATGGATGAGGCCTTCGGCGGCATGCCCGATGTCGGCTGGCTGAAGCGTCTGCTGCCGAAGGCTGATATCGCCATGCGCAGCAATAACAGAGATGTGCAGGCGACCCTCTGCGCCAACGGCGCCGGCCTTGCCGTCCTGCCGTGCCCGCTCGGCGATGCCATTCCAGCCATCGAGCCCGTCGATCTCGGCGAAGCGCCGCCCGGCCGCGATACCTGGGTCGGCTATCACCGCGATATGAAACGGCTGGCGCGGCTTCGGGCGCTGCTCGATCTCGTCATCGAGCAGCTGGCGGATTAGTCGCCTGCTCGCCCGAGCTCAGCGCTCCCAGTAGGGAACAGGGCCGTAGAGCTCGGCCAGAAAATCGATGAACAACCGAACCTTGGCCGGCAGAAACTGCCGGCTTGGGTAGACCGCCGAGAGCGTAACGTTGTGCGAACCCTCGTAGGCCGGCAGCACCTGCACGAGCTTGCCGTTCTTCAGCTCTTCGCCGATGTCCCAGGTGGAACGCAGCGCAATGCCGAGGCCGGCAATGACTGTTTCGCGGATCACCTCACTGGAATTGGTGATCAGCATGCCTTCGGGCCGCAGGCTGAAGGCCCCATCCGGCCCGTCCAGCCGCCAGACATCATTGTTATGGGCCGGCAGACAGCGGTGCTGCTTCAACTCTTCGATATATTTGGGCATGCCATTGGCAGCAACATAATCGGGCGAGGCGCAGAGCAACCGACGCACAGGCGCCAGCCGGCGGGCGACAAGGCTGGAATCGGTGAGTTCCGCGATCCGGATGGCGAGATCGAAGCCGCCGCCGACGATATCGCTGAACTCGTCGGTCAGCACCAGATTGATCGCCAGCTCCGGATGCGCCTCCATGAAAGCCTTGAGATGCGGGGCGATATGCATGCGGCCGAAGGAGGTAGGCGCCGAGATCTTCAGCGTGCCGTGCATCTGCGCCGAACGCCCGGAAATATAGAATTCCGCCTCCTCGAGCCCTGCCAGGATGCCGAGAACGCGATCGTAAAAACCCTGGCCGGATTCGGTGAGCGAAATCTGCCTTGTCGTGCGCTGCAGGAGCCGCGTGCCGAGCCGGTCCTCCAGCCGCTTGATGCGCTTGGAGACGACGGCAGGGGAAAAGCCGAGCGCGCGGCCGGCGAGCGACATGCTGCCGGTTGAAACGACCTTGGCAAAGATTTCGAGATCACCCAGATTGGTCATAAGCTTTTATAACTTTTTCCCTTTTGGCATAAGTGCTTAACATTTGCGCCGGTTTCGGGAAAGTGCTAAGCCGAAAGAACCGGTTACAAGGAGGATTTGTCACCGGTTTCCGTCATGTTGGCCGAGGGAGAACGCCATGTCCGACGCCATTTCGTTCCTCGCTCCGCGCTCCGACGTTCTTGCGCGCCGCAAGGAAATCGTTGCCGATCTCGTCGATCTCCTGCCGCCGGAATGCCTGATCCACGAAGCGCGCGAACTCGTGCCCTTCGAGACTGATGCATTCGTCTCCTACCGCCGCCTGCCGCTCGCCGTTGCCTTGCCGCGCTCGACCGCGGAGGTGGCAGCCATCATGAAATACTGTCATCGCTACGGCATTCCGGTCGTCCCTCGTGGGGCCGGCACCTCGCTTTCGGGCGGCGCCATCCCGCAGGAAGATGCCGTCGTGCTCGGCCTGTCGAAGATGAACCGCATCCTGGAGATCGACTTCGCCAATCGCTGCGCCGTGGTTCAGGCCGGGGTCACCAATCTCAACATTTCCGAAGCCGTCTCGGCGGACGGTTTCTTCTATGCGCCCGACCCGAGCTCGCAGCTGGCCTGCACAATCGGCGGCAATATCGGCATGAATTCCGGTGGTGCGCACTGTCTGAAATATGGTGTCACGACCAACAACCTGCTCGGCGTCAAGATGGTGTTGACCGACGGCACGGTGATCGAGCTCGGCGGCAAGGCTCTGGATGCGGCGGGCTACGATCTGCTCGGCCTCGTCTGCGGTCATGAGGGCCAGCTCGGTATCGTCACCGAAGCGACGGTACGCCTGATCGCCAAGCCGGAAGGCGCCCGGCCGGTGCTTTTCGGCTTCGAAAGCTCCGAGGAGGCAGGCCGCTGTGTCGCCGACGTCATCGCCGCCGGCATCATTCCCGTTGCCATCGAATTCATGGACAAGCCGGCGATCGAGATTTGCGAGGCCTTCGCCCATGCCGGCTACCCGCTTGATGTCGGCGCGCTCCTGATCGTCGAGGTCGAGGGATCGGAAGCGGAAATGGACGACATGCTGAAAAGCATCGTCGACATCGCCCGCAAACATGGCGTCAAGACGGTGCGCGAATGCCAGTCGGCAACCGAGGCGGCGCTGATCTGGAAAGGGCGCAAGTCCGCCTTCGGCGCCACCGGCCGCATTGCCGATTACATCTGCATGGATGGTACCGTGCCGCTGAGCCAGCTTTCGCATGTGCTGCAGCGGACGTCCGAGATCGTCGCCGGTTACGGCCTGCGCGTC
Organism: Rhizobium sp. YAF28; assembly: GCF_052113285.1. Lineage (NCBI taxonomy): Bacteria > Pseudomonadati > Pseudomonadota > Alphaproteobacteria > Hyphomicrobiales > Rhizobiaceae > Rhizobium > Rhizobium sp. YAF28. Next base: position 18,805 of record NZ_JBFRCX010000020.1, on the reverse strand, counting down.
GCCAATGTCTTCCATGCCGGCGACGGCAACATGCACCCGTTGATTCTCTTCAATGCCAATGACCCCGAGGATGCCGCCAAGGCGGAAGCGGCCGGCAACGATATCCTGAAGCTCTGCGTCGATTCCGGCGGCTGCCTGACCGGCGAGCACGGCGTCGGCATCGAGAAACGCGATCTGATGCGTCATCAATATTCCGAGGCCGATCTTGCCCAGCAGATGGCGGCGCGCGCCGCCTTCGATCCGCAATGGCTGCTGAACCCTTCCAAGGTCTTCCCGCTCGAGGGGCGTCCTGCCGCATGATCGATCTGGTGCCTGTAAGCGAAGAAGAAGCCGCAGCGATCATCCGCGCGCATGCGCAAGAGGGTCGTGCGCTCGCCATCAGCGGCGGCGATACGCGTTCTGGTTTCGGTAATGCGGTCGACGCGGAGGATCGCCTGCGCTCGACTGGCCTGTCCGGCATCGTCTCCTACAATCCCGGTGAGATGGTGATGACAGCAAAGGCGGGTACACCAATCGCCGAAGTCGAGGCGGCCCTTGCCGAAAACAACCAGATGCTGGCTTTCGAACCCATGGATCATCGCGCCGTGATGGGCACCTCGGGCGAACCGACGATCGGCGGCGTCTTTGCCGCCAATGTCTCCGGCCCGCGCCGCTTCGTGGCGGGGGCTGCTCGTGACAGCCTGCTCGGCATCCGCTTCGTCAACGGCAAAGGCGAGATCATCAAGGCAGGTGGCCGCGTGATGAAGAATGTCACGGGCCTCGATCTGGTCAAGCTGCTCGCCGGCTCGCATGGCACGCTCGGCTTCCTGACCGAGGTGACTTTCCGTGTGCCGCCGCGTGCGAAGACGGAGGAGACTGTCGTCATCTCCGGTCTCAACGATGCCGAGGCCGCAAATGCTATGGCAGCGGCCATGGCTTTGCCGGTGGAGGCCTCGGGTGCTGCTCACCTGCCTTTGACGGTGACCTGGAAATTTCTCGGCGGCAACCTGCCCGAGGGCGAGGCGACGGTGCTGCGCATCGAAGGCCTACCCGGCTCGGTGGAATCGCGCGTGGCAAAGCTTCTGTCGGCGATGGCGCCCTTCGGGCAGGTCGCGAGCCTGGATCGGGCCTCCAGCCGCCAGCTCTGGCAGGAAGTCCGCGATGTGGCGCCCTATGCCGATGGCACCGCCCGACATGTCTGGCGTGCTTCCGTCGCACCGGGCATTGGCCATCAGCTTGTTGCGGCCCTGCGGCTGGAAGCCGGTGTCGATGCTTTCTACGATTGGCAGGGTGGTCTAGTCTGGATGCGCATGGAAGCCGATCCGGAAGCTGATCTGGTCCGCCGCTTCATCAAGGCGCTCGGTGGCGGCCATGCGACGCTCATCCGCGCCTCGGCTCAGGCAAGAGCGGCGACGTCAGCCTTCCATCCCGAGGAAGAGGCAGTGGCACTGCTTTCGCGCCGCGTGAAAGAAAAGTTCGATCCGTCGGGGATCTTCAACCCGGGGAAGATGGCGGGACACTGAAATGCAGACCAACTTCAACCTTGCCCAGCTTGCCGATCCGCATGTCGCCGAATCCGAGCAGATCCTGCGCAAATGCGTCCACTGCGGCTTCTGCACCGCCACCTGTCCGACCTATGTCACGCTCGGCAACGAACTCGACAGCCCGCGCGGTCGCATCTATCTCATCAAGGACATGCTGGAAAACGGTCGCGCGGCGGATACGCAAGTCGTCACCCATATCGACCGCTGTCTTTCCTGCCTTGCCTGCACCACGACCTGTCCTTCCGGCGTCGACTATATGCATCTCGTGGACCATGCCCGGGTTCACATCGAAAAGACCTATAAGCGGCCGTTCATGAACCGGCTGACGCGCGCCATTCTGGCGGCGGTGCTGCCCTATCCCGGCCGTTTTCGTGCAGCACTTGCGGTTGCCCGCATCGGTCGTCCCTTTGCCGGCCTGATGCGCGGGGCGGCACTGCAGCCGTTTGCAGCCATGCTGGCGCTTGCGCCGCACAGCATTCCGGCGCCGTCGCCTTTTGCTCGGCCTGGCCGGCATGAGCCACAGGCCGAGCGCCGCGGCCGCGTCGCGATCCTCACCGGCTGCGCGCAGCCCGTTCTCGATCCCGCCATCAATGAGGCGACCATCCGGCTGCTGACACGATTGGGCGTGGAGGTGGTCGTCCCCGAGGGCGAGGCCTGCTGCGGCGCTCTCGTCCACCATATGGGGCGCGAAGAGCAGGCTCTCGCCTCGGCCCGTGTCAATGTCGATGTCTGGACCCGCGAGATCGAGGCTGGCGGCCTCGACGCGATCATCATCACCGCCTCCGGCTGCGGCACGACGATCAAGGACTATGGCCACATGCTGCGCCTTGACCCGGCCTATGCCGGCAAGGCGGCGCAGGTTTCTGCCCTTGCCAAGGACGTCACAGAATATCTGGCCGGCCTCGATCTGCCCGCCCACATGCCGAAAGGCATCACCGTTGCCTATCACTCAGCCTGTTCCATGCAGCATGGGCAGAAGATCACCATGGCGCCAAGGCATCTGCTCAAGGCGGCAGGTTTTACCGTTCGCGATCCGGCCGAGGGCCATCTCTGCTGCGGCTCGGCCGGCACCTACAACGTCCTGCAGCCGGATATTTCCGCTACCCTCAAGGCCCGCAAGGTCAAGAATATCGAGGCGACCAAGGCCGATATCATCGCGACAGGCAATATCGGCTGCATCACCCAGATCGGGTCAGGCACATCAACGCCAATCCTGCACACCGTCGAGCTTCTGGACTGGGCTTATGGCGGTGCTGTGCCTGAAAAATTAAGGGATTTGCCGCTAGCCTGAGAGCATCGATTCATTGGCCGATCTCAAGGGCCGATCTCAGGAGTTCTGGCTATGTGGCGTGGATTGACGGTGCTTGCCGTATTGCTCGGCGCGGCTGGTGCGGCGCACGCCGACAGTCGCTATTTCTGTTCTGCAGACGACAAGGGCGTGCGCTTCACGCTCGAAAGCGCTTTTGAAGATGGAGGCGGTCACAAGCTGATCCATTTCCGTGGCGCGCTGATGCTCAAGGACGCCAATAAATCCAAAAACTTCGGCAAGCGGATCCTCGAATCGAGGGATTTGACAAACCGCTGGTCGCGCGATGGCGATTTGCGCCTGGAAGTCTTCACGACGGAAGGTACTGACGCTGAAAGCGAGTCTCTGGATCTCGCGGTTCTCGCCGGCGAGCACGGCAAGGCTTCGCCGAATTTCAGCGGCACTTATGCTTTGCGCATCGAAGGCAGCACAAGCTTCTTCGTCGTCGAAGGCAAGGTGAGCTGCGGCACCAAATAGTCCCGCAGCTCTATCTCTTTGTTTTTACATAATTCCGGACGCAAGACCGCTGTACGCTTTTGCTGGAATTGCTCCAGATTACCAGTGGTAGGAAATACCGACATTGACGGCGTTGGTGACGATGTTCGTCTTCAGGCGGTCGCCGCTGTCGATCGGAACGTCGACGCGCGAATAGGTGCCCTTGTATTCCACGAAGGTCGACCAGTTGTCGGTGACGCGGAAGTCGACGCCCGCCTGCGCCTGGAAGGTCACGCCGCCGAATTCATAGTCGAAGGTCGTGCCCTGCGGACGGGTGACTTCAACGTGCGGAATGTTTACCCCGACACCGGCGCCGAGATAGGGGGTCCATCGACGAGCCGGGTCCTTGAAGCGGTAGAGGCCGTTGACGGTCAGGAGGTTCAGGCCGTCGGTGAATTCGAAATGCGTCCAGCCCGGTGAACGTGCCATCGTCTCGTCATCGGCATAGACCTTGTCATGGGTATAGTCGAGCGACACGCCCCAGTTCGGCAGGTTGAAGTCGCCCAGCCACCAGGTGACGCGGCCGCCGTAATAGGGCGGGCTGCCGAACGACTTGCCCTCCCAGCCGGCGCTGAAGGAGGTGCCGTCGGAAACATCGACGTGGCTATGCGGCGCCGTCTGGTAGCCGCCATAGATGGAAAATTCCAGATCTTCGGCCGAAGCCGTGCCAGCCATCGATGCAAGTGCGGAAAACGCAATGCCTGCCAGAAGCATGGCGGAAAGACGCAATGCATATGCCATTGAATGTCCCCGAAGTACCGAAAGGTGATCAGGTCGATTTTGTGGCAGAGTTCTGTGTCACAATCTTAACAAACAAAAAGGCGCACGATGTGCGCCTTTATTTTTTTGTTGAAAGTGTGGCTCAACCGCCAAACATGGTGCGCAGGATATCGATGCCCTTGTCTTGGAAGGCGACATTGCCCTGCTTGTTGCCGGGACCGACGACGATGACCTTGGTGCCGACGGAGACGCGGCTGTAAAGATGCGACACATCATTGTTCATCATGCGGATGCAGCCTGAGGACATGTTGAGGCCGATCGTCCAGGGCTGGTTGGTGCCGTGAATGCGGAAGATCGTGTCGCGGCCGCCCTTGTAGAGATACATGGCGCGCGCACCGAGCGGATTATCAGGGCCGCCGGGCTGAACGGCGGGAAGATTGTGACCCTCGCGGGCCTCGCGGGCGCGCATCTCAGCCGGCGGCGTCCAGTTCGGCCATTCGGCCATGCGACCGACCGTCACGACACCCGACCAGCCGAAACCGTCGCGGCCGACGCCGATGCCGTAGCGCGTGGCGCGGTTATTGCCTTCGACGAGGTAGAGAAACTTGTTGTTGGTGTCGACGATAATGGTGCCGGGCTTTTCGCTGGTGGCAAGACGGACGACACGCTTGCGGAACTGTGGCTTGATCTCACGGGTCTGCTTGACGCCGCGCACGGCGTCCGTAGCCGTCATGACCGGTTCCGCGCTGACGGTCACAACTGTACAGGACAGCGCGACGGCAGCCGCCGCCGCGAGCCTAAAAAACTGCTTCATTTTCGATACCCTCTCCTTCAGACCGCGTAGAGGCTAGTCAAATCGGTTTGAATTTCAAGTCGGAGAGGTGAGGGACACGGTTTTTTGTTGTCCAGCGGGCGGCTGTTCTTGCCGTCCGCTGGCGTTATTTGGCCTTTACATCACGATGACGCGGGTGCCGATATTGACGCGATCATAAAGGTCGACCACGTCCTCGTTGCGCATGCGGATACAGCCGGAGGAGACGGCGCTGCCGATCGTCCAGGGCGCATTGGTGCCGTGAATGCGGTAGAGCGTGGAACCGAGATACATGGCACGGGCGCCGAGCGGATTTTCCGGGCCGCCATCCATGCGGGCGGGAAGATAATGGCCCTTGGCGGCTTCGCGGCTCACCATTTCCGAGGGCGGCGTCCAATCCGGCCACTCCGCCTTGCGGGTGATCTTGTGGGCGCCTGCCCATTCGAAGCCGGGCTTGCCGACGCCGACGCCGTAGCGGCGGGCCTTGCCGCCATCCATGACGAGGTAGAGGAAGCGGTTGTTGGTGTCGATGATAAGCGTGCCGGGCCTTTCCTTCGTATCGTAATCGACGATCTGTGGCAGGAACTGCGGCTCGACCTGCCCACGGATGACGGGAACGCCGGGGCGGATGGCAGACACGGTCTGCGGTGCCGGCTGCGGCGCGCGCTGGATATACGTCCGGCGCTGCTGGAAAAGGCCGCGCTGCTGTACGACGACCGGCCGCTGGTAGACGACGGGACGAACCGAACCGCCGCCGAGCTGGTTGATCCAGGGGGCGGTGAGATCGGGGCTCAACACCACGGGCGGACGGGAGGCGTAGCGGTCGTCTGCAAGGGCGGCCGTGGACAGAATGCCGAGCATGGCTGCGGCAAGGACAAGGGGTTTCATCATCGGACGAACTCTCTACAAATGACCGAAAATGCGCTGGCGGAATTGTCCGCCTGCGGCCATGCTGCCACCGCGTTCGCCAGCGAATGGTAAATGCGGATTCATTAAAAGGCGACGGACGGAATAAACTTTTCGTCAGGGTTACCGTTCGGTTTGGAAAGAAGGTTTGCAAATGGTAAAGCCGGATTCACAGCCGCAAAACGAGAAGAAAATATGAGCGAAACCGGCATCATCATCGGCGAGGATGGCAAGAGCCGCTGCCACTGGCATGCGAATCTGCCCGATTACCTGCGCTACCACGATGAGGAGTGGGGCAGGCCTGTCACCGATGACATCAGGCTCTTCGAGAAGATCTGCCTCGAAGGTTTCCAGTCCGGTCTTTCCTGGCTGACGATCCTGCGCAAACGCGAGAATTTCCGCGCCGCTTTCGCCGGCTTCGATTTCGAGAAGGTGGCGCGCTTCGGCGACGAGGATATCGCTCGCTGCCTTGCTGACGCCGGCATCATCCGCCATCGCGGCAAGATCGTATCGACGATCAACAATGCGCGTCGCGCAATCGATCTCAGGAGCGAATTCGGCACTCTCGCCCGCTACTTCTGGAACTATGAGCCGCGCCAGGAAGATCGGCCTGCCGTCGTCGACCGCCAGCATATCGTCGCCAATCCGACCACCGCCACGTCAGTCAGGATTTCCAAGGATTTGAAGAAGCGCGGCTGGACCTTTGTCGGACCGACCACAGTTTATGCCTTCATGCAGGCTATGGGTCTCGTCAACGATCATCTCGAAGGCTGCTTCTGTCGCGCTGAAGTGGAGGCGATGCGCGCAGCATTGGCGCGCCCATGAAGCCGCTTCTTGTGTTTGCCACAGCACTTTTCCTCTCCGCCTCCGCAGCCATTGCGCAGACGCCGCAACTCGACCCGGGCGAGAAAATCGAAAAGCTGCAGTTCCCCGCCGTGACCATGCAATTGAAGGGTTGGACCAAGTTCGGCAACAGCCACGTCTATACGCTGCCCGTGCGCGTCGGCCAGCATGTGAAGATCAGCTTCGAGACAAAGAGCAAATTCGCCTATCTCGCGATCTTCGATCTGTCGAAACCCGATGACGAAGCCTTTTTCGGGACGGACGAGGACGGCACCAGCTACGAGACGACCGTGGAGGAAAACGCTACCTGGCTGCTGCGCCCTTACTATTCCAAGGTCTCGCCGCGCCGCGGGCTGGGCGCGCCCTACAGCATCCTGATCGAACCGCTTGCCGCGGCTCCTCAGCCGGTGAAGCCGGCGCCTCAACAGGAGGAGCGGCCGTCGCTTTTTCCGAAGCGGTAATAACCGAGAGCAATTTTAGCAAAACTGTGCAGCGGTTTTGCGTCCGGAATTGCGTAAGGATGCTTTAGCCAAGCCCGTCGATCAGCCCGCGCAATTCGCCGAGATGGACAATCCTGCGGAAGCGCGGCGCGTCTTTCGGCTCCTCGACCCGCTCCAGGACCCAGGTGAGCTCGTGGGGCACAAAGACACCGTAGCTGCCGGCGGCAATGGCCGGCACGATATCGGACTTCAGCGAATTGCCGACCATCATCGCCCGCTCCGGCCCGTCGCCGACCTTGGAGAAGATGCGCCGATAGGTGACCGCAGTCTTGTCGGAGACGATCTCGACAGCATCGAAATAGTCGCCAAGTCCAGACTGGGCGAGCTTGCGCTCCTGATCGAAGAGATCACCCTTGGTGATCACCACCAGCAGATATTTTCCCGCAAGCGTTTCCAGTGTATCGCGCACATGCGGCAGGGTTTCGACCGGATGGGACAGAAGGTCGCGTCCGGTATCGAGGATCTTGGCGATTACACTCGCCGGCACCTTGCCCTCGGTGATTTCGATCGCCGTTTCGATCATCGACAGCGTGAAGCCTTTGATGCCGAAACCGTAATGGGCGAGGTTGCGTTTTTCGGCTTCGAGAAGCCGCTCGGAAATCTTCGCGCCCTCGGCGAAATCGGCGAGAAGCCGGGTAAAATGCTCTTCTGTCAGTCTGTAATAGTGTTCGTTCTGCCAGAGTGTGTCATCGGCATCGAAACCGATCGTCGTCAATGGTCGGGCGGTCATATACGCACCTCTAGAAATACGCCCTGTCGATATAAGGCGGGCAATCTATTCCCAGCCTGTGTCGAGACAAGGGCGTCTCCACGGGGCCGTGTTCCGTTGAAAAACGCGGGCCGGCGACCTACATGAAAAGTGCCTCACCTTGCAGCCAGCCCCGGCTGTGCCTGTTACGCGCAGGCCAATAATCAAAAAATAGAGTTCAGCAGTCCGCAAGCCCCTATTGCGGCAGACACAAGGGAATTTCTCGACATGCGTTACAATCAACTCGGAAATACCGGACTTTTCGTATCTGAAATCTGCCTTGGAACCATGACATTCGGGGAGGCCAAGCAAGGCACCCCCTGGGGCGCCATTGCCGATGTCGACCAGAAGGCGGCCGATGAGATCGTCCAGCGTTCACTGGATGCCGGCGTCAATTTCATCGATACCGCAGACGTCTATTCGTTTGGTGAATCCGAGCGGCTGCTCGGCCAGGCACTGAAGAACCTTGGCGTGCCGCGCAAGGATGTCGTCATCGCCACCAAGGTCTATGGCGTTATGGGCGACAAGCCGAACGACCGCGGCGCCTCGCGCGGCCATATCATGGATTCCGTCGAGGCAAGCCTCAAGCGCCTGCAGACGGACCATATCGATCTCTACCAGATCCATGCCACCGATCCGGTCACCCCGATCGACGAGACGTTGCGTGCGCTCGACGATCTCGTTTCCCGTGGGCTCGTGCGTTACGTCGGCGTGTCCAACTGGCAGGCTTGGCGCATCGCCAAGGCGCTCGGCATTTCCGAGCGTAAGGACTATGCCCGTTTTGAGACCGTGCAGGCCTATTATTCGATTGCCGGACGTGACCTCGAACGCGATATCGTGCCGCTGCTGCAGGAAGAAAAGCTCGGCCTGATGGTCTGGTCGCCGCTCGCTGGCGGCCTGCTCTCGGGCAAGTATGGTCCGGGCGCACCAGGCAATGGTGAAGGCCGCCGCGCCAATTTCGACTTCCCGCCCGTCGATAAGGATCGGGCCTGGGCTTGTGTCGCCGTCATGCGCGAAATCGCCGAAAAGCATGGCGTCAGCGTCGCCACGGTGGCGCTTGCCTATATCCTCGCCAAGCCCTTCGTCACGACCGTCATCATCGGCGCCAAGCGTGTCGACCAGCTCGACCAGAACCTTGCTGCCGTCAACCTGAAGCTCGATGCCGAGGAGATCAAAAAACTCGATGAGGTCAGCGCTCTTGCTCCGGAATATCCGGGCTGGATGCTTTCTCGCCAGGCCGCCGGCCGCCGCCCGGTCGATTTCGAGCCCAAAGCCTGATCAAGCAAAGGACTGATTGAAGAGGGCCGCCGTTCCGACGGCGGCCCTTATTCTTTGCTGCCGACTTACTTGCCGTGCGCCTTCAGCCAGGCATTCATCTCGGCGATTTCAGCCTCCTGCGCCTTGATGACACTCTCGGCAAGTTTGCGGATTTCCGGATCCTTTCCGTACTGCAGCTCGATCTTTGCCATGTCGATCGCTCCCTGATGGTGAGGGATCATGCTGCGGACGAAATCCACATCGGTATCGCCGCTCAGTTTGATCATCATATCCTTGTGCATCCTGTCATTGGCCTCCGTGAAAGCCTGGCTGGATGGGCCGTGGCCGCCCATGTGCTTGGACATGTCCATGGTCGGCATATCCTCGGCAAAGGCCGGCGCAGCAAAGGCGATGCTGGCGGAAAGGGCGATGATTTTCAGAGACATGAGTATTCCTTCCTCTGTCTGACAATAGGGTCTGATGGCAGCGCATCGCTGCCGTTCTGCAAAAAGGGATCGTCAGACGAAGCGGGGAGGCGGTGCCTGTGGTGTGGGCCTGTTGTCCCTGAGCGCCCGGTCGAGCGCAGGAGACGGATAGGCGAAAACATGCTTGCCGCCATCGGCAAGCAGATCGACCGGCGGCAGCACCATGCAGGCGGCGCAAAGCGGCATATGGGCAACGCCTGTGGAGCAAGGGTCTTTCGCAGAATCGGCCTTAGCCGCCATGTCGGGCATGGCCATGCCCTCCATGTGATGATGCGTCATGCTGGCTTCGGTCTGAACCGCAGTGCTCATCGATGCGCAGGTCGGGCAGCCAGCCCATGCCGACAGGGTGCTGTAGACCAGCCAGCCGAAAAACATCGTCATGAGAGCCAATGCGCGCATGCGAGAAACATAGGCAAGCCCAGGCGAAAAGCCAAGCCGCTCACCAGGCAGCAATAACCTTGTGAACGATCTGGTAGTCACGGCTTTCTTCGCCGAGTGGTGCGACGGGCCAGTCCCAGCCGGCCTTCGCCTCGGGTGGCGCCACGCCATGCAGCAGGTCGGCTTCCTCATGTACTTTGCCAGTCCGGTCGATGACCATGTAGGAGATATCGGTCACCAGGCAGGTGCGGCAGGGCTGCGCCGCAAGTCCCTCGATATGCGCCGCTATCAGCCTCTCAACGGTATCGTCAGGCATCCCGGATGGAGCTTCCGCCTCATATTGTCGTTTGACGCCCCGGCCGATCTGCGAGAGCAGGTTGGCGGAAACGACGAAGTCGAGATAGGGCACGCTGCGCAGGAAGCTGAGCGGCTCGGGATCTTGTCCTGCCTTGAGATCGCCATAGCCCGAGAGATCGCGTTCGATCAGCCGCACGTTCCGATAGCGCTTGCCCCTCAGCCGCAGGCGCACCGATGCCAGATGTACGAGATCGACGAGCACCACCGTATCGAAGCTCTCAGCCAGATCCTCGATCGGCACGTCCCGGAGCAATCCGGAGCCGAGCACGACAGCGGTCCGCCGCTGCGACAGGCCTGATATCGCGGCGGAAATGGCCTTCTTGCTGTTGGCCTCATGGGCCGCCCAATCGCGGCTGCAGCGGCCGGCGCGCGACCACAGATTGACCGAATAGCGCACGAAGCGGCGGTGCGCGCTGCCCGTAAGCGCTGCTGTCGCGAGATACTGAAGCGCTTCCGCGATCATGGCTATATCCTGATAACAGGTTCTTTCCGCATCGTTCCATCGATTCTGGTCGCCATATCAAGGCCCTTGCCCTTGCCGCTACCCGCCCAATCCGCTAGGAAACCGCCACTGTCACATATGTGGAATTTCCCCGAAATGAACGACAAGCAGAAGAAACCGCAAAAGCTCAAGGCCCGCCTTCCGCGCGGCTTCGTCGACCGCTCAGCAGCCGATCTCCGCGCCGTCAACGAAATGACCGCGAAGATCCGCGAGGTCTACGAGCATTATGGTTTCGATCCGGTCGAAACGCCGCTGCTTGAATATACCGATGCGCTCGGCAAGTTCCTGCCGGACAGCGACCGCCCGAACGAGGGCGTCTTCTCGCTGCAGGACGATGACGAGCAGTGGATGTCGCTGCGTTACGACCTGACGGCGCCGCTCGCCCGTCATGTCGCCGAGAATTTCAACGAGATCCAGCTTCCCTACCGAACCTATCGCGCCGGCTACGTTTTCCGCAACGAGAAGCCGGGTCCGGGCCGCTTCCGCCAGTTTATGCAGTTCGATGCCGATACTGTCGGCGCACCGGGCGTTCAGGCCGATGCCGAAATGTGCATGATGATGTCCGATACGCTGGAAGCTCTCGGCATCAAGCGCGGCGACTATGTCATCCGCGTCAACAACCGCAAGGTTCTGGACGGCGTGCTGGAAGCGATCGGCCTCGGCGGCGACGACAAGGCCGGCCAGCGCCTCAATGTGCTGCGCGCGATCGACAAGCTCGATAAGTTCGGCCCGGAAGGTGTGGCCCTGCTGCTCGGCCCCGGCCGAAAGGATGAATCCGGCGACTTCACCAAGGGTGCCGGCCTTGACCAGAGCCAGATCGAGAAGGTTCTCTTCTTCGTCGGCATCAAGGATTATGCTGAAAGTGCCGCCCAGCTGGCAGAGCTAGTCGCCGGCACCGGGAAGGGCGTCGAAGGCGTCGAGGAGCTGAATTTCATCGGCGCGCTCGTCACCAGCGCCGGCTATCAGTCCGACCGCATCAAGATCGATCCCTCTGTTGTCCGCGGCCTCGAATATTATACCGGCCCGGTCTATGAGGCTGAACTGCTCTTCGACGTCACCAACGAAAAGGGCGAAAAGGTTGTCTTCGGCTCCGTCGGCGGCGGCGGCCGCTATGACGGTCTCGTCTCCCGCTTCATGGGCCAGCCGGTGCCGGCCACTGGCTTCTCGATCGGCGTCTCGCGCCTGATGACGGCGCTGAAGAACCTCGGCAAGCTCGGCCAGCAGGATATTATCCAGCCGGTGCTGGTCACCGTCATGGACGGCGATGTCGGGGCGATGGGCCGCTACCAGCGCTTCACGCAGGAGCTTCGTGCCGCCGGCATCCGCGCCGAGATGTTCCAGGGCAACTGGAAGAAATTCGGCAATCAGCTGAAATATGCCGACCGCCGCGGCTGCCCGATCGCCATCATCCAGGGCGGCGACGAGCGTGCGCAGGGCGTCGTGCAGATCAAGGATCTGATCGAAGGCAAGCGCCTCTCCGGTGAGATCGAGGACAACACCACCTGGCGCGAAGCGCGTGTGGCACAGGAGACCGTGCCGGAAGCCGATCTGATCGCCAAGGTGAAAGAAATCCTCGCCGCCCAGGCGGAGGACCGGAAGAGGGCGGGCTGATATGGCCCTGATCAACCTTCCTGATTTCTCCGGCGAGCTTCTGGACGAATTTTCCGCCCGCAAGGCGGAGCGTATCGACACACCGGTCATCCAGCCGGCCGAACCCTTTCTCGATATCGCCGGCGAAGATCTTCGCCGGCGTATCTTCATGACGGAAAGCGAAACCGGCGCCAGCCTCTGCCTGCGCCCGGAATTCACCATCCCCGTCTGTCTGCGCCATATCGAGAGTGCAACGGGCACGCCGAAGCGCTATTCCTATCTCGGCGAAGTCTTCCGCCAGCGCCGCGACGGCAGCAACGAGTTCTATCAGGCCGGCATCGAAGATCTCGGCGATATCAATCTCGCCAGCGCCGATGCCCGCGCAATCGGCGATGCCGTCGGCATTCTCTCTCGCCTGCTACCAGGCCGGCAGCTCGCCGTCACGATCGGCGATCAGGCCGTATTCGAGGCCGTCGTGCAGGCTCTTGGCCTGCCGCTCGGTTGGCAGAAGCGGCTGATCCATGCCTTCGGCAATATGATCCAGCTTGAGAGCCTGCTGGCGGGTCTCGTGAGCCCGCAATTCGTCACCGGCCTCGACGATCATGTCGCAGGCCTTGTCGGCCTCGAGGATGAAACGGCGCTGATTTCCTATATCGACGAGACGATGCAGGCGACCGGCTATTCCACCAATGCCAGCCGCTCGCCGCAGGAGATCGCCCGGCGGCTCAAGGAAAAGCTCGTCCTCTCCGAGACCCGTCTCGATGATGCGGCCTTCCAGGTGCTGGAAAAGTTCCTGTCGCTCAACGTACCGCTGGTCAATGCTTCGGCAGCACTCTCGCATTTCGCCGACGCGGCGGGGCTGAAGCTCGGCAATGCGTTGGCCCGCTTCGATGGCCGTGTCGCTGCACTCTCCAACGCCGGCGTCGATCTCTCGCTCATCGAATACCGCGCCGCTTTCGGCCGCCCGCTTGATTATTATACCGGCCTCGTCTTCGAGACGATGGTCGAGGGCTCGTCGGCGGTTCTGGCCGGTGGCGGTCGTTTCGACAGGCTGATGACCTTCCTCGGTGCCAAGGATCGTATTCCCGCCGTCGGCTTCTCCCTCTGGCTCGACCGTATCGAAACCGAAAGGGCAGCCGCATGACGATCACCATTGCGCTTCCCTCCAAGGGCCGCATGAAGGACGACTGCTCTGATATCTTCGAGCGCGCTGGCCTGAAAATTTATGCCGTCGGCAATGACCGCTCCTATCGCGGCCGCGTCGAAGGCTGGGACGATGTGGAAATCGCCTTCCTCTCGGCCTCGGAAATTTCCCGCGAGCTCGGCAACGGCTCGATCGATTTCGGCGTTACCGGCGAGGACCTCGTGCGCGAGGGACTGGCGGAAGCCGACAAGCGGGTGGAATTCTGCGCCCGGCTTGGCTTCGGCCATGCCGATGTCGTTGTCGCCGTGCCGGAAATCTGGCTGGATGTCGATACTATGGCCGACCTCGTTGACGTCGCCGCCGATTTCCGCGCCCGTCATGGCCGGCGTCTGGCGATCGCCACGAAATACTGGCGCCTGACCCAGCAGTTCTTCTCCAGCCAGCATGGCATCCAGCTTTACCGCATCGTCGAGAGCCTCGGCGCCACGGAAGGCGCACCCGCTTCGGGCTCGGCCGATATCATCGTCGATATCACCTCCACCGGCTCGACGCTGCGCGCCAATCACCTCAAGGTGCTCTCCGATGGCGTCATCCTGCGCTCGGAAGCCTGCCTGGTGCGTGCCCGCAAGGATGCCCATGCCGATACGCCCACGGTGACGGCGATCGTCGAGGCTGTCCGCTCGGTTCTCTGATCACGTTATTGAACATGCAAAACCCGCCGTCAGGAGAGACGGCGGGCTTTCGTGTTTGGGAGGAAATGGAATTAGCGGGCGGCGATGGCCTGCAGGCCGCGGCGTGCGTCGATCGAATAGGCACCGGCACCGACGGTGGCAAGCAGGATGTACGCGCCGGCCAGTGTGATGTTCTTCATGACCATGATCTGGTTGAGGATATTCACGAGTTCCGCGCCACTTGCGTAGGGCAGGTGGAAGACAACGGCCGTGAAGACACAGAAGCCGGCGAGCAGCCAGCCGACAATGCGGACCTGGAAGCCCGTGAGAACCGCAAGGCCGGCCAGCAGTTCGAAGAGGCCTGCGACATAGGCCAGGAGGGTTGCTGCCGGCAGGCCGGCACCGGCGATCATGCCCGCAGTACCGGCAGCATCGGTTACCTTGCCGAAGCCGGCAAGGATGAACATGAAGGACAGAAGGATGCGGGCGAGAAGGATGAGGACGTTGTTCGTATTCGACATGGACGTTGCTCCGTTGAATGGCTTTTGAGGTCTTGATGCCCCGGCACCGTGTTGAACCTCGGATGCCCTCTATTTCGCCTTTTTTTGACGTTGGGGAAAGATAAACGTCAGCGGACAGTTTGTTCACTAATATGAAACGATCGGTTGGCTTGCCTTGCATGGCGGCTGTCTTTTATGGTCGCCGCCTCACCCAAGGAGAAACCGATGGCAGATCTTTCCGCATTTCCGATCACCAGCCGCTGGCCGGCGAAAAACTCCGACATTATCCAGCTTTATTCGCTTCAGACGCCGAATGGCGTGAAGATTTCAGTGGCGCTGGAGGAGCTCGCTCTGCCCTATGAGCCCCACTATGTGTCCTTCGCGACGACGGATCAGAAGACGGCGGAATTCGTATCGCTGAACCCAAATGGCCGTATCCCCGCAATCGTAGATCCCAATGGCCCGGACGGAAAGCCGATAGGGCTCTTCGAATCCGGCGCCATCCTGCTCTATCTGGCGGAAAAGACCGGCAAGCTGATCCCGGCTGATGCTGCAGGCCGCTATGAAACCATCCAATGGGTCTTTTTCCAGATGGCGGGCATTGGCCCGATGTTCGGCCAGTTTGGCCATTTCTACAAATTCGCCGCCGATAAGGTCGCCAACAATTCCTACCCCGTGGAGCGCTACCGCGACGAGGCGAAGCGCCTATTGAGCGTGCTGGAAAGCCGCCTGCAGGGCCGCCAGTGGATCATGGGCGACCAATACACCATCGCCGACATCACCACCTTCCCGTGGATCCGTGGCGCCGATATCTTCTATGGCGGCCGCGAAGTGCTGGACTATGCGAAATTCCCGGCCGTCATGGACTGGCTGCAGCGCTGCATCGCCCGCCCGGCGAGCGAGAAGGGCCTCAACATTCCGGTCAAGCCGGCCTGAGTTTTGGCCTGAGTTTGGATTGAACGTTAGGCCGGTCTTGGGTCGGTCTAACCTTGCCCATTCATCGCAGCTAGCGCGAGGCGCAATATTGCGCCCATCTGGACATGGCTGGCACCGCTGCCGCTCCTTTTGGACGAGGCGGATCTGTGAACGATGACAAGATCGAGCGTCGGCAGCACGATCAGATACTGGCCACCCCATCCACTGGCGTAGAACATCGGCACATGTGTCGCCATGCTATCGCCCCCGGCGTGCGCTTCTGTGGCCCACCAGAGATAGCCATAACCATGTCCGGCGCCGACTTCCGAATGAATGGCGGTGCTGTCGCTGACCCAGCTTTCGAGAACGATCTGCTTGTCTCCCCAACAGCCGGAACGCAGATAAAGCAGCCCAACCCGCGCAAGATCGCGGGCCGACATACTGATCTTATAGACCGGGTGCAATGATTGAGGACCATGCTGGAACCAGCCGTCTCCCGGCGCATAATCTTCCATCTGGAGCGGAAGGACGAGCCGCGACACGAAGGCGTCAAACAGATTTTGGTCTGTCGCGCGCTGGATGATCGTGCCGAGGACGTTGAAATCCCAGTTATTGTAGAACCAGTGCGTTCCCGGCGGATGGCTTCCTCTCGCCGGGCGTCCCTTCTCCGTGTCGTAGACCGAAGGCAGATAGACACCGGATCGGGCCATCAGCAGGTTCATGACGGTTGCCTGCCGCTCTGCCGGCGTCAGGGGCTCGGTGTCGTCAATATCAAGATCCGCGAGCGTCGCATTCGCGTTGATCCGGCCCTCGGCGATGAAGATGCCGTATAACACGTTGATCAGGCTTTTCCGCACCGAGGCGACGCTGGATTTGAGAGTAAGGTCGCCCCACTGATAGATCAGCCGTCCTGCCTGAACGATCATGAATGCGGAGGATTCGCCCTCACTCAATCTAAGGGAAAGTGCGGCAAGGCCAGTCGGCGACCAGCCGGAACTTTCGCCGGCGGCATCCTCCCATCGTATCCCGGGAAAGATGTGACCCGCATCGGTCGGAGATGTGCTTTCCCTGCCCATGAGGCTCTCCGGATTGATCCTGTCGGCAGCACGAGGAGCAAGCCCACGTTTAAAGCGCGCTTACTGCCGGCTGGCGATCTGGCTGGCGCCTTCCAGCTTGAAGCGCGGGAAGACGAAAACGCCGACCATGCTGCCGCTGTACTTTTCTTCCAGCCCGTTGGATTCGCCCATGCAGAAGAGCGGCTGGCGAAAGCCGTTCGGCATGATGATGGTCGTCAAAAAGCAGAAGGATGAGGAAAGCGTCGCAGCCTGCTCGAAGAGCTGCAGAACGTGGTTGCGGTCCTTGGGATCGTAACAGCGCACCAGGCTCAATAGGCCGCATTCCTGCGCCGAGAGACCGTGCAGCATCGCGCTCCATTCGCCGAGCCTGATGACTCCAGTCGAAAAGTCTCCGATCCAGCTTTCGGAGACGGAAAACTGCGCCAACATGTCGTGATTATGATTGTTGTAGTCCAGCGAGCCGGGCATCAAGGGTGCGGCAGCATTGGCTTTGGCGATCTTAAACAAGGCGTTCCCCAGTTTGGGTGCGGCTCCCCTGCCACACGCTCGGCAAACACAAAGAAACAGGATCACGTAGCGCCAGGCATCATGCCTGTGCTTTCACCTTGCGGGAACAGCTGTTCGGCTGCGCCTTTGATGGTCGCCGCTCGAATGTCTCCCGCAAGATTTAATCTCGTATGTTCGCGGAGACCTTCGAAAGCCCGAATGTTCACGCATGGCCTTTGGCGTGTCCGGTCTCGTCTGTGGCGAGAATTGTTCCGGGCGAACGTCAATTGCAGCGCGGATTTATAGGAGCTTTTGCGCAAACGGCAACGGCTTTTTCCGGGGCGTTAGGTTGACGTTATGATTGGATTTTGCCCGGATTGCGCGTTATCCGCTAGTTTTGTGTTCAAAAGTCTCATTTATGCATTGTGGGAACGGTTTCACACACACCATAGCATGCGGTTTTCGTAAATTAGACAGCTCTGAGACCGAATTTCATTGAAGGGGAAAATGCGAAGTACGCAAGCCTCGCGAAAGTTTTGGACCCAAAACCGCGCCTTAAGTCGCAGCTTAAGCCGCGGTTATTTTCGAATCGACTGAATAAAAAAGGGCGGCCCGAAGACCGCCCTTTCTATTCCGGAGATCGGAATGGATATCAGTGATGGCTTGCGCCCATCACATCATGTCCATACCGCCAGTTCAGCGCGCTCGAGGTGCTGAACCATCTTAGATGATGGGCGGTTTCGTGGACGATGCTGTGAAAGGCCGTTGGCCTATCACATCATGTCCATACCGCCCATGCCGCCCATGCCGCCTGGCATTGCCGGAGCGTCCTTCTTCGGCAGCTCGGCGATCATGGCTTCCGTGGTGATCAGCAGCGAAGCAACCGAAGCTGCGTTCTGCAGAGCCGTACGGACAACCTTGACCGGGTCGACGATGCCCATGGCGATCATGTCGCCATATTCAGACGTCTGGGCGTTGTAGCCGTAGTTGTCTTCGTTCTTGTCGAGGACCTTGCCGACAACGATCGAAGCTTCGTCACCAGCGTTTTCTGCGATCTGGCGAACCAGCGACTGGAGCGCGCGGCGAACGATGTTGACGCCGGCTTCCTGATCCTGGTTTTCACCCTTGGCCTTGATCTTCGTGGAGGAGCGCAGGAGAGCAATACCGCCGCCCGGGACGATACCTTCCTGAACAGCAGCGCGCGTCGCGTTGAGAGCGTCGTCGATGCGGTCCTTCTTTTCCTTCACTTCGATTTCCGTCGAACCGCCGACGCGGATGACGGCAACGCCGCCAGCGAGCTTGGCAAGACGTTCCTGCAGCTTTTCGCGGTCGTAGTCAGAGGTGGTTTCTTCGATCTGGGCCTTGATCTGGGCAACACGGCCTTCGATGTCGGACTTGGCGCCGGCGCCGTCGACGATCGTGGTGTTTTCCTTGGAGATCGAAACCTTCTTGGTGCGGCCGAGCATGTCGAGGGTGACGGACTCGAGCTTGATGCCGAGGTCTTCGGAGATGACAGTGCCGCCCGTGAGGATAGCGATGTCTTCCAGCATGGCCTTGCGGCGATCGCCGAAGCCCGGAGCCTTGACAGCGGC
>NZ_JBFRCX010000019.1:0-108536 GCF_052113285.1 Rhizobium sp. YAF28 | reverse complement strand
TTGGGGATGCCGACAAGCTTCAGGAGTTCGATGATGCGGGCGCGGCGCTCTCCGCGGCTCATCTTCTCATGCAGCTTGATCGCCTCGCCGATCTGGTCGCCGATCGTCATGACCGGGTTCAGCGAGCTCATCGGCTCCTGAAAGATCATTGCGATGTCGCGGCCGCGGATCTCGGGCAGCTTCGTCTTCGGCAGATCAAGAAGGTTGACGCCTTCAAGCTCGATGCGCCCTTGCGCGATGCGGCCAGGCGGATTGGGGATCAGCCGCATAATCGCCAGCGACGTGATCGACTTGCCGGAACCGGATTCGCCGACGATGCCGACCGAACCGCCGGCCTCGATCTCGAACGAGACGCCGTTCACAACCCGGATCGGAGAATCCTTCGGGCCGAATTCGACGGTGAGGCCGTCAACCTTGAGCAATGGTGTCTGTGGTTTAGACGTCATTGGCTCGTCTCCGGGTCCAGCATGTCGCGCACGGCATCGCCGATCAGGTTGAAGGAGAGCACTACGCAGGTGATGGCAAAGCCGGCGGCAATGATCGGCCAGGGCGAGCCGAAGAGGTTGTTGAGGCCATCGCGGATGATGTTGCCCCAGCTCGGATTGGGAGCACGAGTGCCGATGCCGAGGAAGCTCAACGAGGCTTCGAGACGGATGGCGGAGGCGACCCAGAGCGTCATTAGCACGACGATAGGCGCCGCGATATTCGGGATGATATGGCGGAAGATGATGACGGGCGTACGCACGCCCACGGCGATCGCTGCTTCCACATAGGGCTCCTGCTTGACGGACAGTGTCGAGGCGCGGGCCACACGGGCAAAACCCGGAATGAAGGCAACGGTGATGACGGCAATGATATTCCAGAAGGCGCCGCCGAGCACGGCTGCGATGATGATTGCGAGCAGCAGTTCCGGGAAGGCGAGCAGCAGGTCGATGAAGCGGCTGATGACGCGATCGATCAGCCCGCCGAAATAACCGGCGGTCACGCCAAGCGCGGTGCCGACTAGCGCCGCAAGCACAGGCGAAATCAGGCCAAACAGCAGCGAGTTGCGCGACCCGTGGATCATGCGCGAGAGAACGTCGCGCCCGAACTGGTCGGTGCCGAGCCAATGAGCGGCCGATGGCATCTTGTTGATCGAGAGGATGCTTTGGGCCAGCGGATCATAGGGCGCAAGCAGCGGTGCAAAGACCGCAATCACGAAGAAGACGAGCGCGATTGCCAACGCGAAAAGCGTCGAGGGCCGCCGGAGCAGCGTTCGGGACAGAAGCGACAGGAGGCCGGGCGCAGGCGCCAGCGAAGGCTGCTCAAAGGCCTGCAAGGGGGATCCCGGCGTTTGCGTGATGATGCTCATTATTTCACCCGGATTCTTGGATCGATGACGATGTAGAGAAGATCCATCACCAGATTGATGAGAAGGACGAGGAGCGCAAAGACAACGACGCCACCCTGGATGATGCCGTAGTCACGCTCGTTGATCGCTTGGATGAGCAGACGTCCGAGGCCCGGCCTGTTGAAGACCAGCTCGACGGCGACCGACCCTGACAGCGTGGCAAGCAGGCTGAGCCCCATGCCGGTCGAAAGCGGCAGCAACGCATTGCGCAGACCGTGGCGATAGATGACACGCGGTTCACGGGCACCTTTGGCACGGGCGGTGCGGACATAATCCTTACCGAGCGTTTCCAGAAGTGCGGTCCGCGACAGCCGGCCGATGAAGGCGGCTTTGACGAGTGCAAGCGTCAGCGCCGGTAGCACGATATGGTACATGCGATCCGCGAAACCATCGCCGCCGCCATTGATCGGGAACCAGCCGAGGTTCAGCGCAAATCCGATCAGGAGCAGCGCGCCGAGATAGAAGTCCGGAATGGCATAGCCAAGCAGCGAAAAGAGACGCATGCCGGAATCCGGCAGCCGGTCGCGATGGGTCGCAGCTAGCACGCCGAAAGGCACACCGGCACCGACGCCGATGATCATCGCCGCGACCGTCAGCTCGATCGTGTAAGGCAGATTGGCGACGATCAGGCGCAGCACCGGCTCGCCATTCATGTACGACTGGCCGAAATCGAGGCTAAGCACGCCGATCAGGAAGTTGATGTACTGCTGCCACAGCGGCACATCGAGCCCCATCTTGTGGCGGAAGGCGGCGAGCTGCTCCGGGAGAGCCATGTCTCCCAGAGCCGCAATCGCCGGATCACCCGGCAGGATCCGCATCGCGATAAACACGAGCGTGAGCACCAGCCAGATTGTCGGAATGGCATCCGCCAGCCGGAGGAGAAAATATCTAGCCATGTTCATTCACTCGCATTCATCGCGACCTGGAGATCAGGCCTTCTTGGTCGCGTGGTGGAAGCGCCAGCGCGCATAGCCGCTCTGCACCTTGTAGCCGAGGTCGAGGCGTGCATTGCGGGCAACCGTGAAGGAGAGCGTCGACATACCGATCAACGGCAGGTCGCGCAGGACCTGAAGTTCGATCTGCTTGCAGTAATCGACATAGGCCTTGTAGTCGGTCGCCTGCAGTGCCTTGGCGAGCAGGTCGTCGATACCAGGCATGACCACGCCGTAATGGCTGTAGTTGATACCACCAGATCCATCCGGCTTGACTTCCGCCTTGGTCGACAGCTGCTGGATGTAGAGCTGCGTCGGGATCGGCGGATAGCTGGACGAATGCAGGGCCAGCGTATTCTTGTCGTGCTGATTGTCAGCATGATAGGCGGTGTGATCGCCGATATGCAGGTTCATGCGCATGCCGACGGAACGCAGCTGCTCCTGCACGATCAGCATGATGGAGGCATAGTCCTCGCGCTGGCTGACATTGCTGTCGAAGTCGAAACCATCGGGGAAACCGGCTTCGGCAAGCAGCGCCTTGGCCTTGTCCGGATCGTAATTGTACTGAAGCTCCGGCGGCAGGTCTTCGGTCTTGAAGCCGCCGGGGAAGACGTCGGGCTGCAGGCCGGCCGTAAAGCCGCCCATCGGCTTCAACGCATTGCCGACCGCATGGCGGTCGACGGCGTACATGATCGCCTGGCGCACCTTGATATTGTCGAACGGCTTGCGCTTCAGGTTGATATGCAGCGTGTTGAACGAACCCGGCGACGTCATGTCGAACTGCAGCGTCGGGTCGCGCTGCAGCATGGAATCGACCCAGCCCGGCGCACGGACGGCCTCGATCATGTCGACGTCGCCAGAGAGCAGCGCGAGCGTGCGGGCCGTCGTATCGGCGATATAGACGGATTCGACCTTGGCGATTTTCGCCTTTTCACCCCAATAGGTTTCATGGCGCTTCAGCGCTGTGCCCCACTGATTGTCGAAGCGGGTAAGTTCGTAGGGGCCGGTGCCGACGGCATCCGTCTTGAACTTGTCCGCGCCGATCTGGTCATAGGCCTTCTTGGAGACAATCGAAGTGTTGTTGAGGAAGATTGTCGTGCCGAGCAGGTTCACGTCTGAATTCTTCAGCGTGATGACGACCTCATAACGGCCGTTCGCGACGACATCGGCGACATTCGACAGGATCGGCTTGTTCGTGCCGTCGGCCATGGCGCGCTTGAACGAGAAGACGACGTCTTCCGCCGTCATTTCACCAAAACCCTTGTGGAACTGCACGCCCTGACGGAGTTTGAAGGTCCAGGTCTTGGCATCTGACAAAGCGGACCACTCGGTGGCGAGCGTTGGCCGATACTGGTCCGGCGTCGTGGCGAAGGTGCCGTCATCGGGGCGCACGAGCTGTTCGTACATCTGCTCGGTCGCCCAGTTGTCGCCCCCCTGCGTCGTATAGTTCGGATCGCTGCTGCGGGGACCGCTGGCGGCAATGCCGATGCGGATGGTGTCGGGATCGCTTGCTGCACGCGCAATGGCGGATCCAAGCATGCTCATCGCAGCCGTGGCCGCGGTCAGTTCCAGAAACTGGCGTCTTCTCAGGTTCATGTCATTTCCTCCCACTTGTCAGAATATTCAGCTTCGCCGGTTGTCGAGCTCGGCATCTTCAACGATCAGGCCGAGGCCCGGACCGGACGGAACCTTGAACTTGCCGTCTTCCGGGATCGGCGGATTGGCAAAGCCGACATGCATGCGAGTCGACGGATCGGAGAATTCGGCGGGCTTGGTATTGTGCATCAGCGTCGCAAGCACATGCAGGTTCGCCACATGGGCGATGGTCGGCTGGGTCTGATGCGGAACGAGCTCGACGCCATGCGCAAAGCAGATCGCGGCACACTGCATGAGGCCGGTAATGCCGCCCATCTTGATGATATCGGGCTGCACCATGCGCACGCCTGCATTGATCATGTCGACGACAGCCTGGGTGGTATAGGACTGTTCGGCAGCCGAAACCGTGATGTCGAGACGCTGGGCAACCTCGCCCATGGCGCGCACGTTATAGTGCTGGACCGGTTCCTCGAACCAGACATAGCCGAGCTCTTCGAGCGCGCGGCCGACCCGGATGGCGCCGCCGACGGAATATTGGTTGTTGGCATCGAAGGCGAGCGGGAAATCGTCGCCCACCAGCTTGCGCACGGCCTTTGCCTTGGCGATGTCACCTGGAATATCATAGTCCTGACGCGTGCGGTCGCCGTCCCAGCGGATCTTTATGGCAGCCGGCTTTTCGGCCTTCCAGCGATGCTCGACCACGCGAACGGTTTCATCGACAGTGCGGCCGGCATTGTTGCCAACCGAGGAATAGAAGGGCAGTTCCGTACGCCAGGCGCCGCCGAGCAGCTTGTAGACTGGCTGGTTGAAGTGCTTGCCCTTGATGTCCCAGAGGGCAATATCGAGGGCGGCAAGCGCGCCGGTGACGGCGCCTTCCGGGCCGAGCTTTACATATTTATGCAGCAGCCGATCGTAGAGGACCGACTGGTCGAGCGCATCCGCACCGACGAGCGAGGCTGCGAAATCTCTGACGACGCCGAGCGAGTGCTCGCCGCCCATCATCGGCGAGGCTTCGCCGTGGCCGACGATGCCATCTTGGGTCGTCACGCGCACGAGAGCCGTGCGGCGACCCGGCGGCTCATTGGGCTCCCATTTCACCTGAAAAGCTTCGACGGACTTGATGATCGTACCCACTGGCATTCCCTCGGAGAACGGACGTTTTCAGCGCCGGTGTTGTTGTTGAGGAAAGCATCTTCCAATTTGCATCCGTATGCAACAAGGCGATTGAATTGAAATTGGAACAGGTTTTATGCCGGAATCTGCAAAAATGCTCACTGCTGGATATCGAGCATACAAAAATCGGATACTTCCTTATTTCGTCGGCTCTTGGATGCGGCAGCGCACTCGGGCGCCTGGATTCGAGAGTTGGAAGAACTATCAATGGACGACTTAGCGACTGCGTATAAGCAGCAGTTGAAATTGTTGCATCCGAATGCAAAAAGTGTAGGAAAGGTAGTGGCAACCGGGGAAATGGATCATGCGCAAACAGGGATCGCCGTCCTTGCAGGGAGAACCGTCCGGCGAAGCGTTCAGCCGAAAGCCGATTACGGCCCGCGAACTTGCGCGCATGCTTGGCGTCAGCCAGTCGGCTGTATCGCGTGCCTTTACACCAGGCGCAAGCATCGCAGCCGATCTGCGCGAGCGGATCCTGAAATATGCGGCAGAAGTCGACTATCAACCGAATGCGATCGCCAGCATGCTCTCGAAGAGCCGCACGAACATTATCGGCATCGTCGTCTCCGACATGCAGAATCCCTTCTATCCGGGCCTGATCGAAAAACTCTCGCGCTCGCTGCAACGCATCGGCCTGCAGAGCCTTCTCTTTAACATCACCAAGGGATCGAACCTCGAAGAGCAGCTTTCGGCACTGCGCCGATACAACGTGGACGCTGTCATCGTCATTTCTGCGACGATCTTGTCAGGCTCGACGCTGAGCTGGGCAACGGAAGGCAGGCCGGCCATCCTGATCAACCGCGTCATCGAAGACACGAACCTCAGCTGTGTCGCCTGCAACAATGTCGAGGGTGCCCGCGCCATCGCCGATCATTTCCATCGGCAGGGCGCCCGAAGGGTCGCTTATGTCGCCGGTCTCAGCCACACGACCACTAACCGCGAACGCCAGAGCGGCTTCGTCACGCGGATTGCGGAACTTGGCATGACGCTGAGCGTCCAGATCGAGGGCCAGGAATACAGCTACCATGCCGGCCGCAAGGCCGCGCTTGAAATTGCCGCCGGGAAAAGCACCGATGCGATCTTCTTTGCCAACGACATTCTGGCGATCGGCGGCATCGATGCCCTCAAGGAGGAGGCAGGCTGCCGCGTGCCCGACGATATCCTCGTTGCGGGCTTCGACGACATCCCGATGGCAGGCTGGCCACACTACAACCTCACCACTTTCCGCCAGCCGGTCGATGAAATCGTGCGCGTCGTCGTCGAAATGATCGAGGGAGATACATCGGCATTGCTGCGGGCAGCCACGACCATCCGCCTTTCGGGAGAACTCATCGAACGGCGCTCGACCGGCGCGGAACCTGACGCAGAGTAGCCTCCACTATCAGCAGGCGGCGAGCGGCTCAAATGTGAAGAGCGTTCCCCAGGGCTTTCAGTGCCGCTTCCATGACCGCTTCGCTGCGCGTCGGATGAGCATGGATCGTGCCGGCGATATCTTCCAGCCGCGCGCCCATTTCGATGGCAAGCGCGAAGGCGGCCGAGAGTTCGGAAACCCCAGCGCCCACCGCCTGCAGGCCGAGGACCAGATTGGTGTCGGCCCGCGCCACGACCCGCACGAATCCCTCCTCCGAGAGCATGGTCATCGCCCGCCCATTGGCGCTAAAGGGAAACTGGCCGGTCCTGATATCATAACCCTGGGCGCGTGCTTCTGACGGGGACAGACCGGCGCTGACGATTTCCGGATCGGTAAAACAGATCGCCGGAATGCAGCGCTTGTCCCAGGCGCGTTTCTTTCCGGCAACGATCTCCGCCACCATTTCCCCCTGCGCCATGGCCCGATGCGCGAGCATAGGCTCGCCGGTAACATCACCGATGGCATAAATGCCGCGCATGGACGTGCGGCAGCGATCGTCGATCCTGAGGAACGGACCGGCGCGGTCGAGATCAAGCTCTTCGAGGCCTGAGCCCGCCGTTCTCGGACGACGGCCGACAGTCACCAGAATACGGTCTGCGGCAAGCGCCTGTTGCCGGCCGTCAGGCGTTTCGACGACAAGTCCATCACCAGCATCGGAAAGGCCGATCGCCTTCGCGCCGGTCAAGACGCGGATGCCGCGCTCGGTCATCTTGCGCATGACAGGCCGAACGAGATCGGCATCATATTGCGGCAGCACCTGCTGCGTTGCCTCGACCACCGTCACCTGCGATCCCATCTTCGCGAATGCTGTCCCGAGTTCCAGCCCGATATAGCCGCCGCCGACCACGACGAGATTTTTCGGCAATTCGCCCAACGACAACGCCTCGGTCGAAGAAATAACGCGGCCACCAAAAGGCAGGTTCGGGAGTTCAACCGGATCGGAGCCGGTGGCGATGACGACGGTCTCGGCACGAATGATCTGCTGGCCGGTTTCCGTCTCTACCTCGACCGTCTTGCCATCGCGGAAATGAGCGCGGCCGTGGACGATCTTCACGCGCGCCTTCTGCAACAGGCCGGAGACGCCGCTCGTCAGCCGGCCGACGATACCGTCCTTCCAGGTGATTGTTTTTGCCAGATCGATCGAGGCGCCCTCGACGCGGATGCCCATCGGATTCTTGCCCGTAAGCATTTTCTGCGTGGCGTCGAATTCCTCTGCGGCATGAATCAGCGCCTTGGAGGGAATGCAGCCGACCGTCAGGCAGGTACCGCCCGGCTTACCGGCCTCGACGATGACAGTGTCGATGCCGAGCTGGCCGGCACGGATGGCGCAGACATAACCGCCGGGACCTGCACCGATGACAAGGAGCTTGCAGACAATCTCTTTCATGGCTCAGCCTTCGATGAAAATGAGCGCTGGCGTTTCGAGCAGCGTGCGGATGCGCTGCACGAAGGTTGCCGCGTCCCAGCCGTCGATGATGCGGTGATCGAAGCTGGAGGAGAGGTTCATCATCTTGCGCGGCACGAATTGCGCACCGTCCCAGACCGGCCGTATCGCGATCTTGTTGACGCCGATGATCGCCACTTCCGGGTGATTGATGACGGGCGTGGAAACGATGCCGCCGAGAGCCCCGAGCGAACTGATGGTGATGGTCGAGCCTGACAGTTCGTCACGTGTTGCGGTACCAGAACGCGCCGCTTCCGCCAGCCGGCTCATTTCGACTGCGCAATCGAAGATGCCGCGCGCTTCGGCATGCCGCACCACGGGCACGGTGAGCCCCGCCGGCGTCTGCGTGGCAATGCCGATATGCACGGCGCTATGGCGCGTGATGATGCCGGCATCATCATCGAAGGTGGCGTTGACATCGGGCTGATCGGAAATCGCCTTCACGAGCGCCCGCATCAGGAAGGGCAACACCGTCAGCTTGGGATGCTCGGCCTTGCGGTCGGCATTCATTGTGGCGCGTAGTTCCTCGAGCGCCGTCATATCCACCTCCTCCACATAGGTGATGTGGGGAATGCGTGAGGTCGAAAGCACCATCTTTTCGGCAATGCGGCGCCGAAGACCGGTGAGCTTGATCTCCTCGGTCGTCGTCTTCTTTGCCAGGCCGGTACGCGCCGGAGCGGGCGCCAACCCCTGGCTTAGGAACTGATCGATATCTTCGCGCAGGACACGGCCGGCCGGCCCTGTGCCCTGCACCTGCCTTAGATCTACACCGCTCTCGCGGGCAAACAGCCGTACCGATGGCGCAGCGAGTGGCTTTTCGGTCGGCGGAGCTGCCGGCGCCGGCGCCTTCGGAACGGGTTTCGGAGCTTCTGCTTTCACGGGCTCGGCGGGCCGCGGCTGAGGAACCGTTTCGGGTTCCGCCTCTCCGGCTCCGCTTGTCGTCTCGATGCGCACCAGCGGCGCCTTGACGGCAATTCGATCGCCGATCTCACCGGCAAGCCAGGTCACCGTGCCGCTGACGGGCGAGGGAATTTCGACGGTGGCCTTGTCGGTCATGACGGCGGCGATCACCATGTCCTCGCGCACGGGATCGCCGGTCTTCACATGCCATTCGACAAGTTCTGCCTCGGCGACACCTTCCCCGACATCGGGCATCTTGATGATGAATTCGCCCATGGTTCAGGCCTCCATCACTTCGGCAAGCGCGCGTCCGACGCGGCCGGGTCCGGGGAAATAGTCCCACTCCTGCGCGTGCGGATAGGGCGTATCCCAGCCTGCTACGCGCACGACCGGGGCTTCCAGATTATAGAAGCAATGTTCCTGCACCAGCGAAACGACCTCCGCACCGAAACCCGATGTCAGGGTTGCTTCATGCACGACGACGCAGCGCCCGGTCTTGGCGACGGATTTGACGATGGTATCGAGGTCGAGCGGCAAAAGGCTCCGGAGATCGATCACCTCGGCATCGATGCCGGCATCCTCGGCGGCGGCAAGCGCCACATGTACCATCGTGCCGTAGGCAACGACCGTCACAGCAGAGCCCTTGCGCCGTACCTCAGCCTTGCCGATCGGGATCGTAAAATGTCCCTCCGGTACCTCGCCAAGATCATGCTTCGACCATGGCGTCACTGGCCGCTCGTGATGGCCATCGAAAGGTCCGTTATAGAGCCGCTTCGGCTCCAGGAACATGACGGGGTCGGGATCCTCGATCGCGGCGATCAACAGGCCCTTGGCATCATAGGGATTGGAGGGCACGACCACTTTCAGGCCGCAGACATGGGTGAAGAGCGCTTCCGGGCTCTGGCTGTGTGTCTGGCCGCCGAAAATGCCGCCGCCGGTCGGCATGCGCACGACGATCGGGCAGGTGAAATCGCCGTTTGAGCGGTAGCGGATGCGCGCCGCCTCCTGCGTCAGCTGGTCGTAAGCCGGATACATATAATCGGCGAACTGGATTTCGACACAGGGCTTCAGCCCATAGGCCGCCATGCCGATCGCCGTGCCGACAATGCCGGATTCGCTGATCGGCGTGTCGAAGCAGCGCGTCTTGCCGTATTTCGCCTGCAGGCCCTGCGTGCAGCGGAAGACGCCGCCGAAGTAACCGACATCCTCGCCGAAAACCACGACATTGTCATCACGCGCCATCGAGACGTCCATGGCGCTGCGTACGGCCTCGATCATCGTCATCCGGGCCATGTCAGTACCCCGCCTTCTGCCGCTGGCGGCGGATATGCGGCGGCATCTCGGCATAGACGCCTTCGAAGATATCGCGCACCGAGGGCTTGCCGCCGTCATGCAGCGTGCCGTGCCCCTCGGCCTGACGTTGAGCCTCAATCACCTCATCCAGGATCTCCGCTTCGGCCTGAGTATGGCGCTCCTCTGACCAAACGCCCCTGACGATCAAGTGCTTCTTCAGCCGCAGGACGGGATCGCCGAGCGGCCAGGCTTCCGATTCCGTCTTCGGGCGATAGGCGCTCGGATCGTCGGAGGTCGAATGGGCGCCGACGCGATAGGTGACATATTCGATCAGCGTCGGGCCAAGATTGCGCCGGGCGCGCTCAGCCGCCCAGCGGGCAACGGCATGGACGGCGAGATAATCGTTGCCATCGACCCGTAGTGCCGGAATGCCAAAGCCGAGGCCACGGGCGGCAAATGTGCCGGAGCCGCCGCGGGCAATGCCCTGGAAGGTGGAGATCGCCCACTGATTGTTGACGATGTTGAGGATAACAGGCGCCTTGTAGGTGGAAGCAAAGACCAGGGCCGAATGGAAATCCGATTCCGCCGTCGAGCCGTCACCAATCCAGGCCGCGGCAATGCGGCTGTCATTCTTGATCGCCGAGGCCATGGCCCAGCCGACCGCCTGCACATATTGGGTCGCGAGATTGCCCGAGATCGTGAAGAAGCCGTGCTCCTTGGAGGAATACATGATGGGGAGCTGGCGCCCGCGCAGCGGGTCGCTCTCGTTCGAGTAGATCTGGTTCATCATCTCGACCATCGGGTAGTCGTCGGCGATCAAGAGGCCTGCCTGGCGATAGGTCGGGAAATTCATGTCTCCCTTCTGCAATGCCTTGCGGAAGGCGCAGCTGACCGCCTCTTCACCGAGATGCTGCATGTAGAAGGAGGTCTTGCCCTGACGCTGCGCCATCAGCATGCGGGCATCGAAAGCGCGCAGCTTCATCATGTTTCGAAGCCCGGTCAGCAATTCCTCGTCCGTCAAAGACCCTGCCCAGGGACCGACCGCCTCGCCGTCGCGGTTCAGCACACGGATGATCGAATAGGCAAGCTCACGGATGTCTTCAGACGCGACATCGACCTCCGGCCTCGGCACCGACCCAGCCTTGGCGATCTTGACATTGGAAAAATCGGGATGGCCGCCCGGGCGGACGGCGGGTTCGGGGACATGCAGGCTCAAACGAGCAGATTCCACCATGTGGTCTTTTTCCTCCCTCTATCGGCCCCGCTCCTCTCCTCCAGAAGCCGGACCTTATCGTTATAGGTTGCGGGCAATCACCATGCGCTGCACGTCGCTTGTTCCCTCATAGATCTGGCAGATGCGCACATCGCGATAGATCCGCTCAACCGGATAGTCGGCTATGTAACCATAACCGCCATGGATCTGGATCGCATCTGAGCAGACACGCTCGGCCATCTCAGAGGCAAAGAGCTTTGCCATGGAAGCCTCCGACAGGCATGGCTGTCCCGCCTCCCTTAGCGAGGCCGCATGGAAGACGAGCTGGCGCGCCGCCTCGATCCGCGTCGCCATGTCGGCGAGCCGGAAGGCAATGGCTTGGTGTTCGACGATCGGCTTGCCGAAGGCAGTCCGCTCACGGGCATAGTCGCGCGCCGCCTCGAAGGACGCCTGCGCCATGCCGACGGCCTGCGCCGCAATTCCGATCCGTCCGCCCTCGAGATTGGCAAGCGCGATACGATAGCCCTCACCCTCCTCACCAAGCCTGAGCTCGGCCGGAATGCGCATGCCGGTGAAGGCGATCTGGCAGGTGTCGGAGGAATGAAGGCCAAGCTTTTCCTCGACCCGGATCACCTCATAACCCGGCGTATCGGTCGGCACGATGAAGGCGGTGATACCCTTCTTGCCGGCCTCGGGATCAGTGACGGCAAAGACGATGATGACCTGGCCGTTCTTGCCCGAGGTGATGAATTGCTTTGAACCATCGAGCACATAATGGTCGCCGTCGCGCCGCGCCCGCGTCTTCAGGTTCGAGGCATCCGAACCCGCCTGAGGCTCCGTCAGGGCAAAGCCGCCGATCCATTCACCGCTGGCAAGTTTCGGCAGGAAGCGCTGGCGCTGCTCCTCATTGCCGAATTTCAGGATCGGCACGCAGCCGACCGAACTGTGCACGCTCATGATGGTCGAGCATGGCCCGTCACCGGCCGCGATCTCCTCAATGGCTGCGGCATAGGCGATGACACCGGTATCCGATCCGCCGTAGGTCTCAGGCACGAGCATGCCAAGCAGACCGAGTTCGCCCATCTCCTTCAACTCTTCGCGCGGGAAAAGAGATTCCCGGTCGCGTTTGGCCGCGCCCGGCGCCAGCCGCTCGCGGGCGAAGTCACGCGCGAGATCGCGGATCTGCTGCTGAAGTTCAGAAAGGATCATCGGCCCCCTCCCCTAGTGCCGCTCGATGGCGACGGCGGTTGCCTCGCCACCGCCGATGCAAAGTGCGGCCATGCCGCGCTTCAGGTCGTAACGCTCCAGCGCCGACAGAAGCGTCACCAGAATACGGGCTCCGGACGCGCCGATCGGATGGCCAAGCGCGCAAGCGCCGCCATGTACATTGACCTTCTCATGCAGCAGGTCGAGGTCGCGCATCGCCGCCATGGCAACGACGGCAAAGGCCTCGTTGATTTCGAAGAGATCGACATCGGAAAGCGGCAGACCGGTGCGATCGGAAAGCTTCTGCAAAGCGCCGATCGGCGCGGTGGCGAAGAGATTGGGGGCCTGCGAATGCGTGGCATGGCCGAGGATGGTGGCAAGCGGCCTCAGGTCGCGGCGATCCGCCTCCGAGCGCCGCATCAGAACGAGCGCCGCCGCACCATCGGAAATCGAACTGGAATTGGCGGCAGTCACCGTGCCGCCGTCACGAAAGGCCGGCTTCAGGGTCGGGATCTTGTCAGGCCTCGCCTTACCCGGCTGTTCGTCACGGCTTGCCACCTGCTCGGCCTTGCCGGATTTCACCGTCACGGGCACGATTTCGCTGTCAAAATAGCCTCCGGAAATCGCCTTCTGCGCCCGGGTCAGCGAGGCGACCGCATAGGCATCCTGCGCCTCACGTGTGAACTGATAGGCTTCGGCGCAATCCTCCGCGAAGCTGCCCATCAAGCGCCCCTTGTCATATGCATCCTCCAGCCCGTCGAGGAACATATGATCCACGACCCGCCCATGACCAAGCCTGTAACCGGCACGGGCACGATCAAGGAGATAGGGCGCATTGGTCATGCTTTCCATGCCACCCGCGACCGCCACGGAAGCGCTTCCCACCGCAATCAGGTCATGAGCGATCATGACCGCCTTCATGCCGGAGCCGCACATCTTGTTGACGGTGCTTGCCCCTGTCGCAAAGGGCAGGCCGGCATGGATCGCCGCCTGGCGAGCTGGCGCCTGGCCCTGTCCGGCAGGCAGTACACAACCGAAAACGACCTCCTCGATTGCATCCGCCTCGACGCCACTGCGCTGCAGGGCCGCACGAATTGCGGCTGCTCCGAGCTCAGGGGCCGCAGCATCCTTGAGCTCACCCTGAAAACTGCCGATCGGCGTGCGGGCTGCACCGACGATGACGATAGGATCCTGCAGGGTCATGTTTCCTCCTTCGGGCCAGGCGCTTATCGCGCGCCCATACGCAATGCGCCGTCGAGGCGGATGACCTCGCCGTTCAGCATGCTGTTTTCAAGAATATGACGCACCAGCGCGGCAAATTCCGCCGGATGCCCGAGACGCGGTGGGAAAGGCACGCTCTTGCCAAGTACTTCCCGCACCTCCGCCGGCATGCCGGCCATCATCGGCGTTTCGAAAATGCCGGGCGCGATCGACACGGTGCGGATGCCGTGACGCGCAAGCTCGCGGGCGATCGGCAGCGTCATCGCGGCGACACCGCCCTTGGAGGCGGCGTAGGCTGCCTGACCGATCTGTCCGTCGAAGGCGGCGGCCGAGGCCGTATTGACGATTACGCCCCGTTCGCCCTCCGCATCCGGTTGCACAGCCTGGATAGCGGCGGCGGCAAGCCGGATCATGTTGAAAGTGCCGATGAGATTGATGCCGATCGTACGGGCAAAGCTCTCCAGCCGGTGCGGCCCCTCGCGGCCGACCACTTTCTCGGCCGGCGCTACGCCGGCGCAGTTGATAAGCCCGCGAAGCGGGCCGAAAGCATCCACGGCCATGGCAATCACCGCCGCACCGTCCTCTTCATCGGTCACGTCGGCCTTGATGAAGCGCGCATCCTGTCCCAGTTCGCGAGCGATCGCCTCGCCTGCATCGAGATTGAGATCGGCAATCGTCACGCGCCCGCCGGCTTCGACGAGCATGCGTGCCGTTGCCGCCCCGAGCCCTGAGCCGCCACCGGTAACAATGAAACTTGCGCCGCGGATTTGCACGGATCGCTCCTCCCTGCTCGGCGGACATCTCCTCCAGAGTCCGCCTGAACAGAGATTCTATTCCCTCGCCCTATTGCAAGCGATGACAGAATTGCCCCATTATTTCGGCCAGTTTTGCCATATGGTTTGCCGGAGTGAAGCAGCGATGGCCGAAATCGAGCGACGCATGATCGCACCGGGCTTCGTCGAGGAAGCTCTCGACAGCCTGCGCCGCCTTGGGAAGCCGACGGCGTCTCTTCTGACCAAGCTCGGCCTGCCGCAGCGGATCGATCAACCGGTTTCAGCTGAGGCCTATGGTGCATTGTGGCTAGCGATCGCCGCCGAACTCGACGACGAATTCTTCGGCATGGGCGCCCGACCGATGCGTAGCGGCAGCTTCACCCTGCTCTGTCATTGCGTGCTGCACGCGCCCACGCTCGGCCATGCCCTGCGGCGGGCCTTGCGTTTCCTCGACGTGGTGCTGGACGATCCGCGTGGTACGCTCGTTATCCGCGACGGGCTGGCTCAGATTGAGCTTCGCGACGCAGGCGAGCCGCGCTCGGCCTTCGCCTATCGTACCTACTGGATCATCCTGCATGGCATCATCTGCTGGCTTGTCGGCCGGCGTATCCCGATCCGCCTTGTCGATTTCCGATGCGAAGAGCCAAACCAAGGCGCCGATTACCGGCTCTTTTTCGGTGCGCCGGTGCGTTTCTCGCAACCGATCAGCCGGCTCGGTTTCGACAACGCTCTGCTCGATCTGCCTATTTCGCGCAGCGAACAGGCATTGAAGCAATTTCTGCGGGGCGCGCCGGCCAATATCCTCGTGCGCTATCGCTATGATGCCGGCATTGCTGCTGCCGTGCGCCGTCGTCTCTCGCAAACCTCTCCCGCCGCCTGGTCGAGCTTCCAGACGCTCGCTGCCGAGATGCGCCTGCCATCCTCGACGCTCCGCCATCGCCTGCATGACGAGGGCCAAAGCTATGCCGGCATCAAGGACGATATCCGCCGAGACCTTGCCATCGACGCGCTATTGAACACGTCGAAGACCATCGGCGAAATCGCCGTGCAGCTCGGCTATTCCGAACCCAGCGCCTTCTTTCGCGCCTTCCGGAAATGGATGGGCAAGAGCCCCGACGCCTTCCGCCGCGAGGAGGCGAAATCGGCGCCGTGGGAATAGGCTTCCTTCGAGGGAGCTTTGAAGCGGCAGCAACCCGCGCTACATATTATAGCGGGAGGAATGCCATGTTTGATTTTTCGCTGGGCGAAACCGCGGACGCGATCCGCGAGGCGACGGCGCGATTTGCCGCCGATACTATTGCTCCGCTCGCAGCGGAGATCGATGAAAGCAACACATTTCCACGCCAGCTCTGGCCGCAGATGGGTGCGCTCGGCCTGCACGGTATCACCGTGGAAGAAGAATTCGGCGGTGCCGGTCTCGGCTATCTCGAACATGTCGTTGCTATGGAGGAAGTCTCGCGTGCCTCGGCCTCCGTCGGCTTGAGCTACGGCGCCCATTCCAATCTCTGCGTCAACCAGATCCGCCGCTGGGCCACACCGGAGCAGAAGCAACGCTATTTGCCAAAGCTGATTTCCGGCGAACATGTCGGCTCGCTTGCCATGTCCGAAGCCAGCTCCGGCTCGGATGTCGTTTCAATGCGGCTCAAGGCGGAAAGCAAGGGTGATCGCTACCTCCTTAACGGGACGAAGTACTGGATCACCAATGCGCCGCATGCCGATGTGCTCGTCGTCTACGCAAAGACCGATCCGGCCGCCGGACCGAAAGGTATTTCAGCTTTCATCATCGAGAAAGGGATGCCCGGTTTCAGCGTTTCAAAAAAGCTTTCCAAGCTCGGCATGCGCGGCAGCGATACGGCGGAATTGGTCTTTCAGGATTGCGAGGTGCCGGCAGAAGCACTGATGGGCCGGGAAGGCGACGGCGTGAAGATCCTGATGTCCGGCCTCGATTATGAGCGTGCAGTGCTCGCCGCCGGTCCGCTTGGCATCATGCAGGCCTGCCTCGACGTGGTGCTGCCCTATGTGCGGGAGCGCAAGCAGTTCGGCAAGGCGATCGGCGACTTCCAGCTGATGCAGGGCAAGATCGCCGATATGTATGTCGCGCTGAATTCATCGCGCGCCTACGTCTATTCCGTCGCCCGCGCCTGCGATGGTGGCCGCACGACCCGCACGGATGCGGCGGCGGCGATCCTCTTTGCCAGCGAGAATGCCGTGAAAGTGTCGCTGGAGGCGATCCAGGCGCTCGGCGGCGCCGGATATACCAAGGAGTGGCCGGTCGAACGTTTCCTGCGCGATGCCAAGCTTTACGATATCGGCGCCGGAACCAACGAGATCCGCCGCTATCTGATCGGCCGGGAGCTCATCGCATCATGACGGTGATTTCCTCTGACATCGATCGCGACAGCGAGACCTTCAAGACCAACACAATCAACAATAAAGGACTGATCGACGCGCTCTACGACCGCTCAGCAAAGACCCGTGAAGGTGGCTCGCAGGCAGCGCGCGAGCGCCACACCGGCAAAGGTAAACTCCTGCCGCGCGATCGCATCCAGTTGCTGCTCGATGCCGGCAGCCCCTTCCTGGAGATCGGCACGCTGGCGGCGAACGGCATGTATAATGACGAGGCGCCGGGTGCCGGCATCATTACCGGCATGGGCCGCGTTTCCGGCCGCGAGGTGATGATCGTCGCCAATGATGCGACGGTGAAGGGTGGTGCCTATTTCCCTGTCACGGTGAAGAAACATCTGCGGGCGCAGGAGATCGCCATGCAGAACCGGCTGCCCTGTATCTACCTTGTCGACAGCGGCGGCGCCAATCTCCCGCATCAGGCCGAGGTCTTTCCCGACCGCGATCATTTCGGGGCGATCTTCTACAATCAGGCACAGATGTCGGCCGAAGGCATTCCGCAGATTGCCTGCGTCATGGGAAGCTGCACGGCGGGCGGCGCCTATGTGCCTGCCATGTCCGACGAGACAGTCATCGTTCGCAATCAGGGTACGATCTTCCTTGCCGGCCCGCCTTTGGTGAAGGCCGCGACCGGCGAGATCATCTCGGCCGAAGAGCTCGGCGGCGCCGAAACCCATGGCCGCCGCTCCGGTGTCGTCGATCACGTCGCCGAAAATGACGAGCATGCGCTGCTTCTCGTGCGCGATATCGTCGCCAGCCTCAACAGCGTGAAATCAGTCGATATCGACATTCAAGCACCACGTCCGCCAAAACTCGATCCGGAAGATCTGGGCGGTATCATCCCGGAGGATGTGCGCTCGCCCTATGACGTTCGGGAGGTCATCGGCCGCATCGTCGATGGCTCCGAGCTGCATGAATTCAAGCCGCTCTATGGCGCGACACTGGTCTGCGGTTTTGCCCGTATCTGGGGCATGCCGGTCGCCATCATCGCCAATAACGGCGTGCTGTTTTCCGAAAGCGCGTTGAAGGGCGCGCATTTCATCGAGCTTGCCTGCCAGCGCCGCGTGCCACTGCTGTTCCTGCAGAACATATCGGGCTTCATGGTCGGCGGCCGTTATGAGGCAGGCGGCATCGCCAAGGACGGGGCAAAACTCGTCACCGCGGTCGCGACTGCCACCGTACCCAAGGTCACCGTCATCATCGGCGGCAGTTTCGGCGCCGGTAATTACGGCATGTGCGGCCGCGCCTATCGCCCACGTTTTCTCTTCACGTGGCCGAATAGCCGTATCAGCGTGATGGGCGGCGAGCAGGCGGCCTCCGTGCTTGCCACCATCCGCCGTGATGCGATAGAGGCGCGCGGCGAAAGCTGGCCGGTGGAAGATGAAGAAGCTTTCAAGGCGCCGATCCGCGCCGGTTACGAGGCCGAGGGCAATCCCTACTACGCCACCGCACGCCTCTGGGACGACGGCATCATCGATCCGCGCCAGACGCGCGATGTGCTGGGCCTTGCCTTTTCCGCCTGCCTGAACGCGCCGATCCCCAAAGGGCCGCGCTTCGGCGTCTTCCGGATGTGAGGTGGCGCGATGATGGAAAGCTTGCTCATAGCCAACAGGGGTGAAATCGCTCGTCGGATCATCCGCACGGCGAAAGCCCTCGGCATCCGCACCATTGCTGTTTATTCAGAGGCCGATGCCGGCCTGCCCTTCGTGGCAGAGGCAGACGAGGCTCTTGCCATCGGCCCAGCGCCTGCTCGCGAGAGCTATCTTTCACAGAAGCGTATTCTGGAGGCCGCCCACAGGACGAGTGCGGCCGCAATCCATCCCGGTTACGGCTTCCTGTCGGAAAATGCCGAGTTTGCCGAAGCCGTCGAGAATGCCGGCATTATCTGGGTTGGTGCGCCACCTACCGCGATCCGTGCCATGGGGCTGAAGGATGCTGCCAAGCAGATGATGCAGGCCGCCGGCGTGCCGGTCACACCTGGCTATATGGGAGCGGATCAGAGCGGAGAAAGGCTTGCTGCGGAGGCGGATGCGACGGGCTATCCCGTGCTCATCAAAGCTGTCGCGGGCGGCGGTGGCAAGGGTATGCGCCGTGTCGATCAGAGGCAAGACTTTGCCGAACTGCTCGCCTCCTGCCGCCGCGAGGCGGCCTCGTCCTTCGGCGACGACCGCGTGCTGATCGAGCGCTATATCGCCAATCCGCGCCATATCGAGGTGCAGGTCTTCGCCGACCGTTTCGGCAATTGCGTCCACCTCTTCGAACGCGACTGCTCGCTGCAGCGCAGGCACCAGAAGGTGATCGAGGAGGCCCCCGCTCCCGGCCTCGACGCCGCCACCCGCGCCTCAATCTGTGAGGCGGCGGTCAGGGCTGCGAAGGCGGTGAACTATATCGGGGCCGGCACCATCGAATTCATTGCCGATGCCTCGGAGGGCCTGCGCCCGGACCGTATCTGGTTCATGGAGATGAACACGAGGCTGCAGGTGGAACACCCTGTCACCGAAGCCATCACCGGTGAGGATCTGGTACTCTGGCAATTGAAGGTCGCCGCCGGCGAGCCGCTGCCGAAGGGGCAAGATGATATCCTCATGAACGGCTGGGCTTTCGAGGCTCGCCTTTACGCCGAAAACCCTGCTGCCGGCTACCTGCCCTCGATCGGCCGCCTGGATCATCTGCGCTTGCCCCAAAATGTCCGGGTCGACAGCGGCGTCGAGGAAGGCAACGAGATCACCGCCTTCTACGATCCGATGATCGCCAAGATCATCGCTCACGGCCCAAATCGTGACGCAGCCCTCGCCAGGCTCACCAGAGCCTGCGAAAGCATCGAAGTCTGGCCGGTGAAATCCAATGCCGGCCTGCTCGCCCGCATTGCCGCCGACGCGGATTTCTGCGCGGCAAAGATCGATACGGGCTTTCTCGACCGTCACGGTGAGGCCCTGCTGCCGAAGGAGCCCGACGAGACGACTATCGACAGGGCGGCGACGGCCTTGGCAGCAAAGGAAGGGACCGATCCCTGGTCGGCCCTCGCCGGCCTGCGCATATCAGGAGCAAGCGATAGCCGCACACGCGTCCGCATCGGCGACCACCTCTATTGGGGGCATGTCCGCCCGGGTCTCGACACCAATGCCGTCAGGTCCGGCGATACCGTGGTCCTCTTCGATGGCGGCAATGCCTGGCCGATCGGCCTTCCCGTCGCCAGTGAAGTCGAAGCACATCAGGGCGCCGGCGATGGCGCAATCCTTTCGCCAATGCCGGGCCTCGTCATTTCCGTCGATGTCGCGGAGGGCGATCACGTTGTCAAAGGCGACAGGCTGCTGACGGTTGAGGCGATGAAGATGGAACATACGCTGCGCGCACCCTTTGACGGCCTGGTCGGCAAGCTGCCAGTCTCCGTGGGCGTCCGGGTCTCGGAAAACCAGCTCGTCGTCAACGTCATGAAGGAAGAGCACTGATGGCCGGCCGCTACTTCGACGAATGGACGGTCGGCGACCGGGTTGCCCACGAGATCCGCCGCACGGTCACGGAAACCGACAACCTGCTCTTCACGACGCTCTCCCATAATCAGCAACCACTGCATCTCGACGCCGATTATGCGGCGGGTACGGAATTCGGCCGCATCGTGGTCAACGGCACCTTCACCTTCGCGCTCACCGTCGGCCTCTCAGTCGGTGACACGACACTCGGCACGCTGGTCGCCAATCTCGGCTACGACAAGGTGACGATGCCGAAGCCGGTTTTCATTGGTGATACGCTTCGTGTGGAAACCGAAGTGACGGAGCTCAGGCGCTCCAACTCGCGACCCGATGCCGGGATCGTCACGTTCAAGCATATCACGCTGAACCAGCGAAACGAGATCGTCTGCCAGTGCCTGCGCACGGCCATGCTGCAGGTGAAGCCGTCATGAGGCTGCGCTCGCTGCTGTTCGTGCCCGGCGACAGGCCGGAGCGTTTTGACAAGGCCCTCGCCTGCGGCGTCGATGCCCTCATCCTCGATCTGGAAGATTCGGTTTCCGCGCGGAACAAGCCGTTGGCTCGAGACGCCGTACACGACTTCGTCGCACGCCGCGCAACTGATGCGACGCTTGTTATTCGCATCAATCCCCTCACTACGTCAGCCTGTGAAGACGATCTCGTTGCGCTCGGCAATATCAATCCCTTCGCGATCATGTTGCCGAAGTCCGAAGGCGCAGCTTCGGTACGCCAGCTCGCAGGCCGCCTGTCATCCGCGGTCCCTATCCTGCCGATCGCGACGGAGACACCGGCCGCCATCTTCGAGATCGGCAGCTACAGAGATGTCGCCTCTCATCTCTTCGGGCTGACCTGGGGCGCGGAAGATCTTCCTGCCACGATCGGCGCTGCGACCGCCCGCGAGGCAGACGGACGTTATACCGCGCCCTATGAGCTGGCCCGATCCCTGGTGCTGTTTGGCGCGCACGCCGCAGCGGTTCCTGCCATCGAGACCGTCTATCCCGACTTCCGCGATCTCGACGGTCTCGCGGCCTATGCTGCTCGCGCCCGACGCGACGGTTTCTCGGGGATGATGGCGATCCATCCGAGCCAGGTCGAACCGATCAACCACGCCTTTACACCGGATGCGGCGGAGATCGCCTGGGCAGAAAAAGTCGTGGCTGCCTTCGCCATCTCGCCGGACACCGGCGTCATCCAGATCGATGGGCGCATGCTCGATCTGCCGCATCTGAAACTCGCAAAACGCATTCTGGAGGCCGGAAAACTAGCGCATGAAGGATGATTGGCTTCTGGCCCAGTCAGGCGACAGCGAGAAACTGGCAGACGCAGGGACTTGGATACGGCGGTTCACCGATACCGGAAGCGCCCAATAAATAGGCAAAATGGTAAAAATGTCGCAAAACGAATATCATATGTCGTTTCTTTGCGGCTCAACGCACAGCTGTGCAAAGCTATTTCCGAGGTCGAATTCTCCTGACAGCAGGTTGTTTCCGGTCGAGCATTCGAGAGATTTTTGAAATCGGCCTAATAATAATGGCTATTAATAGAATTGAATAGGCACGGCAGCTTTCGCCATTCGAGCTATATTTCATATATAAATGGAATATAGGCGATCACATCAGCGGATAGTGGGAACGTAAGGCATCGATGTTCGATGAAAAGTTCACAAAATTTGCACATGAATATTTTGTGACAGAAACTTTCTACTCTATTCATGTCATAGAAACTTCATTGGTTACCGCAAATTGAACCAGTTAATAGGGCGTGCGCTCAAGAGGGGGCGCGTCCTATTTTTCGAGGGTTCTCATGCAAGCCAAGCTTCTCGGCGCCGTAGGCGCCCTTCTCGCTACAGCCTTCCTTGCTGCTGGTCCTGCCGCCGCCGCCGAAAAGACCAAGATTGATTTCTGGTTCGGTAACTCGGGCGACATCGCAAAGCGCGTTCAGGAACAGTGCGACCGTTTCAACGAGTCCCAGGGCGACTACGAAGTCGTCTGCACCAGCCAGGGCTCCTACGACGCCTCGCTGCAGAATACGATCGCTGCCTTCCGCGCCGGCAAGCAGCCGACCATCGCTCAGGTTTCGGATGCCGGCACACTCGACATCATGCTTTCGGGCGCCTACTACCCGGCCAACAAGCTCATGAGCGACATGGGCTACAATGTTGACTGGAAGGACTATTTCTCCGGTATCGCCGGCTACTACGCAACGTCGAAGGGCGAGATGTACTCCTTCCCCTTCAACTCCTCGACGGCTCTGCTCTATTGGAACAAGGACGCCTTCGCCAAGATCGGCAAGGACCATGCTCCGGCAACCTGGAAGGAAGCAGGCGAAGACTTCAAGGCTCTCAAGGACGCAGGCTATGCTTGCCCGCTCGGCTTCGACATCTCCAACAACGAAGTCTGGCAGTACATCGAGCAGTTCGAAGCCGTCAACGGCGAAGCGATCGCTACGAAGAAGAACGGCTTTGAAGGCCTCGACGCCGAGCTGGTGTTCAACAAGAACCCGATGCTCGTCAGCTACGTCAAGGACCTGAAGTCCTGGTACGACAACA
The DNA here is from genome assembly GCF_052113285.1 of Rhizobium sp. YAF28. Taxonomy (NCBI): domain Bacteria; kingdom Pseudomonadati; phylum Pseudomonadota; class Alphaproteobacteria; order Hyphomicrobiales; family Rhizobiaceae; genus Rhizobium; species Rhizobium sp. YAF28. Next base: position 85,566 of record NZ_JBFRCX010000019.1, on the reverse strand, counting down.
AGCTCGCCGTCATCAAGAACAAGGCTGTCGGCCAGACCTTCGTTGAAGCCTTCGCTGCTGGCGATTGCCAGGTCATCCTGACCTCGGTTGGCGACCACGGCAACGTCGGCCGTACCGCCAAGCAGGGCATGAACTGGGGCGTTTCGATGCTCCCGACCTATGGCGACGCGACCCGTCACAGCTCCTACGTCGGCGGCGCTTCGCTCTGGGTTCTGAAAGGTCATTCGGACGCCGAATACAAGGCTGCTGCTGCCTTCTTCAACTTCATCGCAAAGCCGGAAGAAGCTCTCACCTGGTCAACCGTTACCGGCTACATCCCGGTTCGTAACTCCGGCTTCGAATACCTGAAGAAGCAGGGCTTCTACGACAAGGCTCCCTATGCCGGTCGCGAACTCGCCATTCAGAGCCTGACCGCTTCCCCGGCTGGCGACACCTCTGCAAAGGGCATCCGTCTCGGTGGCCTGCTCCAGGTCCGCACCGAAATCGCTAACGGCCTGCAGGCAATCTTCGTCAACAATGCCGATGTCCAGGCTTCGCTCGACACTGCTGCCGATCGCGGCAACCAGCTCCTGCGTCGCTTCCAGCAGACCTACAAGGGCGTTCAGCTTCCCTAATCGACTGATATGAGCCGCACCCGGGCCGCTTTGGCGTGCCGGGTGCGTCTTTGCACATTCCCCTACCCGCTGCGGGAGCGACATCGCCGCCCGCGCCAGAACCAAACCAGGACGAAAACGACCACTCATGGAAAAGCGCGTCACTTTCTCCTCGACGACGATCGGCCTTCTCTTCGCATTTCCGATGCTGCTGCTGATCTTCGTCTTCTTCTACTGGCCGAGCGCGCAGGCGCTGTATTGGGCGTTCACGCTCGAGCAGCCATGGGGCGGCGGTAACGCCTGGGTCGGTTTCGACAATTTCAAACTGCTCCTGAGCGACCCGATCTATTGGGACTCCGTCACCCGCAGCATGATCTTCGGCTTCAGTTCGACTGCTATCGCCATGGGGCTGGCACTCATCCTGGCGCTCCTGACGGATCGTGAACTGCGCGGCCACAAAATCTACCGTTCGGTCTTCATCTGGCCCTACGCGATTGCTGCTCCCGCTCTCGGTCTTGCCTTCCGCTTCATCCTGGCACCGGAGGCTGGTCTTCTGTCGGTTATCAACCAGGTCTGGCCTGGCCTCTGGAACCCGGCGCTCGACGGCAAGGACGCCATGATCGCCGTGATCGTCGCCTTTTCCTGGAAATATATCGGCTACAACTTTATCTTCTTCCTCTCGGCGTTGCAGGGCATTCCACGCTCGCTGATCGAGGCGGCCGCCATGGACGGCTCGGGGCCGCTGCGCCGCATGTTGGACATCCAGTTGCCGCTGCTTACGCCGACGCTATTCTTCCTGCTCGTCATCAACATCACCGAAAGCTTCCAGGATTCCTTCGGTATCGTCGACGTCATGACCCAGGGCGGTCCGGCGCGCGCCACGGATCTGATGGTCTACAAGATCTATTTCGACGGCTTCAGGGGCCTCGATTATTCCGGCGCCGCAGCACAATCCATGATCCTGATGGGGCTCGTCATCCTGCTCACCATTTTCCAGTTCCGCTTCATCGAGCGGCGCGTGCACTACAAGTGAGGTCGCAAACATGATCGAACGCACGCCAATATTCAATTTCGTCTGCTACACCCTACTCGCACTCGGTCTGGTAATCGCACTCCTGCCTTTCCTGATCGTCATCGTCGCATCGACGCTTGATCTCGAGACAGTCAACCGCGTGCCGCTGCCGCTGGTCCCGAGCAGCCATTTCTGGGAGAACGTGCAGACTGCCTGGGTTCGCGCCGATCTCGGGAACAAGCTGTTTCACAGCGTCATCTTCGCTGCCACGGTCGGCGCCGGCAAGGTCATCCTCTCGGCCATGGCCGCCTTCTCGATCGTCTATTTCCGCTTCCGCGGCCGCTATCTGATCTTCTGGATCATCTTCATTACGCTCATGCTGCCGCTGGAAGTGCGCATCGTGCCGACCTATTCGATCGCCGCCAATGCGCTTCAGCCCTTCCAGGCGGTCCTTGATGTCACCGGCATCAGCTGGCTTGTCGCCCAGGTCACCGGCATCCAGATCAAGCTTGAATGGGGTCTTCTGAACTCCTACCCGGGTCTCGTGCTGCCGATGGTCGCCACCGCGACCGGTACCTTCCTCTACCGCCAATTCTACCTGACGGTTCCCGATGAGCTTGCCGAAGCATCGAAGATGGATGGCTCAGGTGCGGTTCGATTCTTCTGGGACGTGCTGTTGCCTCTGTCGCGCCCGAACATGATTGCACTTTTCACTATCATGTTCGTCTGGGCCTGGAACCAGTATCTCTGGCCGCTGCTGATCACGACCGATCCGAAGTTCGGCATCGCCGTCACTCAGCTCAAGACACTCATCCCCTCCGAATTCGGCCTGCCTGACTGGAACGTCGCAATGGCCGGAACATTGATCATCATGTCGCCACCACTGATCCTCGTCATCCTGATGCAGCGTTGGTTCGTGCGCGGCCTTATCTCCACCGAGAAGTGAAAGGAACAGACCCTTGGCACCGATCTCCATCCGTGGCGTGAAAAAGAGCTATGGCAAGAACGCCGTCGTTCATGGCGTCGACCTCGAAATCCAGTCGGGCGAATTCATCGTCATCCTCGGCCCGTCCGGCTGCGGCAAGTCCACGCTGTTGCGCATGGTCGCCGGCCTGGAAGAAATCACCGGGGGCGAAATTGCGATCGACGGCCGCGTGGTCAACCAACTCGAGCCGCGTGAACGTGGCTGCGCCATGGTCTTCCAGAACTACGCGCTCTATCCGCATATGAGCGTTGCCGAAAATATCGGCTATGCGCTGAAGGTCGCTGGCGTGCCGAAAGCCGAACGCGATCGTCGCATCGCCGACGTCGCCAAAGCACTCAGCCTCGAGCCCTTCCTGGAACGCCGCCCAGCCGCTCTCTCGGGTGGCCAGCGCCAGCGCGTCGCCATGGGCCGTGCGATGATCCGCGAACCGAAGGTTTTCCTCTTCGACGAGCCGCTGTCGAACCTCGACGCCAAGCTTCGTATCGCCATGCGTGCGGAAATCCGCCGCCTGCATCGCCGCCTCGGCGCCACCTCGATCTTCGTTACGCACGACCAGAACGAGGCCATGACGCTTGCCGACCGCATCATCGTCATGAATGCCGGCAATGTCGAGCAGGTCGGCACGCCGGAACAGGTCTATCACTTTCCCGCAAGCCGCTTCGTCGCCGGCTTCGTCGGCACGCCGGCGATGAACCTGCTGGAGGGCCGCGTCAACGAAAACGGCACCTTCATCTATGACGACGGCCGTACCGTCGCCCTTCCGGCCGAGCGTGGCAAGCAGCTCGCCGGCCAGCGTGTCGTTCTCGGCGTACGCGCCGAAGCTGCCCGCCTCGTCTCTCCGGATGCACCGGGTGCGCTTGTTGCGACCGCCGACTTCATCGAAGAACTGGGCGCAAGCCGCGTCGTGCATGCCGATTTCGATGGCCTGCCCTTCGCCGTCGCCATGACCGGTTCGGTCTCGCTGAAAACCGGCGACCGGATCGGCATCGCGATCGATCAGGATTCGATCCATCTCTATTCGGCCGACACCGGCGCAGGTCTCGTCGCGCCGGCTCGCACCGGCGCCAAGACCGTCGACGCCTGAGCCTCGCAGCGATGAACAGCTTTTCCGATCTCGCCGCCGGCGACCGCAACCTCGTTGCGGTCGCCGTGGAGGCGCTTGCCACACCATCGACCGCCTTCTTCGCCGAGGCACGGGCTGCGCAGCTAACGAAGGCCGAACATGACCGGCTGGCGGCAACCCAGCCGGCCCTGTCGACGATCGAAGTGGTCCATATCGAGAGCGGCACTCATATGGGCAACGACCTCGTCGTCGCCGCATGGAATGCCGAACGGCTAAAGTATCCCGCCCCCTCCGTCGAACTCGTTCGCCAGAGCGGCGCCGATATCCTGCTGCTGACCGAGGCCGATCTCGGCACGGCACGCGCCGGCAACCGCCATACCGTTGCCGATCTCGCTCGCGATCTCGGCATGTCCTATGTCTTCGGCGTGGAGTTCATCGAACTCGGCCTTGGGGATTCCCGCGAGCGCGAATGGCACAAAGGCGAGACGAATTCGGTCGGTTTCCACGGCAATGCGCTGCTCTCCCGCCTGCCGCTCGAGGACGCCGCACTCATCCGCCTCGACGATGGCGGCACGTGGTGGACGGATGCGAAGGATGGTCAAGGCCGGATCGGTGGACGCATGGCACTTGCCGCGAGGGTCGAAACCGCAGTCGGGCCGATCCTCGCCGTCAGCGTGCATCTGGAAAGCAAGACCGATGTCGAGGATCGCGCCAGGCAGACGCGCCGGCTGATCGCGGCGGTAGATAAGCTCGCCGGCAATCTGCCCGTCGTGATAGGCGGCGACTTCAATACCAATGTCCTCCCCGCCGGAACGCACCAACCGGAAGCGCACGAGCCGCTGTTCGGCCTGCTTGCGGAGGCCGGCTATCACTGGGAAACGGCCAATGACTTCGCTCCCTCGCAGCGCTCACGCCCGGACGGAACGCCTCAGCCACCCTTTGCACGCCTCGACTGGCTATTTGCCCGCGGCCTTGCGGTAAGCGACGCCGCGACCGTTCCGGCTGTCGATGGCGACGACGTAGCAATCTCCGATCACGAACTGGTCAAGGCGCGTTTTTTCGCGTCCTGACCGGCAACCCTTCGTCATGGCATGTCGTCACGCAAGCGCGCGCGGGGTCGGGTCGCATTCATGCTCGCTCCTTGCTCCCGGACGATAAGCAGCGTCCGCGAGCGGTCATTCATCAGAAACCTTTCATGATGTGTTGCATTCGCGCACTAGCGGGTCTGCTTTAGATATTGCTAACATTCTGGGATTGGCGGGGGCCGGTTGCAAGCGTCCACGAGGGGACGCCTGCTCAAATGGGATGGCTGCGCGTTGCGTATCTGCGGCCATCCCATACTCGCTTGAATCGAACGCCTCATCGGCAGCCAAACAGCAACAAATACGTCTCGTAACAGGCCGTTCCGGCTTCGGCGCCGACAGAGCCCCCATGTCTTCCGCCGGCGAGATGAGAATCTCCTGGAACAATCCACACGACCGGAGAATCCTGTGACGGGCTGTTGACCTTTCCGATTGGCTCGCCCGCGCTCAAGCATGATCCGACATAAAAAAGTCGCGTCAGTACAATTCCTTTTAGCAAACAACGGAACAGTCGGATCTCGCCATCGTTATGTTCACAGCAAATGGAGGACGACATGTCTAACGTGTCACGAACAGGAACGGACGAGATCAACAACGCGACAAATCCGAACACGTTCGGGCGATCGGTCGAGAGCAGGGCGCAAATGGAAGATGCTGCGGCGGAAAGTTCAACGCACCCTACCGGAGAGCCTCTCGGCATCTATCGGCTTGAACCGATCGCAACAGCAGATGATCCGAGATGGGTGAATTCGCCGGGCCATGGCGTGGTGGTAGTCGCAGCGAGAACGGCAGGTGACGCACGGATCGTTGCGGCGGGGCGCGAACTTGACTTCATGGAGGTTGATGCGGCACCTGCCGAAGATGTCACCACGACAAATGCGAGTTCATTTCGTGACGACAAGCTTTACACGGTTGTCGAGATCGATCGGAATCGAACCGATGTTATGCGAGGTGTGATTGAGGGTGAGATTGCGGTGGATACGATCCGGCCCGTGCAGCCCGATTGAACGAAGCGATCCAAGGATTTAGCGATTCTGGTTTTCTGCCGGGCCTGGCTTCCGTCGGGACGGTCACGGCTCAATAAAGCCCTGGGTCAGTCCGCTATTTCACCCAGCGTGTCGGCAACATAGGCGCCGCGCATGCCCATCACCCTCGGTTTTCCCGTCGTCGTATCTTTTGCGGTCTGGTGTTCAAGTTCGGCATTCAGTTCTGCCCCGACGATCAGGATCGCAACCGAAAGCCAAATCCAGACAAGGAAGCCGATCAACGCGCCGAGCGTTCCGTAAGTCGCGTTGTAGTTCGCGAACCGGTCGAGGTAGACAGACAAGCCCAGCGACATGAGAAACCAGACAAATGTCGTCACCAGAGCACCCCATGTCATCCACCTCAGACGAGCCGGCTCACGGCTGGGACCGAAACGATAGATGGCCATGACGGCGGCAACCACCACGGCCAGGAATAGCGGCCATCTGAGAACGAGCGCCATCTGCTCCTGGAAGCGATCAAGCCAGAGGAAAGACAGCACCACGGGCATCACAGCAACGAGTCCGATGAGAATGATCGCGGTGATGATGGCGCAGACCGTGAAACAGAGCGCGATCAGGTTCAGGCGGACCAGGCTGCGTTTCTCCCCCTCTCCATAGGCCACGTTCATGGCATCGAAGAGCGCAAGCGTCCCGCTATGTGTGCTCCACAAAGCGATAGCCAATCCGATGAAAAAAGCTATGCCGAGCGCACTGTCGCGTCGCTCCACGAGAGAACGGATCTGTTCCGAAACGAGCTCGAAGGCGCCTGGCGGCAGCACCGCTGCCAGTTCGTCCAGATGTTCCGACATGGTGAGAGGATTTGCGAAAAGGCCGTAAAGGGAAACCAATGCCGCAAGTGCCGGGAACATCGCAAGCAGAAGGTAGAATGTCACCCCGGCGGCGATCAGCATCACCCTGTCCTCTAACACCTCGTGTACGACACGCCAGAATACGTCTTTTAACCCTTTCCTTGGAATGGATTCCGGGACCGAGGCCTGCCGCCCATGGCTGTCGCCGCCTGTTGACACATCAGCCTGCACGGCCGCCTCCGGACTGATGTCGAAACGGCGCATCGCAAGCAGGATGCCGGCAAATGTAGCGAGCGACAGGATCGCTGTTGATCTCAGGCTGACTTGAAAATTCATGCGCGTCGCCTCTCTGCCTCCGTTCGGCATAACGATGAACGCGCGATCACGCCTAAAGGTGCGACATCGCAATTGATATTGTGGACTGATAGGCAACTGATCGTCATGCAGGTCGCGGGTATATGGAACTTCGATCATCGCCCGTTGTTTCCGTCTGATTGGAGGACGCCAGATGACATCAATGTCAAAAGAAGAGCTATCCAGGCACTTGAAGAAGCTGGATTTCTGCATGTTTTCGACACGCGGAGCCTCAAAACGGATGAACACTCGCCCGATGAGCAACAATGGCGACGTCGAATATGACGGTGATTCCTGGTTTTTCTCCTATGCGGACACCCGCAAAATATTGGAGATTAGGAAAGACAGCGCAGTGCTGCTGACCTTTACGGCGCCCCCGCACCTGCTCGGCAAGCCGGGGATCTTCATCGCAATCGATGGTGACGCCTCTCTCATCGAGGACATTTCACAATTCGAGAACCATTGGGCCAAGGGGCTGGAACGATGGTTTCCCGAGGGCGTGCACACGCCTGGGCTTATCCTCATCAAGGTTGCAGCGCTTTCGGCTCAATACTGGGACGGCGAAGAGAACGGAAAAATCGACCTCTAATCTTCAAGCTATGATCTGCTCTGATGCGTGCATAAAAGCCAACGCTCCGTAAGCATGCCCAAGAGGTTATCGACACAAGAAATCACCCTTGCGCGGTCAGGTGGAAAAGCTGGCCGCGAAAATATTTCAGCTCTCTTCGAGCAACGCCAATTCATGGCAAGACCGCCTACAGACGCGCGATTGCTTCTCCAAGCTCCTTTCGAAGCTTTTCAAGCCGAGTGCGCACCTCGTCGCGTTGCGCCCGTAGCTCTTTGATGGACCGCTCCTGTTCCGTCAGGTCGTGAAGGAACTGCTGCTTGAGCGGCGTATCACCGACAGAGGCAAGCATTGCGGATATACGCGAAGACTCCGATGTTGCGTCCTCGATCGCCTGCATAACCGTCGACAGGTCCCTTTCCGCTTCCTTCTGAGCCGTCCTCGCCGTCACAAGGCGCCGAAGCTTCTCGGCAATTTCCGGGGACGGCCCTTCGTCGAGCCATTGCAGGATCACCGTGTCATCGATATCGGCAATCGCCTGCGTCTCACTCTCGGTCATGCGCCAGTCGATGGTCGTCGAAACCTTCTTGCCGGCGGGCACGATGACAGTCGCCCGTGCACCTTGCGGCGTTTCTTCCACATTCTCTGATGGAACGAGCTCCCACTCTGCCATGCCTAGGTCTTCCGCGATGAACGTCCTGTCGACATCCCCGCCCCAGGCAGTGAAGGTCTTTCTCAAGCGGCGCTCCAGAGTCGCGTCGAGATAACCGTCCTTAACGACAACCGTTCGGAAGGAGCTAGACGTGGTGGTTGCCATTTCCTGCTCGATCTTCTGATCAGCTGCAAATGTCGCCGTTTCCACTCCGCCGGGCTTCATGTTGCCTATGCGTGCATCGCCGACATAGCGCCCTTTTTCGTCATAGACCGCCGCGATCGCCGGCGGCAACGAGCTACCCGTGTCGTTCGTCAGCACCAGCGCGGCATCCGGATGTTGGGCTCCTTCACGATAGAGAGCAACGAATTTCGCCTCGATCTCGCGATCGAGGATCGGCACGGAAATCGTCTCGCCGTTCTTCAGGTCGTATGCGCCAGGAAGATCGAAGTTTGCGACCACGTCGCCCTCGTCGGCAGTGGCCGTGACAGTGGCGGCCGGAGCGGCCGTAACGGGTGCAGGAGCCTCGGCGGCCGGCCTATTCAGCAACACACCCTCAACCATACTCCGTTTGGCGCCTGCTCCGTCCAGAAATGCGGCCGAAACCTCCGGACGTGATGACCATGTTCTTGCGTACAGTCTCTGGCGAAGGGTCACTGGCTTGCCTGATGTCAGGGATATCGAAACCCCGTGCCAGTCCTCGCCGGACGCGTTCTCCAGCACGGCCCATGCTTGCAATCGCGCTTTGCCCTCGGCGTCGACAATGATCCTGTAGGAGGGCTTCCAGAGCGGGGCTGCGACGACATAGGAGATGTCTACTGCCGCGGACGCCTTGCCATCGAGCGCAATGGTGACCGTTCGCGTCCCCTGCACTCTGTCGCTCGACAGCAGTTCCGCTGCCCGGGCAATCATCTCGGCATCTTTGGCGTCGTCGAGTTTGTAAGCCATGGCGCCACCGATCTCGGCAACGTCAAACGCGCCGCTGTCAAGCATCACGATCAGCCGAGCGCGCTGCTTCTCCGTCGGAGGTTCTACCCCGACGATGCGTCCCTTCACCCCGTTCGCAGAGACAGGCGCGCCTCTCAGAGCCCTCAGCACACCCGCAGCCGAATCCAGATCTTGCGGCTTGATCGGCAGCACCTTGAATGTTTCGTCGACCATGCTCGGGCCGGTGGTCGAAAGCCCCTTCACGGGGGCCGGTCCCGATACGACGAGGGTCTTCAGGAAATCATCCATCTGGTCTGTCGGCACCTCGACGACGGCGTTGCCGTCGTCCCCGACATTAAGACTGCGCACATATTCGGCCACACCACCGGAGGACAGCCGGATCGACTTGATCGTTCCGCTTTGCGCCAATGCAGTCGTGGAGAGCAGTACTGCGGTAAACGCCGCACAGACAGCGGATGCGTATTTCATGTGGCCCCCTCGATATTTAATCCCGCCCGAGAATGAGCGTAAAAAAGGGGCGGCATTTCGACAGGAAATTGCTTTTGCGTGCGCCGTCGTCTACCCGTTCGGCGAGGCGACCAAATCTCTGCAGGAGATGTCCATCTTCGATGCGATATCGGGCAAAGATGTCGTGAAAATGAGAAGGCGAACGCCTATATACGTCGCTCGAGTCTGTTTGAAAGGAAATCCGTCATGACTATCAATGGAAGCCTGCTCGTCGCGGGATCGGAAAAGCGCGGCACGCGTGGCGAGCTCTACGGCGTCGAGGCAGCCACAGGGACGGCACTGCCCGTCTCTTTCGGTGGCGCCTCCGCCGAAGACGTCGAAGAGGCAACCAGGCTTGCATGGGAAGCGTTCGCCTCCTACCGGGAAACCGATCTGGAAACGCGCGCTGCCTTTCTTGAAACGATTGCCAGTGAGATCGAGGCTATCGGCGACGAGCTGATCGTGCGGGCGATGGCGGAAACCGGACTTCCGCGCGGACGTCTCGAGGGCGAGCGCGCTCGCACGATGGGACAGCTTCGGCTGTTTGCGAAGGAGGTTCGCGAAGGCCGGTTCCAGGAGCTTCGTTTCGACGGCGCGGATCCCTCCCGCAAGCCGGTTCCGAAGCCTGATCTGCGTCTTCGCAATGTTCCGCTCGGCCCCGTCGCCGTTTTCGGCGCATCGAACTTTCCGCTCGCCTTCTCGGTCGCCGGCGGAGACACGGCGTCTGCGCTCGCGGCAGGATGCCCTGTTGTCGTCAAGGCCCATTCCGCCCATCCGGGCACGTCCGAGCTTGTTGGCCGCGCCGTACAGCGCGCCGTCGCCAAGGCGGGCCTGCATGCCGGCACATTCGCGCTTCTCTTCGATACCGGCTTCGAAGTCGGGCAGAAGCTTGTCGCCGATGCCAGAATTCGTGCCGTCGGCTTCACGGGTTCCCGCCGCGGCGGTACTGCGCTGATGAAGATCTCGTCCGAGCGCAAGCAGCCGATCCCGGTCTATGCCGAAATGAGCAGCATCAACCCGGTCATCTTCTTCCCGAATGCCCTGAAGACCCGCGCGGCAGAAATCGCAACGGCTTTCGTGAGCTCGCTGGTCCTGGGTGCCGGACAATTCTGCACCAATCCCGGCCTCATTCTCGCCGTCGACAGCGAAGGTCTGGACACTTTCATTGCCAAGAGCCGGGAGCTTCTGCCCGATGTCGGCGCCCAGACGATGCTCACGGGCTCCATCGCCAAGGCATTCTGCGATGGCGTCGCCCGGCTGGAAAAGCATCCCGAAGTCCGTCTCGTTGCCAATGGCAAGCCGGGCAGTGAATTCGAAGGCACGGCCGCTCTCTTCGAGACGACAGCTGCGGCATTCCTTGCGCATCACGAGCTTCAGGACGAGGTCTTCGGTGCAGCCGGCCTCATCGTTCGCTGCCGCGATCTTGCAGAACTCGAGCGCGTCCTCGATGGCCTCGAAGGCCAGCTGACCGTTGCCCTGCACATTGCGAGCGAAGACGAGCCGGACGCAAAGCGCCTTGTTCCCAAGCTGGAAATGCTGGCCGGAAGACTGCTCGTGAACGGCTTCGGAACCGGCGTCGAAGTATCGCCTGCCATGGTGCATGGCGGGCCCTATCCGGCAACGGCCGACGGCAGATCGACGTCTGTCGGGACGCTCGCCATCTACAGGTTCCTGCGGCCCGTTTCGTATCAGGATTTCACCAGCAACCTGCTTCCGGCTCCGCTGCGTTGATGTACCGGAGCTTGCCAGACTTCATACGGCGGCGTCTCCAAGGGGACCGCCGGAGGGATTGGCAAGCTCCCGCACCGGCTGCAAGCAGACACCAGCTTGACTGATGACAGCTGTCTCCAGTTGGCGCGGCGGCGTCAGGTGCGGATCCTCGTTCGCAAGACCGTCATTTTGCCAGTGACATCGGCGCCGTTCTCTGCAAGAAAGAGTGCTGTTGAGAGACAGGGGCGCCCGTTCGCAAGAACTGGCTGAGAAGCACCCTTCGAACCTGAACCGGATAATGCCGGCGGAGGGAGTCGCTCGGGTCGAAGCCTGCTTCATCGCACGATCGTTCCCGCGCCTGCCCCGCCTGAAAGGGGTACTATGGAGAACAAGACACCCGGAGCACTGTTGACGGCGATGCGCGCGAAACCGCCGCTCGTACAGTGCATCACCAACTACGTGGCCATGAACATCGCCGCCAATGTGGTGCTTGCGGCCGGGGCATCGCCCGCCATGGTTCATGCCGCCGAGGAAGCGGGAGAATTCGCCGCGATCGCGGGGGCTTTGACCGTCAATATCGGCACGCTCTCCACCCAATGGATCGACGGCATGCATGCCGCGGCAACGGCCGCCAATGCGGGCGGCAAGCCCTGGGTCCTCGATCCGGTCGCTCATTACGCAACATCCTTCCGGCGCAAGGCTGCTGCTGATCTCCTGGCGCTTCGCCCGACGATCATCCGCGGCAATGCTTCCGAAATCATCGCACTTGCCGGCGGCGAGAGCCGTGGTCAGGGCGTCGACAGCCGCGACCCGGTTGAACAGGCCGAGGCATCCGCGCGGTTGCTTGCCGAACGGCATGGCGCGGTCGTCGCCGTCACCGGCGTCGTGGATTTCGTGACTGACGGCGCGCAGGCCTTGCGCGTCGAAGGCGGCACGCCGCTGATGCCGCAGGTGACCGCGCTCGGCTGCTCGCTGACCTGCCTGACAGGCGCCTTCGCCGCCACCATTCCCGCAGACCCTTTCGCAGCCGCTGTTGCTGCACTTGCTACTTTCGCTGTTGCCGGCGAGGAGGCCGCGAAAAATGCGGATGGTCCCGGCTCTTTCTCCTGGCGCTTCCTCGATCAGCTCGCCGCGCTCGACGGCGCGACACTCGATGCAAAGGTCAGGATCAGCGCCGCATGAAACGCTTCGATCTTTCCCTCTACCTCGTTCTCGACCCCGATCTCTGCGCCAGAATCGGCATGGTCGAGACGGCGCGGCTTGCCGTCGCCGGTGGTGCAACGATGGTGCAGCTGCGCGACAAGCATGGCGGAACGGCAAGGATGATTGAGACCGGTCTGGCGCTCAAAGATATCCTAAAGGGTACCGGCGCTTTGCTTGTTATCAACGATGACGTCGAGGCAGCCGTTGCGATCGGCGCTGACGGTCTGCATATCGGCCAGGACGATGCGGGACCCGCCGCCGCCCGTGCGATGATCGGCCCGGACATGATCCTCGGCCTGTCGGTCGAGACCGAAGCGCTGGCAGCAGCCATCGACCCCGCTATTGTCGACTATGCCGGCATCGGACCGGTCTTTGCCACTCCAACCAAGACCGATCATAAGCAGCCGATCGGTTTCGATGGGCTGGCGAAGCTGGTGAAAGCCGCGCCCGTTCCAACGGTTGCGATTGGCGGACTAAAGAGCGAGCATGTCGCTTCCGTCTTCGCGGCAGGTGCCGATGGGCTTGCTGTCGTCTCAGCAATCTGCGGTACGCCGGATCCGCGAGCAGCGACGATCCGCATCGCCGAGGAAATCCAAAAGGTTCGCCGATGATCCGCAACGTCTTGTCCATCGCCGGCTCCGATCCCTCTGGCGGCGCCGGCATTCAGGCCGATCTCAAAGCTTTCTCGGCGCGCGGCGTCTATGGCATGGCGGCGCTGACAGCATTGACGGCGCAGAATACCCAAGGGGTGACCGGCGTGCATCTCGTGCCGCCGCACTTCGTCGCCCAGCAGATCAAGGCGGTCTTTGCCGATGTGCGCGTCGACGCGGTCAAGATCGGCATGATCGCCAATGCCGGCATTGCCGAAGCTGTTGCCGAGGCGCTGGCACCTCATCGCGGCATCCCTATCGTCGTCGATCCGGTCATGATCGCCAAGGGTGGAGCAGCGCTCCTCGACCCGCAGGCCGTCGATGCGCTGACGCGGCACCTGCTGCCGCTCGCCACGCTGTTGACCCCCAATCTGCCGGAGGCGGCCGCGCTGCTGCACGAAGAGGTTGCTGAAAGCCGCGAGCAGATGGCGTCACAGGCTGAGCGCCTACGTATGTTCGGCCCCACCGCGGTGCTGGTCAAGGGCGGCCATCTGGATAGCGAGCAAAGCCCCGACGTGCTGTCGACCGCCTCTGGCCTGCACTGGTTCGAGGCGAAACGCGTACCGACCAAAAACACACATGGCACAGGCTGCACCCTTTCCAGCGCGCTTGCCGCCGAGCTCGCAAAGGGCGCGTTGCCACAAGTGGCCGTCGCGACCGCGAAAACCTATCTTGCGCAAGCGGTCGCTGCGGCAGGCGAATTGGCGGTCGGTTCCGGCCATGGACCTGTCCATCATTTCCATGCCCTGTGGAAAGACGCCGGGATCTGAGCCGGATCACAATTTAAGGATTGCCCAACGGCCCGGTCAAACCGGGCCGTTTTGTTTTACCTACCCTCAGTTGAACCAAGCCTGCCTCGCAAAAAAGCCTGTTGACATGGCCGCCCATATATCCAAATCTATGTCATTAAAAGGGGATACATTCCGTAATAGCGGAATAACTGGAGGAATTCGGGTGTCAGACCTGCTTGTGAGCTTATATTCCACGAAGCTCGCGGAACTGAAAGAAAAAGCCGGCTCCGTCGGCATCACAATCCGGCCGGCTCTGCCGCCGGAACTTCACGTCGTGGCCGGCTGGGTGCGCGAGCACTTCAGCGAAAACTGGGCAAGTGAAGTCACCGTCGCCTTCTCCCGCCAGCCCGTTGCCTGTCTGATCGCCGTCGAAAACGGCAAGCTCGCTGGCTTTGCCTGCTATGACACGACAGCGCGTGGCTTTTTCGGCCCGACCGGCGTCGATCCCGCGGCGCGTGGCAAAGGCATCGGCCTCGCCCTCTTTTCCGCCTGCCTGCAAAACCTGAAGACGCTCGGCCACGCCTATGCCTTCATCGGCGATGCCGGCCCCGTCGATTTCTACGTCAAGACCGCCGGCGCGGTCGAAATTCCCGCCCCGGACAAGGGCATCTACGAAGGCATGCTGCGAAGCCAGCCGAAATGACCATCTGATACCGGAGTTTTGAAATAGTGTCCTCGACCCCGCTCGCTCTCTTCGTCGGCCTTCCCAATCCCACACTTTCGGACGACGAATTCGCCCTCTTCCGCGAGACCAATCCGCTCGGCCTCTTCGTCGGTCGCCGCAACCTGCGCAATCCGGAACAGGCAAAGATCCTGATCGATCGTTTCCGCGAGGCCGTCGGCCGCGCGGATGCTCCCGTCTTCACCGACCAGGAAGGCGGTCGTGTGCAGCATATGGATGCCGGCCCCTGGCCGCTCTTCCGCAGCTTCGGCCAGTTCGCCGAACTTGCCCGCCGCGATCTCGACCTCGGCAAGAAGGCGCTGCGCCTTTCCACCCAGGCCATGGGCGCAATGATGAGCGAACTCGGCCTTTCGAGCGGCTGCTCGCCCGTACTCGACCTCGTGTTCGAGACGACAAGCGCTGTGATCGGCGCCCGCTCCTTCGGCCCGGATCCGGATTTCATCGCCGCACTGGGCCGCGAGGTGGTCGATGGGCTTCTCGAAACCGGCAACATGCCGGTCATGAAGCATATTCCGGGCCACGGTCGCGCCACGCTCGATTCCCACAAGGAACGCCCTGTCGTCGACGCCTCGCGCGAGACGCTCACTGCCACCGACTTCAAGCCCTTCGTGGCGCTGAAGGACACGCCCTGGGCGATGGTCGCCCATGTCGTCTACGCCGCCTATGATGCAGAGCGTCCGGCCTCCATCTCGCCAATCATGCATGACGTGATCCGCAACGACATGGGCTATGACGGCGTGCTGATCTCCGATTGCATCTTCATGGAGTCGCTGCAGGGCATCCTGCCGGAACGCGTCGCCCAGGTGCTCGAGGCCGGTTTCGACATCGCCCTTCACAGCCACGGCGACGTCAAGGAAAGCGAAGCCGCCGCCAAGGCCGCACGCCCGCTGACCGACGCCGCACAGAACCGTATTGCCGCCGCCAAGGCCCGCCTCGGCACTCTCAAGATCGACTATCGCGCTGCCCAGGCGGAAGTCGAAGCCATGTTTGCAAGCGCGCTGGTCTCCTGACCGGCGCGACGATTTTTCACCGCATAAGAAAAGGGGAATTTGACATGAAGAAATATATCCTGGCGGCCGCGGCCCTGACCATGATGTCAGGCTCGGCCATGGCCCAGACCATCCTGACGGCCAACATCGAGCCGGCCACGACCTGGGTGCGCAACTTCAACCCGTTCAACCAGACCTCGTCGCGCCAATCGACACTCGACTTCATCTATGAGCCGCTGGTCATCTTCAACCGCTTCGACAGCAACAAGCCGGTCTATCGCCTGGCCGAAAGCTTCAAGCTCTCCGACGACCTGAAGAGCATCGACTTCAAGCTGCGCCCGAACCTCAAGTGGTCGGATGGTAAGCCGCTGACCTCTGCCGACGTCAAGTTCACCTATGACTATCTGAAGAAATTCCCGGCGCTCGACTTCGTCAGCATCTGGAGCTTTATCACCGACGTGCAGGCTGTAGACGCCCAGACGGTACGCTTCACGCTCGCCAATCCGAGCTCGCTCGCAGCCGAACAGCTGTCGCAGCTGCCGATCGTGCCGGAACATGTCTGGAAGGACGTTGCCGATCCGGTCACCTATGCCAACGAAACCCCTGTCGGCAGTGGCCCGCTGACGGAAGTGCCGCGCTTCACCGGCCAGACCTATGACCAGTGCCGCAACCCGAACTACTGGGATGCCGAGCACCTGAAGGTCGATTGCATGCGCTTCCCGCAGCTTGCCGACAACAACCAGATCCTGACGGCGACCGCCGACGGTACGCTCGACTGGGGCGTTTCCTTCATTCCCGATATCGATAATGTCTATGTCTCCAAGGATCCGGCTCATTATCACTACTGGTATTCGCCGAGCAGCATGGTTGCCTTCCTGTTCAATCTCGAGACTTCCAACGAGGCCAACAAGAAGGCCTTCAACGACGTGAAGTTCCGCCAGGCGGTCTCTATGGCGCTTGACCGCAAGACGATGATCGATGTCGCCGGCTACGGCTATCCGACGCTGAACGAAGACCCGGGCCTGATGGGCGAGCTCTACAAGAGCTGGGCGGACCCGTCCGTCAAGGCCGACTTCGGCAAGTTCGGCGCCTATGACGCCGATGCCGCCAAGGCGCTGCTTGATGCAGCAGGCTATGTCGACAAGGACGGCGACGGTCTGCGCGACAATCCTGACGGCTCGAAGATCTCCTTCTCGATCATTGTTCCGAATGCCTGGACGGACTGGATCGACACTGTCAACATCGCCATCGAAGGCATGCAGGCCGTCGGCATCGACGCCAAGATCGAGACGCCGGAAGAAGCCGTCTGGACCTCCGACCTCATCGACGGCAAGTTCGATGCGGCGATCAACAGCCTGCCGGCCTCGGCATCGCCCTACTACCCCTACAAGCGCGCCTTCAGCGCCTCGGACAAGGGCAAGACGCGCTTCACCGCGCAGCGCTGGTTCAACCCTGAAGTGGAAGATCTGGTGACCCAGTTCACCCACACGGCCGACCTCGACAAGCAGAAGGAAGCGATGAACAAGGCACAGCGCATCGTTGCCGAAAACATGCCTGTCATCCCGGTCTTCAACAATCCGAACTGGTATCAGTACAACACCAAGCGCTTTACCGGCTGGTCGACCAAGGAAAACCCCTTCGTCAATCCGTCCATCTCGCGTACCAACCCGGCACGTCTTCTGAACCTGCTGGCGCTCGAGCCAGTCAAGTAGCCATTATTACAAACGGCGGGAGCGGCGCGGCAAGCGCCGCTCCTGTTTTGACGGAGTCCCCATGGCCTTTCTGCTTCGCCGCCTCGCCTTTTACCTGGCGGCCTTCATCGCGGCAGCCACGATCAATTTCTTCCTGCCCCGGCTGATGCCGGGCGATCCCGTGCGCATCATGTTTTCGAGTGCGGGTGCCGAACTGCCGCCGGAAAGCCTGCAGGCGCTGAAACTGACCTTCGGCTTCGTCGACGGGCCGCTCTGGCAGCAGTACCTGACCTATCTCGGCAGCATCTTTACCGGTGATCTCGGCCGCTCGATCAAATATTTCCCACTGCCGGTCACGTCCGTGCTCGGCCACGCGCTGGTGTGGACCGTCGGCCTGATGGGCACGGCGACGATCATCAGCTTCGCGCTCGGAACGTTTCTCGGCATCGTCGCGGCCTGGCGGCGCGGCACCAAATTCGACGTCATCGTCTCGATCGGCGCGATCTTCGCGACATCGGTACCGGCCGTCGTCACCTCGCTGATCGTGCTGTTTTTCTTCGGTTTCACGCTCGGCTGGTTCCCGAACGGCTATGCGGCCGATCCCTCGCTCGATCCTGCCTTCAGCTTTCAATATATCGGCAGTGTGGCCTATCACGGCATCCTGCCGATGATCACGCTCTGCACCGTGCTGGTCGGCGGCTTTACCGTCACCATGCGGAACAACATGATCAACCTGCTCGGCGAGGACTATATCGTCATGGCCCGCGCCAAGGGTCTTTCCGACCGGCATGTCATGCTTTGGTATGCCGCTCGCAATGCGTTGCTGCCGACCGTTTCCAGCCTTGCTATCGCCATCGGCACCATTCTCGGCGGCTCGCTGGTGACGGAGGTCGTCTACAACTATCCCGGCCTCGGCAACATCCTCTATCAGGCGATCCTTGCCCGCGATTATCCCGTCATCCAGGGCCAGCTTCTCATCATGACCGCGACCATGCTGATCGCCAATTTCATCGTCGATGTCAGCTATGTGCTGCTCGATCCGCGACTGAAGGGAGCGTGAGATGAAGAGCCTGCTCCGCAATCGCAAGGCGCTGATCGGCCTCGCCATCATTGCCTTCATCATCATCGTCGCGATCGCAGCCCCCTTGCTGACGCATTATGATCCCGCCGCCCGTACGGGCCGTCCGCATCAGCCTCCATCAGCCGAACATATTCTCGGCACGACGCGCATCGGCCAGGATGTCTTCGCCCGGCTGATCTATGGCGCGCGCACCTCGCTTGCCGTCGGCTTCGGCGCCGGTCTGTTGATCACCGCCGTCGGCACCGCGCTCGGCATCATCTCCGGCTATCGCGGCGGCAAGACGGACGAGGTCATCAGCTTCTTTACAAACATGGTGCTCGTCGTACCGAACCTGCCGTTGTTGCTCGTTCTCGCAGCCTTCATCGGCCAGGCGAGCCCGATCGTCATTGCGCTGATCCTGGGCGGCACATCCTGGGCCTGGGGTGCGCGTGTCACCCGCGCCGAAACGCTCTCCGTCAAGCAGAAGGACTATGTCAAATCGGCGGAGATGATGGGCGAGCCGCAATGGCGCATCATGACATTCGAGATCTTCCCCAACGTGATTTCCATCGTCGGCATCAATTTCATCGGCAGCGTCATCTTCGCGATCATTACCGAAGCGACGCTGGAATTCCTCGGCCTTGGCGATCCGCGCGTCGTTTCCTGGGGCACCATGCTCTATAATGCGCAGAAGGCCTCTGCGCTTTCGGTCGGGGCCTGGTGGGATATTCTCACGCCCTGCTTTGCGCTCGCCTTCCTCGGCATCGGCATGTCGCTGCTGAATTTCGCCGTCGATGAGATCGCCAATCCGCGCCTGCGCACCGGCAATCATCTGAAGCGCTGGTCCTTGCTCGTCCGCTCCGGGGAGGGCCGCCTGTGACGCAACCCTTGCTTTCCGTGAAGAACCTCACGATCGACTATATCGGCGAGGAGAAGGACTTTCGCGCCGTCGACAATGTCAGCTTCGACGTGGCACCGGGCGAGGTCTTCGGTCTGGCCGGCGAATCCGGCTGCGGCAAGAGCACGATCGCCTTTGCCATCAGCCGCCTGCACAAGCCGCCGGCGCTGATCCGCAAGGACAGCCAGATCCTGCTTGCCGGCCGTGACGTGCTGGACCTGGATCCGAAGGCGCTTTCTGCCTTCCGCTGGCGCGAAGTCGCCATGGTCTTCCAGAGCGCCATGAACTCGCTGAACCCGGTTCTGCGCATCGAAGACCAGTTCTATGACGTGTTGCGCACCCACAAGGGCATGACGAAGGCGCAGGCGCGTGAGCGCACGGCCGAGATGCTGAGGCTCGTCGATATCGCGCCGGATCGCATGCGCAACTATCCGCACCAGTTCTCCGGCGGCATGCGCCAGCGCATCGTTATCGCCATCTGCATGGCGCTCGATCCACAGCTTGTCGTCATGGACGAACCGACGACGGCGCTCGATGTGGTGGTGCAGCGCGAAATCCTGCAGCGCATCAACGAACTCAGGAAACAATTCGGCTTCTCCGTGCTCTTCATCACCCACGATCTCGGACTGATGGTGCAGTTCTGCGACCGCATCGGCATCATGCTCCAGGGCAAGCTCGTCGAGCAGAACAGTGCCGAGGCGATCTACAAGGTGCCGCAGCACGAATACACCCGCAAACTCTGGGCCTCCTTCCCCTCGCTTCACGGAGGCGTGCTGCTATGAGCGATGCCATCCTCGCCCTCGACAGGGTCACCAAGACCTTCGGCCAAGGCTATTCCGCCGTTCATGCCGCACGCGCCATCTCCTTTTCGCTGCATGCCGGCCGCGCGCTGGCGCTGGTCGGCGAATCCGGCAGCGGCAAGACCACCTGCGCCCGCATGGCGATGCGCGAATATCTGCCAACGACCGGGCAGATTCTCTATAAGGGCCGCCCGGTCGAAGGTGCCAAGTCAGACGAGATCGCCCGTTACCGCCGTTCGGTGCAAATGATCTTCCAGGATCCCTTCGCCTCGCTGAACCCGGCCCATACGATCGCCCATCATTTGCAGCGGCCACTGAAACTGCACCGGCCGGATATCCGCGGCAGTCAGATCAACGCGACGGTGCGTGAACTGCTTGAGCGCGTGAAGCTCGATCCCGATATTGTCGCGCCGAAATATCCGCACGAACTTTCGGGCGGCCAACGCCAGCGCGTCAATATCGCCCGCGCCCTTGCGGCCCAGCCGGACGTGATCGTCGCCGACGAGCCGACTTCGATGCTCGATGTCTCCGTGCGCCTCGGCGTTCTCAATCTCCTGAACGAGATGAAGAAGGAGATGAATCTCGGCCTGCTCTACATCACCCACGATATCGCCACCGCCCGTTATGTGGCGGAGGATATCGCCGTCCTGTATTCCGGCCAGATCGTCGAATGGGGCAATACGGCCAAGGTGATCGACAATCCGCTGCATCCTTACACCCGGCTGTTACTCTCGGCCGTGCCGGATCCGGACGTGCGCTTCGACGATCCCCGCACGCGCCTGCAGCCGCAGGAGGTCGAGGATATCCGCCGCCGTTCCGCCGCGCCGCAGGACCAGGTGGTGGAACACGAGCCGGACCATTTCGTGCGCATGGTCTGAGCAGGGCTTGCTGGCTTCAACCGTAGCCCTATGCTAGGGGACGGTCCCTTTCAGCGAGACGAAACCGCCATGCTTCCCTGGATCCAGCTCGATTCCGCGACCATTCCCGGCGAAGGCGGGCAATTGCGGCTGAAGCAGCGCGGATCGGAATTTTCCATCATGCTCGGCACAAACGAGCTGATGAACAGCCGCCTCAGCGGCTCGGAAGAAGCGCTCGCCACGCTGTCATTCGAGCGGATCAAATCGCATCCGAAGCCGAAAATCCTGATCGGTGGCCTCGGCATGGGCTTTACGCTACGGGCAGCACTGGCAGTTGTGCCCGAGGATGCCGGTGTCGTCGTCGCTGAATTGATGCCGGCGGTCGTCGCCTGGGCGCGAGGTCCAATGGCGGAGGTCTTCAAGGGTTGCCTCGACGATCCGCGTGTCTCGATCCATCAGGGCGATGTCGGTGAAGCGATCAGTGCCGGAAAGGCCGGCTATGACGCTATCCTGCTCGACGTCGACAACGGCCCTGACGGGCTGACCCGCAAATCCAACGACCGGCTGTATGATTTTGCCGGATTGAAATCCTCCCGCGAGGCGCTCCGCCCCGGCGGCGTGCTCGCCGTCTGGTCCTCAGGGCCTGATCCATCCTTCACCCGCCGGCTGAAGGATAGCGGCTTTGCGGTCGATGCGATCAATACGCGCGCCAACGGCAAGCGCGGCGGTGCACGTCATGTCATCTGGCTGGCGATGAAGCCCACCCGCTGATCAGCGTCTCCGCAACGCATGTCATCTCGCATGACCGCCGGGCAATAAAATGCGCCTTTCTCTCACAAGGCGACGGAAGCGCACTCAAGAGAGCTTGAGATTGGTGCGATAATAATCGTATCCCATAGGTCATGGATCGCGACGACGAGGAGGTCTCGCGGCCGCTCATCGGCTGGAGGCATCACATGCCAGCCCTCGATTGGATACGAGTATGCGCCTTTCAGACTGCCATAATTTCCACGACTTCCGCCGTCTTGCCAAGCAACGCCTTCCCGGGCCGATCTTCAACTATATCGATGGCGCGGCGGACGATGAGGTTACCTACAGGCGCAATACATCTGCTTTCGAGAGCTGCGATCTTCTGCCGAGCGTGCTGCGCGGCGTCAGCGAGGTCGACATGTCGGTTACCGTCATGGGCCAGAAACTTGCCATGCCGGTCTATTGCTCGCCGACGGCCCTGCAGCGGCTCTTTCATCACGAGGGGGAACGGGCGGTCGCCCATGCCGCCGGCAAATTCGGCACGATGTTCGGCGTGTCGTCGCTCGGCACGATCAGCCTGGAAGAGGCGCGTAAGATCAGTAGCGGACCGCAGGTCTATCAGTTCTATTTCCACAGGGATCGCGGCCTCAACAGAGAAATGATGGCGAGAGCCAAGCAGGCCGGCGTGCAGGTGATGATGCTGACCGTCGACAGCATCACCGGTGGCAACCGTGAGCGCGACAAGCGCACCGGCTTTGCCATCCCCTTCAAGCTCAATCTGTCAGGCATGGCCCAGTTTGCCGTCAAACCGGCATGGGCCATCAATTATTTCACGCATGAGAAATTCCGCCTGCCGCAGCTCGACAGCCATGTCGACATGGGCAGCGGCACGATGTCGATCAGCCGCTATTTCACCGAAATGCTCGATCCCGCCATGAACTGGGACGACGTCGCCGAGATGGTGAAAATCTGGGGCGGACATTTCTGCCTGAAGGGCATCATGACGGTCGAGGATGCCAAGCGCGCGATCGATATCGGCTGCACTGGCATCGTACTTTCCAATCACGGTGGGCGTCAGCTCGACGGTTCGCGCAGCGGCTTCGACCAGCTCGCGGAAATCGTCGAGGCCGTCGGAGACCGGATCGATGTGATGGTCGATGGCGGCATCCAGCGCGGCACCCATGTGCTGAAGGCACTGTCGCTTGGCGCCAAGGCCGTCGGCGTCGGGCGCTACTACCTGTTCCCGCTTGCGGCAGCTGGTCAGGCAGGCGTCGAACGGGCGCTCCTGCAGATGCGAACCGAAATCGAGCGCGGCATGAAGCTGATGGGTTGCGCCTCGGTCAGCGAGCTCTCGGCCGGCAATCTGCGTTTCCGCGCATCCTGACACCGAGAACATGGCCGCGCCACCTCGGGGCGTGACCTTATCAGGCGCTGACGATCTCCCGATGCGCAAGTGCGCCGGCGTCCTGCTGGCGCTGGCGAATGATCGTCGACGCCTCACGAGGATCAGGTGGCAGCACGGCATTCTTCAAGGCGATCGAATATTCGTGCTGCGGATTGTCGAGCACGGTGCGTGCATCGCCGCTTTCGACCACCACGCCCTTGCGCATGATAATGACCCGGTCGGCGATGTAGTAGGCGGTCGCCAGATCATGGGTGATGTAGATGATCGACACCTTCAGCGTATCGCGCAATTCGCGGAAGAGGTTGACGATCGACATTCGCAGCGATGCATCCACCATCGAGACCGGCTCGTCGGCGACGATGAGCTTCGGCTCGGGAATGAGCGCGCGTGCCACCGCAATACGCTGGAGCTGGCCCCCTGACAATTCGTGCGAATACCGTCCACGAACCTCCGCAATGGAGAGGCCGACCCGCTGCAGCGCCGTATCGGCCAGCGCCTCCCTGTCGGCGCGGCTCTTCGCACCCTTGAAGCGATGAGCGGTGGCATACAGATATTCGTCGATGCGTGTCAGCGGATTGAAGGCTTCGAACGGATTCTGGAAAACCGGCTGGACCCTGGTCATGAAGGCTTCACGGGCGTTTCGGCTGCGAATATCGCCGATATCCGCACCGTCGAAGCGGATGGTGCCGCGATCAGCCTTCTCATTGCCAAGGATCATCTTGGCTAGCGTGGATTTGCCGGAGCCGGATTCGCCGACAATCGTGAAGATCTCGGGCCTGTCAGCCTCGAGCGCGAAGCTCACCTCGTTGACTGCCGTCATCTTCGCACGCGAGAAGAAGCCGCCGATCGGAAAGAGCTTGGTGACGTTTTCAAGTTGGAGAAGGTGTTCGCCGCTCATTGGATTTTGTACTCCCCAGCCCTGAAACAGGCGACACGCCCGCCGGTCGCGCTTGGCTGCATGACGGGCACCTCCTTCGAGCATCTGTCGATTGCAATCGGACAGCGCGGGTGGAACCGGCATCCCGAAGGCGGGTTCGAGAGCGCCGGCGGTTTGCCTGGTAGGCTTTTTCTGGTTTTCGTATCGCCGATCCGCGGCAGACTGCCGATCAGGTGAACCGTATAGGGATGTTGCGGATTGTCGAAAATCGCCTGCGTCGGCCCCTCTTCGGCCAGCCGCCCGGCATACATGATCGCGAGGCGATCGGTGATTGCGGCATGGACGGACATATCGTGGGTTACGAAGATGACCGAGGCTTGCATGCGCGTCTGCACCTCCTTGATCAATGCCAGAACATCCTGCTGCACCAGAACGTCGAGCGCTGTCGTCGGCTCATCGGCGATGATGAATTCCGGTTCGCAGACGGTCGCGAGCGCAATGGTCAGTCGTTGGCGCATGCCGCCTGAGAGTTGATGCGGAAAGGCTTCGAGCACATGCGGATCGAGATGCAGGCGGGCGAGATGCGCCTCGATCCGCTCACGAAAGGTAGCCGGATCAAGATTCATGTGCCGGAAGGCGAAATCGTTGAAAGCGTGCTTCACGCGCCGGACCGGGTTCAGCACGTTCATCGAGCCTTGCATGATATAGGACAGGTGGCGCCAGCGCGCAGACCGCATTTTCTGCGGTTCGCCGTAGACGTCGATCAGCTTTCCATCGAAGTTGAAATTGACGGTGCCGCCGACGACCCGCATCGGCGGACGGATGGCCCCGGCAAGCGTCTTGATCAACGAGGTCTTGCCGCTCGAGGATTCTCCGGCGATGCCGTAGATCTCGTTCTTGCGTACCGTCAGGCTGATGTCATCGACGGCGCGAATCTCGCGCCGGACGCCGAAATAGTCGTTGACGTAGTAGCATTTCAGCCCGTCGATCGTCAGCGCGTCCCGGGAGTTTTCGACGAGGGTCAAGGGCGCTTTCCTCAATAGGTTCTGCATCGTCTCAGGCTCCCATCCGGGCCAGCCGCGAGCGGGGATCGATATATTCGTTGACCGACATGGCGAGCATGAAGAGACCGAGGAAGAGGATCACCACGAAGAGCATCGGGAAGGCCACCCACCACCAGATGCCGGCGACCATGGCGGAATGGGCATTGGCCCAATAGATCATGCCGCCGATCGTCGGCCGGTTGATGTCGGAGAAGCCGAGCACGGACAGCGTCACTTCCAGGCCGATCGCCCAGATGAGATTGTTCATCGTCGTGAAGAAGACGATCGGCATCACGTAAGGTAGATGCTCGCGGATGAGGATCTGCGACGTGCGCATGCCCGCGAAGACCGCATGTCGGGTGAACTCGCGGTGGCGGAGCGAGAGCGCCACTGAGCGGATCAGCCGGCTGTCATGTGTCCAGCCGAGCAGGGCCGCGACGATCGCCAGCATCGACCATGTCATCTGGTCGCGCAGCACGAAGACCAGGAGAAGCAGGATCGGAATGTTGGGCAATGCGCCGAGTGTATCGTTGATGCCCATGATGATCTGGTCGGTGCGTCCGCCGATATAGCCGGAGACCAGGCCGACGACCAGCGCAATGAGGCGGCTGATGACGGCAACGATGATGCCGAAGAGCAGCGTGTTGCGAAGCGATGCTGCAATCTGCCAGAACACCTCCTGGCCGCGCGATGTCGTGCCGAACCAGAATTCTGCAGACGGCGGCATATCGGGGGCGACGACATAGATGGCATTCTCGTCATAGGGTGAGAAGAAGGAGGCCACGATCAGGCCGAGAATGATCAGGATCAGGATCGTCCCGAACAGGAATTCCTTGTTATAACGGAGCAGGTCTCTGAGGATCTTGAACATCGCAATTATCCCAGTTTCACGCGCGGATCGATCAGCGGATAGATGATGTCGATCACGAAGACGGCGGAGGCGACGGCAATGATGGCAATCGTCGTCACGCCGAGCACCAGGCTGTAGTCACCGGAATAGATCCCTGAAATCAACAACTTGCCGATGCCGGGGTAGTTGAAGACGAATTCGACGATGACGGCGCCACCGAAGACATTGCCGAGGCTGAGCGCGAGCCCCGTGACCTGCGGCAGCATGGCATTGCGGGCCACATAGTGCGAAAAGATGCTGCGTGAACGTACGCCCCCGAGCTCGGCATAGACCACGTGGTCGTCGGTGACGATGTTGGAGACGAGCGAGCGCATGGAGATGAACCAGCCGCCGATGCCGACGAGCACCAGCGTCAGCGCCGGCAGGATGCCGTGTTCGATGACCGAGCTGATGAAGGCCCAATTGAAAGCAGGCGCGAGGTTGACCTGCGCGCCGTCACTGATCGGCAGGATCGGCCAGATGAAACCGAAGAGGATGACGAGGCTGAGGCCGATAATGTAGGTCGGGATCGGCTGCAGCGCCATGATGACGATGCCGGCGAGCTTGAGAAGCCGGCTGTTGCGGAAATAGCCGGCAAGCGCGCCGAGCAGATTGCCGATGATCCAGGCAATGATGGTTGCAAGCGTCAGCAGGCCGACGGTCCAGGGCAAAGCGCGGCCGATGACCGTCATGACGGGTGTCGGGAAGGACGACAGCGAGGGACCGAAATCGCCGGTCAGCACGCGCCCCCAGAAGGTGAAATACTGATCGAGAAGCGGGCCGCCGGTTCCATAGAGCTCCCGCAGCGACTGTCGCAGAATTTCGACTGCCTGCGGGTCGGTCGAGCCGAAGCTCGTCAGCAGCGACACCGTTTGCTCCACTGGATCGACCGGCGAGAAATGCGCGATCAGGAACGCAAGCGTGATGCCGGTGACGACGACAAAAAGGAACTGCAGGAAACGTTTGCCCGCATAGATCAGAAAGCCATTCATGGCATCCACCCTCCAATAGCAGAAGGGGCGGCCGGCTGCCCGGCCACTCCCCATATCGACGCGGTCAGTTCTTGGGAGCGGCCGGATTGGCCTTCAGGCCGACCACCATGTAGCGGATGTTCGACCAGTTCGGACCCGATGCGGAATAGGGGTTTTCAGCACTCGGATAGTTGGTCCAGTAGGTCGTGTCGAACGGCGCAAACTTGTTGTAAGCCATCAGCGGGATCATCGGCATCTCTTCGACGGCGAGCTTCAGGAAGTCCTGGCCGACCTTGGTGACATCAGGCGAATCGAAAGCGATGGACCGGTTTTTCGCGATCAGCTGATCGAGGCGCGGATCCTGCCAGCGCTGCAGGTTGCGCGGCGGCTGAATCTGGCCGAGTGGCTTGATGAACTCCGAATGGTAGCTGTCCAGGAAGAAGGACAGGTCCGGATGACCGCCCCAGGTTTCGATGCTCCAGTAGATCGCCGCTTCGAAATCGCCGGTGCTGAGACGCTGACCGTTGGTCGGTCCGGCAACGTCGACCTTGGTGGCAATGCCGTTCTGGCTCCATTGCTGGGCGATGACCGTGCCGGCACGTGCCAGCGTCGGAATGGCATCGCCTTCCACCTGCAGGCGGATCACAAACGGCGTGCCGTCAGGTTTCAGCCATTGATTGCCGCTCTTCTTGAAACCGGCCTTCTGCAGGAGCTCGGTTGCGGCCTGGACGTCCTGCTTCCACCAGCCGAAGCCGAAGGTGCGCTGCAGCTGTTTCGGATCGGTCGGGATCTGGTCGCCCCACTGACCGCGGACCATCGTGGCGATCTGGGCCGAGATATTGGGGTCATAGGGCTTGATCTTGCGGCTGCCGGTATCGAGCTCGAAATTGGTGAGCCAGTCCTGCATCGGCGCGTAATAATCGTCCGGTGCTGAGCCGGTCGGCGGCGTGGCAAGGGCTGCAAGATTGGCAGCACCACGATAGGAACCGAGTGCCACGGCGCGGATATCGATCATCAATGCCAGCGCCCAGCGGACATCCTTGTTGTCGAAAGGCGGCTTCTTGGTGTTGAGCAGTACCGACGGCAGGGTCGGATCGGGATGGGCGAAGGGGAAGCCCTTCAGCCAGGAGGCGACACTCTTGCTGTCACGCATCATGGCAAACATGCCCTCGGGCGCCATGTCGTTGATGACATCGAGATTGTGATTGCGCTGTTCGATGACGCGGGCCTCCGGATTGCCGGCGGCGCGATAAACGACATATTTGACCTGCGGCGGCTCCTTGGCGGCCATGCCAATCGAAGTGCGCTGCCAGTCGTCACGCAGTTTCCAGATGGTCCAGTTGCCGCCCTTGTCGTAGCTCTGCAATACATAGGCACCGAGCGATACCGGCGGATTGTTTTTGAATGCCAGGGGATCGCCGGCCTTTTCGAAGACATGCTTCGGCATGATCCAGGCAGCGTTCCAGCGCACGGTAAACAGCGTGTGGAAACGCGAATTGGGTTTCTTCAGATGGAAGACGACCGTCTGCGGATCGGGGTTCTCCACGCTGGCGACATTGACAGTGAAGGGCGCGCTCCAGGACATGCCGGGATGGTCGATCTGCGTCCGGACCGTATAGGCCACGTCATCACTGGTGAATTCGACGCCGTCACTCCAATAGATGCCCTTGCGCAGCTTCACCGTCATTTGGGTGAAATCGGCATTGTAGGCAGGCGGCTCGGTTGCCAGCGCATTCTGCCAGGCATCCGGACCGCCCTCCGGATTGATGAACCAGAACGTGTCGGTCGTCAGCTGCTGCAGGCCGTTGACATTGGCTGCGCCGCCACCGCCGGGCGCCCAGACGTTGAACCAATCCGCATTCTGCTGCGGCGTGCCCTGGATGATCAACGTTTCATTGCGCGGGATGCCGGCAATGAAATCCTGCGCGTAAGCAGGCAGAGCGGCGAGAGACAATAAGGCAATGACTGCAAATCTAGGGAACTTCATCGGACGCTCCTCCTCCTTGACCCGCAGGCGCGGGCGCTTCCCGTAATCCGTTATCGATCGCGTTCCGGCAAAAGCGTCTGCATAGTGACCTGATGGCCCGCATGACTCCTCCAGACGCTGAGCTTCGCCTCTGCATTTATCGACAATTTTTCGCCAAACGGCAACAGGTAATTTTTAGAATGCCAAAAACTGTCGGAAATTCGGGCATTTTCCAATCGCCATTCAAGTGTGATTTTTTATATTATTGACAAAATGGTCATTTCGCATAGCTTTTGGCAGCGAGCGCGGCGCCCTCCCAAGACGGCCGCACTTCATAACCATATTGGTCGGTTGGCCTTCGGGAGGAGGCTGAGGCATGACCGTTCAAGAGGAAAAGACGATGACGAGTTCCTATGACGTGACCATCAACGTTCACGCCGGCCGGCCGACCGGGCCATACAGACCACTGTGGAACTGGTTCGGTTATGACGAGCCGAACTACACTTACTCCCCGCACGGCAAGAAGCTCCTGAAAGAGCTGACCGAACTCAGCCCCGTCGCTCCGCGCATTCGCGCACACAATCTCTTGACGAGCGGCGACGGCAAGCCGGCCCTGAAATGGGGCTCGACCAATGCCTATACCGAGGATGCAAACGGCAATCCCGTCTACGACTGGACGATCATCGACCAGATCTTCGATGCCTATGTCGAAGCTGGCAACATCCCGCTGATCCAGATCGGCTTCACACCGGAAGCGCTTTCCGATTTCGATGGCCCCTACAAGCATCATTGGGAGCCGGCAGACCGGTATGCGACTATCACCACTGGCTGGACAGCGCCGCCGAAGGACCTGAAGAAATGGGGAGACCTGATCGAAGCCTGGGCGCGGCACCTCGCCGATCGCTACGGCGAAGACGTGGTCTCGTCCTGGCCCTGGGAAGTGTGGAACGAGCCCGACGGCCACTACTGGACCGGCACGATCCCGGAATTCTGCGCCATGTATGATGCGAGCGCGCGTGCCGTGAAGCGGGCGTTGCCGAAGGCCCGTGTCGGAGGCCCGCACACCTGCGGCGCATTCGCCAATGAAAAAGCGCAGACCTTTCTGCGCGCCTTCCTGCGCCATGTCGTCGAGAACAAACCACCGCTCGACTTCATCGCCTTCCATGCCAAGGGAAATCCGGTCATCTTCGACGGGCATGTACGCATGGGCCTGCACAAGCAGCTACGCGACATCGAGACCAATCTTGCCATCATCAACGAATTCCCCGAGCTTCGGCACCTGCCCGTCGTCATCGGCGAATCCGACCCGGAAGGCTGCGCTGCCTGCTCGGCGCGCGTCCATCCGCAGAACGGCTATCGCAACGGCCCGCTCTACGGCGTCTATGTCGTCGAAAGCATGATCCGCACCTATGAACTGTCGCGCCGCGCCAATATCGAGATCGAAGGGGCCGTCACCTGGGCCTTCCTCTTCGACGACCAGCCCTATTTCGACGGCTTTCGGGATCTGGCGACCAACGGCGTCGACAAGGCCGTGCTGAACGGCTTCCGCATGCTCGGCAAACTCGGCGGCCAGTGGCTGGAATCAGACAGCGACTATCGCCGCGATATCGAAGACATCATGAGCCACGGCGTTCGCGACAAGCCCGACGTCAATGTCGTGGCGACCCGCGACGATAGGGGCGTGTCCGTTCTCGTCTGGCACTATCATGACGATGACGAGGCAGGCCCCGCGGCAGAGGTCAGCCTTTCCATCGATGGCTGGGGCAGCCGGCCGGCCGCACTCAAGCACTTCCGCATGGACGAGCAGCATTCCAACTCCTTCCGCACCTGGAAGGAAATGGGCAAGCCGCAGCATATAGAGGGCGCCGATTACGCCACGCTGGAAGCCTCCGGCAAGCTGGCTGAGATCGACGACAAGGCATCGGTTTCCGTCACGGACGGCAAGATCGATCTCCGCTTCTCCCTGCCGCGTCAGGGCGTTTCTCTCCTTCGCCTGGACTGGTGAGACGGCAGGAAAAGAGCGAGCGCAACCCTCCAAGTTGCGCTCCCTGCTTACCCCTGCGAAGATCCGGCGCGCTGTCCTTGACTACGCGCACCGCCATGAGACATCGATTGAAACATCGCCCATCTGCCGGCGATATCTCCGGCGACGCCGAGAGCGACCGCACACACCCTGCGACTGATGCGCACTTCCGGAACAGCATCCGCTGCGACAGTACGGCCAACCGGCCCATATAGCGGAAGCCCCGCGCTACTCTGACAATCCACAGTCCACCGTCCCTCGGGCGTCGGTTCACCACAAACAGGTTTACAAGTGATAGCTAACATGTTAGCCAGTACATACTGACTTATAGGAGATATATTGTTGATCGGGTTTGGTTTGTCGGTCGCATTGGCGACCCCTTTCGAGAGCAGCGGTATGATTGCCACTGAGGTTATGCTCGCTCAGGCGAAGCGGAGCCTCGATTCGGGTTGCGCCAGCGTCACGCTGTTTGGAACGACCGGCGAAGGAGCATCCATCGGCAGCCAGGAGCGCGAGCGGATCCTCGAAACGTTCACTGCCTCCGGCATCCAGCCTCGACAGATCGTTGTCGGCGTGCTCGTCGATGCCGCCGAGGATGCCGCCCAGCAGATGTCGGAGGCCTTGTCCAAGGGCGTGCGCAATATTCTTCTCGCCCCACCCTCCTATTTCAAGAATGTGAGCGATGACGGCCTCTTCGCCTGGTTCGCTGACGTCTTTGCGCGGCTGGGCAGCGCAGCACGCGACGTTCTGGTCTATAATATTCCCTCGGTGACAATGGTCACGTTGAGCGTCGACCTGATCACCCGGTTGCGAAAGGCGTTCCCCTCGATCGTCACCGGCGTCAAGGACTCCTCCGGCGACTGGCCCTACACCGAAGCGCTGCTGCGCCAGCATAGCGACCTGATCATCCTGATCGGCGACGAACGGCATCTCGCCAAGGGCGTGCGCATGGGTGGCCAGGGCGCAATTTCCGGCATGGCTAATTTTGCGCCGCATGAAGTGCGGGCCATGGCCGTCGACGGCAATGACGATCCCCGCGTCGAACACTTCGTCGCCGAGCTTCTCAAGCATCCCGTGACGCCAGCTGTGAAAGTCATGGTGGCAAGGATGACAGGCGATGATACGTGGCTTGCGGTTCGCCCGCCTTTGACGTCAATCTCCGCCGACGGCAGGCGCGAGCTTGCTCTTGCCTTTGACGGACTTTTTCGCACAAAGGCAGCATAGCGGTCATGTACGAGGAGAACCCGATGGATGGAGCCGACGAGCAGCCGACGCTGAGAGAGAAAGCTTATGAGAGCTTTACCCGGCATCTGCTTGCGCGTGACGTCCGTCCCGGGCAATTCGTCTCCCAGCGCAGGCTTGTCGAACTGACCGGCCTGACGCTTGGCGCCATCCGCGAGCTCATTCCGCGGCTTGAAGCCGAGGGCCTCATCAAGACCGTGCCGCAGCGCGGTCTGCAGATTGCCCATATCGATCTCAACCTCATCCGCGAAGCTTTTCAGCTCCGGCTTTTTCTCGAAAAGGAAGCCGTTGGCATCTTCACGGAGACGGCAAGCGACGAGACGATTGCGGCACTCCTGAAGCAGCATCGCGAAATCGTCGCGGCAATCGAAGGCGGCAATCATTCACATGAACTGGAAGTCCACGCCCAGGCCGTCGACTGGGGCATGCATGATGCCTTCATCGATGCGCTGGGAAACACCATCATTTCCAACGCCTATCGCGTCAACTCCA
Organism: Rhizobium sp. YAF28; assembly: GCF_052113285.1. Taxonomy (NCBI): domain Bacteria; kingdom Pseudomonadati; phylum Pseudomonadota; class Alphaproteobacteria; order Hyphomicrobiales; family Rhizobiaceae; genus Rhizobium; species Rhizobium sp. YAF28. Next base: position 53,003 of record NZ_JBFRCX010000019.1, on the reverse strand, counting down.
TCAAGATGCGCCTGATCAGTCAGGAGCGCTTCCGCATCGACGGGCGCGTCGGCCCCGTCATGGGCGAACATCTTCGCGTGCTGGAGGCGATTGAGCACAGGGATGCGCAAGGAGCCGTCGATGCGCTTGCCGCGCATATCAATCACGCGCGAAGTCGCGCGCTGAGAATTTAGACTGACGCCTGCGGTGAGGAGACCGCAGGCCACACAAGAGGAGGAGAGCAGCATGTCATCATCATTCATACGTCCCACGCGCCGAAACTTCCTGGCGGGTTCAGCAGCGATCGGTGCTGCCGGCCTCTTCGGCATCAAACCTGCTTCGGCAGCTGTCGACTGGAAGCGCTTTGCCGGAACGACGCTCGAGGTGAACCTCGTAAAAAGCCCGCGCAGCGAAACGATCCTCAAATATCTGAGCGAGTTTGAAGCGCTGACCGGGATCAAGGTCAATGCCGAAGCCACGCCCGAACAGCAGCAGCGTCAGAAGACGACGATCGAACTCAGCTCCGGCAAGCCGAGCTTCGACGTCGTGCACCTCAGCTATCACGTCCAGAAGCGCCAGTTTGAAAAGGGCGGTTGGCTTGCCGATATCAGCGGCTTCGTCAAGGATCCGGCACTGACCGACCCGTCTCTCGTCGAAAGCGACTTTGCGGAAGCCGGCATGCAATTCGCCAAGGATTCGCAGGGCGTGCTGCGTTCGCTTCCGTTCTCGGTGGACTATTGGATCGTCTACTGGAACAAGGAACTGTTCGAGAAGAAGGGCCTCTCCTACCCCTCGACCTTCGACGAGATGGCCAGCGCCGCTGAAGCCCTCACCGACACATCCACCAATACCTACGGCTTCGTCGCCCGCGGCCTGAAGAATGCAAACGTCCCTGTCTGGACGACCTTGCTGCTCGGCTATGGCTCGACGCCGCTCGGTCCTGATGGAAAGCTGCGCACGACTTCGGATGAAGCCGTGGAAGCAGCTAAGCTCTATCAGCGCCTGATGACGAAGGCCGCGCCCGTCGGCGTTTCCGGCTTCAACTGGGCGGAAGCACAGTCTGCCTTCCTGCAGGGCAAGGTCGGCATGTGGCTCGATGGCGTCGGCTTTGCTCCGCCGATCGAGAACCCGGAAAAGTCCCGCGTCGTCGGCAAAGTCGGTTACGGCATCATGCCGAAGGGACCGAAGGCCCAGGCCGCCGCAACGACCGGCGACGGCATCGGCGTTACCGCTGCCAGCAAGAACAAGGAAGCAGCCTATCTCTTCTGCCAGTGGGTCGTTTCCCATGATATGGGCGCGCGCCTGCTGCAGGCAGGCGCCGGCGTTCCCTTCCGCAATTCGATCCTCGGAGATGCGAAGGTTCGAGAAGGCGTCAAGATGCCCAGCAGCTGGGTCGATGCCGTTGCGGGCTCGGCAAAGGTTTCGCAGCTCGCGCTGCCGGTCATCATTCCGGTCACCGAATTCCGCGACATCTACGGCGTCGGCCTGACTAACATGATCGGCGGCGCCGATCCGGCAGCGGAACTGAAGAGCGCCACCGCGCAGTTCGAACCGGTACTGGCCCGAAGCGAGGGATAATGGCATCCGTGAGCATGGACACCACGCGATCGAAAAGCATCGCAAATGGGAGGAGCAAGCCTGGCAGGCTTGCTCCGAACTACTGGCCCTTCGTTGTCCCGGCACTGGTCGTCATCGCCGCGGTCATCGTGTTTCCCTGGGTGTTTACGCTCTGGATGAGCGTCAACAGCTGGACCTTGGGCCAGCCGGTGGTTTTTGCCGGCGTGGACAATTACACCCGGCTGCTGGTGGACATGCGCTTTTGGGAGTCCTTGTGGCACACGGCGCTCTATACACTGCTTGCGGTCGTCGCACCGCTATTTCTAGGCACGCTCGCAGCCCTGATTTTCGACGCGCAGTTTCCGTTCCGCGGATTGCTGCGCGGCGTTTTCGTCATGCCGATGATGGCGACACCCGTCGCCATCGCGCTAGTCTGGACCATGATGTTCCATCCGCAGCTTGGCGTTCTCAACTACCTACTGTCACTTGTCGGCATCGGACCGCAGGAGTGGATCTACAACCAGAAAAGCGTCATTCCTTCACTCGTTCTGGTCGAGACCTGGCAGTGGACGCCGCTGATCATGCTGATCGTTCTCGGAGGCTTGGCAGCCGTTCCACGCGAACCCTATGAGAGTGCCGAAATCGATGGCGCCAACGCCTGGCAGAAGTTTCGATACCTGACCCTGCCGATGATCGCGCCCTTCCTGATGATTGGCGTGATGATCAGGAGCATCGATGCGGTCAAGAGCTTCGATATCATCTATGCGATGACACAGGGCGGGCCGGGAACGGCATCGGAGACGATCAACATCTATCTCTATAATACGGCCTTTTCCTACTATGACATCGGCTATGGGTCGGCGATGGCAGTCGTCTTCTTCATCATCATCGTCGCGCTTTCCTTCGTGCTGATGATGATCCGGCAGCGCGCCAACTGGTCCGACACGGAGACACGCTGATGAAACGCAAGACGATCGACCGTTTCGGGCTGCTGTTTGTCGCCCTCGTCATGGTCTCCCCGGTCATCCTGTTTTTCCTCTGGATGATCTCCCTGTCGTTGAAGTACGAAATCGACAACGGCGCCTATCCGCCGATCTTCATCCCCGAGCGCTTCGCCTGGTCGAATTACATGAAGGTCTTCGAGGAAAATAACTTCTTCCTCTACTTCTGGAATTCGATCCTCGTGACGGGCGGGGCGACCCTGCTCGCGCTGCTGATCGGCGTGCCTGCCGGCTACGGTATTGCGCGGCTGAAGGCGGAGCGTTCCGCCATGGTCATCATGATCGCACGCATGACGCCCGGTCTGTCCTTCCTCATCCCACTCTTCCTGCTGTTCCAATGGCTGAACCTTCTCGGCACGCTCTGGCCGCAGATCATCATCCATCTGGTGGTGACCGTGCCGATCGTCGTCTGGATCATGATCGGCTATTTCGAAACGACGCCAATGGAGCTTGAAGAGGCTGCCAGCATCGACGGCGCGACATCCTGGCAGGTCTTCCGCCTGGTGGCGCTGCCGATCGCCAAGCCCGGCATCGTCGTGGCCTTCATTCTGTCTGTCATCTTCTCCTGGAACAACTTCGTATTCGGCATCGTGCTTGCGAGCCGCGAAACCAGAACCCTGCCTGTCGCCGTCTACAACATGCTGTCGTTTGAGCAGGTCAGCTGGGGGCCGCTTGCCGCAGCCGCGCTCATCGTCACGCTGCCCGTGCTGGTGCTGACGATGTTTGCGCAAAAGCAGATCGTTGCAGGCCTGACGGCTGGCGCCGTCAAGGGCGGCTGACCGGACATTCAAAGGACTATCAACATGGCAAACGTGAATATTCGAAACGTCCAGAAGCGCTTTGGCGCCGTCAATGTCATCAGGGACATCAGCGTCGATATTGCCGACGGAGAATTTGTCGTGCTTGTCGGTCCGTCCGGCTGCGGCAAATCCACCCTGCTGCGCATGATTGCCGGTCTGGAAGAAATGAGCGATGGCGAAATCCGGATCGGTGCCCGTGATGTCAGCAACCTGAGGGCCCGCGACCGCGATATCGCGATGGTCTTCCAGAACTACGCGCTCTATCCGCATATGAGCGTCGCCGACAATATGGGCTTTGCTCTGAAGCTGAAGAAGGCCGATACGTCGGAGATTTCTGAACGGGTCACCAAGGCGGCCAACATCCTTGGCCTTGAAAAGCTGCTCGACCGCTATCCCAAGCAGCTCTCTGGGGGGCAGCGTCAGCGTGTCGCCATGGGCCGCGCATTGGTGCGCGATCCGCAAGTCTTCCTGTTCGACGAGCCGCTTTCCAATCTCGATGCCAAACTGCGTGTGCAGATGCGCGCCGAAATCAAATCGCTGCATCAGCGTATCAAGACGACGACGATCTACGTCACCCATGACCAGATCGAGGCGATGACCATGGCTGACAAGATCGTCGTATTGCATGACGGCGTCATCGAGCAGGTCGGTGCTCCGCTGGAACTGTACGACCGCCCCGCCAATCTGTTTGTCGCGGGTTTCATCGGCTCGCCCTCGATGAATTTCATCGACGGCAGGATCGAAGAGGGTGTCTTCCGCACGGCAAAGGGCCTCATCCTGCCACTGCCGGAAAGCATCAAAAGCGCACCGCCTGCCGGTGAGTTGGTCTACGGGATCCGTCCCGAACATATCCGCGCCAGCCAAGGCGGGATTGCCGGCCGTGCCGAGATCGTCGAGGGAACGGGATCGGAAATCTTTGCCAAGGTAGATTGCAATGGCGAACAGATTTCCTGCCTCTTCCGCGAAAGGCTGGCGATTGCGTACGGCGATACGGTTTCGATCTCGATCGATCCGGCAAGTGTTCATCTCTTCGAGAAGTCGACTGGCCGACGCATTTGAGCCCGACCTTCTCCAATGCCGGCGGCAAGCCGCGCCGCGTGCTTTGCGTCGGTGCCGCCGTGCTCGATACGCTGTTTCGTGTTCGTACGATCCCGCAGACGCCGGGCAAGGTTCTGCCCTATGAAATGCTGCAAATTGCCGAAGGCATGGCTTCCAGCGCAGCCTATGCGATCGTGCGCCTCGGTGGTCTGGCAAGCCTGTGGGGTGCGGTCGGCGAGGATCCGACCGGCCAGCAGATCCTGTCAGAGCTCGAACAAGCCGGAATTGATGTCGGCGGGAGCGCGCGAGTTGCCGGCGCCCGTTCGGCCGTTTCGACAATCCTCATCGACGACGATGGCGAGAGACTGATCGTTCCCTTCTACGATCCGCGACTGCACGAAGATGTCCGGGAGGTCACGACCAACGATCTCGCGGCGTTCGATGCCGTGATGGTGGATGTGCGCTGGCCGGCTCTCGCCCAGAGGGTGCTGCAAGCAGCAAGAGCGGCGGGAAAGCCTGCCATCCTCGATGGCGATGTCGCTGCGCCTCACATTATCGACATGCTTGCGAAACATGCCGACCACATCATCTTCTCGGAGCCGGCGGCCAACAGCCTTTCGCAGATCGACGATCCGGCCGACATGGTGCCGCTTCTCAAGACGCACTATCCGCAGGCTTTGATCGTGGTCACCGCCGGGGAGCGCGGCAGCTATTGGTGGAACGAAGAAACAGCTGACGTCGCGCATGTGCCTGCATTTCGGGTCAAGACGGTCGACACGCTGGCGGCGGGGGATATTTTCCACGGCGCCTATGCGCTGGCAGTCACAGAGGGACTGACGACAGAGGTTGCTATCCGGATGGCCTCTGCCGCCGCAGCACTCAAATGCAGCATCTTTGGCGGGCGGCTCGGCGCACCAGAGCGTGCCGCGGTTTCGGCCTTGCTGGAGGACGGCGAGCGCAGGCCAATGGCGGCGGCCGACATGAGTGCAGGCCAATCCGTCTAGGGGCTCAATTTTCGCTCACATAGGCGAGGTAGCGCCTCTTGCTCGGCTGCAGATGGTCGACGCAGAGCTGCGCCAGGACCCAGTTATCCCTGCCCTTCAGCATATCGATCATCAGCCGGTGATGTTCGTGCGAGATCTGCAGCGATTCCTTGCTCGACATGGAATTGGCGCGCACCGGCAGGCTGAGACGCATGTAGAGCTCGATCGACTGGACGAGATGGGAATTGCCGCAGGCGCTGAAAAGCGTCAGATGGAACTTGTCGTTTGTCTCGTGCACGCCGCGAAGGTAGCCGGATTCGACGTGCCGGCCATGCTCTTCGTGCAGGGCCGTCAGTTCGGCGATCAGCTCGTCGGGCGCCGGCAACGGAATCCAGAGTGCCGCCTGCCTCTGCAGCAGCTCGCGCACGTCATAGATCTCCTGCACCTGTCTCGATGTCAGCGAGCGGACAGTTGCGCCCTTATTGCGTTCGCGCACGACGATACCCATCGTCTCAAGCTGAACGATCGCCTGGCGCGCGAAGTGTCGCGTCACGTGGAAGCGCGCAAGAAGCGTATCCTCGGTCAGGCGAGTGCCGGGCGCCAGTCGTCCGAAGATGATGTCTTCTTCAAGCGCGCGCGCAATGCTCAGATCGTCGTGTTCGGTCTCGTCTTCACTGATATCATCGAGCGTCTGCATCAATAGTCCTCCGGGGGCGGGCTATGTTATCGCGGTTTGTCTTCAGCGTCGAACTGGCTCAGCCGATAGATGTTTTCGACCAGCGCCAGCGTCTTCAGATTATCGTCAGGCACGGTCTCCATCCCTGCTCGGCCCTCGAGCCCATCGAGGAAATGCGCGATCGTTGCGTCATAGGCGCCCTGGTAGACGGCATCCGCATCGAACTCTTCCTCGCGCTCGGCATGGCCCGTTGCCGAGAGACGGCTTCCATACAATTCCAGCGTCGCCTGCGTGCCAAAAATCCGTAGATGATCGCGCGGCACCGGCGGCGCGCCATACACCGCCAGATTGGCGTTTACAGTGACGATCACCCCGTCGTCCAGACGGCGCAGAATTACGAAGGCAACATCTTCGGCTACAATGTCGTCATTGCTGCGCTCAAGCCGTGCGGCAACCACCTCCATCTCGCCGAACAGGTAGCGCAGCGTATCCAGATGATGGATCATCACCTCCATGACCAGCAGACGCTGCTGCCTGCGGAAAAACGGCTGGCGGATGAGCGCTGGCCTGTTGCCGTCAGCATCGGCGATCATGCCGCTTGAGAAGAATTCGAACTGAACCTGCCTGATATTGCCGGCAATCCCTTCCTCCAGCCAGGCCTTCAGCCGCCGGTAATAGGCGCGAAATCGCCAGTTCTCGTGTACCATCAAACGGATCGACGCCGGCAGACCGGCAACGAGAGCAACTGCCTGGTCGTAATCGGGCGCGAGCGGCTTCTGGCAGAGAATATCGACGCCCCTGGCCGCCGCCAACTGCACAAGCTCCACATGTGCCTCGCGCGGCGCACAGATATCGACGACATTGAGCGCTTCCTCCGCCAGCATCGCTTCCGCGCTCGCATAGTTTCTCGGAATGCCCGAGGTCTCGCTTCTGGCCGCCCGCGCCTCCGCAGAGGGATCGGCGATCGCTACGACCTCGGCGCGCGCCGATTGCTTCATCCATGCCGGCAGGTGATATTCGCTGACCCAGCCGGCACCAATGATCCCCACCCGCCTTCGTTTGATCTCTGCCATGAACCACTCCACCTCATTTTATCGATAATTTAGACATCATCACCAAAAATGCCAATGCGCATTCGGCGTGGAAAAGCAGAAAACTCTCGAATTATCTTACATTTTGTCTATTCAATTTTCCGAACATCGCGGTGAGCGGCATCGCCGAAGCATCTTCTTTATTGACAATCCCGTATATCCCACTAGGCTTGAGCTCAATTTAAGAGACGAGGGAGGAACAATGTCGAGCGGTCTTCGTCGCAAGCTGACGAGTTACGGCGATCAGGGTTTCTCCCTTTTCCTGCGAAAGGCCTTCATCAAGGCCATGGGCTATTCGGACGATGCTCTGGATCGCCCGATCGTGGGGATTGCCAATACTTACAGCGATTTCAACCCCTGCCACGGAAACGTGCCGCAACTTATCGAAGCGACCAAGCGCGGTGTCATGCTGGCCGGCGCGATGCCGATGGTCTTCCCGACCATTTCCATCCACGAGAGCTTCGCCTCGCCGACATCGATGTATCTTCGCAACCTGATGGCGATGGAAACCGAGGAGATGATCCGCGCCCAGCCGATGGATGCCGTGATCCTGATTGGCGGCTGCGACAAGACCCTGCCGGCGCAGATCATGGCCGCTGCCAGCAGCGATATCCCGGCAATCTTCCTGCCGACCGGGCCGATGGCCGTTGGCCACCATAAGGGTGAGAGGCTCGGCGCCTGTACCGATTGCCGCCGTTTCTGGGGGCGTTTCCGTGCCGGGGAAATCGACGAGGCGGAAATTACCGACGTCAACAACAAGCTCGCTAGCTCGATCGGCACCTGCACGGTGATGGGAACGGCAAGCACCATGGCCAACCTGACCGAAGTGATGGGCCTCTGCCTGCCGCGAGCAGGATCGGCGCCCGCCGCCGAATCCGAGCGCGTGCGGCTTGCCGAAGAGACCGGCCGCGTTGCCGCCGGACTGGCAGCCAACCCGGATGCGCCGACGGTGCGCGATATTCTGACGCCTTCGGCCATCCGCAACTGCCTTGTCGCCTTGCAAGCTATGGGGGGGTCGACCAATGCCGTCGTTCACCTTGCCGCCATCACGGGGCGCCTTGGCATTCGTCTCGACATGGCCGAGCTCGACAGGCTCGGCAAGATCATCCCACTTCTCGTCGACCTACAGCCGTCCGGCCAGCATTATATGGAGCAGTTCCACGAGGCCGGCGGTGTGCAGACGCTCTTGAAGGCGGTGCGCCACGAGATCGACGGCAGCCAGCAGACGATCTATGGCAAGACGATCGGCGAGGTAATCGATGCGGCTCCCGACGAGCCCGGCCAGACGATCATCCGCACGGTCGATAAACCGTTGAAGCCCATCGGCACGATTGCCGTGCTCCACGGCAACCTTGCGCCCCGTGGCGCGGTCATCAAGCAATCGGCGGCATCGAAGGATCTGCTGCAGCATGAGGGCCGAGCAGTGGTCTTCGATTCCGTCGAGGACATGACCCTGCGGATCGATAGCGACGACCTCGAAGTCAGCGCCGACGATATTCTCGTGCTGCGCAATGCCGGCCCGAAAGGCGCGCCGGGCATGCCGGAAGCCGGCTATCTGCCGATCCCGCGCAAGCTCGCGCGCCAAGGCGTCAAGGACATGGTGCGCATCTCCGATGCCCGCATGAGCGGCACCGCCTTCGGCACGATCGTGCTGCATATTGCCCCGGAGGCTGCGGCCGGCGGGCCGCTGGCGATCGTGAGAACCGGCGACCGCATCCGCCTCGACGTCAAGGAGAGACGCATAGACCTCGCCATTGACCAAGCGGAATTCGACCGACGCATGGCAGAGCTTGGAGAAATATCGGCTGCCGAGCCGGCGCGCGGCTATGCCAAGCTTTATCACACACGCGTGCTGCAGGCCGATGAAGGCGCCGATTTCGATTTCCTCCAGCATGAGGATCTGGAACAGAAATGAGCCTGGTGGACAGTCAAGCGCCACTCTGCCTGCCGCGCCTGCCGCTGACCCGTCTTCCGGTAAAGCCGCTCCCACAGGGCACGATCGATACACATTTCCATGTCTTCTGGTCGGACGCGCCGCTGAATACGCCGCGTAGCTACACGCCAGATATCGCAACAACTGCAGACTGGATCGCCTTCGCAGACCGGCTGGGCATCGGCAGGGGCATCGTCGTGCAACCGAGCGTCTACGGCCTCGACAACCAGGTTCTGATCGAGGCATTGGCCGCCTTTCCGGAGCGGTTGCGGGGCATCGTCGTCATCGATCCCGAGACAGGCCCCACGGAGATTGCCCGTCTCGACCGGCTTGGCGTACGCGGCGTTCGCATCAACACGCGCAACAAGGGCGGCCTACCGCTTACTGCGGCCGAAACGCTCGCGGTTAGCATCCGCGATTTCGGCTGGTCGCTGCAGCTTCAGATCAGCCCGGACCAAATCGATGACCTTGCCAGGCGGCTGCCGCATCTGGGCGTCCGCTTCGTCATCGATCATCTAGGCTTCATACCGCTCGCCGACGGCGCATGGCGCCAACATCTTCCTGCTCTCCAGAGGCTCGCCGATCATCCCGGCGGCTACGTCAAGCTCACGGCTCCCTACAGGCTGACGCGCGAGCGGGGCTATGCAGGTTTTGCCGAGGTGGTGGGCGCACTTGCCGCCAGCCATCCGGAAAAGCTGCTTTGGGGCAGCGACTGGCCCCATACCGAGCTCTGGAGCGATATGCCCGATGACGCCGACCTGATCGACGGGATACAGGACGCGATCGGCAACCCCGAACTTGCCCGCAAAATCTTCATCGAGAATGCCGAAACGCTATTCTTTGGGCGTTGAGCGCAACGCGCCTTGACGATCGCCAATGGCATCTATGTCATTGTTGTCGCTCGCTTTGGCAGTCGATTGCGAGTCGGCCGATACCATCATCCCGGTTCGGAGGAAATGTGAACAAGACCTACGACTTCATCATCGCCGGCGGCGGATCCGCGGCCTCGGTCGCCGCCATGCGGCTGGTGCGGGACTTTGGATTTTCGGTCCTCATCATCGAGCGCGGACCGCGCGAGACCGCAAGGCTGATGTCCTTTCCAGCCGGCTACATGAAATATCTCGCGCGCGACGATTTCCTCGAAATGCATCATACCGTGCCGCAAGCGCAGCTCGGCGGCCGCGGCCCTATCGTGCCGGTCGCGCGCGCTCTCGGCGGTGGCAGTGCAGTCAATGCCATGGTCTATATGCGCGGCCAGAAGGAAGATTACGACAGCTGGGCCGCCTATCTCGGCAACGGAACCGAATGGTCCTACGCGGACATGCTGCCGCATTTCAAAGGCATTGAAGCCAATAGCCGCTTCAACAATGAATTCCACGGCATTTCCGGCAACCTGCGTGTTTCCGAACCGCGCCATATCTCCGATACGACCGAGGATTTCATCCTCGCCGCACAGGGGCTCGGCCACCCCTATAATCCTGATTTCAACGGCGCCAGACAGAACGGCGTCGGCATCATGCAGCACACCTTTGCCAAATGGGGTCGCCGCACGGTACGCTCGGATGCCAAGAAGGCTTTCCTCGACCCGCTCTTGGGAGACAGCCGTCTCGACATCATCACCGAAGCGCGCGTCGACCGCCTCATCATCAGGAATGGCCGCACGGTCGGCGTCGCCTATACGCGGGGTGGCGAGACGCGCGAAGCCATGGCTGAACGCGAGGTGCTGGTTGCCTCGGGAACCTATAATAGCGCCAAGCTGCTAATGCTGTCAGGCATCGGCCCCGCCGATCATCTGCGCGAACACGGCATCGCCGTCATCGCCGATCTGCCCGGAGTCGGCGCCAATCTGCAGGATCATCACGAAGTTCCCGTCATCGCCACCACGAAGGGCAAGTCCGGCTACTTCGGCGAAGACAAAGGCTGGCCGATGATCCGTAACGGGCTGCAATATCTGCTCTTCGATTCCGGGCCGGTGACGACCACAGGTATCGAGTCCTGCCTCTTCTACGATCCGGACGGCGGTGATCGACCGACGATCCAGCTCTATTGCGCGCCGATCGTCTATCTCGATCGTGACGTCTCCTCGGCTAAACCGACCTGGGGCGTGACCTTTACCTCCTGCCTGCTGCGGCCGAAGGCGCGCGGCAGCGTGAAGCTACGCTCGGCCGACCCTGCCGACCAGCCGCTCGTCGACTGCAATTTCTTCGGCGATCCCGATGATCTGCGCCTGACGCTCGCATCCCTGAAGACGGCGCGGCGGCTTCTGGAAACGGAACCCTTCCGTTCCAAGATCGCGATGGAAATCCTGCCGGGGGAAACGCTGCAAGACGAGGAAGCGCTGACGAAATTCGCCGGCCAGACGGTGAAGACGAACTACCATCCTTCCGGGAGCCTGCGCATGGGGCCGGATAACGATCCGATGGCGGTCGTCGATGGTACGTTGAAGGTTCGCGGGCTCGACGGGTTGCGGGTGATCGATTGCTCAATCATTCCCTTCATTCCATCGGGCAACACCAACGCGCCAGCCATGGCAATCGGCTCCAAGGCGGCTGAGATGATCGGTAACGATTACCGGCAGAACGTCAGCCATTGAACGCCGCTTATTTTGACGCTATATAACGTCAGTATAAACGGCATGGAGATGGATCATGGGCCTCGCACAATATGCAGATGACGGGCTGTTCGCACCGCGCAAGATCGCCGATGCCTTCCGCACGACGAGCGAGGAAATTGCCCGCACCGCCGGTCTCGGCAAGGATGCGATCCAGCGCAAGGACCGCCTCCGCTCCGACAAGACGCAGAAGCGCCTGCGCGAAATGATCGAAGTCGTCAACAAGGTCGAACCCCGCTTCGGCTCGGCGCTGATGGCCTATGCCTGGTATCGTTCCGAGCCCTTATCGGGCTTTTCAGGCCAGACTGCTATGCAGCTGGTTCGTGACGGACGGGCGGAGGACGTTCTCGATTATATCGATGCGATCGATGCCGGCGTCCACGCCTGATCCCCGATAATGCGCTACGAAGGAAAGCTCTATCGGGCGCTGAACCCGATCTATGCACGCCAGCCACTTTCCGGCCGGGGCGCCGAACTCTATGGCGGACGATTTAATCCAAAGGGAATGCCGGCTCTTTATACGTCGCTATCCGTGCTGACGGCGCTCAGGGAAGCCAATCAGGTCGGCAGCCTGCAGCCAACCACCCTTGTCTCCTACGAGGCCGATATCGAGCGCGTCTTTGACACAAGGGACGAGGTCGCTCTTCAGGCGCTCGGCATGGATGCCGAAACGATTGCCGCAGCAAGCTGGCGCGACGAGATGAAGGAAAAAGGGGAAGCAAGGACACAGAACTTCGCACGTCGGCTCGTGTCCGATGGCTATCATGGCCTCTTGGTCAGAAGTTTTGCTCCCGCGGCCAGACGCGACGATCTCAACCTCGTGCTTTGGCGATGGAGCGACACGCTCCCCTTCCGTCTAGCCCTGATCGACGACGAAGGCAGGTTATCCTGAACCATCAGGATCAGCGCCGGCATATCGGGCAGCGCTGATCCTATTCGTGTGCCTCAGGCCGCGCGCACCTTGCTCGGCCGTGCCCATTCCGGCAGCCAGTCGCCATGGGTGGCGAGCAGCTCATCCACCAGCGACCAGATCTGATCGAGGTCGAGCTCGGCAGCCGTATGCGGATCCATCATCGCAGCATGATAGATATGTTCCGGATTTTCCGTCATCAGTGCCTGAACCGTCAGTTCCTGGACATTGATATTGGTGCGGATCAGCGCGGTCAGCTGCGGCGGCAGGTCGCCGATATAGGTTGGCTGGATGCCGGAGGCATCGACCAGGCAGGGGACTTCGGCAGCGCAATTGGCCGGCAGCGAGGTGATGCAGCCATTATTGCGGACGTTGCCGTAGATGACCGAGGGTTCGCCGGTCCAGACCGAATTGATGATCGAGGAGGCGTATTCCTTCGATTCATTGACCTCGATCTTGTCGGCCGAACGATAGGCTTCCGCCTGGCCCTTCCAGCGGGCGATCTGCTCGATGCAGCGCTTCGGATATTCGTCGAGCGGAATGCCGAATTTCTCGATGAGGTCCTCGCGACCTTCCTTGATGAAGTAAGGTGTGTATTCGGCAAAATGCTCCGAACTTTCGGTGACGAAATAGCCGAGACGCGTCAGCATCTCGTAACGCACCTTGTTGGGGCAGCGCGGGTTCCAGCCGGGCTTCGGCGCACGTCCCTCGCGATAGGCGCGTACGAGATCCGGATAGAGGTTCTTGTAGGAACCGTCCGGTTGACGATGCTCGAACTTCAGGTAGAAGGCCATGTGGTTGATGCCGGCCGAGCGGTAGCGGATTTCGTCATAGGGGATGTCGAGATCATGGGCGAGCTCCATTGCCGTGCCCTGCACGGAATGGCAAAGGCCAACCTGCTTGATGTCAGGATATTTCTCGGCGATCGCCCAGGTGTTGATCGCCATCGGGTTTACATATTGCAGCATGATGGCGTTGGGGCAGACCGCACGAATATCTTCGCAGATCTTCCAGAGATGCGGCACGGTCCGCAGGCCACGCATGATGCCGCCGACGCCGAGCGTGTCGGCAATCGTCTGGCGCAAGCCGTATTTCTTCGGCACCTCGAAGTCCGTCACCGTGCAGGGTTCGTAACCGCCAATCTGGAAGGCGACGACCACGAAATCGGCGCCCGACAGAGCCTTGCGCTGATCGCCGTAGGTCTCTGCCTTCGCCTTCACACCAAGTGTCGAAATCAGCTTGTTGACGACGATGGCGCTTTCTTCCAATCGCTGCGGGTTGATGTCCATGAGCGCGATCGTAGCCCCCGACAGCGCCGGACGCTGCAGGATGTCGCCGACGATGTTCTTCATGAAAACGGTGGAGCCAGCTCCGATGAACGCTATTCTGGGATTTGCCATATGAACCTCCGGCATTCTGAAATCAGGCTACCTCGAAAGCGGCTTTGACGAGCCGTTCGGTGTAGGGTGTCTTGGGATTGGAAAGGACTTCGTTGACGGGTCCCTCTTCCATGATCTTGCCGTGCTGCATGACGATGACACGGTGGCAGAGGGCACGCACGACCTTCAGGTCATGCGAAATGAAAAGGTAGCTCAGACCGCGCTCATCCTGCAGCTTGCGCAGGAGCTCTATGATCTGCGCCTGGACGGAGAGGTCGAGTGCCGAGGTCGGCTCGTCGAGCAGGATGAATTCCGGCTCCAGTGCGATCGCCCGCGCAATAGCGATGCGTTGGCGCTGCCCACCGGAAAATTCATGCGGGAAACGCGAGAGGATGTTGCCCGGCATGCCGGCGGAGACCAGAGCTTCGCGAACCCTGTCCAGACGTTCGCCCTTGGTGGCGCCGAGCTTGTTGACGACCAGCCCTTCCTCGATGATCTGACCGATCGTCATGCGCGGATTGAGTGACGAGAACGGGTCCTGGAAGACGACCTGCATGCGCGAGCGCAAGGGCCGCATTTCCGCCCGTGACTTGCCGTGGATCGGCTGGCGGTCGAAATAGATCTCGCCGTTGTCCGTGTCACTGAGCCTGAGAATAGCCTGACCGAAGGTCGTCTTGCCCGAACCGGATTCACCGACGAGGCCCAGCGTTTCGTGTCGCCGCAGCGTCAGATTGAGACTGTCGACGGCGACCAGTTCGCGCAGCTCCGGTCTGAAGAAGCCGCCATGGCGCAGCATGAAGGAGACGCGCACGCCGCGGGCGTCGAGAATGATATCCGATCCCTCCGGCAGCGGGTTGGCCTGGCCGCGCGGCTCTGATCCCAAAAGATGCTTCGTATAGGGATGTTGCGGATTGGCGAAGAGCTGCTCGGTTATATTGTGCTCGCGCATCTCGCCATGCTGCATCACATAGACATAGTCGGAGAACTTGCGCACGACCGTCAGGTCGTGGGTAATCAGGATCACTGCCATCCGCAATTCCGTCTGCAGATTGCGGATGAGATTGAGGATCTGCGCCTGGACGGTCACGTCGAGCGCCGTCGTCGGCTCGTCGGCGATCAGCACATCGGGATCATTGGCGAGCGCCATGGCGATCATCACGCGCTGGCGCTGACCGCCCGAGAGCTGATGCGGATATTGCCGCAGGCGCGCTTCGGGATCGGGGATCTGCACCTGCTTCAAAAGCTCCAGCGCCTTGGCGTCGGCCTGTCTGCGGCTCATCTTGCGGTGGACGCGGATCGCTTCGACGATCTGGCTGCCGATCGTATAGATCGGGTTCAGCGAACTCATTGGCTCCTGGAAGATCATCGAGATCCGGTCGCCGCGCAGCCTGCGGCGGGCTCTCTCCGAAAATTTCAGAATATTGGCGCCGTCATACTCGACGCTCGAGCGCGGCGAGATGACCGCACGCTTGGAGAGAAGCCCCATGACGGTGCGCGCCGTCACCGACTTGCCGGAGCCCGACTCGCCGACGATGGCGATTGTTTCGCCGCGGTATAGCTGGAAGGAAATGTCCTTCACGGCTTCGACAGTGCCATGCTCGACCTTGAAATTCACGCCGATATTGCGCGCGTCGATGAT
Source organism: Rhizobium sp. YAF28 (assembly GCF_052113285.1). Classification (NCBI taxonomy): domain Bacteria; kingdom Pseudomonadati; phylum Pseudomonadota; class Alphaproteobacteria; order Hyphomicrobiales; family Rhizobiaceae; genus Rhizobium; species Rhizobium sp. YAF28. Next base: position 37,406 of record NZ_JBFRCX010000019.1, on the reverse strand, counting down.
CGGGCTCTCCTTGCGGCCGTGATGATCGTGACGGACGGGCGGAGCGAAGGAACTAACGAGAGCAAGGGCCATCTTCATCACCTCAGTAGGGATCGACCGCATCGCGCAGACCGTCGCCGAGCGCATTGAAGGCAAAGACGGTGATCAGCACGAAAGCGACGGGAGCGAGAATCCAGGGATAGGTTCCGATGACCGAATAATTGGCCGTATCCTGCAGCATCAAACCCCAGGAAATCAGCGGCGGCTTTACGGCAAAGCCGAGGAAGCCAAGGAAGGATTCGAGCAGCACGACGCTCGGAATATGGATGGTGACGGCGACGATCACGTGGCTCATCACATTCGGGAAAATATGCTGGAAGATGATGCGCCGGTCGGTCGCGCCGACCGCCATTGCCGCCCGCACATATTCGATACGCGCCAACGCCAGCGTCTTGCCGCGCACCTCGCGCGACATCTGCGCCCAGCCGAGCGCCGACATGACGAAGATCACGAAGGCGAGGAAGACGTTGGTCGGCGCGGTGATCGGGATCAGCGATGTCAGCGCCAGATAGAGCGGCAGCTGCGGGAAGGCGAGTACCAGCTCGACGAAACGTTGCACCCAGACATCGAAGGCGCCGCCGTAATAGCCCGAGACCATGCCGACCGTCGTGCCGACGACAGTGACGATGAAGACCACTGTCAGTGCGATCATCAGCGAGATGCGCGAGCCGATGATGGCGCGCGACAGCACGTCACGACCGAACTTGTCGGTGCCGAGGAAATGCACCGGCTGGCCGTCGACCGTGCCGAAGAAATGGCGATTGGCCGGGATGAGACCGAGCAGATTGTAGTCCGAACCTTTGACGAAGAAGCCGAGCAGACGCGGATTGTCGTAATCCACGCCGACGACCGGCTGGAAGGTAACCGGATCGAGCTCTTCGGAATCCGCCAGCGCATAGACGCGCGGCCAGACGAGACTGCCTTCCTTGTCATGGATGCTGATGAGCTGCGGCGGCGCAAAGCCAACATCGGTCGCCTTTGGGTCCATCGGCGCAAAGAAATCAGCAAAGACAGCCATGATGATTAAGAGGCCAACGAGGATCAGGCCGATCATGCCGGTCCAGGAGCGCCGCAGCCGGCGCCAGACCAGCGCCATATAGCTCTCATTGCCATGGTGGGTATTCTTGACCGCTTCTTCATGCGGTGGCGGCGGGGAAGAGTCGAAGGCAAACATATCAGGCTCCTCCATATTGACGGACCCGCGGATCGAGCATGGCAAGCAGCATGTCGGCGATGATGTTGCCGACGATCAGCGTGGCCGACAGCACCAGCATGAAAGTCGCTGTGACATAGACGTCGCCGATCGCCATCGAGCCGACGATTGCCGGCCCGACAGTCGGCAAGGCGAAGATGATCGCGGTTTCGATCTCGCCGGTCAGCATGTAGGGAAGCACGACGCCCTGATACATGACGAGCGGATGCAACGCGTTTGGAACGGCGTGACGCATGACGACGGCGCCGCCCGAAAGCCCCTTGGCGCGCGCTGTCTCAACATATTGAGCATTCAGCGTGTCGAGCAGATTGCCGCGCATGACGCGCATATTGTAGGCGAGCCCGCCGAAAGTGGCGATCGCGACGACCGGCCAGACATGGCTGATGAGATCCATAAATTTGCCCCAGGACCATGGCGCCCCGCCATACTGCGGCGAGAAGAAGCTGCCGATTTCCGTGACGTTGAATTGGAAGACCAGCAGATAGACGATGATCAGCGCCATCAGGAAGCGCGGCACCGTCATGCCGAGAAAGGCAATGCCGGAGAGCAGGCTGTCGATCCAGCTATATTGGCGGGTCGCCGCCCAGATGCCGAAGGTGATGCCGAGGATGGACGCAAAAATGTGGCAGACCAGCGCCAGGGCCAGCGTGCGGGGCAGGCGCTCGCCGACCACGTCAGCAACCGGCTTGTTGTAGAACATGCTGTAGCCGAAATCGCCTTTGGTCACGATTCCCGTGATCCAGTTGACGTACTGGACGACCATCGGCTTATCGAGGCCATGTTCGATGCGGTAGGCCTGAGCCTGGGCATCCGCCTGGGCGAATGAAGCTCCGCCCTGATTGATCAACTGCGAACGGATATAGTCGGCATAATCTCCGGGCGGCGCCTGGATAATGGCAAAGGTCACCACACTCAGGATGAAGAGGACGGGGATCGCCGAGGCGATACGCATGAGCAGGAATCGTAGCATCAGACGGTTCGCTTCTCCTTGCCGCCAGTCGCTCGTCTCAGCGCGGCCGGCTTGTTGATTCTGACCGGCCGCGCGCAGCACGCGCGACCGGAAGCTTTTGTCGTTCGGGAGGGAGCTCTTAGTTTATTGGACCCTTGTCTCCAGGCTTGCCGGGAAGCTGTTGAGGGAAGAGTTCGTACTTGCCCTGCTTGTCGGCGGCCACCCACAGACGCTCGCGGATGACGGAATCCTCGGCCCAGTTGAACATCATGATCGGCGTACCCTCGGGAATATTCGAGAAACGCTTGTTGATGATCAGCGCACCCGGATATTCCGTCAGCCCGACCGTATCCACGTGTTCGGTCGCCGTCTTCTGGTACTGCTTCATGAGTGCCACGCGTTCGTCATTGTCCTGGCTCGTGCGGAATTTGTTGACGATGTCGACAAGCTCCTTTTCGTAAGGCAGGAGGTCGAGCTGATTATCCTTGCCGGCGCGGTGGTGCCAGCTGGTGCGTGGGCCGACAGCGGCAAGCTGTTCGGTGTTCTGCACCACGGAGGCGAGCTCGGTTGTGTTGCGCTGGACCAGCCAGTCGAACTGGCCGGCATAATGCGCGTTATCGCGCTTGGGACCATCAAGAGCATTGATGATGATCTTGATGCCGAGCTTCTCCATCTGACCGACGACGCCTTCGGCAAGGCTCTTGTCGGTGGTGTAGTCGTTGTTGACGAGAAGCACGATCTCGACGTTCTTGCCATCAGCTGTTCCGGCCGGGAAGTTCACGAAGCCATCGCCATCCGTATCCTTCAGGCCGACCTTGGCGAGCAGCGACTTGGCACCCTTTAGATCGAAGGGATAGTAGACGGTCGAGTTGCGATCATAGAAGCTCGTGCCGGAGGAAAGCCCGCCTGCATAGATCGCCGTGAACGGTCCCTTGACAAGGGAGTCGCCGATCGCCTTGCGGTCGATCGCCATGGTCACGGCCTTGCGGAAGTCCTCGTTGCGGTCGAGTTCGCGGATCGCCTGACTGCGGGCATCAGGATCACCCCAGCCATTGGCCGAAAGGTTCATGCGAAGATTATAGCCAATGAGGCGCGGGCCGAAGGCGAGACGCGCCGGAGCAGTCTTTTCGGCGGCACGCTTCAACGAGGCCACGAAGTTTTCCGGCTGCTCGAGGTTCGAGAAGTCGGCAGAACCGGCAACGGCCTGCACGTCACGGTCGGCCCAGGTCGAGAGCTTGTAGTGCAACTCGTTGAGATAAGGCAGCTGATTGCCCTTCTCGTCGACCTTCCAGTAGTAGGGGTTGCGGCGCATGACGATAATGTCATCCGGCCGATATTCGACCGGCACCCAGGCGCCCATGACCGGCATGTTCATATATTCCGGCGGGAAGGCGTTCTTGAACTGATCGTAGGTGTTCTTCGAATATTTCGGGTGCTGGGGCTTCAGAATATGCGACGGACCCGGGCAGAAGTTCGGATAGGCCATCGTATAGAGGTACTGCTTCGGGAAGGCTTCCTTGAAGGTCCATTCGACTGTGTAGTCGTCGATCTTCGTGAGCGTCGTTCCCTCGCCGAAGGCTTCCGGCGATGCCCCGCCGCCGAGTGGCGAAACGTTCGGGTCGATGACTTCGTCTTCCCAATAGAACATGAGGTCATCGGCATTGAAGGGCGCGCCGTCGGACCACTTGGCGCCTTCGATCAGATGCATGGTCAGCTTGTGACCGTCCTGCGACCATTCCCAGCCCTTGGCGAGGTTCGGCAACGGCTCGGTATCCTTGGCTTCCACCTGGAAGAGCGGCGCCGTGCGTGTCAGGCATTCGGAAAGGCCGATATCGATGCCGCCCCAGCCCTGCGTCTGGCCCGCACCATAGTTCCAGCCTTCCGGCCGGCCGCCGATGACATGGCGCATCACGTCGCCATAGCCGCCGATACCGTCAGGCATGTTTTCGGTCTTAAAGACCAGCGGCTCCTTGGGCAGGCGATCCTTGACCGCTGGCAGCTTGCCGCTGTCGACGAAATTCTTCGTGACCCAGTCCGGCTCGTGATATTCCGGCAGCGCCTTGAACTCCAGGATGGAGTCGCGGGACACATATTTGATCTTGCCTTCCGCCGGGAAAGCCGGCGGTGCCGGCGGCACTGTCGGCTCGGACGCATAGGCATTCAGGGCCGCGACTGAAACGCCAAGCGCCAGTCCTGCCAGGATGCCGATCTTACGGAAATTCGTCATCGTCTCTCCCTCTTGTTCCGGAGCGCTTGTACGCGTCTCCGCTTCTCCTCAAACGACGATGAAGGAAGCTTGTGTGCGGGGACCTTCCTCCCGAAGAGCCGCCGCAGCCTCCCTCACCCTGACTTTAGACGGCTTGCTTCAGCGCCGCCTTTTCAACACGAAGCTCCTCGATTGAGCGGACATTGCGGCGCGCGGCCCCTTCCCACTCTCTCGTTTTGACCTTGGAATTGACCAGCCGCTCCTTGGCGGCTGGCACAGCATGCGCATATTGCGGCAGCCAGCGGGCCTGGGCAACGACCATCTCGTCGACCATCTGCCAGACCTCTTCCGGCGTCGAGACGGCACCGACCAGCGGATCGTGCAGCACGGCGAGCTTCAGGAGATCGATATCGCCGGAAATCGCTGCATGCACCGACATGCGTTGGACATTGATCGACGAGATGCAGGTCGCAGCGCAGGCTTCCGGAATGGTAATGCCGGAGACCATGTTGATGCCAAAGCGATCGACGAAGCCGGGCGACTCGATGATGGCATCGGATGGCAGGTTGGTGATAACGCCTGTATTCTTGACGTTGAAGTGACCGCGATAGACGCGACCGGTTTCCAGCGCCTCGAGAATGTGGCTCGCGTGCTCGTTGGAGCGCTTGGCCGGATCGATCGGCTTTTCGGCCGAAGCGAGGAATTGCGGGAATTCCGTCTCGAACCAATTGCGGGTCTCGGTCGAGTGACGCAGATAGCCGCCAGTCTCGCCGTGGATCCAGTCGGACATGTCGATCCAGCGGGTAATTTCCTCCGGCCGCTTGCGGTACCAGGGCAGGTATTCGGAGAGATGGCCGTTGCTCTCGGTCGAATAGACGCCGAAGCGCTTCAGCACGTCGATGCGCAGCTTCTCCTGTTGCGAATAGACGGGATGCGCCTCGAAGGCGGCGATCAGCTCGTCCTTGCCAATCCTGCGGCCGTTGAGACGCAGATCGACGAACCAGGTCTGGTGGTTGATGCCCGAGCAGATATAGTCGAGTTCGCTCTGCGACTTGGCGCCGAGCACTTCGGCAATCTGTTCGGCGCCATGCTGGACCCCGTGGCAGAGACCGACCGTATCGACCTTACCGTATTCGATTGCCGCCCAGGTATTCATCGCCATCGGGTTGGCATAGTTCAGGAACTTCGCACCCGGTGCCGCGACCTCACGGATATCCTTGCAGAAGTCGAGAATGACGGGGATGTTGCGCTGGCCATAGAGAATGCCGCCGGCGCAGATCGTATCGCCGACACACTGGTCGATGCCGTATTTCAGGGGAATTCTGATATCATCGGCATAGGCTTCGAGCCCGCCGACACGTACGCAGCTGATGACATAACGCGCGCCTTCCAGCGCCTTGCGACGATCTGTCGTCGCCGTCACCTTCGTCGGCAGCTTGTTTGCCTCGACGATCTTGTCGAGAATTGCCTTGATCATCTGCAGGTTATGTTCGCTGAGGTCGGTCAGCGCGAATTCAATGTCCTTGAATTCCGGCACGCAGAGAATATCGGTGAACAGCTTCTTGGTGAAGCCGACGCTGCCTGCTCCGATAATAGCGATTTTGAAACTCATATCCTTCACCTCGATCCGATCAAATGCTAGGTAGAAAGACAGCTAAGGAGGGCTAGGCGGCATACTTGTGCACACCGTCTGAAAATACTGGAAAATGGTGCCTGTATTCCTCCCGGCCGTTCTTTCGACCGCGATCTCTTCCTCTTGTGGAAAGGGATTATGCGCATATTCGCAGGAGCGGCCAGAGAAGGATTATGCTTTCGAGGGTAATTTTGTGCTGCAGGATTTGATTGCCAACGGCCAGTCGATGAGAACCGTTTCGCTGCCGCGCGGACGCCAACGTCTGCATGCCATGCCGACAAGCGCCGGTTATGAGGTGCGTGAAAACGAGACCTATGATTGGGATGGCAGAAAGCGCGGCCAGACGCCCTTCACGGTGCTGCAGCATACGATCAGCGGCACCGGCCGCCTGCGCTATCAGAATCGCAATTACAAGCTCCAGAGCGGCGACACGATGATGGTGCTCGTGCCGCACAATCACCGCTACTGGCTGGAAAAGGGCGAGCGCTGGGAATATTTCTGGATCTCGATGAACGGCGAAGAAACGCTGCGCATCCACAAAATGGTGCTGGCCCTGGCAGGTCCCGTCCTGAAGCTGCAGCAATCGACGATCGATCATCTGGCGGACTGTAGCCTGCGCCTCGTCAAAGGTGCAAACACGCCAGGTTCAGCCTCGGCGGTCGCCTATGAAGCCGCCATGGCGCTCTATGATGACATCTTCGGCGCCTCGGCCTCCATGGCCGAACAAAGCGCCATGCAACCGGTGACCGACCATATCAACGCCAATCTGGAAAAACCGCTGCCCGTCAGTGAGCTTGCGGCGATCGTTGGCCTCAGCCGCGCCCACTTCTCGCGCAGCTTTGCCGAAAGTGAAGGTGTGCCGCCCGCCGAATATGTCCTGCAGCAGCGCCTGCAGCGCGCCGCGAAATTGTTGACCAAGGCGGACTTCCTGCCGGTCAAGGAAGTCTCGATCATGTGCGGCTTCGAGGATGCAAACTATTTCGCCAAGGTCTTCCGGCGCGTCTACGGCATCACGCCGACCGAATTTCGCACGACCGGCATGTATGCGAGCATCAGCCGCGGCCGGTAAGAGATCGGTTGAAGATAGAATGTATCCGGCGACAGACCCGGTGGTCACCATGACCGGCCAAGTACGAGATTGCACCGATCTGACCATCCCAAGATTTTATAACGCCGCAGCTTTGTTCTCAGGACACTGAGCGTCTTGCCGCCCCGCAGCAACTCGCTAAGCTGTTGCTCTGCGCTTACGGGAGGTGGGCTTTGGCAGCTGGAGGTTACTCATGCACGAGCAGGTCGTGAGCGTTGCAAGTTACGGCGCCGAACCCGGTTTGCGTTTCGCCGTGCTTCTTGACGGCAACGGCGGCTGTCGCACCCTTGATATGGAAGCGGTGCGTCGGTGGACGCCGGATGACGGCGTCGTATGGTTGCATTTCGAGCGTGATCATCCGGCCGCTGCTGAATGGGTGACAACGAGAGGCGGCTTCGATCCGCTCGTCGCCGAAGCCTTGCTGGAGGAGGAGACGCGCCCGCGCGTTGAAAGCATCGATGACGGGCTGCTGATTATTCTTCGCGGCGTCTGCGCCACGCCGCCGGAAGAAGCAAAAGCCAGGCCTGCCGAAATCGATCTCGTTCCCCTTCATGTATGGGCCGACCAGCGCAGGCTGGTGACCCTGCGCGACAGCGGCCATTATATAACCGCTTTGCGTGATATTCGCCTTGCCCTCGACAAAGGCAAAGGCCCAAAACAGACGGGGGAACTGCTTGCTCTCGTCAGCGAAAAGCTGGTCCGCGACCTTGAGCCTGTTCTTGATGCCATGGACGAAGAGGTCGACGATCTGGACGAGTTGATCTTTCACGGCGAAGCCAGCGAAGTGCGCGAGCGGCTAAAGCAGCTTCGCCGCCGCTCCGTGCAGCTTCGCCGCTACCTCGCACCTCAGCGCGACGCCTTGAACCGTATCGAGCATGACGACGCCCCGTGGCTGAAGGAGCGTGACAAACTTCGCTTCCGCGAGGTCATCGACAAGCTGATGCGCTTCATCGAATATCTCGACGCCATCCGCGACCGTACCGGCATTCTTCATGACGACCTGTCGACGGTCATCAGCGAGAGGATTGCCCGCAATTCCAATCGCCTTGCCGCACTTGCCGCTCTGCTGCTGCCGCCGAGCGTGGTGGCCGGTCTTTTCGGCATGAATGTTGGCGGTATCCCTGGCGTTAACGATACCTGGGCTTTCATCATCATCGTTGCCTTCGTCGCGATCACTTCCGTCGCAACGCTGATGGTCCTCAAGCGGATCAACTGGCTTTGAGTGGCTGAAGGCAAAGGTCCAACGTCGCCCTTCCGGACGGCTTCAACACAAGACGATCATCGTACAAGGACAAGGGCTCATATGCTCTTTGTCGGCTCTCCTTGTGTCCAGGCTGAATTCGGATCGCTCAGATCCCCGCGTACCACTCGTAGCCTCGGTCTTCCCAGAAGCCGCCATGACCGCCCCATAGGCTGGCGAAGCTTTCGACGATCTCAATGCGCATGATGTATTTGGCCTGCTTGTAGCCGAGTTGCCGTTCGACCCGCAGACGCAGCGGCGCGCCGTGTCCGACGGTCAGATCCTTCCCGTTCATCTGATAGGCAAGGATGGTCTGCGGATGGAACGCGTCGATGAGGTCGATGCTCTCATAGTAGCGGCCACTTCCATCGAGCGTCTTCTCCAACTCGTCGGCGCAGTGAAAGACCGCAAATCGCGCGTTCGGCCTGAGCCCCACCGAGCTCAAGACAGCTCCAAGCAGTACGCCCGTCCATTTCCCGATCGCGCTCCACCCCTCGACGCAGTCGTGACGGGTGATCTGAGTGCGAGCCGGAAGCCTCTTAAGGTCGATAAGGGAGAATTCCTGGGGCCGATCGACGAGGCCGTCGATCTTCAATCGCCAGTTCGCGAATTTGCCTTCGGCGAGTTCGGCGTAGTCCTCGCCATCCGGTGCGCTCGTGCCGTTTACCCTGAAAGACGGAGAAATGTCCGTCTCGGCAAACTCGCGGGCGAGAGCATCGCGTCCCTGCAGCAGTCTTTGTGCCTTCATCGTCAGATTTTCGGCCGAGCGGATACCGCTGCCCACAGCCGTATTCTGTTCCAGTATGTCGCAGCCGGCGAGCGTGAGGGCAGAGGCGCCGAGCGTGCTGCCGATCAGAAAACGCCTGCGGGTCAGGAAGCTACGCGTCATGAATGTGGACCTTTCTCTCTGATGGCATAGCGACCCGTGATCATCGAGCGCATGTTGTTCCAGGTTCCCGACAGCACGACCATCGCCACATGCACGAGCACGAAGAGTACGAGAAGCGTTGCGGTCATGAAGTGGATCGTGCGCGCCGACTGACGCCCACCGAATACATCCACCAGGCTCGGCACGATGGCATCGAAGCCGGGGGACATTGTCAGGCCGGTCAGCAACATCGTCGGCAGTAGGATGACGATCACAGCGAGGTAGGTGAGCTTTTGGAGCACGTTATAGTGCCTTGCTTGTTCCCCTTCCGGGAAACGCAGACGCGCGTGGTCGAGGATTTCGTGCCACAGATGACGCGGGGAAAGGCCCCTGCGCGTCGGGGCCAGGTCACGTCGAAAATGGCCGGTCAGGACGCTGAAGCCGAGGTAGAAAATGCCGTTGACGAGAAATAGCCAGGCAAAGAAGAAGTGCCAGCGGCGGCCGGTTGCGAGATCCTGAAACGACGGGATCGTCGCCCAGGCCGGAAACGCCCGCGGCGTTGGATCTCCCACAAAGGTCGAGACGCCAAGAACACCGGTCGTCGGCACTTCGACACCAGCGATCCGGACGAAACCGCGCATATCCTCGCCCTGTCCGCTCGAGCCGATCGTCAGGACAGATGGATCTCCGTCTGCACCATAGTGGCCCCAGTAAAGTTCGGGATGAGCGTTGAAAATCTGCAATCCGCTCAAGAGCAGGACACTCAGGCAGATCACGTTCAGCCAATGCGCCAGCCGCGTGACCAGGGAATGACGATGGATCATCAGGGTCCGGGGATATTGTATCTTGTCGTTATCGGGACTGTCGCTCATGGATGCGGCCCTCCGGTCAGGCTGGATTGTTGCTTGTTGCAATGAACAGCCGGATGCCGCCGGTCGACCAATGGGCGGAAGCTGACCGGCGGCGACGTGGCTCACATAGGAGGCACCACGCCATTCTTGCCAACGATAACGCGATGCGCGACTGTCCCGCTCGAAGCCTTCTCGGCCGGGATGAACACGACCGCTCCTGCGACCAAGTCCTCCTTGGTTGCCGGGGCGATGGTCACGACCGGCGTACCGTCCGGAACGGAGATCTTCTTTTCCCTGCCGTGGTAGGACACGGTAACGGTGCGCCCGTCGACGTCCTTGACCGCATCGGCGACAGTGGCATTGGTCATGCTGCTGTTCGGCTTGAGGTCCCAGCCGAAGCTTCCCTCGCCGGCTCCCCTGAGTGCAGGTGGAAAGATCAGAACTTCAAGAGCGCCGTCCCCACCCTGCTCCTTCGGCAGGGAGGCGATGCCCACATAGTCTCCGGGCTTAATATCGGAGACCTTCGCGTTGGCGACACTGGCGACCTGCCAGTCGTCGGCAAGAGCGACGTCAACGGTTTCTCCCTCGCGCGTCTTCACCTTCAGGGTGGAACCGGCGAGGTTGACAACACTGCCCCGGATGTTGAGTACGGCCTTTTTTTCTTCGGCCTGGGCAGACGCCGGCGAAACAAGCGTTACTGGAACGCCAGCCAAGCCAGCGACCATGATGACTGGAAGAAGTCTGCGCAACATTTGAGGTTCCTTACCTACTAGTTGGGAGTTTCGACGACGCTGTTTTACCATGCATTTTTCCCATCGACGCGCCGCCCCGTCGCCGGGAATTAGATCACCGCGGCCGCAGCCGTTGAAGACTTGGCTCAAGAATCAGCTCAAAGATAGCAGGCGTTCCATAGGCTCGGGCCGACAGCATTGCGCCATGAACAGTGGCCATGAAAGCCTCTGCCTCTACGCGCGCCGGGCAAGAGATCACCAGGGCTCCTTGCTGATCACCACGCTCGATGACCGATGTCAGCCATCCTGAGAGATGGTGGAAATAGGCACGCACTTCGACCGCGACCTCCATAGGAAGGGCCGGCAGCTCGCTTGCAAGAAGCGCGCAGACACAAAAGGGACGGCTTGCATCCTCGATGCATTGGGCCCAAAAACCGGCATAGGTCTTCAGCAGTTCGAGCGGATCGCTAAACTTGTTTTCGACCTCGGCCAAGCCAGTCTCGGCGTTTGCGCGGTAGCGGGCGACAAGAGCACGCACCAGATCGACCTTGCTTGGAAAATGATGATGGATGCTGGCCTTGCGGATGCCAACAACGGCAGCGATGTCGGCATAACTGAACCCGTTATAGCCGCCTGATACGATCAGCTTTTCCGCACTGTTCAGGATCTCGTCATAGGTATTCGAAAGGCAACTCATACGCGCTTGCCTACCTTCTAGTAGGAAGATTGTCAATCCACATTCCATTCTAATTGTTGGGACCGGTGTGATGGTCGCCGTGAAAACGAATAGAAACAGCGGCGCATCGATCACGGCAACAAGCATGGCTGGCCGGTGATCTCCCGTAACCTTGGCTATCTGCACGAGGAGGAGGCGCCCGATGAGAAGGGGCCCCATGTTCTCACAGGAGGCTACTGTTCAACCATTAACCGCGCAGATCTATCGGGTACTCCCTCAAGGGCTTGCCCGACCTATCTTTACCGGGATGCAACGAACCTCGATGACGGTCAGGGTCATTCGGTGGCCGCAGCGCTACCACCGCTCGGCTGAGAGAGGCTGACACCCGGCTGGACGAGAATCTTCCCGCCCTCCGTCGTCGTGGCTATGATTCCGTCGCTGTAGATTTTGACGGAAGCAATCGTCCCCTTGACCGTACCGTCTGCGCTTTCGATGTAGCTGCCGATGTAACCGCCGGCCTGGGCGAGACTGGAGCCTGTCAGCAGGGCATCCAGCTTCTGATTCGTCTGGATCGTCTGTTCGACCTGCGAGAAGCTGGCGAGCTGCGCCAGTTGTTGACTGGCATCCACGGGGTCGGTCGGATCCTGGTTCTTCAGTTGCGCGATGAGAAGTTGCAGGAAGTCGTCGTAGTTCACCATCGCCTTCTGCTGCGCGGTAGCCGCGCTACCCGCCATGGAGGCGCCGAGGCCTGTGAGAGAATTTATCGTCATAGTCGATCTCGGTTGTTTGGGATAAGTTGGAAGGCGCCTTGCAAACTCCAGCACCCTTACCTACTAGTCGGTAGATTATAAATTACGTCTTCCGCATGACGCGCCAGGATTAGTGAAGCGCACATTGCCTACCTTCTAGTAGGTTTTCTGTCAATACCGATTACCTCGGCCGGACCCTCCGCGCTCCTGCCATTGTCGGATGGCGGACAGCCACGTGTGGAAGAGCCCAGGTTTCCTGGCGAATTCACTTATCCACGGTGATCGGCAACCGCATTTCGGGGCGTGAGTTCAGGACTTCCGACAAGTCCCGTTGTCGGAAGTGATCCGTACAAACGCGTTCTACGCGCTCCAGATCGGCGCTTGGCATCGGCCAGATCGGCTCAGTGCCTGGTGACGCTCCCGGATGCCTTGGTCGGCTTTGACGGCTGGGTTGTCGTTGGAACACTCTGGGCACCGCCTTTAGCCTTCGTTGCGCCTTTCGGCTTCGCAGGAGCGTCAGTCGCCGCGGCCTTTCTGGAGCGAGGCTTCTTGGCTGACTGAGCGTCCGTCTCGGCGCTCGCGGCGATTTCCTGAAACGCCTGCAGCCAATGCTTCAGGTCCTCGCCTTGTGGCCGACCTTCCCGTTCCCAGATCTCGTAGGCACGTTGTCTGATGCGACCCTCGTTCGATGCCATCTGACTCTCCTGTGAAGCTGTTGCCAGGAACAATCAGATGGCGCGACGCGGCCGGAGGGCAATGGCTGCGCGCGCATTTCCCGACACCATCGAGCGGAACTGTTGCCAGCACGTCTTTCGAACACCAGTTCCCATTGTGGCGTTCGTACGGAATGCTTACGAAAAAGAACGGCTATCGCCGGCCAAGAACTCAGTTTGGGGCGCCGCACACCGATGCGAGCATCCAAGCCTGCGCCGAGCGGCCAGGCCCGATCATCATGACGACGCTGGCGATGGTGGCTGGCATGCTGCCGGCGGCTCTCCGCCACCGGATCGGCGTCGAGTTCAGGGCGCCTATGGCGGTCGCGGCCATCAGCGGACTGATGGTTTCAACGGTGCTGATGCGGCCCTCATATGATTGCGAGTTGGCGACAAGGCCTACGCTGCATCGAGCGCCAGGGTGAGATCGGCAATGAGGTCGTCTGGATGTTCGATACCGATTGACAGCCTGATCGTTGCATCAAGGACACCGATACGCTGGCGCACCTCCGCCGGCACGCCGGAATGCGTCATGGTTGCCGGATGCGATGCCAGAGATTCCGTTCCACCAAGGCTGACGGCGAGCTTGAAGATTTTCAACGCGTTCAGAAACCGGAACGAGGCTGGCTGACCGCCTTGGATATCGAAGGAGAATGTCGAACCGGCGCCGCTGCACTGGGCCGCGAATGTCCTGCCAACGGCAGAATCGGGATCGCTGTATGGAAGGTAATGGATCGTCTCGACTTTGGGATGCTGCTTCAGGAAATCCGCCACCGCCTTCGCATTACTGTTGGCCCGCTCCATGCGGATCTGCAGCGTTTCGAGCGAACGCCCAAGCATCCAGCATGAATGCGGATCGAGCTGCGTGCCGATGGCGCCGCGAAGCGCTTTCACCTGCTTGATGAGCGCCCGGCTGCCGAGCGCTGCCCCGGCGATCAGATCCGAATGTCCGCCGACATATTTGGTCAGCGAATAGAGGGAAATGTCTGCGCCATGCTCGATCGGGCGCTGGAAGACCGGGCCGAGCAGCGTGTTATCGCAGGCGACGACAGGTGTATGGCCCTGCTTCTGACCGATCACATCGGCAATCCGCCGGATCATCGCGACGTCGACAAGGCTATTGGTCGGGTTTGCGGGCGTCTCGACGAGGACGACCGAGACGCGGCCCTTGGCCATTGCCTCCTCGGCGGCTGCCTTTACTGAGACTTCGCTGACGCCATCGGCAAAACCCACGGCAGAAACGCCAAAATTGAGGAAGGTTTTCGCAAGCAATGTTTCCGTCCCGCCATAAAGCGGCTGTGAGTGGAGGATGGCATCCCCCGGACGGACGAAGGCAAGCAGGACCGTGGCGATGGCGGACATGCCCGATGAAAACACCGCCCCGCTCTCGGCCCGCTCGTAGACCGCCAGACGATCTTCGATGATCTCGCTGTTTGGATGATTGAAGCGCGAATAGACGAGGCCGGCCCCCTTGCCTTCCGGCGGCTCTTTCCGACCAGAGACGTAATCGAAGAAATCGCGACCGTCTTCGGCGGAGTTGAAAACGAACGTGGACGTCAGGAAGACGGGCGGCTTGACCGCGCCTTCGGAGAGTTCCGGATCATAGCCATAGTTCAGCATCTGGGTTTCCGGATGCAGGGGATGATTGCCGATATGGGTTCTTGGAGGATGCGGTGCAGTCATGGAACGTCTCCCTCAATTAGCGGCTTCCCGGCATCAATATGCCTTCGCCTTGTTGTTATCTGGAGCGCTGCTGCGACAGAGAAACACCCATTGGCAGATGGCTAGGTAAATTTGCTGAATTGAACGGCCTGGCGCGAGAGGCGGGGAGGTTCGGATGCGTCGGCGTTTTGCTATTCACCTTCCTATCTCTTCAACGTGACACCAGACCGCAAGAAGCGGAGTGGTGGTGCAACGCATGGCGAATGACTGTCCCGCTTCAGCAGCAAAGACGCCACCTATTCCGGTCGAAAACCAGCTCTCTCCGGCTATTGAAAGTTCGCAGGGAGAAAGCAGCAGGAAAGCCCGTGAAAACCGCTGCACGTGATCCGGAAAACGGCTATAGGGCTCCATGTAAGTGAGGCCGACCCGGATATCCGCCCGGTCTTCCAAGCCGCCTGGGCCAACAATCACGCTGTGTGCATGGGCCCTCTCAAAATTCAGGCTGGCAAATGGTCCACTTCTGCCTCTGATCCATACGAGCGCATCAGCGAGGCGCCAAACGCTCTGCGCGACCTCGGCGTAAATGTCTCGAGCGGCGATTGCGTTTTGAAGCGCCGCCTCAAGGCCGGAGGGGATTCCGGTATCGTGGGGCCGCTTGTCGCGCAGCGTTCCCGTACGTTCAAGCTTTTGAAAGACTTTACCCGCGACAAAGCTCGCCATCGTCGAAGCAGATGGATGCAGCATCGCGCGGGCCAGCAAATTCAGGAAATTGTCGAGCTCCACCGGGCGTTCGGCGGCGCCTCGTTCGCGCAGCCTGTGTTTCACCGGCTCTTTCTCATCGGTGATGAGGAGATCTGCGTCTCGTTTGATTGTTCTGCCCATTACCTTCTCCGTGCAGAACCTTCCCTACAGTGCCCAATCCAGATCCGGCAAGGTCTCTGATCAATCGGCCCCCAGAGCCCAATAGCAAGCGAAGTTTATCTGCAAATGAACTTCAGGCACCTATCTTTCGCATTTATCCAATGGGAAAACGCCTTGGCTCTCCTCGTTGGAAAGCGGATCAGGGAGAGCTTTTCCCAGGCCTTGCGGTTTTCCAGGCCGAGCCTTTTACTTTCATGCTTTATTCGGCATCACCGATCGAATGATTGCGATACAGAAAATCTAAATTTCGGCAAAATGTTACTAGCGTCGCAGCCCTGATTACGAAAATTATTATATTACTTTCGGTTGCATTTTGACGCAAACCTCGCAATGATCATCCGTGACCGGAGGTTCCAGCCATGAAGGCCAAGTCGCCCACATCGATCGATGCCTATGTCGGCAGCAGAGTGCGGGCGCGCCGCAAGCTGCTCAGGCTATCGCAAGCCGGACTTGCCGAACGGATCGGCGTCACCTTCCAGCAGATCCAGAAGTATGAAAAAGGCATAAACCGCATTGGTGCGAGCCGGCTGCAAACGATCGCCGAGACATTGGGCGTACCCGTTCAGTTCTTCTTCGAAAATGACACCGAGCCGACCACCTATAACCTTGTCAGCAACGGCAGGGACGATCTGAATGCGTTTTTGGCGTCGAAGGACGCCCAAGCCCTCAATCGCGCCTTCATGGCGATCGAGAGCCCGGCTATCCGCCAGAAGCTCGTCGCCCTTGCCAAGAGCCTGGCCAGGAACACCCACCCTGATGTCGACGTCATTCATCCAGAAACCGGCGCCTGAGGGCTTTCGTGATCCATCTCCAGACCTTTGGCGAATTGCGACTGACAGACGGCCTGGGTGCGCCCATCCGCTATCCGGTCAAGGCTCTGGTGATGCTCGCCTATCTGTATTGCTCGCCGGATTACCAGCGCAGCCGACAAGAGCTCGCGCGGTTCTTGTGGAACGAGACCGGAGATCATCTTGCCGATCTCAATTTGCGGAAGTTGATTTCACGCATTCGCGACACGACGACAGGACCCGACGAACAGATACTGAATTTCGGGCCACCTTTCGTCAGCCTGAACAAGAACGTCCTGTCGGTTGATCTCGACATATTGCGCAAGGAAGAGCAGCCGGTGGCGCAATTGGCGGCCGTCAGCGATCTTGTGCAACGTGGCTTCATTGCCGGTCTCAGCGCATCGACCAAGGCGATCGATGGATGGATCGAGCGTGAACGGCAGCTGCACCTGCTCACCTTAAGGGATATTTTCGTCAGGGCTGCAGATCATATTCGTGATGACGAGGAACGTCGCCTTCTGCGCCGCTCGGGACTTCAACTTCTTGAAGTCTTTCCCGGTGACGAGCAGATCCGATCGATCCTTCGTGGCACGGCAGAGGATCATTCGCAACGCCGCCCGCAGGCGGCGAGAGCGGTGGCAATGGCTCGCAGTCTGATCGCCGAGCAGCAAGACGCCGGCATGCCGCAAATCATAACGGCGACATCTGCGCCGCGGCTCGTACTCCTGCCCCCGGGTGCGGCGACCCTGACGCGCGAGGCGGCTATTGCCGACGCCCTTATCGAGGATGTCACGATCGAGCTCTGCGCCCTGCGCAACATATCGGTCGTCGCACCCCATACAGCCGAGCAGATCCGCCGCGACTCCGACAAGGCTACCATCGTTCAACGGCATTCGATTTCCTACCTCCTGGACACACGGCTTTCCGGAGAGGGGCTTTATGCACAACTCATCTATTTTCCAACCGACGAGATCTTGTGGGCAGCCCGATTTGACATGGCGGTCGAAACGCTGCCGACACAGAGGCGCCTGATCGCCCAGAAACTTGCCGATGCCGTCTCCGGGCAATTGAAGCGGAACGAAAGCATTCGCCTTCGTAACGAAGCGGATCCGCAGGCCTATCATTCCTATCTCCTTGGCGCCGGTCTGCTCACAAAGCTTAGCCTGCCCGATATCCGGCGTGCGCGGAAATCCTTCAAGCGCGCACTGCATTTTTCTCGAGACTATGCCCCCGCTTTCACAGGCCTGTCGCGGACATTTACCAGCGAGTGGCTATTGACCACGCAAGGCGATCCTGCCTTGCTGCAGCTTGCGGAAGATCAGGCACTTCGGGCGATAGAGAGGGATTCAGAATCGGCAGCCGGGCATCGGGAACTTGGCGTAACGAAACTTTACCAGGGTGCTGTCGATGACAGCGTTGCAGCACTCGACCTCGCCGAAAGCCTCAGCCCGCATTATGCCGATGTGATCTATAGCCATGCGGACACGCTGGTCCATGCATCGCGGCCGCAAGATGCGCTGGAGAAAATCAAGAGAGCGATCTCGCTCAATCCGATCGCGCCTGACGCCTACCTCTGGTGCGCGGCCGGGGCGAGCTACTTCCTTGAACACTACGAAGAGGCGCTCGCCTATGTCGATCGGATGAAAGACAAGGCACCGGCCTATCGCATCGCAGCCGCCAGTTGCGCGATGATCGGCGATAAAAAACGGGCACAGTTTTATCGGCAGCGCGCCGAACTCCTCAATCCGGCTTTCGAGGTTGAGAAATGGCTCGCCTTGGTGCCCTTCAAGGAGCAGTGGCAAAAAGAGCTTTACCGAGACGGTCTTTTCAAGGCCGGATTTTCAAAAACCTGAAGGAGAATATTATGGCAAAAGTTGTTGTATTGGGTGTATCGGGCGACAAGGGACTTTGGCTTGTGGATATTGGCGCAGGGACCGTGACACCGCTGCAGGTGCCTGCAGGCACCGATCTGGCAGCGGCCGTCAAGCAGCGCGAGGCCGGCGGTACATTGATCAAGAATGTCGATTTCGCCGTCGCCGTCTCGTCGGCGCAGACAGTCTTCTCCGGCCATGTGGATGGCTGAAGGCAAGCGACGCTGACCGGTCATTCCGATCTCTATTCCGACCGAACAATTGCGCCGCGGGACACATTGTCCCGGGTCGCTCCTTATTTAGAGGCAATGGGCATCACGCGCCTGTCACGACAGACTGATCTCGATTGTGTCGGTCTTCCGGTCTGGTGCGCCTATACACCGAACTCCCGCTCCATTGTCATCGCCCAAGGCAAGGGACTTGAGGATATCGACGCCAAAGTCTCGGCGGCGATGGAGGCCCTGGAACGCGCGGTGGCGGGCGAACCCGTCACCATAACTACGGTTTCGTCGGCACGAGACCTGCGACGCCGGGGCGATTGCGCCGAACCGCTCGATTGCCTGATCGCAAGCGGCGAGCAGGTCGTGGGCGAAGACGAGGAATTGGTCTGGAGCCTGGCAAGCGAGTTGCTTCATGACCAGCCGATCCATGTCCCGCAGGATGCCGCCCTCCTCGACCGAACGCGGCATAACCGGTTCTGGATGTCGTCGGATGGCCTTGCCTCGGGCAACACCATGGAAGAAGCAATATTCCATGGCATTCTGGAGCGCATCGAACGCGACGCCCATGTGCTTTGGCAGATTTTGAGCGATGACAAGCGCTGCGCACGCTGCGTCGATCCCAGGAGTTTTGCCGACGCCGCGCTCTCGGGCCTGATCGACAGGATCGAGGCCGCCGGGCTCATCTTGAAACTCTTCGATATCACGAGCGATATCGGTATCCCCTGCTATACCGCACTCGTCGCCCCATCAGCGGTCAACGGCAAAGTGCCGCTCCGGTTCGTCGAGGTCACCTGCGGCAGCGGCGCTCATCCCTGGGCCGTGCGGGCGGCAATCCGCGCCGCAACGGAAGCGCTTCAGTCTAGACTGACTTATATCAGCGGCGCCCGCGACGATGTCTGGCCCGAATGGTTCACAACGCCGCTTCCGGCACAAACCCGCGCCACCTTTCTTGCCGTCCCTGCTTCTGTATCTGCGGCCACCATCACAAGACCGGCTGGAAACATATCCGTCCTGCTGCATGACCTGCTGAGGAGACTTCGCGCCGGCGGAATCGGCTCGGTGATTGCCCTTCCTCTGACACCTGCAAACCTGCCATTTTCGGTGGTGAAGATATTCATACCCGATCTCGAGAACCCCGAGGGCAACAGGCTCCATCGTTTCGGCCAACGTGCCCTTGCAAGGGCGATGCGCTGGTGAAGGTCGTCTTCATCGGCCCGAGCTTGCCTAACGCAGCAAGCCACGCCGCGACGGATATCGTTCTGAGGCCGCCCGCTGTTCAGGGAGATGTGTTAAGGGCGGTGGAAGATAGCGCAAACGTCATCGGTTTGGTGGACGGCGGCTTTGAAAATACCGCACCGGTTTGGCATAAGGAAATTCTCTTCGCTCTCTCCCTTAATGTCACGGTTCTGGGCGCGGCCAGCATGGGTGCCTTGCGCGCCGCCGAATGCCAAGCATTTGGAATGATCGGCGTTGGCCGGATTTTCAACGAGTATGTCAGCGGAACCATCGTCGATGACGCCGATGTCGCGCTTTTGCACGAACCAATGGAGCTGGGCGGCAGACCGCTGACCGTGCCGATGGTCAATGTGAGAAGCACTCTGGACGAGATGGAAAGGCTGCAGCTCTTTGATAAAGCCTTTCGCCTGGCTCTCGAACAAACCGCGGCAAATCTCTTCTTCAAGAAGAGAAGCTGGGCTCTCATCGTTCGCACATGCGCGGCAATACCGGCATCGCAAAAGCCGCATTGGCTGAACATGGTGAAGACCCACGCAATCGATCAGAAGCGGCTCGATGCCCTGGCTCTCCTCGAAGTTGTTCGCGCTGCGGATGATCAGCGAGTGCCGATAAATCGCCATTGGGAATTCAGGAAAACCACGCTCTGGTCCGAACAACTAGCCCGCTCAAAAGCCCGGATCCAATTGCACCTATAAAGTGTTTCACGCATTTTTCACGCACTTTAGTACCGAACTGTCCCTATGGTCATCTATGCAATCTGGAGAATTGATATGTCGGTCATAGGGTTGGGAAAGCTTCAGCACGCAGCGGCGGCAGACATGGGTGATCTTGACGAGCTCATGGCTTTGGCTCGGATGATCAGTTATGCAAAGGCGCTAGCGGAAGATTTGAACATCGAACTGGGCGCTCAGTCTCTCGATCTGGCATTGACGGCGGTTACGCGGGAGCTGCGCAGGGCGACGGATGCCGATCTTCCCGGTCTGGAGCCGTTGCTCGCGGACATGAATATCGAGCTGCACTGATCAGCCATGCGGCGAATGTCTCAATCGTTGTTCGATTCCACAACACGCCGACACCGGTACAGCCGCTTTGACTAAAGGTCGTTGAACGCTCTCCCGTCCAAGATTCGTTGGCGCCGAAGCAATGTTCGCAGAAACGGACTGGGGCCCGGCAGGTGATTTCGCACCTGTCGATGCGGTCAGCCTCAGGCTGCATCCAGACAATTCCGAGAGAGCCCGATCGCGGTCGGTGCTCAGGACGCGCCTTCGCGTCAAAAATAAAGTCAGGTTGTCAATTTCGAGTTCACCGCGATACTTTCACGGCGAATGAACCGGCTCGGAATGACGACGCGCAGTTCTCGCCTTTCATCCGACTTTTCCATCCTGGCAATCAGGAATTCTGTCGCGGTCTCCCCGAGAGCCTCCATGGGTTGCTCGATCGTTGAGAGCGGGGGCGCACAATATTCGCACACCGGAGATCCGTCGAACGAGACGATCGACAGGTCCTCAGGTACGCGCCATCCCATCTTCTGAACCTTGCTCATGAAGGAGATTGCCATGTCGTCGCTAGTCGCCACGACAGCGGTCGGCTTTTCGTCGAGCTTTGCAAAGTCCTCGGCAGCCTGCAGACCCGTTTCAAAGCCAAACTGGAAGGTGAATTGACCACCGGCGCGCGTGACATGCCGTTCGGAAAGCCCCGCCTCCTGCAATGCTTCGACGAGACCGGCATAGCGTTCGATGTCGTGATAGTTGCCCGTCGGACCGGCGATGTAGAAGAAACGGCGGTGCCCGAGCGCCAGGAGCTCCCGACCAGCCTCTTTCACAGCCTGTCTGTCATTGGTGATGATGCTCGGAACAGAAGTATCGCTCATGTCGAGCAGAAGCGAAACGATCGGCAGTCCCGCCTCGGCAAGCGATCTGTTGGCGACTACCGGCAGCTGCGATGACAGGATCAGCGCGCCCCTCACCGTCCCTCCGAAGGCAAGATCAAGGATATGCCGCTCGGAACTTTCGTCACGATCGAGGTTGGCGATCATCAGATTATAGCCGTTGCGGATAACAGTGCGATTCACGGCCTCCAGAACCTGGGGAATGATCTGGGATGCGCCATAATGCAGCGAGCCCGGCAGGATGATCATAATGACGTTCGACTTGCCGACGCGCAGGTTGCGGGCAGCGGCATTGGGCGTATAGCCGAGTTGTTCGGCTGCGGCTGCAATCCTTGCTCTGGTCTTTTCGTTGACCCGCCCCGGATTGGCCAAAGCGCGGCTGACTGTGGAAGTTGCGACGCCCGCCAGACGTGCGACATCGGCCATCAGGGCGGATGATCCCTCTGTGGATAGGCTATCTTCGGTTTTCTTCATCATTCCATCCACTTAGCCCAGTGCAACCAAACCCTGTTCGGCTCACGAATCCCGTTATAGCAAACGATTGCCAAAAACTCGAAGAAAAGCGTTGCATATTTTATCGGCTTGACTAATATCCAGGCATGGCAATCGATTGCCAATTGTCAAAAAATTGAATTCACTGGATAAATTTCGATGCGAGAGACGCTCTTCGCGACGGATGAGCTATGCCTGGATGGAGGGGACTGAATAATGGCCACGAGTGACAATCTGCGTTTTGGTGTGGACCTGGTCACCTTCTTTCACCCGGGCTTCTGGGGCGTCGACAGCTATGACGCAATCATCGAACACGCGAAGTCGCAGCCGCGGCAGTTCTGGGACAAGATCCTCGATAGCATCCAGGCCTCGGGCGTGACCGGTGTCGAGCTGACCTTCTCTCCGTTCAACTGGCAGGATGCGATCAAGACCTACGGGTCTGTGGAGACTTTCAGCGCCGAGCTTTCTGCCCGCGGGCTCCAGCTCGCATCCGGCTTCTTCGCGGAGCTGGAGGCATCGGGCGACTTTACCGAGGCCGCCGCGCAGGCAGCCATCATCGCCAGGGCCGAACAATATGCCGATTTCATCAAGGCCTGCGGCGGCGATATCATGGTCATTGGCGCACCGATGCGTCAGACGCCAGGCGACGAGCCCGTGCGTTTCCGCGATTTCGAACAGGCCAAGATCATCGCCGATTTCCTGAATCGGCTCGGAGCCATCCTTTGCAAGAAGGGTGTCAAGCTCGCCGTGCATACGGAAGCGCATTCGATCTTTGCCGCTGCCCGCGACGTCGATCTTCTGATGCTGCTGACGGATCCGGCTTATGTGCACATGTGCCCGGACACGGCGCACATCATTCTCGAGGGTTCCGACCCGATCCAGCTCGTCGATCGCCATCACGAGCGGATGATCATCGCCCACTGGAAGGATGCGGTCGGCAAAATGCCGGCAGACACGCCGATCGGCACCGACATCCACGAGCGCCACCGTGCCTTTTTCTGCGGCTTCGGCCTTGGCCGCGTCGACTGGCCGGCCTGGATCCGCCTCTTGCGGGATCGCCAGTTCAATGGCTGGGCAATTCTCGAACTCGACGCCGCAGCTGATCCCGTTGGCGACATTGCCAGCGGTCTGACCCTCGTGCGGCAGGCGCTGCTGCCGATCTATCGCTAACCGTAGCTTGCAACCAAACGGCCCCGCAAAGAGGGCCTATTCAAGAGGTGGAACAATGAAGGAAATGACGCTCCTGCTCGCCGGTACCATGCTGCTTGGTGCTGCCGGCCTTGCGAATGCAGACGACAGGCTGAAGGCCGAGGTCTTTACCTCCTGGACATCAGGTGGCGAGGGCCGCGCCGTCGAGGCCATCAAGACGGAATTCGAAAAGCGCGGCGGTGTGTGGGAGAGCTCCACGATTGCCGGCTTCGAAAATGCCAATGCCGCCTTCCAGAACCGCCTCGTCGCCGGTGATCCCCCGACGGCAAAACAGGTCGTCGTCGGCAAGGACCCGGCCGAATTCATCGATCAGGGCTTGATGAAGCCGATGGATGAAGTGGCGGCTGCCGGCAAGTGGAAGGATGCGCTTCCGAAGGCACTCTACGATTACATCACCTATGACGGCAAAGTTTATCTGACGCCGACCGGTATCCACGGTGAAAGCTGGATGTTCTATTCCAAGGACGCCTTCAGCAAGGCCGGGATTACCGAAGAGCCCAAGGACTGGAACACCTTCTTCGCCGACATGGACAAGCTGAAGGCCGCAGGCCTGACACCGATCGCCTGGGGCGGCCAAGGCTGGCAGGAGGTGAAGGTCTTCAACATGGTGCTCCTGTCCCAGGTGGGCATGGACGGCTTCATGAAGATCTATGCTGAAAAGGATCAGGCAGCCCTGACCTCCGACGGCGTCAAGAAGGCTCTCGAAATCTTCGGCAAGATGCGGACCTATGTCGATGAAGGCTCTGCCGGCCGCAACTGGAACGACGCGACCGCCATGGTCATCACCGGCAAGGCCGGCGTGCAGTTCATGGGTGATTGGGCCAAGGGCGAGTTCACGGCTGCCGGCAAAGTCGCCGACAAGGATTTCGGCTGCGCCATCTCTCCCGCTTCCCCAGGCCTGATCTATATCTCCGACGCTTTCGCTTATCTGAAGACGAACGACGCCAACCAGGACGCAGCGCAGAAGCTGCTTGCCGAGGTCGTCATGGACCCCGCAGTTCAAGTCGAATTCTCGCTGAACAAGGGCTCGATCCCCGCACGCATCGATGTCGACAAGTCCAAGTTCGACGCCTGCACCCAGAAGGGCATGGCCTTCATGGCCGAGGGCAAGATCGTTCCCGAACACGCCATCACCACGACGCCGGAGCAGGTGGGCGCTCTGACAGACTTCATCGGCGAATTCTGGGCCAATCCGTCCGCCAAGGTCGATGCATCGGCTGCGCAGTTCGCCGCGATCTTCGAGTAAAATCAAACAAGCCTGTCGCCTGCACCGCACCACTGGTGCAGGCGACTTTCGAAGCCCCTTGCAAAGACACTCTGATGAAACGGAAGCATAACCGCTCGAAGGCGGCGCTCATCGCTCTCATCCCGACCTGGGCTGCGGTGGTCGTCGTCTACCTCGGCACCATGGTCTGGTCGGTGACCCTGTCCTTCACCAATTCGCGGCTGTTCCCGTCGTGGAACTTCGTCGGGTTCGAGCAATATTCCAAACTGTTCCAGACCGCCAAATGGCTGGTCTCCTTCCAGAACCTCATCATCTTCGGCGTGCTTTACGTCCTTGGTTGCCTGTTTGTCGGCTTCCTGCTTGCCGCCGCTCTCGACCGCAAGGTGCGCTTTGAAAACGCCTTCCGGACGATCTTCCTTTATCCTTATGCCATGTCCTTCGTCGTCACCGGCCTGATCTGGCAATGGATGATGAACCCGACGCTCGGCGTCCAGGCAAGCGTGCGTGCGCTTGGCTGGCAGGGTTTTTCCTTCGACTGGATCATCAACCGGGATCTTGCGATCTATGCGGTGGTGATCGCGGCCCTCTGGCAGGGCGCGGGCCTCGTCATGATCCTTGTGCTGGCCGGCATGCGCGGCATCGATGGCGAGCAGTGGCGCGCTGCCCGCATCGACGGCATTCCCGTCTGGCGCACCTATGTTTCGATCATCCTGCCGCAACTGACGCCGGCCTTTGCGGCCGCCGGCACGCTGCTCTCCATGGGCGTGATCAAGACCTATGATATCGTAGTGGCGCTCACCAATGGCGGACCGGGATCGGCAACAGAGGTGCCGGCGAAGTTCATCATGGACAATCTGTTCCAGCGTCAGAATCTCGGCCTTGCGACAGCAGCGGCGACCGTCCTGCTTTTAACCGTGCTGATCATCGTCGCACCCTTCCGCTATGCCCAACATATCCGCGCCCGGCGCCAGGCAGGTACGCTATGATCCATCCCCGCGGCCCTAGGCCGACGCAGATCACCGCAGCCCGCATCGGCCTATACGCCTTCCTCATCTCCGCCGCGCTGTTCTTCGCCGTGCCGCTTTACGTGATGATCGTCACGTCGCTGAAGACCATGGACGAGATCCGGCTGGGGCAGATTTTTGCCCTGCCGTTGCACCTGGATTTTACCGCCTGGAAGACGGCCTGGGCCGGCGCCTGCGCCGGGAGCGAATGCACCGGCGTGCGCATGGGCTTCCTGAATTCGGTGAAGATCACCGTGCCGGCCGTTGTCATCTCCGTCCTGATCGGCGCAATCAACGGTTATGCACTTTCCTTCTGGCGCCCGAAGGCAGGACGCCTGATGTTCGGCCTGCTGATGGCCGGCGCTCTGGTGCCCTACCAGATCTTTCTCTATCCGCTGGTGCGCGCCATGGCGGTGATGGGCTTCTACAACAGCCTCGGCGGCATCATTCTCGTGCATGTGCTGTTTGGCCTGCCGCTGGTGACGCTGCTTTTCCGCAACTACTTCGTCACCATTCCAGAAGAACTCTTCAAGGCAGCGCGCGTCGATGGCGCCGGCTTCTGGCGGATTTTCATCGAGATCATGCTGCCGATGGCGCTTCCGATGATCGTGGTCGCCTCGATGTTCCAGTTCACGGGCATCTGGAACGACTTCCTGCTCGGCGTCGTCTTTGCCGGACGCGACAATCTGCCGATGACAGTACAGCTCAACAACATCGTCAATACGACGATGGGCGAGCGCAACTACAACGTCAACATGGCGGCCACCATCCTCACCGCCATCATTCCGCTTGCCATCTATTTCCTGTCCGGACGCTGGTTCGTCCGCGGGATCGCGGCCGGCGCCGTCAAGGGGTAAGGCTGAATGCACTCTGCTGTTTCCATCAAGGACCTGAAGATCAGCTACGGCGACCAGACGGTGATCGAGCAAATGTCGCTCGATATCGCACCGAAGGAATTCCTCGTCCTGCTCGGCCCGTCCGGCTGTGGCAAGTCGACCTTGCTGAACGCGATCGCGGGTCTTTCCGACATCACCGATGGGGAAATCTGGATTTCGGGGGAAAACGTTACCTGGGAAGAACCGAAGGACCGTGGCATCGGCATGGTGTTTCAGTCCTATGCGCTCTATCCCCGCATGTCGGTTCGCAAGAACCTCTCCTTCGGCCTCAGGGTCGCGGGCCTGCCGAAGCCGGAAATCGACAGCCGGGTCGAGCGAGCGGCATCGCTCCTGCATCTTGAAAAGCTGCTCGACCGCCGCCCGGCCGAGCTTTCCGGCGGCCAGCGCCAGCGCGTTGCGATCGGCCGCGCGCTGGTGCGCGAAGTCGACGTCTTCCTGTTCGACGAGCCGCTGTCGAACCTCGATGCCAAACTGCGCAACGAGCTGCGCGTCGAGATCAAGAAGCTGCACCAGCAGCTCGGCAACACGATGATCTACGTCACCCACGACCAGGTAGAGGCGCTCACACTTGCCGATCGCATCGCCATCATGCGCGATGGCGTAATCCAGCAATTGGGCACACCTGCGGAGATCTATCACCGGCCTGCCAATCTCTTCGTCGCCGGCTTCATCGGCGCGCCCTCGATGAATTTCATTCAAGGCAGCATCGAACAGGACGGCGAAAAGGTGCTGTTCAAGGCGGGCGATCTCTCCCTCGACATGTCCGGTTACGCTTTTGCCGCAAGGCCGCAAGCCTGCCCGGTAACGCTTGGCGTGCGTCCGGAACATCTGAGTATCCGACCGGAAGCCGGGGACACCGCGCTTCATGCAGCCGTCTCAGTCCTGGAGCCGATGGGTTCCGATACGGTTGTCTGGCTCACCTGGAAAGACACGACCCTGTCGCTGCGGGTGATGGGCGATCTCTCGCTCCAACCGGGCGATGTCATCGGCATCGGTCTCGATCTCTCCAAGGCATCGCTTTTTGCGAGCGACGGCAATCGCCTCTGAGCCGTGCTCTCCCGGCAGCAGAGAGATCGCGCTGCCCGTCCCATTCCATTGAGAAGTCAGGTTTTGAACGACATGTCTGAGAAAGTGTATGATGCGCTGGTGATCGGCTCCGGCGCGGCCGGCTCCTTTGCTGCCATGGAATTGACGGCCAATGGTCTATCCGTCCTGCTTCTCGAAGCCGGCCCTGAGATCAGCAAGAAAGATTTCGATCCCACCCGCAAGAAACCGCCCGCAAGCGCCATCAATATCTGGGAGCGCGCACGGGCGACCATCAAGGGCCAGCCGGTGCAGGCGCGTGCCGCCTTCTTCACCGAGCGCTTCAGCCGCTTCTTCGTCAATGACCGAAATAACCCCTATACCACGCCGCGCGGCGAACCCTTCCTGTGGATCCGCGGCCGGCAGTCGGGTGGGCGACTGCACAGTTTCGGGCGCGTGTTGCTGCGCTGGAGCGACGACGATTTCAAGATTGAAAGCCGCAGCGGCCGCGGCGTCGACTGGCCCGTCTCCTATGACGAACTAGCCCCCTTCTATGCCGAAGCCGAAAGCCAGCTTGGCCTCTACGGCAATCAGGATCATGTCTCGACCTTGCCGGACGGCGTCTATTCCCGCCCCGCCAAGCTGACACCGGCCGAAGAGCTCTTCAAGAAGACTGTCGAAAGCCAGGCGCCCGAACGGCATGTCGTATCCTGGCGTTATATCGCGCCGGACGCCGAGCGCGTGCCGCGCCCGCTGCGCGAAGCGCTCGCCAGCGGCAAGTTGACCATCCGCCACGATGCGATCGTGCGCCGCGTTACCACGGATGCGAAGACCGGTCGGGCGACGGGCGCAGAATACGTTGATCGCAATTCCGGCAGCGTCCATGCGGTCAAGGCCGAAAACGTCGTCCTCTGCGCCTCGCCGATCGAAAGCGTTCGCCTGCTCCTGAATTCGGCATCGGCAAGGCACCCGAACGGGCTTGGCAATAGTTCGGGCACGCTCGGTCGCTATTTCATGGACCAGCTGCCTTGTCTGGCCTTTGGAACCTTTGCGCCTGCCCGTGGCTGGTCGCATGACGATTCGGCCCCGCAGGACCCGTTCTACAATCCGTCGGGCGGGATCTTCGTCCCGCGCTTCGACAATGTGGAAGGAAAGGCGCCGCGCGGCGACTTCGCCTATCAGGGCAGCGTCGGCCGCGCGCCGGTCGGCGATAACGAGCCATCGAGCCTTGCCTTCTTCGGCTTCGGCCTGATGCTGCCGCACGCCGACAATCGCATCACTCTCGATGCCAGCCGCAAGGATGCCTGGGGCATTCCCGTACCGCACATCCGCTGCGTCATGCATGAGCCCGAGCAGGAACTGATCCGCAAGCAGGAAATGACCCTGATCGACATGGTGAAGAGTGCCGGCGGCGAGCTCGACTTCATCGGATCCCCGCTTGGCCTGAGAGAAATGGGCCGCGGCGCCTTCCCGGATGCCGATCCTTTAAGCCGTTTCCTGTTCCGCAAGTGGTTCCGAAAGACCATGTGCATGGGTGCGGCAATCCATGAAAGCGGCGGGGCGCGCATGGGCACTTCGCCGGAAAACTCCGTCCTCAACGGATGGAACCAGAGCTGGGACGTGCCCAATCTTCTTGTGACCGACGCGAGCGCCTTTGCCGGCGGCGGAACGGCGGGTACGACCTTGACCGTCATGGCCCTGACCCTTCGCGCCTGCCGGAAGCTCGCGGCGCAGTACCGCGGATCTGCCGGCGTCTCCAAACGCGGTGAAGTGTTGGGATAGCTGGAGAAGCACCGAAGGCTAGGCCGGGCTGGCGGCCAGCGCAATCGAGTCGGCCACGTCGTTTAGCCGATCAGACAGTATGGCTGTCGCCACGCGAAGATGTGCGCTTGGAAGGATGGAAAATTTAGCACCGGGATGAACCGCAATACCTCGCGCCGCCAGCGTGACCATCGCGAAAGGTTCGGATGCGACCGGCACCCAGGCACACAGGCCGCTCCCATGTTGCACTTCGATCCCACGTCCCCCCAGGGCGTCGACCAGATCGGCCCGACGCTGGAAATAGATATCGCGAGAGTGTTGCAGCGAGGTTTGCGTCACGGGATCCCGCAGAAGCCAGGCGGTGGCCGCCTGAAGGATGCGGCTTGTCCAGCCGGCGCTGAAGCTACGGTAGGACTGGATCTGTTCGACGATCGCCCGCGAGCTTGAAAGCACAGCAAGCCTGAGATCCGGACCATGCGTCTTCGAATAGGAGAGAATGTGAATGGTCCGGTCGGCAAACCGGCCACCGAGCGAATGACGCGGAGCCGTGGAAATGTCGGCAATGCCGTCATCTTCGACGATCAAGGTGTCCGTGCCGTCGAGAATGTCTCCAAGTCGTTGCAACCGCTCGCTGCTGACGTGCTGGCCGGTCACCGAATGAAGCCGCGGCTGGAAAATGAAGGCGACCGGCCGCAGCTTCATTGCGGCCTCGAGAGACGAAGGCAGCGGCCCTTCCCGATCGCACTGGACCGGAATGATCTGCACGCCGCGGTCCTCCAGAATATCAAGAAGCCGCATGGCGGTCGGATCTTCGATTGCAACGGACGCACCGGGCATGACGAGCGCCTGGATAAGCGTGTAGACCGCATTATAGCCTCCGTTCGTCGCCAGCAATGCCTCCGGTTCGTATGGCCAAGTCTTTCGGACAGCCTCTTCGAGTTCCGGAAGAATGCGGCTTCGCTCGTAGCTGTTGAGATTTTCGGCCGACGCTCCATAGGCCATGGCTTCGGTAAGCTTTGGCAAAAGCCGGACATCCGGCACGGCCGATGTCAGGTCGAGGACGTCGGCTCCATAACGGCCGTAACTGCCGAGCCGTTCGGGTTTCGCCACGAAACGATCGCCGCTCACCCAGGTGCCGTTCCGTCCCCTGCCGGTAATGATTTTCTGGCGTCTCAGCTCGCTCCAGGCCTCGGAGATCGTCGCCGGACTGATCCCGAGCGCAAAGGCGAGATCGCGGATCGGTGGCAGCTTCGTTCCGACGGGGAGCGCCCCGGCGCGGATCAAGGCACTGGTTTCAATCGCAATTCCTCGAATTGTCCGATCGGTCAATTTTTGGGCAAACCATGCCGCGTCGACAATATCGCTCATTTAATCGCCACTTTTAATGTTCAATAACGTAATAACATTTGATCAGATAATTTTGAACATTTAATTGTTCCGAAAACAAGGTCTTTGCGAGTGAATGCCGATGCCCCTTAGCCTCCGACTTGCCCTGCGTGACTGGGACTACATGACGCCCCTGGTTCTCGGCGATGTCTCCTCTCCCAAGCTTGACATCAAGGTCGACCGCGTCGGCACGTTGCTCTCGCATCTCGGAAAAAGCGACCACTACGATGTCGCGGAAATGTCCTTCAGCCGCTATACGCAGCTGCGCATTGATGGCGACGAGAGCGTCGTCGGCATTCCGAACTTCATCATGCGCGGCTTCCGTCACCGCTGCATCATCACCCGCAAGGACGGCCCCATCACCGAACTCGGCCAACTGGCCGGAAAGCGTATCGGCGTCACCGGATGGCGCGACTCCGGAAACACCTGGACCAGAGCAGCACTTCGCCGCGAGGGCGTCGGCGTCGAGGATGCCATGTGGTATGCGGGCCGCCTGACGGAAGCGCATCCGGTCGTCGATCGCCTAGACGGGTTCGGCCGGCCCGGCCGCATCGAAGCGGCTCCTGGCGAGCGCCCCATGGTCGACCTGCTCAAGGAAAGCTTCCTTGATGCGATCTTCACGCCTTTCATGCCTGACGGCTACTTCGGCGGAGGATCGCCGTTCCGGCAAGTCGTTTCCGATTTCAGAGGTGCCGAACGTCGATATTTCGATGATGTGGGCTATGTTCCCGGCATGCATCTGATCGGCATCAAAGCGGACATCGTCGCGCGGAACCCGTGGGTGATCGAGGAGCTCAGCAAGCTGATCGATGAATCGCAGCGGATGTGGCTGAGCAAACGCCGCAAATACGCCGACACCTCGCCCTTCATGATGGACGAACTGTTGAAGTCGGCAGCCGAGCTTCCGGTCGGCTGGGAGGCCAGCGGCTTTGCGGTCAACCGCAAGATGATCGCCGACTTCGCCAGCGAGCTTCACGTCCAGGGCATCCTGCCGCAGCTGATGACGCCGGAAGACCTCTTCTCCTTCGATGTGGACGGTAGCCGCATCGGGTGAACGCAACACGAAACCATAAATTCGAACCAAACAGGGGAAATGAACAATGTCGATCAGGAAAATTGCATGCCTTGCTCTGACGAGCGTGGCGATCTCGGGAACGGCCTTCGCTGAAGATGCGGCCCTGCCCAAGCTTTCCGTCAACGACGCGCTTCATGCGCAGTTGCCCGAAGCGATCCGCACGTCTGGCAAGATGATCTCCGTCAACAATGGCTCGTTTCCTCCCTATGAAATCGTCACGGGCACCGAGRTGAGCGGCGCCAGCGCCGATCTGACCGACGCGCTGGGTGAGGTTCTCGGCGTCGAGATCGAGCATGAGACCGTGGGCGGTCTGCCGGCGCTGCTGGCTGGCGTCAACTCGGGCCGCTATCAGTTTGCCTTCGGTCCCGTCGGCGATTTCAAGAGCCGCGAGGAATCCAACGACTTCGTCGATTGGGTGCAGGAATTTGTGGTGTTCTCGGTGCAGAAGGGCAATCCGAAGGGCATCACCTCGCTCGATACCGCCTGCGGTAACCGCATCGCCGTCATGGCCGGCGGTTCGGCCGAAAAGGTCATCCAGGTGCAGGCCGAAAAGTGCAAGACCGATGGCAAGGGCGCGATCGAGGTGCAGTCCTTCACCGACCAGCCGAGCTCGATCCTTGCCGTCCGTTCCAAGCGGTCGGATGCCTTCTTCTCCTCCCAGGCGCCGCTCACCTATTTCGTGTCGCAGGCCAACGGTCAGCTGGAACTGACCGGTGTGGGACAGAAGAACGGTTTTGAGAATCTCTATCAGGGCGCGGTTGTCGCGAAGGGCTCGCCGCTCGGCCCAGTCCTGCGCGATGCGGTCAAAGTGCTGATGGACAACGGCACCTATGCCGCGATCATGAAGAAGTGGGGCCTTGAGAACAATATGATCAAGGAGCCCGGCATCAACCTCGGTGGGACGCTTCCGAAATGAGCACACAAACGCAAACACTCGCATCGCCCTCCGGCGATGCGAGAAGCAGGGATGTGGCCCATGCCCACAAGCCCTTCCCCAAAGGCCGCGTTGCGGCCTGGGCCATCACGCTTGCGATCGCCGCCTACTGGGCCTGGTCGGTCGCGCATAACGAGAATTTCGGCTGGCCGGTCGTCACTCAATATTTCTTCGACCCGACCGTCATCAGGGGCCTTTACGTCTCGCTCGGCCTGACGGTCGTCGCGATGATCATCGGCATCGCGCTCGGCCTCGTGCTGGCCGTCGCGAGAATGTCCAGCGATCGGCTGGCAAGCTCGCTCGCCTCGCTGTTCATCTGGTTCTTCCGCGGAACGCCGCTCCTGGTACAACTGATCTTCTGGTACAATCTTTCGACGCTGTTTCCGACGCTGTCGATCGGCATTCCCTTTGGCCCGACCTTCATGAGCTGGGATACGAACTCGGTGATCAGCCCGATGACGGCCGCGATCGCCGGTCTCGCGCTCAATGAGTCCGCCTATATGGCCGAAATCATTCGCGGCGGGTTGCTTTCGGTAGACAAGGGTCAGTTCGAGACG
The DNA here is from genome assembly GCF_052113285.1 of Rhizobium sp. YAF28. Taxonomy (NCBI): domain Bacteria; kingdom Pseudomonadati; phylum Pseudomonadota; class Alphaproteobacteria; order Hyphomicrobiales; family Rhizobiaceae; genus Rhizobium; species Rhizobium sp. YAF28. The sequence goes on along the minus strand of NZ_JBFRCX010000019.1, from coordinate 4,302 downwards.
GCGGAAGCCTTCGGCATGACGCGCATCCGCGCGCTTCGCCGCATCATCATTCCGCAGGCCATGCGCTCGATCGTTCCGCCGACCGGGAATCAGCTGATCAGCATGATCAAGGCGACTTCGCTCGTCAGCGTCATCGCCATGGCCGATCTGCTCTATTCGGTGCAGTCGATCTACAACCGCACCTTCGAGATCGTGCCGATGCTGCTGGTTGCCGTTCTCTGGTACCTGCTCATCACGTCGGTCCTGAACATCGGCCAGGCCTATATCGAGCGCTATTACAGCCGCGGCGATCGCCGCACGGGCGCCGCCAAACCTGCAAAGGAAACGGCTGTCATGGCACAGGCAACGGAGGCAGGCGCATGAACGCGATCTCCACTATCGAGCCTCTCGTCAAGGCACGCAATGTCCACAAGTCCTTCGCGGATCTGGAAGTGCTGAAGGGTATCGATCTCGACGTCGCGCCCGGCGAGGTCGTCGTCGTCCTTGGCCCCTCCGGCTCCGGCAAATCGACGTTCCTGCGCTGTATCAACCACCTCGAATCCATCAACCAGGGTTCAATCGAGGTGGATGGTGAACAGATCGGCTACCGCCTGCACAAGGACCGGCTGCTGCAGCTGTCGAACCACGCGATCGCCTTGCAGCGCCGCAAGATCGGCATGGTGTTCCAGCAGTTCAATCTCTACCCGCATATGACGGCGCTGCAGAACATCATCGAGGCACCGGTCGGCATCCACGGTGAGAGCCGCAAGGTTGCGACCGAAAATGCGCTGAGGCTCCTGGAACGGGTCGGGCTCTCGGCCAAGGCCGACAGCTATCCGCGGCAGCTTTCCGGCGGCCAGCAGCAGCGCGTGGCGATTGCCCGCGCGCTCGCCATCAAGCCGAAGCTGATGCTCTTCGACGAGCCGACTTCGGCACTCGACCCCGAGCTGGTCGGCGAGGTTCTCGCCACCATGCGGGATCTTGCAAACCAGGGTCTGACGATGATCGTCGTCACTCACGAGATCGGTTTCGCGCGGGAAGCGGCCGACCGCGTCGTCTTCATGGATGACGGCAAGGTCGTGGAACAAGGCAAGCCGGAGGACGTGATCGGCAACCCGCAGCACCCCCGCACCAGAAGTTTCCTGTCGCGCTTTATCTAGCGCGGCGGCTCCTCCATGCTCTTGCCCTGCGGGCTGGCTTTACCGTGAGCCGGCCGGCGATACCGCGCCCATGAAACTGGAATTGCCATGTCCCTCGACAATGATTTTGCCCACCTCTCCGATTTCGAACCGATGGAAGCGGAGCTGACGGCTGTCCGCCGGCATCTGCACGCTCATCCAGAGCTCTCCTTCGAGGAGGCCGAGACCGCGCGTTTTGTTGCCGAAAAGCTCGAATCCTGGGGGTATGACGTCACCCGCAACGTCGGCGGCCATGGCGTGGTTGCGCGCATGACGGTCGGCGCCGGAAAGAAGAGCATCGCCATCCGCGCCGACATGGACGCTCTGCCGATCACCGAGGAGACCGGCCGCCCCTATGCCAGCACGGTTGCCGGCAAGATGCATGCCTGCGGACATGACGGCCACACGACGATACTTCTGGGTGCAGCCGAATATCTGGCGCGCACGCGCCGCTTCAACGGCACCGTCAATCTCATTTTCCAGCCGGCCGAGGAGGCAGGTCCGCTGAGTGGTGCGCCCGCAATGATCGCTGACGGGCTGTTCGAACGCTTTCCCTTCGACGTTATCTTTGGTCTGCACAATCATCCCGGCGCAGCCGAAGGCACCTGGCTGATGCGGTCGGGCCCGCTGATGGCGGCTGCCGACAGCGCCGAGATCATCATCAAGGGCAAGGGTGGCCACGCCTCGCGGCCGCATCTGACCGTCGATCCGGTGGTCGTTGCCTGCAACCTCGTCGTCAGCCTGCAATCGGTCGTTTCCCGCAGCATCGATCCGACACAAACCGCGGTCGTCACGGTCGGGGCGATCCATGCCGGCGAGGCCGCAAACGTCATCCCCGAAAGTGCAAAACTGCTGCTCAGCATTCGCTCCTTCGACCCGAAAGTACGCGAGACGCTGGAGGTCAGGATCCGCAGGCTCGCCGAAACGATCGCCGACGGTTACGGCGCAGCCGCCGAAATCGAATACACTCGCGGTCACCCCGTGGTCGTCAATTCGGAAGCGGAAACGGAATTCGCCCGCATGGTCGCAGAAGAACTCGTCGGTGCTGACAAGGTAGCTCTCTGCAACCTCATCCCCGGTAGTGAGGACTTCTCGCACTTCCTCGAGCACAAACCCGGAAGCTTCCTGCGACTTGGCAACGGTGTGGAATCCGCGATCCTGCACAGTGCCAAATACGACTTTGCCGACAAATCCCTGACGGTGGGTGCCGCGATGTGGGCACGCTTGACCGAACGCTATCTCGACGACTGAGGCATCTCGGCACAGGCCGTGAACTCTCGCGTCCATGCGTTCGTGGCGCAAACGTTGCAACCTGGCGTGCTACCAGACCGGGAACGGATCTTCGAGAGCTGACCATTCGCGCGGGTCCGCACTGGCGAGGCAGTCGTCCAATGCGGTCCGCACACCTGTCTCGTCCATGCCAACCCCGATGAACACCAGTTCCTGCCGGCGGTCGCCCCAGGCGCTGTCCCATCGGCTCTGCAGGTGCTGATGAAACTGCTGATGGCTCGGCCAGTCCTGCCGGGGAACAGCTGCCCACCAGAGCCCCATGGGTTCGCAGCGTCGCTGCACGCCTGCGGCCGACATAAGCCCCACGTGACGCGGACGTGTGGCAAGCCAGAAATGGCCCTTGGCGCGAAGCACTCCAGGCCAAGGCTCGTCCAAGAATGCCCGAAACCGCTTGGGGTCGAAAGGGCGCCTCGTGCGGTAGACAAAGCTCGATACCCCGTATTCCTCCGTTTCCGGAACATGCTCGCCCGGGCTGTACAATTCCTTGTGCCACAAAGGATGCGCGGCGGCCTTTTCTTCATCAAAGAGGCCGGTATTGAGGACGGTTGCCAGTGAGACCTTGCCGAGATCCGTCTCCACCTGACGCGCATCCGGGTTGAGAGACGCCACGATCTTGCGGATCTCCGCGCGGACCTCTTCAGTCGCATCCGAGATCTTGTTGATCACCACGACATCGGCAAACTCGATCTGGTCGACCAGCAGGTCGATGAGGGTGCGCCGATCTTCACCATCCCGTTGCAGGCCGCGGTCGGCCAGCAGATCGGAGCTACTGTAGTCGGCTAACAAGTTTGCAGCATCGACCACGGTGACCATCGTGTCGAGTCTGGCAAAATCGGAAAGCGAAACGCCGTTTTCGTCGCAGAAGGAAAATGTTGCCGCTATGGGGCGCGGCTCGGCAATGCCGGTGCCTTCAATCAGCAGATAGTCGTATCGCCCCTCTTCGGCCAGCCGCCGCACTTCCGTCAGCAGGTCGTTGCGCAGGGTGCAGCATATGCAGCCATTGCTGAGCTCGACCAATGTCTCGGTCGTATGCGACAGGTTGCAGCCGCCGTCTCGAATGAGGCTTGCGTCTATGTTCACTTCGCTCATGTCGTTGACGATGACGGCAACCCGCAAGCCTTCACGATTGCTCAGGACGTGACTGAGAAGCGTCGTCTTACCAGCGCCGAGAAAGCCGGCGAGCACGGTTACCGGGAGCCGCTCGATCCTGTTCATCGGCATGCCTTGAACGTGGGCACTCGGAGCGGTCGGTATTTGCGTCGTATGGGCCTCATTCGAATCCCGTTCGTAGCCTCCTGCCGATGCGTCATGCGGCAAGCTGTGGACGGAAGATCACATCGGCATAGTAATTCGCTGAATCGTATGTGCTGGTCGGGAAGAGCCCCGCGGTTGCGGAGCCGCCATAGGCATAGACGCCATTGCCACCGGCCAAAGCGCTTGACTGAGCCGTCAGCGGACCGTTTGTCACCGCATTGGTGAAGAAGCCGTCCGTCGCCACATAGGCACCTGTCGTGTGATAGGAGGCGACATAGTTGGTGTTGGCGGTGATGGTAACCGGTGTTGTAAAGTTCACCGTCTGCCAGCCGCTCGCCGTGGTGTTGGTGAAGGTGGCGGTCGCGAGTTTGGTGCCTGTCGTGGTCCACAGGTCGACGACATTCTGTCCGTTGTCGTTGGCGCTGCGGTAAAACTTGATGCCGGTAATGTCACCGGCAACGTTCGACTGGAACTTGACGCCGAGTTCAATCTGCTGACCATCGTTGAGGTTCGTCTGGGTCGGCGTGCTGGAGGCGGAAAACAGGCTGTAGCTCGTTGGCGCCGTCGACACGGCGACATTGAAGGTCTCGTTGGCCGACAG
>NZ_JBFRCX010000018.1:0-112919 GCF_052113285.1 Rhizobium sp. YAF28 | reverse complement strand
ACGCTGTTCAGGTCCGGCCTGAAACAGGGGCTGAATGAGTTCCTGAGTGGGCAGGCAAGTCTTGAGGACGTCGTCTATCACCATCCGAGCGGTATCGACTTCATCCCGACCGGCAACCCCCGTCTGCAGCGGCGCGTGCGTTTGACCGACGTGGCCGAGATCATCGATATGGCCCGCGCCAGGGGCCAGATCGTCATCTTCGACAGCGCGCCCGTGCTCGCCTCGGCCGATACGATGCATCTGACGGCGCTCACTGAGCGAACGCTGATGGTCGTGCAATGGGCAAAGACCAGCCGACGGGCCGCCGAATTCTGCCTGCAGCAGCTCAGAAGCGCCCGCAATGCCGACATCGTCGTCGCCATCAACAATGTCAAACCCAAACAGCACGCCAAATATAACTTCCGTGACTCCGAATTGTACGCAAGGTCGTTGATGACCTATCAGAATTTCGAGACATCGCCGATCGCGGCATGGTTCACCCTGCGTTGGCTGCACCCGTATCTGGGGATGCAAAAATGAGGGCCAGACGTTTCGATCACCGCATCACAGGCAAGGCGGGAACCGCCGTTCAAACACCGAAATACCGCCTGTCGATGGCATTCGGCGAGGCATTGCACCTGCATGGGGCGGCATAACGCCCGTCTCTTGCAGCATCGACTTCCCAGAAACAGCGTTAGTATTCGAGTTGGAGAGCGATCATGGATACCGGAATGAGACATGACAGGAAAGTTGCACTGATTACCGGCGTAACAGGTCAGGACGGTGCGTATCTGGCCGAGTTGCTCCTGGACAAGGGCTATATTGTTCACGGCATCAAGCGGCGTTCGTCGTCCTTCAACACCAATCGCATCGAGCATCTCTACGAGGATCCTCATGTCGAGAATCCGCGCTTCATCCTGCACTACGGAGATATGACCGACGCGACAAACCTCATCCGGATCGTCCAGGAAACGCAGCCCGACGAGATCTACAATCTTGCCGCACAAAGCCACGTCCAGGTGTCTTTCGAGACGCCGGAATACACCGCCAACGCGGATGGGACGGGCACTCTGCGGCTGCTTGAAGCTATTCGCCTACTGGGCCTGACCAAGAAGACCCGTTTCTATCAGGCATCCACCTCCGAACTCTACGGCAAAGTTCAGGCGGTCCCGCAGAACGAAACGACGCCTTTCTACCCTCGATCCCCCTACGCGGCTGCCAAGCTCTATGCCTATTGGATCGTCGTGAATTATCGCGAGGCTTATGGCATGCATGCCTCGAACGGCATCCTGTTCAACCATGAAAGCCCGATCCGTGGCGAAACCTTCGTGACCCGCAAGATCACCCGGGCGGCGGCTGCCATCCATCTCGGCCTGCAGGACCGGCTCTATCTCGGCAATCTGGATGCCAAGCGCGATTGGGGACATGCACGAGAATATGTCCGCGGCATGTGGCTGATGCTGCAGCAGGACGAACCGGAGGATTATGTTCTTGCGACCGGCGAAACGCATTCGGTTCGCTCTTTTGTCGAGAAGGCCTTTGCCAGGGTAGGCATGCCGATTGATTGGCGTGGGGAGGGTGCCGAGGAAAAGGGGTACGACAAGATATCCGGCCGCTGCGTGGTGGAGGTCGACCCTGCCTATTTTCGGCCCACTGAAGTCGACCTTCTGCTCGGTGATCCGACAAAGGCGCATACAAAGCTCGGCTGGAAAAACGAGATCAGTCTTGACCAGCTGGTTGCGGAGATGGTTCGCGAGGACCTGAAAGTCATGGCCCGCAATGTTCCCTTGGTCGGTGCGAACAAGGGCCTGGTCCATGCCTGAGGTCATCTACAGCCTTGCCGGAAAAAAAGTCTATGTCGCGGGGCACCGCGGCATGGTGGGCTCTGCGATCGTACGGCGTCTCGCGTCCGAGGGCTGCGAGATCTTGACGGCCCTGCACGCCGAGGTCGATCTGAGGCGGCAGGATCAGGTGGAGGCATGGATGGGGAAAAACCGTCCCGATGCCGTCTTTCTGGCGGCTGCGAAGGTCGGCGGTATTCTCGCCAATGATACCTATCCGGCCGACTTCCTCTACGACAACCTTATCCTCGAGGCGAACGTCATCCACGCCGCTTGTAAAGTTCGCGTCGAAAAGCTGATGTTCCTGGGTTCGTCCTGCATCTACCCGAAGTTCGCCGATCAGCCGATCGTCGAAGAGGCGCTTCTCACCGGGTCGCTCGAACCCACGAATGAATGGTACGCGATCGCCAAAATTGCCGGACTGAAGCTTTGCGCTGCCTACCGAAAACAGCATGGCAAGGATTTCATCTCGGCCATGCCCACCAATCTCTATGGGCCAGGCGACAATTTTGACCTCGATTCAAGCCATGTCATGCCGGCGCTGATACGCAAAGCGCATGAGGCCAAGCTCAACGGCGAGCAGGAAATACGCATCTGGGGCACGGGAACGCCGCTGCGCGAGTTCCTGCATGTCGATGATTGCGCCGACGCCTGCGTCCATCTCATGAAGACCTATTCCGCCGAAAGTCATGTGAATGTCGGCTCAGGCGAAGACATCAGCATCCTGGAATTGGCAGGGCTTGTCGCAGAGGTCGTCGGATTCGAAGGCGAGATCACGCGGGACCTCACCAAACCGGACGGCACGCCACGCAAGCTCATGAGCGCCGACAAGCTCCGCGCGCTCGGCTGGTCACCGAAGATAGGCCTGAAGGAGGGCATTGCAGACGCCTACCAGTCCTTCCTGAAGGGGAATTATCTCGAACGCCACAACGAGGCTGCAGAGTGAGCGCAGCTCAGTTGTCGTCACAGTAATCGCGTTATCTGACGCGCCTGATCGTCAGCGTATCAAGGTCACGGGCCGCTTGAGTTTTCGCTTCGCCTTGCTTGCCGAAGGGGAGCCTCGGCTCGCAACGCTTCCGTTGCCCTGTCGCGGTCAACCGGACGGCCGAACAGATATCCCTGCACATAGGGGCATCCGAGGCGCCGCAGACGTTCTGCCTGATCTTCCGTTTCCACACCTTCGGCCACAATCCGTGTACCAAGACCGATCGACATGTCGAGAAGGGCTTTGACGATGACGGTGCCGGGTCCGTCGGACATCCGGTCAATGAAGGTCTTGTCAATCTTGATGATGTCGACGGGGAAATTCAGCAGATGCGTGAGCGAGGCATACCCCGTGCCGAAATCATCGAGCGCCACAAGCAGCCCTTCCCGTCGAAGCTCCTCGATCGCTTTTGCGACCTTCCCGTCTTTTTCGTCCATATAGACCGTTTCGGTGACCTCGAGCACGACATGCTTGAGGGGCGTGCGGTGGCGGGCAAAAACGCTTTTGATCCGCTCGCAGAGATTTCCCTGATTGAAATCCGCCATCGATACGTTGACGCTGACATATTGAAACGAGAGCCCGAGATCGAGCCAGTATCGGATGTCGCGGGCGACCTGCTCCAGCATCCGGTCTGTCAGGAGATAGCCCACCGACGGATCCTGGAGCGCCTCGGCAAACGCGCCGGGTGAAAGGATCTGGCCACCGTCCGTACGAATGCGGCACAAAGCCTCAAGGCCAATGATTTCCTGCGTTGGAAGGCTGACAATCGGTTGGTAATGCGCCTCTATCCGATCTTCGGCCAAGGCGCTCGTCACTGTCTGCAGCGCCCGAAACCGGTTTGCGATCGCCCCGGCAAGATCGTCGCTGTAAAGCACAAAACCGCCTCTGGCTGTCTGCTTGGCATGGTGGAGTGCGAGATTTGCATGTTGCAGAAAGGTCGGAACGTCGGGTGGCCCGGACGGTTCGAAGGTTGCGCCCCCGCACGTGACCGAGACCGGCAGGAGATGTTCGTCGCGCTGCGGCGTCCGGTTCTCCATAGCACGTAGAATTTCTGCCGAAACCGCGGATAGGTCCGTTGCGGAACGATTTTCGATCAATACTGCGAACTCATCGGCATCCACCCTGAAGATCGCCGCCGGCGCCGCGATCCGTGCAACCGTTTGACCGACCTCCAGGATCAATCTGTCGCCGGTCGCATGCCCGAAGGCGTCGTTGACCCGGCCGAGATGATCGATATCGACGAGCAGAACCGAAAGAGGCGCGGAGGCACGGTCGACCGCGGCCTCCAGCGTCTTCAAAAAGTTGGCACGGTTGCCGAAGCCGGTGAGATTGTCGAAAAAGGCGAGCCTTTGATTATCGGCTTTCACCTCCTCGCGCTCGAGCACCAGCGAGCAAAGGTCGAGGCACTCGGCGACGATCATGCGTTCTTCGGGCGTGGGGCCACGATTGTCCTTGTAGTAAAATCCGAACGCGCCGAGCACGCGTCCGTCGCTGCGCAGTATGGGGCTCGACCAACAGGCCTTGACGCCATGTTCTTTCGCAAGGATGTCGGCAAGCGGCCGATAGGGGATCCAGAGCGGGTCTGCAAAGATATCGGTGACGGCGATCGGCCTGCGGAAATGGGCAGCCGTGCCGCATGAGCCAACATCAGGCCCAATCGGTATTCCGTCGAGCGCATCCGAATAGGTTTTGGCGATCGTTGGCCCCGCCAAAGGATGCAGGAGCCCTTCGCGGTCAACGGTCACGATTGAGCAAATGACGCCGGCTGCAAGCCGTTCAGCATGCTCGCAAATACGATCGCAGGCGTCTTCGAGGGAAGACCCTCGTGCCAGCATATCCAAGATTTCCTGCTGAAGCTGTCCTCGCATGCCCGGCCTCGTCATGTTGCCTTTCGCTCGAATGGCCTCGAAACCCGTTCGACCGGCTACGATCAAAAACTAGCAGGTACTATGTTACGGGTTCGGAAATTTATCGACTACAATTCGAAGCCCCAGATTTACGGTACGTTCTCGCCTTATGGGCGGTCGCGGCTGCAAGTTACAACGACGGCGAAGTGATTGGCGGGATAGGTTAGACGCGTTTAGCCCTGAAGAATGTGTTGTCGCACCAGTTCCTTCAGGCGCTCCGTATCGGCAGCTTCGATTGCATCGACCATCAGGTGGTGCTCTCGGCCCGACTGTTCCACACGGGCGCGCGTGCGCCACTGTGAGACCGGCGCCGATGAGGTCCGCTGGCGAATTTCCGTGATGAGGTCGACCAGTTCCTGATTGCCGCCGAGGATCAGCAACTGGCGATGAAAGGCGAGATTTGCTTCATAGAGTTCCAGCATCGTGCCATTCAGCACCATGAAGTCGAACTGCTCTGCCAGTCCGCGCAGATTGGTGATGTCTGCCGGCGACGCGTTTTGAATTATCGTTCCGACGATGGCCGTTTCCAGGATGATGCGGATCTCGCTGACTTCCCGCGCGCGCCGACCGTCCGGCTCATAGACATGGTAGCCGCGGTTCGGCACATGTTCGACAAGCCTCTTCTGGGCGAGGCGATCGAGAGCCCGGCGCACTTCAGGCCGCGTGCAACTGTAACGTCGCTCGAGATCGATCTGCTTCAGCCACGTTCCGGGCAGAAGCACACCAGCCAGGATATCCTGAAGCACGAGGTCTGTCACGTCGCGCCCGGCAGACGTCCCCTGCTCCGAATCCATCATGACATCCGCCATTCGAACTTCCCCTGACTTTCTTCATCGATATCACGGGCTGAGGCATGTCCGTAAGGCAGCCGAAACAGTTTGCCGTGATGAAAATTTATTCGTGCACATGGATTGCGCATAAATTTTTTGTATCCTAAATTGGCGCCAATTTTGGATACTATGCAAAATGAAACTGTTTTGGAAGTCATGAAAAACTCTGTTGCCGTGTGGGACATCGTCGAAGCCAAGCGCGAAGCCTTTTTTGCGCTCAGCGACCGGATCTGGGATATGCCAGAGACGAATTACGAGGAGTATCGCTCCGCTGAGGAGCACGCGCGCCAGCTGGAAGCGGAAGGATTTCGTGTCGAGCGTGGCGTCGCGGGACTGCCGACGGCTGTCATGGGCGAAGCCGGCGAAGGGGGCCCTATTATCGCGATTCTCGGAGAATTCGATGCGCTGCCGGGGCTTAGCCAGGAGGCCGGTCTCGCTGAAAAGCGTGAGGCGACGGCAAATGGCAATGGCCATGGATGCGGCCACAACTTGCTCGGCGCCGGTTCGATGCTTGCAGCAGCCGCGGTGAAGGATTTCCTCGCGGCAAACGGCCTCAAGGGTCGCGTGCGCTATTACGGCTGTCCGGCAGAAGAAGGCGGGTCCTCCAAGGGCTTCATGGTTCGCGCGGGTGTCTTCGATGACGTCGACATTGCCATTTGCTGGCACCCGGCTGCCTTTGCCGGCGTCAATAACCCGGTTTCGCTTGCCTGTAACGAACTCAACTTCCACTTCACCGGCCGCTCCTCGCATGCCTCGGCAACGCCTCATCTCGGCCGCAGCGCACTCGATGCCGTTGAGCTGATGAATGTCGGCGTCAATTATATGCGCGAGCATATGCCCTCGACGGCGCGTATCCATTATGCCGTGACCGATACCGGCGGGTCGGCCCCGAATGTGGTGCAGGCCCGTGCGACGGTGCGCTATCTCATCCGCGCCCGGAACCTGCCTGAACTCCTGTCGCTCGTCGCCCGCGTCAAGAAGGTCGCGGAGGGCGCAGCCCTCATGACCGAGACGTCGGTCCGCAGCGAAGTGATCAGTGGTGACGCCAATCTCGTCGGCAACGTTCCGCTCGAAGAACTGATGTTTGCCAACCTCGAACGCCTCGGCCCGCCCGTCTTCGATGAAGACGACCGCGCCACTGCCCGGACATTCCAGGCAACCATGAGCGCCGAGGACATCGCCTCTTCCTACGCGCGCTTCGGTCTTAAGCCGAAGAAGGACCAGCCGCTTTGCGAGGAAATCTTCCCGCTCTATGCCGGCGACAGCACAATCGTCGGCTCGACCGATGTGGGGAGCGTCAGCTGGGTCGTACCAACGGTACAGATGCGCGGCGCGACCTATGCGATCGGCACGCCCGGTCACTCCTGGCAGCTGGTTGCTCAGGGCAAGCTTCCGGCAGCCCATAAAGGCACGGAACACGCGGCAAAGGTTATGGCCAGCACCGCCATCGACCTGATCCGCAATCCGGCACTCATCGAGGCGGCCAAGGCGGACCTGAGGGGCCGCCTCGATGGGACGCCATTCGTCAATCCGATTCCCGATGACGTTCAGCCGCTGCTGCCGGAGAAGCAGACACCATGAACCAGCCCGGGATCCTCGAGCTCATAAGCTTCGGCCCCGATGGTTGGGGCAAGGCGCTGCTGGCCGGCGCGTGGATGACGATTCTGGTTGCGATTTCCGGTTATGCGATCGGCGCCCTCATCGGCACTTTCGGCGCCTGGGCGAAGATATCGGGCGGGCGCGGCCTCAGGATCGCCGCAGACGCCTATACGACGATCCTTCGGGGCATACCGGATCTCTTGGTCATCTACCTCTTCTATTTCGGCGGCAGCGCCGCCGTCACTGCTCTAGGCCGGCTGTTCGGCGCTGAAGGCTTCCTCGGCTTTCCGGGTTTCCTCGCGGGATCTCTTGCTGTCGGCGTCACCTCAGGTGCGCAATTTACCGAAGTTTTCCGTGGGGCGTTCAAGGCCGTCCATCCCGGTGAGATCGAAGCTGCCATTGCCTGCGGCATGGGCCGAGCGTTGCGGTTCCGCCGTATCGTCGCGCCGCTGACGCTTCGCCACGCGCTGCCGGGCCTTGGCAACGTCTGGCAGGTCGTTCTGAAAGAGTCCGCGCTCGTGTCCATCACCGGCGTCGCCGAACTGCTTCGCCAGACACAGGTAGCGGCAGGCTCGACCGGTCTCCCCTTCGATTTCTATGTTGTCGCGGGGGCGATCTATCTTATTATTTCAACCGGTTCCGGACTTTTCCTAAGGCGGGCCGAGAAGCACTTCTCTCGCGGCGTGAGGAGAGGCTGATGGATTGGCAATTTCTCGGCGAAACCTTCGTCAGTCTCGTTTCCGCCATTCCGCTGACGCTTCAACTTGCGGCGACCTCGATCGCGCTCGGTGCCATCCTGGCGCTGGCGATCGCACTGTGCCGGCTCTCCGGCATCATGGTGCTCGAATGGTTTGCGCGCGCCTATGTCTTCGTCTTCCGCGGAACGCCGCTGCTCGTGCAGATCTTCCTGATCTATTACGGGCTCGGCCAGTTTCCCGAGGTCAGGCACAGCATCTTCTGGCCGTTCCTGCGTGAACCCTATTGGTGCGCCGTGCTTGCGCTGACCATGAATACGGCCGCCTACGCCAGCGAGATCATTCGCGGCGGACTTCAGTCTGTGCCATTCGGCCAGATCGAGGCGGCGCGCGCCTGCGGCATGCCCCGGCTTATGCAGTTCCGTCGCATCGTTCTGCCGCTTGCAATCCGGCAGGCGCTACCGGCTTATAGCAACGAGATGATCGCCATGGTGAAGGCAACGTCGCTCGCCTCGATCATCACCCTGATGGAGGTGACAGGCGTCGCCGCCAGGACCATTTCCGAGACTTACCGGGCAATCGAAGTCTTCATCGTTGCAGGCGCCATCTACCTGGCGATCAACTTCGTGCTGACGCGTCTCGTAAACCTTGTCGAATATTGGCTAAGCCCGCATTTGCGCCAGCCTGTTCCCCACCATCTGGCGGCCGCGGCCGCCCCCGCATCCGCACTCGAAGGAGACGCCCGATGACTGCGGCGAATGCCCCTCTTTCTCCGATCGCGCTCAGCGTGAAGGATCTGCACAAGAGCTTCGGGCCTATGGAGGTCCTGAAAGGCATCTCGCTTGATGCACATGAAGGCGATGTCGTCTCGATCCTTGGCTCCTCCGGTTCGGGAAAGTCTACCTTTCTGCGCTGCATCAACCTTCTGGAGATGCCGAATTCCGGCGAGGTGACCGTCGCAGGCGAGACGATCCGCATGGTGGCCGACCACAAAGGCGGCAGTCGGCCAGCGGAACGCAGGCAGGTCGACCGTATCCGCTCGCAGCTCGGCATGGTCTTCCAGAGTTTCAATCTCTGGTCTCACAAGACGGTGCTCGAGAACGTGATCGAGGCGCCGGTGCATGTCCTCGGCCGCTCGAAGGCGGAATGCATCGAGGAAGCAGAGGCGCTACTTGCCAAGGTCGGCATTGCCGAGAAGCGGAATTTCTACCCCTCGCATCTTTCCGGTGGCCAGCAGCAGCGCGCGGCGATCGCACGCGCGCTTGCCATGCGGCCGAAGGTGATGCTGTTCGACGAGCCGACGTCGGCGCTCGATCCGGAGCTCGTCGGCGAAGTACTACGCGTCATGCGCGCGCTCGCCGAGGAAGGTCGCACCATGCTGGTCGTCACCCACGAAATGGGCTTTGCCCGAGATGTCTCCAGCCGGGTCGTCTTCCTGCATCAGGGCGTCGTCGAAGAGGACGGCAAGCCGCAGGAGGTCTTCGCTAATTCCCGGTCGGACCGTTTCCGCCAGTTCATCAGCAAATAGTTTCTCAGCCCAAACAAAGAAAAGGGGAGCAAAAACATGACGTTCTTTTCACGGGTTCTGACGGCGACATCAGCCGCAGCCATCATCGCGACGGCCGGCATCGCGCATGCCGAAGACAAGAAGTGGACGACGGTGACGATCGCCACCGAAGGCGCCTTCAAGCCCTATAACTTCACCAAGCCGGATGGTTCGCTCGATGGTTACGAGATCGAGCTGACCAAATATCTCTGCGACCACATGAAGGTCGAGTGCAAGATCGTCGTCCAGAATTTCGATGGCATGATCCCGGCGCTGAACGCCGGCAAGTTCGACGCCATCATCTCCGGCATGTCGGCGACGGCCAAGCGCGAAGAGGTTATCGCCTTCAGCGATTCCTACGGCTCCACCGGCCAGGCCTTTGCGACCTCGAAGACGGGCGATCTCGCAAACCTGCCTGAAAAGGGCCAGGTCTTCTCACTCGCCAGCGATGAAGCGGGCGCTGCTGCCGAGATCGAAAAGATCAAGCCGGCGCTCCAGGGCAAGACGATCGGCGTTCAGACGGCCTCAACCGCAGCGACCTTCGTTGACAAATATCTGAAGGGTATCGTCGATGTCAGAGAATACAAGACGACGGAAGAGCATGATCTCGATCTCAAGGCCGGTCGTGTCGATATCGTCATGGCGTCCATGGCCTATCTGACCACGGCTTCCGAGAAGCCAGGCAACGAGGACATGACGACCACCGGCCCGCGCTTCCAGGGCGGCTTCCTCGGCCGCGGCAGCTCCGTTGGCCTGCGCAAGAGCGACACCGAGTTGAAGGCCATGTTCAACGACGCAATTGCCGCCGCAAAGGCGGATGGCACGATCAAAACGCTGTCGGAAAAGTGGTTCGGCTTCGACGTCACGCCGAAGTGAGTAAATTTGCGATTGATACCCGGCGAGTGAAAGTCGCCGGGTATCGCCATTTGGCCGGCCATCAGCGCCTGCGCGTAGCGTTCCGCCGATCTCCTTGATGGCAGAGACGTCGGACCAGCCATAGCGCTCAACATTCCGTCGCGGAATATTCAATGGATAGACCCTTGCAGCGCTCGTAAAGCGGCGCCTATACCGCTATTCGTGTGGCTGCGAGTATTGCGATCGACAAGCCCGATATTGGGACCGAACCCATTGCGAAGGAGTAAGCTATGGCCAATCTTCCCGATATGACGAAACACCGCGGCTTCCCATCGGGCATGCCGGGGAGCGGCATTCAGTTCACCATCCGGCGGGCCAATCCCAGGGGCGTGACGCCGATCAAGGCCCTGCCCCGCCGCGCCCGACCCGGCACGGCAGAGCACGGGGTCGATGCAGCCTTCCTGCATGCGCTCTGGCATCATTTCGGGGCAGAGCCCTTCGAGCGTGGCAATCTGGACGCGGCTCGGCTCAACCTGCTCTTTGGACGAGAAGTGGTGGCTGTGGACAAGGATTTCGATCCGATGTCCTATGAGGCGATGCTGGTCATCGACGAAAAGGTAGCACGTCAGAATTTCCCGGAATCGTTTGAAGATGTCATGGAAATTTGATGAGAGCGCTGGCGATGGGCACTGAGCGTTGGGTCCACGGCCATCATCATCGGAAAGCCGAGCACGTAGCGATTGCCCATGTTGTTGTCTCAATCAGAGCTGCCAATAGATCCCTTATGGCGCGAAGCTTCGTGGGTTTCCAAGAATGAAATCGTAAACCGGTTCGGGCTGTCCCAGCCCGGTCGTCCGCAAAACCGGCGGAACGCTTGCTGATGCTTCTGCTCTGTCAGCAAGCATCGCCGGCGACATTCCGAGTGCCTGCGAAAAGGCCTCATGCGGGACTTTCGATAGTTGACGAAACAGCCCGGCGGCGCGGCCTGCATGACGCATGGCCGGTGCGCGCTTGCCTTCGCGGATCTTCACGCCGGCAGCAGAGAGCAGGATCAAGCCCTTAAGCAGGGTGCGCAGCGCACTGCCTCTCGCCGCGACCTGCCAGATCCCTTCCCAGGCCTCATGGGCTTCCCAGTAATAGCCATGGTTGAAAAGGTCAGAGCCCCACGCGAATTCATCGGAATCGAGTGTCGGAAGAATCGGCGCAGGCTCGACCCGGTAACTGTGCCCTGCCGGATCCCTGACGGGATGGGGCATTCGGCCGGGCAAATAGGCGTAGCGCGGAAAGCTTCTCTGCGGCAGTAGACGAGGACGTTGCATAACCTCAACAATCATCATGCCGGTGACCATGATCGCAAGCGAAGCTGTGCGCAAGCCGGCCGGCAAATCGCTTCGTCGCCCGCCATTGGACCGGCTTTCCTTATAAGCGCGGAACGACGTCGCCGACGCACGCCGATCGTCCTACGAAAGGGCCTCGTCTACGGCGATTTGTGCCATCGCAAGTGCTGCTTCGCGGTTTTTCGCCGCCGCGACGAAGAGGCCTTTGTGGCAGAAGGTTGCTCCTGCGACGCCGCAGACGCGCTCGAGTTCCTGGCCGGTCAATCCCGCCCATGATGCAGGCAAATCGGCGCGCAGCTCGAAGCCCTCGTCTGCGCGGCGGATACCGGTCAGGCACCAGTCATTTTCCCGGGGGTGAACGACGAAAAGCAGATGATCGGCCTTCGCCCTTACGATCGCCGCACGAAAAGGCATGCCCATCGGCAGTTCGAGGACGCGCCCCTCGCCTGTTTCGCTGATCGCCTTGAGAACGAGGGCTTCGGCGCGCAGCTTGGCATCCTGCGTCGCGATACCGGCCTCGACGAAGCTTCGCGCGATCGAAAGGGCGGCATGGAACGCCCTGTCATCGGCCTCGGGATCCTTGGCATCGAAAACCGGCTTCAGGGTTTCCAGCAAGGCCGGCAGCGTAAGGCCGGCCAGCTCGCCTGCGATGGAAGGATCAAGTGCACCATTGTCGGTCAGATCGACCGGCAGGACGAACTTGGCATCGAACGAAGCATGCACCGATGAAACATGCGCTTCGGGCACTCCCAGAGCTGGAAGATAATCCGCTCCATAGTGTTTCCAGACCAGGCCGAAGGAACTGTAGGGCCGTCCGTCCCCACGCACGGGCGCGCCACGCTGATGGTGGTCGAAAATACCTGCGGCGGGATCATACTGCCCGCCGACGTCGTAGATGATGCGATCGGTGGCCGGTGTGGTCCATTCGACATTTCGGCTGCGAATGATCCTGGCCTCAGGGAACAGCCGGGTCAGGATGACGCTCGAAAGCAACTCATCGGCGTGGAAGCCGCCGGAATGCGTAACCAGGTATGAAGGGGTCATTGTCAGATGCGTCTCTCGGAACCGGGACTTTGTTGCCCGTCCTGATAGCCTGCGTCGGTCGCGAGCTCAACAGCGGGTGCGGGAAGCGACAGAATTCTTTCGATCCGGATAGCTTGCAGGCATCCCGGACGTGATGCAGCCACAATGCTGCAGTAATACCGTAAACATCCGAGGATATTGTATCCTCGATGATGCAGGCTCCGTTGCCCGATTGCCGACGCGCGCTTGCCACCTTCCCATCAGCGATTTGTAGCAGCCGCAGTGGAGTATTGCTTCTGCGCGTGGATCTCATACAGACCAGATCAGAACGACCCCATCTGCTGGCGGAAACGCCGCCTCGCCGCTCACTAACGCACCTTGCCGCAGTCTCCTAAGACAAGGCATCAGTTGCAAGCTGCGCAGAGCACTCAAGCAATCATTTTCAGACAATCAGGAGCGAACCCGCGCGGTTCGGATCTATCATGAATAATCACCATTTCGCCCACCCCAATAGAAGTGCTACACCATCGAGGCAGCGCCTGCTGGATCGACACAAGCAGTACCTTCAGTTTGCCGAGCTGAAATCTTTAGCCGGCGACCGGATCGGCGCAGAAAATGACTACCAGCATGCCGAACACTTCTTCCGCAGCGCTGCCCAACAGAAAGACGCCGACCGACTATGAACGCAACGATGACGGCCGGCCAAGACGCCGGTACCGAAAAAGCCTGGCTCAAGATTCTCTCGAATTACCGAAAACCCAATACAGGCCGAAGCCTGTACGAACTGGCCGTGACGCTGATCCCGTTTATCCTTCTTTGGGCAGCAGCGTGGGTTGCGATCCACTTCGGCTATTGGCTCGGCTTAATCCTCGTCATCCCTGCCGCCGGATTCCTGCTGCGGCTCTTCATGCTGCAACATGATTGCGGGCACGGCTCGTTCTTCGGACGGCGTCAGTGGGATGACTGGACAGGGCGCGCGATCGGCGTTCTCACGCTCACACCCTACGACTATTGGCGACGCGCGCACGCGGAACACCATGCCTCAGCCGGCAATCTGGATGAGAGGGGGGTCGGCGATATCACCACCCTGACGGTCGAGGAATATCGCTCCCTGACGAGGCGAGGAAAACTCACCTATCGCCTATACCGGCATCCCCTGGTCATGTTCGGCATTGGCCCTGCCTATCTTTTTCTCTTCAAGCAAAGACTGCCATTCGGCATGATGCGCTCCGGGGTGTTGCCCTGGCTTTCGACGATGGCGACCAACGCCGGTATCGCTGCGCTGGCCGTTCTCCTCATCTGGGCCGTCGGCATCGTTCCCTTTCTGCTGATCCATCTGCCAATCGTTCTGCTTGCCGGATCGGCTGGTGTCTGGTTGTTCTATGTTCAGCACCAATTCGAAGATACCCACTGGTCCAAGCCTCCGGAATGGACGTTCCCCTATTCCGCCATGCATGGCGCCTCGCATTATGATCTGCCGCGCCCGCTGCGATGGATCACCGCCAATATCGGCATGCACCATGTCCACCATCTATCGAGCCGAGTGCCGTTTTACCGGTTGCCGGAAGTGCTGCGTGACTATCCGGAGCTGGCGAAGCTTGGGCGCATCAACATTCGTGACAGCCTCAGCTGCGTGAAACTCATCCTCTGGGACGAGACGGCACGACGGCTGATTTCGCTGCGCGAGGCAGAGGCGCGCGCCTAACTGCAGCCCCGGCGCGCGCAGCAATCGGTCAGCTCAGATTTTTCAGATAAAGCGAGAGCAGCTGCGTCTGTGAGGAGATTCCGAGCTTGCGGTAGACGTTGCGGCGGTGAACCTTCACCGTCCCCGTCGAGATGTTGAGCTTCAGGCCGATCGATTCCGACGAATGGCCCTGCAGCACCAGTTCGACGATTGCCGTTTCACGGCCCGTCAGGTTGAGGTCGTGCCAGACAGTATCGGCGCGCGGGCTGCCCTCGCTTTTGCGGCGGCTCCTGCCTCTCGCGGCAAGCTGCGTGTCGAAGCGCGGCGCGAGCCCGGCCCAATACTGTTTCACCATGCTGGCCACGAGCGGCTCGACCTTCTTCAGCGTGGCGAATTCGGCGGGCGGGAAAGCGCCGGTCTTTTCGCGCCGCATTAGCGACAACACGACCGTGATATCGCCACCGACAGGTACGAAGAAGCCGATTTCCTCGGCAAGTCCGGTCTGGACGTAATAGGTGCGATAATATTCGCTGGAAAAGAACCGGTCCGGCGCCAGCTCGCGCATCCTGAAGACGCCCTCCCGCCGTTCGTGTGCGGTATGATAGAAGGGATCAAGCAGGTAAGGACCGGCCTGATAGAGCGTCACGAAAACGACGTGCTCTTCGCGATCGAAGGTGCTGTAGAGATCGATCGGCCGCTCTTTTCCGCGATAGGCGAAGACGACGACATAGTCGAAGCGCACGAGTGCGGCCATCATCTGGCGGAACGTATCGCCGAAGCCCGCATCCGTCATGGCTGACTTGCCGACCGTGGCATTGAAAGCGGCAAACAGCGTCTCCAGGTCGATACTCACTAGCCCTTCCTCTCCGCCGTTCCGCGCAGTTTCGCGCAGCCCGGATATACACCTTCCACGAAACGTTGTGCGCCTAAATACCTCTCTCGGGGTATATACCGTGCAGGAAGCTCAGGCTTACTCTTTCCTTAACGACGGTGGCAATAAGGCAGCGACAGACTGCCATTCCAACCAACCGCAGGGAACAGACGTGGCATCCGCTTCGACGAACGATATCGAATTCCGTTCGGTCACAAAAAACTATGGCGCCGTGACCGCCGTAACGGACATCAACCTTACTGTGCCCAAGGGCGCGTTCCTGGCGCTGCTCGGGCCTTCCGGCTGCGGCAAGACGACCTGCCTGCGCATGATCGGCGGTTTCGAACAGCCGAGCGAAGGCACCGTGCTGATCGACGGGCGTGAGATGAACGGCGTTCCGGCCTATCGCCGACCCGTCAACATGGTCTTCCAGCACTATGCGCTGTTTCCGCATTTCAATGTCGAGCAGAACGTTGCCTATGGGCTGAAGCAGATGCGCCCGAGAATCGGGTCGGCGGAGATCGACCGCCGTGTCGCCGAGGCGCTCGAGATGGTCCGACTTGGTGGCTTTGCCACGCGGCGGATTCATGAAATGTCGGGCGGCCAGCAGCAGCGTGTGGCGCTCGCTCGTGCCATCGTCAATCGCCCCTCCGTGCTGCTGCTCGACGAACCGCTGGCAGCCCTCGACAAGAAGCTGCGCTCGGCGATGCAGATCGAGCTGCAGACCCTGCAGCGCGAACTCGGCATCACCTTCGTCCTCGTCACCCACGACCAGGAAGAGGCGCTTTCGATGGCAGATGTCGTCTGCGTCATGAGTGCCGGGCGCATCCGTCAGCTCGGCAGCCCGCAGGAAGTCTATGACCGCCCGGCCGATCTTTTCGTCGCCGATTTCGTCGGCAAGACCAACCGCATCACTGCCGCGATGGAACCTGATGGTACGACGCTGCGGCTGGCGGACGGGTCGGCGATGGCCTCCGGCAAGCGGTTGGCGCCAGGAGACGTCATCGCTGCGCTGCGCCCCGAGGCGATCCATATGACACGTACGGCGGCGGCGACCGGCACGTCGTTCAAGGGGACAGTGACGCACCGCATCTTCCTCGGTTCATCGGCGGAGTATGCCGTCAGCGTGCCGGGGCTTGGCGACTTCCTGATCACGGCCGATCGCCGCAGCATGAACGAGAGCGATCTCGTGGAGCCGGGCGAGGAGGTTTTCCTCGGCTTCGACCCCGCCGCCATCCATGTCTTTCCAGCATCGAATGCATAAACCAGAACAAGGGAACAGCATCATGAGCAAGGATTATAAGGACAATCTGCCCATTTCCGCCGAAGGTTTCATGGACGAGTTCATGCGCCTGAAGCGCGGTTCCGTCAGCCGCCGCCACTTCCTCGGCATTACCGGCCTCGGTCTTGCGACCGCCGTGCTGTCTCGCTTCCCGGGCGCGCTATCGACGCCCGCCTATTCGGCAGAAGATCTCGGCACGCAGATGTCGATCGCCACATGGCCGAATTACCACGACCCGGCGACCTTCGAGAATTTCAAGGCGACAACCGGCGTTGCCGTCGAGGTCAACGTCTTCGGTTCGAACGAGGAAATGCTCGCCAAACTGCAGGCCGGCGCTTCCGGCTGGTCGCTCTTCGTGCCGACCAACTACACGATCTCGACCCATCACAAGCTCGGCCTGATCGAAGAGCTCGACCTTTCAAAGATCCCGGATTTCAGCCAGGCAAGCGAAAGCCCCCGCTTCACCAAGGAAGGCCAGATCGACGGCAAGACCTATGCCGTGCCGAAGAACTGGGGCACGACCGGCTTCTCCGTCAACACGTCCAAGATCAAGACCAAGCTTTCGAGCTGGAAGGACTTCTTCGAGATCGCCCAGACGGAAGCCGACGGCCGCGCCATGGTGCATGACTACCAGTTGACGACGATCGGCAGCGCGCTTGTTTCGCTCGGCTATGACTTCAATTCGATCAAGGCTGACGAGCTTGCCAAAGCGGAAGAACTGCTGATCAAGGTCAAGCCGCATCTCTTCGCCATCAATTCCGACTATCAGCCGTCGATGCGTTCGACCGATGCATGGCTGACCATGTGCTGGACCAATGACGGCGCGCAGCTCAACCGCGACATGCCGGAGCTTGCCTATATCCTCGGCACCGATGGCGGTGAAATCTGGACTGATTATTACGCGATCCCCAAGGATGCACCGAACAAGGCCGCCGGCTACGCGCTGCTCAACTACCTGATGGACCCGCAGAATGCGGTGAAGGAGCACATTGCCAACGGTGCACCGACCACTGACAGCCGCGTCATTGCGCTGCTGCCGAAGGAGGTCACGTCCAACAAGATCGTCTATCCGGACGAAACAGCCCTTACGCCACTGGAATTCGGCGCCGCTGTCACGCTCACCGATCCGGGTCGCGCTGAACTGATGGCACGTTTCAAGTCGGCCTGACACCACCTCTGAATGCCGGTCTCCCGCGGCTTACTGCGGGAGCCGGTTCAGCTCCTTGATCCGGCGGATGAAGACCAAAGCCATGCCCCTGCCCCACGCCACCAAACGGCGCCTGATCACCGTCGCCCTTGTCGGCCCGGCCAGTATCTGGCTGTTCGTCTTCCTGGTGCTGCCCTTCATCGCCATCATCGTCTTTGCCTTTGGCGAGCGGGCGCCGGAGGGCGGTTATCAGCCAGCCTTCACCTTCGAGCAGTTCGCCAATCTCGGCGCGCGGTCGGCAGCCTTCGTCAATACGCTGATCCTGGCGCCGATCGGAGCGGCTGCCTGCCTCGTCGTCGCCTATCCGGTCGCCTATTATCTCGCGGTCAAGGCAAGCCCGCAGCGCCGGCTGCTGCTCGTCTCGCTTGTCGTCGTTCCCTTCTGGACCAGCCTGCTGGTGCGCACCTATGCCTGGATGTATCTGCTCGGCGCACGTGGCATTCCGCATCTGCTTGAATTCGTCGGCATCGAAAATGTCAGGCTGATCAATACACCCGGCGCTGTGCTGCTCGGCATCGTCTACGGATACCTGCCGCTGATGATCATGCCGATCTATGTCAGCCTCGAGAAGCTGGACCGCCGGCTGCTCGAAGCTTCGGCCGACCTTGGTGCAAAGCCTATCTCGACCTTCTTCGGTATTACCCTGCCCCTGTCGCTTCCGGGCGTGATGACCGGCGTCGCGCTGGTCACCATCCTGCTGCTCGGCGAATATCTGATCCCGCAGCTTCTCGGCGGCGGCAAGGTGTTCTTCATCGGCAATGCGCTCGTCGATCTCTTCCTGCAATCACGCAACTGGCCGTTCGGCTCGGCGATAGCCGTCACGCTCGTCGCCGTCGTCGTCATCGTACTGCTCGTCGCCATGCGCATCGCCTGGCGTGTCGCCGGTACGCGGCAGGTGGATCTCATCTGATGCGCGCGCTCGTCACCTTCGTCTATTTGTTCCTCTACACGCCGATCGCGCTCGTCGTGCTCTTCTCCTTCAATGCGGGCCGCAATGCCAGCGAGTTCACCGGCTTCTCGACGCAATGGTATGGTCGGGCTCTGTCCAATACCTTCCTGATGGAGGCGTTGCGCAACAGCCTGATCATCGCCGTCACCAGTGCGGCACTGGCGGCGATCTTCGGCACTATGGCCGCGATCGGCATGGAACGGCTCGGCACCAGGACCCGGGCGATCTTCGACGGGCTCTTTGCAGCCGCGATCGTGGTACCGGGTGTCGTCATCGGCATTGCAACGCTGGTTGCCCTCGTCGAAGTCTTCGGCTTCATCAATCCTGTTATCGCCGCCCTCTGGCCAGGCGACCAGCCGCCAAAGCTGGCACTCGGCTACGGCTCGATCATTGCTGCGCACGGGCTCTTCACCATGGCGTTGGTGACGATGATCGTGAAGGCGCGCATCGCGAGCCTCGGGCGCGATATCGTCGAGGCCGCCAGCGATCTCTACGCCACACCCTTCACGACCTTTCGGCAGATCGTGCTGCCGCAGATCATGCCGTCGATCCTGGCGGGTTTTCTACTCGCCTTCACCTTTTCCTTCGACGATTTCATCATCGCCTTCTTCGTGGCGGGCTCCAACACGACGCTACCGATCTATGTCTTCGCCTCCATCCGCCGCGGCGTGACGCCGGAAATCAATGCAGTCGCGACGATGGTGCTGATCGCCTCGCTTGCACTCATTCTCATCGCGCGCTTCCTGATGCGCGAAAAGACAACGACAAACTGACCGGGGAAATGCCATGATACTGAGAGATCGCGTTGCAATCGTCACGGGCGCAGGCTCGGGCATCGGACGGGCCGGCGCACAGATCATGGCGCGCGAAGGCGCCCATGTCGTCGTTGCCGATATCAATTTCGCAAATGCCGAAGAAACCGTCGGTCTGATTGTCGAGGCAGGCGGTGGCGCCGAAAGCATGATGGTCGATGTCACGGACGACCCGGCGCTTGAAATCGGCATTGCCGCTGTTGCTGCACGTCACGGCCGGATCGACATTCTGCACAATCACGCGGGCGCGCAGGTGGCCGGCGATCTGGAGCAGGTTGCCATCGAAGGTTTCGACAAGTCCTGGAGCCTGAACGTGCGGGCGCATTTCATGGCCGCGCGTTTCGTCATGCCGATCATGAAAAAGGCAGGCAAAGGCGTAATCCTCAATACGTCCTCATCGTCAGGCGTGCTCTACGACCGCGAAATGATCGCCTATACGACGACCAAACATGCTGTCATCGCCATGACCCGGCAGATGGCGGGCGACTATGCGAAGTTCGGCATCCGCGTGAATGCACTCTGCCCCGGATGGGTCGACACGCCATTCAATGAGCCGTTCATCGCGCAGATGGGCGGGCGCGGCGCCATTGAAGGCTACATCGCCGAGAAGGTGCCGCTCGGCCGCTGGGCGGATGTTTCGGAGATAGCCGAACCGATCCTGTTCCTGGTCTCGGACCGCTCGTCCTACATGACGGGGCAAATCCTCGTCGTCGATGGCGGCGAGACCGTCGTTTAGGCTGACTGGAAGGTCAGTTGCACCTTGCAGGCCAGCGAACGGTCGCCGGCAATGTCGAAGGCTGAAACGGCGTCTTCGAGGGGCATGCTGTGGCTGATGATTGGCCGCACATCGATCTTCCGGCGGGAAATCAGGTCGACGGCGGTTGCGAACTCCTCATGGAAACGCTGCGTTCCGTGGATGTGCAGTTCCTTGCCGACAATGGCGTTGAGAGGCACCGGAACGTCGCCGGTGACGCCGACCTGGACGATGGTGCCGCGCGGCCGGACCGCCGCAATCGCACTCTGGATGGCCGGGGCGGCGGCAGAACATTCGAAGACGAGATCGAAATAGCCTTTTCCTGCCTGGAATTCTGCAAATGACTCTGCATCCCGCACCACGTTGATCGTGCGGCTGGCGCCCATGGCTTTCGCCCGCGCGAGCGCCGCGTCGGCAAGATCCGTAACGACGATTTCGCCAGCGTCATAATGGCTGATAACGGCAACCATTAGAGAGCCGATCGGTCCGGCACCTGTCACCAGGACTTTCTTGCCGGCAATGCCGGGGGCGCGCGATGCGGCGTGCAGGCAGACGGATAGCGGCTCGCTACAGGCCGCTTCCGCAGGCGTTATCGAGGCTCCAACCTCAACGCATTGTTTGGCCGGCACCACCAGCCATTCCCGAAACATGCCCTGCTCATGCGGCAGGCGCATCGCACTGCCCATGAAGCGCATTTCCAGGCAGTGGATAGGCAAGCCGATACGGCAATATTCGCAAGCACCGCAGGGCTGGCTCGGATTGACGGCGACCAGCATTCCGGCCTTCAGGGTGACGCCCTCACCTGCCTGCTCCACGGTTCCAGCGGCCTCGTGCCCGGGTATCATTGGCTCGCGAACCCTGACCGGTCCGAAACCGCCGTCCTGGTAATAATGCAGGTCGGAGCCGCAGATGCCTGCGGCTGCCATCTTCAAAAGCACTTTGCCCGGACCGGGGGCTGCGACCGGATCAGTCTCGATCCTGAGATCGCCCTTTGCATAAAGCCGTGCCAGACGGGTGTGCATCACATTCTCCTATTTCAGAAGCCCAAGCTGCTGTGGCAGCCACAGGGATATCGAGGGGACGAAGGTGATCAAAATCAAGGCGATGAAGAGCGGCGCAAGCCAGGGCAAGATCGCCATCGTCGTGCGTTCGACGGACAATTTCGCCACCCGCGACAACACGAAGAGTACCATGCCTAGCGGAGGGTGAAGCAGGCCGATCATCAGGTTCAGGGTCATGATAAGGCCAAACTGTACCGGATCGATGCCGAATTTCGCGACGATCGGCAGAAGGATCGGTACGAGGATGGTAATGGCGGCGATTGTGTCCAGAAAGCAGCCGACGAAGAGCATCAGCAGGTTCACAAGGATCAGGAACACCCACTTATTGTCGGTAATCGACAGAATCGCGTCGGACAGAAGCTGGGCAGCCTGGCTCACCGTCAGCAGCCATGCGAAGACCGAAGCGGCAGTGACGATGAAGAGAACGGATGCCGTCGTTTCAATCGTGTCGAAGCTCGCCTTGGCGAGTGTCGAGAACGTCATCGTGCGATAGCGCACGAGGCCGAGGAACAGCGACCACAGCACAGCGGCGACGGCCGCTTCCGTCGGCGTGAACCAGCCCATGGTCATGCCGCCGATCAAGATGACAGGAGTCATGAGCGCCATGACGGCGGAAAAGCGGAAATACCAGTCGAGCGCCAGAAGGACGACGAGGGCAATGCCCGCCGCGGCATTCATCGATACGCCTGATCGCATCATCACGTAGATCGATAGCGGTACGAGCAGAACCACGATGATCTCCAAACCTGCGGAAAGGAGCTGTTTGACGTCGAAAGGCGCATCGGAACCCCAACGTTTCACGTAGGCAAAGGCCGCAACTGTGATCATCATCAGCAGCGTCATGACAACGCCGGGCAGGATACCGGCCATGAAAAGAGCGCCGATCGAGACATTCGCCATCATGCCGTAGATCACGAAGGGCAAGGATGGCGGGAAGATCGGACCGAGCGTGGCAGACGCCGCCGTTACCCCGACCGCGGCCTCGACGGGGTAGCCGTGATCCTTCATCGCCTTGATCTCGATCGTGCCGATGCCGGCCGCATCGGCAAGCGCAGTGCCCGACATGCCCGAGAATATGACGGAACCAATGATGTTGACCTGCGCAAGGCCACCCTTCATCCAGCCGACGAGCGCGACGGCGAAGGAATAGATGCGGCCGGTGACACCCGCAGAATTCATCAGGTTGCCAGCAAGGATGAAGAAGGGAACTGCGAGAAGCGGGAAACTTTCGACACCCGCGATCATGCGCTGGGCGACGATGATATCGGGCGCAACGCCGTAGAGGACGATATAGAGAACGGAGGCGACGGCCATCGAGATCGCGACGGGCACGCCGATCAGCATCAGCACCAGAAATGAGCCAAGCAAGAGCAGCATCAGGTCATCCTTCGACAGCGTGGAATTCTTCGGGGCGCTCCAGAACGGAGTAGCCGCGGCGCATATTGGCGATGAAGAC
Source organism: Rhizobium sp. YAF28 (assembly GCF_052113285.1). Lineage (NCBI taxonomy): Bacteria > Pseudomonadati > Pseudomonadota > Alphaproteobacteria > Hyphomicrobiales > Rhizobiaceae > Rhizobium > Rhizobium sp. YAF28. The sequence goes on along the minus strand of NZ_JBFRCX010000018.1, from coordinate 90,246 downwards.
GATCACCGCACGGATCAGCATCAGCACGAAGGCTGCAAGCACGCTGTAGAAGACGATATTGCGGGGCAGGTCGACGGTGACCATCTGCTCGTCCGCGACGATCTGCACATAGCGCCACATCAGATAACAGCCATAGGCGAAGAAACCGATGCGGACGATATCCACAAAGGTTGCGAGAACGCGCGCAAGGCCTGCCGGCATGTAATGATAGAAGACATCCACCTGGATATGGCGCGACGTGCGTACGCACATGACGGCGCCGAGAAAGACGACGCCGATCAGGCAGTTGACGGCGATCTCTTCGGTCCAGGCATAGCTGTTGTTCAGCACATAGCGGGTGAAGAACTGCAGGAAGACGCAACCGGCCATCAACCAGAAAACGAGCAGCGTGATCCAGTCTTCGATGGCGTAGTCCGAGATATTGGCGGTGGGCGCATGCCCCTCGAATTCGTGGCCGATCTCCTCGGCAGTGACTTGCGTATGAACTTCTTGTGACATGATCGGCCTTGTTCCGGTGGGGAAGAAGGGCGCGCGGCGCTCAGGCGGCGCGCCCTCGGGCTGTTACTGGATCGCGCGGATCGCTTCCCAATCGGCCTTTTCGTAGCCGAAGTCCTCGAACTTGACCTTTTCCGCGACCGTCTTCTCGAAATCGGCCTTGTCGACCTCGGTGACGCTCAAGCCCTTCTCCTTGAAGGTGGTGATCAGGCTGTTTTCCTTGCCTTCGATGGTCTTGGTCGTGCGCACGGCAGCTTCCTGCATGACCTCGCCGAAGATCTTCTTGTCTTCGTCCGAAAGGTTCGACCAGAGTGTCTTCGAGATCACCGTATTCAAGTGATCGACGATGTGGCCGGTCAGAATGATGTTCTTCTGGACTTCGTAGAACTTCTTGGCCTCGATCGTCGTCAGCGGGTTTTCCTGGGCTTCGACCGTGCCGTTCTGCAAGGCGAGATAGACCTCGGCAAAGGCGATCGGCGTCGTGTTGGCGCCGCAGGCGCGCGGCATGGCGAGGTAGGCAGGAACATCAGGCACGCGGATCTTCAGACCCTGCATGTCAGCGCATTTGGCGATCGGCTTGTTGGCCGTCGTATGGCGCGTCCCGTAATAGCTGACGGCGGCGATATGGTTGCCGGTCTTGTCCTCATAACCCTTGGCCAGGCGCTTGAAGACGTCGCTCTTGGTGTAGGCGATCAGGTGTCCCGGGCTGCGGAAGATATAGGGGAAATAGGTCACGCCGATCGGCTTATAGTCGCGGGCGGCAAAGCTCGATCCGGAAATGATGATGTCGACCGTTCCGAGCTTGAGGCCCTGGTTGATATCGGCTTCCTTGCCGAGCTGCGAAGCCGGATAGACCTCGATCTTGTATCGGCCGTTGGTGCGCTTGCTGATCTCTTCCGCGGCCCAGAGGGAATCCGTGTGGAAAGGTTCCGATGTCTCGTAGACATGGGCCCATTTCAGCACCGTCTGGGCATGCGCAATCGCAGTCGTCGCCATGATTGCGGCGGCAGTGCAGAGTATCGTCGTCAGTTTCAACTTCATCGCTCTCTCCTCCTGAGATCTCGTTAAGTGGCTGCTTTTCCCTTGTTCGGCCCGGCCGTGTGGCCGCGCCCCTGCTCGCCCGAAACCTCCTCCCCGAAGCTTTCGGAAAACCTCTTCTGTGAATTCGTGAGATGCGCGCGCATGGCGGCCTTCGCCCCTGCCGTATCGCCGACGGCGATCGCGTCGCGGATAGCCCGGTGCTCTTCCAGCGCGCTGCGCCACGACACCGGTCCTTCGAAAAGGCTGGCAAGCTTTTCGAAATACGGCGTCATGCGCATGTCGAACATCTCGCCGGTAACGCGGATCAAGGTCGCATTGCCGACGATTGCGGCGATGCCGGTATGAAAGGCGCGGTCGGCGACAAGCACGGCGCGCGCATCCTCCACCACGCCGCTCATCGCTCTCAGCGCCTCATCGAGGACGGCAATGTCCTCAGGGCGGGCGCTTTTTGCGGCCTCCTCTGATATCGCGCATTCGATGATGGCGCGGGCCTGCAGCAGCTCGAAAGGACCCTCCACCGGTTCGCGCTCACTGCCGGTCGTTTCGGCAGCATGTTTGCGCGTGACATAGATGCCGGAGCCCATGCGGATATTGATGTATCCCTCGACTTCCAGCACGATCAGCGCTTCGCGCAGCGTAGGGCGCGAAACTGCAAGCTGCTCCGCAAGCTCGCGCTCGGCAGGCAACCTCTGGCCGACGGCGAGTTCTCCTCGGATAATCATCATACGAATCTGGTCCGCCACCTGCCTGTAGAGGCGGCGTGATTCAACTGCCGAAAACATTATGGCCTCCCCGGCACGCTTCTCCTCAAGCGCACAACTGGTCAACTGGCCTGACCAATTGATCCGAAGCTATCATCGGGGAAGTTGTGCGTCAATCCGACGCATGCACTCAGACCGGGCTGGCCAGTTGATAAGTGGATGCAAAGGTCCTAAGGGCCTCGACCGTTGCCGGATCCAGCGTCACGCCATGTCTTTCCCGCTCGGCGGCGACAGCCCATTCCCGATCGCCAGGCGCCATCACCCTGAAGCCTTCACGCGGCGGAGATGCCCTCAAGGTTTCGACGTAGCGTTTCATGGCAGCGTCAAAGATCTCGATATCGAGGAAGGCTGCAGGGTTCAGCGCGATGACGAAGGCACCCAGCCCGCGCGGTGTCGAAAAATCCGGCCCGGACATCGGAGCGATATCGAAACTCAGCTTCATGCCTGTGAGCACAGCACTCAAGATCTCGGGAATGCCTGCAAGCCCTGCGCCCTTGAAGCCGAATTCGCCGCCGAGCGGCGCCAGCATTTCGGCCACATCAGGATCGGCCGTGTCATACCCCCGTTCATCGGAGGCGACTCCTTCGGGCAGTTGGCGGCCGAGGCTGCGATAGAGCAGCACGCGGTTATAGGGCACGGCGCTCGTCGCCATGTCGAAGAGCCACGGGTTATCTCCCGTGACCGGCACAGCGCAGGCGATCGGATTGGTGCCATGAAAGCGCATGGCGCCGTCGTGCAGACGCACGAAGCTATCGGAATTGCAGAAAGCAAAGCCGATGAAGCCGCGTTGGGCGGCATCGAACGCATAGGCACCTGCCGGTCCGAAATGCGAGGAATTGCGGATCGCAACCGCACCGATCCCGAATTCCCCGGCAAGACGCGTCGCATGCTCCATGGCCGTATAGGTCGCGAGCGCACCATGGCCATTATCCGCATCGAGCGAAGCGACGGCGCCGAAAGTGTTTACCAGCGCGAGACGCGGGCGCGGATTGAGGCGTCCTTCGGTCAACCCTTTCACATAATGAGGGAGGAGGCGCACACCATGGCTGTCGATGCCATAGCGCGTAGCATGCAGCATTCCCCGCGTCGCTGCATCCGCAGTCTGTTGGTCGGCACCGGCCGCGATAAAGACCTCTCGGCAGAAATCCTCGATCGTTGCCAGGGACGCCAGGGCGCCAGCGGGGTTCTTGCTGTCAGTCGTCATCGGCCTCAATCCGTTAGAGTGGATCGTCTGCAAACTCTAGCGCGCTGGCGAGAAGATTCGATAGCCGCACCGCGCCTGAACCTGCACTTCTTTCAAACCCCTGTCCGACTTGTGCAGACGTCACGGCTTGCCGAGCGACAGGCGGAACTGCCGGGGTGTCGTGCCAGTTCGCTGCTTGAAGATGTCGTAAAATCGGCTACTGGAGCCGAAGCCGCAGTCGAGGGCAATCTCCAGGATCGAGTCCTCGGTCTCGGCCAGCCGCTGCATTGCTCTCGCGAGACGATAACGTGTCAGATATTCCATTACGGAAATGCCGAGCACATCGCGAAACGCCCGATTGGCAGTGGTTGGATGCACGTTAGCGCGCTTTCCAAGATCCGCCAGGCTTAGCGGCTCGGGAAAATGCCGGTTGATCAGGTCGGTCAGCACCTCTGAATGGCGGATGGCGGGGCTTACCGGCGTCGCGGCCGCTGCAACGGACGAGCCTCGATCATCGGCGTGATCAAGGATGAGCCGGCGCACCCTGAGCTTAGCCTCGTCCGCGATCAACTGGCGCCGGACGGGATCGCTGCTGCCCCATTCCTCGACCCAGGCAGAGACGGTGAGCGGCGTCGTCTCGCGGCGGCGGGGCTCGACCACGAAGGCGCCCTGCATGATTGCCTGTCTCGCCTTCTTGTCGATGGAGAGCGCGAGAAAGTCGACGAGCGGAAGGTAGATGCAGATAAGCGGCGCCTCCGGCGTCACCAGGATCGTCTGGTGGGGAATGGCCGCCCAGAAGAGGACAAGACGCCCGGCCTCGACCCGTTCCTGCCGACCATTGAAAAGATAGGTCATGGCACCATCGAGAAGCAGGTTGATCTCGACATGGTCGTGCCAATGCGCAGCGCTCATGGCATCGGCCGTGTGGCGCTCGATCAGGAAGCTCCGCGGCGACCCCGCCCACTCCCCGCTCCTGTTGAAATGATCGTCTTTCATGCGTCCAACGCTTCAATCCGGGAATACTCCCTTCAATAGCAGGAAGAAATTCTGATTTGGAAGAGGCACCACTATGGCAACCTTGATTTGTGGGAGACCGAAATGCCGAAGATTTGCCTCGTGGGTGCGGGCAGCACCGTTTTTGCGCAGAACATTCTGGGGGATGTGCTGTCCACACCCTCGGGCAGCGATTATGTGATCAGCCTGTTTGATGTCGACCCCGAACGGTTGAAGACATCGGAGATCGTTGCGCGGCGCATCTGCGAGGCGCTCAATCTGCAGAGGGTAAGGATAGAGGCAACCCTCGATCGTCGCGAGGCGCTGCGCGGATCGGATTTCGTTATCCTGATGATGCAGGTCGGCGGCTACAAGCCGGCTACTGTGACGGATTTCGACGTGCCGAAGCGGTACGGCCTGCGGCAGACCATTGCCGATACGCTCGGCATCGGCGGGATCTTCCGCGGACTTCGCACCATTCCGGTGCTGGAAGCGATCTGCCGCGATATGGAAGAGGTCTGCCCCGACGCGCTGCTAATGCAATATGTGAACCCGATGGCGATCAACTGCTGGGCGATCAAGGAGCTGGCGCCCAGTATCCGCACGGTTGGCCTTTGCCATAGCGTGCAGCATACCGCCGCCCATCTCGCCTCCTGCCTCGACGAAGAAATTGCCGACATCAACTACATCTCGGCTGGCATCAACCACATCGCCTTCTTCCTGAAATACGAGAAGCTGCATGCCGATGGCCGGCGCGAAGATCTTTATCCCCGCCTGAAGGCTCTCGCCGGCGAGGGACGCGTGCCGTCCGACGACCGGGTGCGTTTCGATGTCCTGAAGCGGCTTGGTCATTTCGTGACGGAATCCAGCGAGCATTTCTCCGAATATACGTCCTGGTACATCAAGGACCGCCGTCCGGAGCTCATCGACAAGCTCAACATTCCGCTCGACGAGTATATCAGCCGCTGCGAGCGGCAGATTTCAGAATGGCATGCGCTGCGCCGGGATCTCGAAGGCGACAAGCCGATCGAGGTCTGCCGCAGCAACGAATATGCCGCGGGCATCATCCACGCCGCCGTCACCGGCAATCCAGCGCTGATCTATGGCAATGTTCCGAACAACGGCCTGATCGAGAACCTTCCGGCCGAATGTATCGTGGAAGTGCCCTGCCATGTGGACAGGAACGGCATCCAGCCAACCCGCATCGGCAGGATCCCCACGCAGCTCGCCGCTGTGATGAAGCTCAGCATCTCGGTTCAGGAACTGACCGTTGAAGCAGCATTGACGGGAAAACGCGACCGCATCTATCAGGCAGCCCTGCTCGATCCGCATACATCAGCAGAACTCTCGCCGGACGAGATCTGGGGTCTGGTCGACGACCTGATCGAGGCACACGGCGACCTCCTGCCCAGATATAGCTGAGATCGGCCACAGGCCTATTCGCTCACCAAACAACAGCCAAGAGGCACGTCGTCATCAGAGACGACGTGCCTTTCTTTTTGATCGCGCACCACCAGATCGGCCAACATGAAAAAGATCATAAACGATCACAATCTTGATTGACATTGATCGTATTGAGTGGGAATTTTGATGCAAGAAGCACAATTGCACCAGGGGACGATCTGTGAACCAGACTGGCGGCGTGAAGACTGATCGGCTCGATGCCATCCGCAGTCATCTCTATGCGAATGGCTTTTCCACCATCCAGGACCTAGCCGATGCTGTCGGCGCCTCCTTGGCAACAGTGCGGCGCGACCTGCAAATTCTCGAACAGGATGGCGCGATCGACCGTGTGCATGGCGGCGCCCGCATCGCCGAGGGTTCCTCGGTCGAAATGGCCTTCCAGGAACGGGAAAAGCGTCAGCTTTCGGCCAAGCGTGCGATCGCCAATGCTGCCTACGAACTGCTTCTGCCCCGCACGGCGATCTTCCTCGATGCCGGCACGACGGTTCTTCAGCTTGCCCGGCTCATCCGCATCAATCCGATGCCGCTGCGCATCTTCACCAACGGCCTGATCGTCGCTCAGGAATTTCTCAACATTCCGAACCTCGAGGTCGTGCTTCTCGGTGGCCATTTGCGCAGCGAAAACGCCTCGCTCGTCGGCCCGCAGGCCGAGGCGATGCTCGAAACGATCTGGTTCGATCAGCTGTTTCTCGGAGCAAGCGCCATCAGCCCCGACGGCGCGATCTACAGCGTGGACAGTGCCGAAGCCAGCCTGAACCGGCGCATGCTCACCCGCTCTGCCAACGGCTATGTGCTCGCCGATTCCTCAAAATTCGGGACGATGGCAACCTACAAGGTCGCGCCGCTGAACACCGCAAAGCTCATCACCGACAAGGGTCTGACACTCCAATGGCGCGCCGAACTCACCAACTTCGGCATTGACGCGACCTATGCCGAGCTCGGAGCAAAAGAATGAGTAACGAGCTGATCCTCGGCATCGATGGCGGCGGCAGCAAGGTGCTCGTCACACTGGCCGACAGAGGCGGCCAGATTCTCCGCACTGCGCTCGGCGGTGGTGTCAATCCGATGGACAATCCGGACTGGCGACAGGAGCTGGAGCGGCATATCGAACCGTTCCGCAATGAGCCGGGACTGGCCGCCGTCGGCGCTGCCCTGCCTGCTTATGGCGAAGTCGCTCACCTCTCTGCGCTTCAGAAACAATGCATTGATGACGCCTTTCCGGATATCCGCAGGATCGTGCTCAATGACGTCGATGCAGCCCATCTCGGTGCCTTTGCCGGGCGTCCGGGCATCCTCATCCTGTCGGGGACCGGCTCCATGTCCTGGGCGCGCAACGGTGCGGGCGCCTCCGCACGCGCCGGCGGTTGGGGCGATGTGATCGGCGACGAGGGCAGCAGCTACTGGATCGGTCGCGCAGCCCTGCATCTCATCAGCCAGAGCCTCGATGGACGTGCCAAGCCGACGGCGATGGCGCGAGCCATTTACGATCATCTCCAGCTGGATATTGCAGACCCGATGAACGCGCTCGGCGGCTGGATCAACGGGCTCGCAAGGCCCCGTGCGGGTATCGCCGCGCTCTCCATCCTTGTCGATCGAACTGCTCAGCAAGGTGATGAGACGGCCATTGGCCTGATCGAGACGGCGGCCGAAGAGCTTGCCAAACACCATTGGGCAATCGCCAGCCATTGTGAAACCGGCACGGACTGGACCTACGCGGGCGGCACCTTTTCCAGCCGTCTTTTGCTTGAAGCCGTCGAACGGCGGATCGGCCGGCGGGCGGTTTCACCCGTACTTCCCCCCATTGGCGGCGCGCTTCTGGCCGCCGCCCAACTTCTCGACTGGCCGCTTGACGAGCGCTGGTTCGGGCAAATCGCGGTCGCGGCCGAAACCGTGATCGCGCGATCAAGACAATGACTGTCAACGATAAAGAAGGATGGGAACATGCGTAAATTGATATTGCCTTTGCTTGCCTCCGCCGCCCTTGCGATCGCCCTGCCTGCCTTGGCGGACGACGCCAAACCGCTTGCCGGCCAGTCTATCACGGTGCTGATGCCGTCGCCGCAGGGCGCCACGGTTGCGGCCGATTTTGAAGCCGCGACCGGCATTCATGTCGATCTCCAGACCCTCTCCTGGGACGATATCCGCCCGAAGCTGGTAACGGCGCTCGTCGCCGGCACGGCACCAGCCGATGTCACCGAATTCGACTGGTCATGGACGGGTCAGTTCAGCGCCGCCGGCTGGTACATGCCGCTGAACGAAGTGATCGACAAGGATAGTGTCGATGATATTGGCGTCGCCAAGATCTTCACCGTCGACGGTCAGTTGCTCGGCGTACCCTACACGAACGACTTCCGCGTCATGCTCGTCAACAAGAAGCATTTCACGGACGCCGGCATTACCGAAATGCCGAAGACGCTCGACGCGCTGGTCGAGGCCGCAAAGAAGATCAAGGAGAAGGGCATCTCCACCTATCCGATCGGCCTACCGCTCTCGGCGACCGAAGGCGCTTCCACGAGCTGGTATCTGCTGACCAAGGCCTTTGGCGGCGAACTCTTCGACAAGGATTTCAAGCCGCTTTTCCTCACCCCCGATTCAGCCGGCTACAAGGCGCTCGCCTTCGAACTGAAGCTCTTGAAGGACGGCCTGGTCGACCCTGCCTCGACAGGCCTCAAGGACAGCCAGATCAACGAGAGCATGTTCGCCCAGGGGCTGACCAGCATCATGATCTCGGGTGAGCCCGGTCGCCTGGGCCAGATGAACGACCCGAAGCAGTCCAAGGTCGCCGGCCAGGTGGAAGCGATCCTCGTACCGACCGAAAGTGGTCAGACCCGCAGCTTCGGCCTTCCGGAAGCGCTCGCCATTCCGAACGTTTCGCAGAACAAGGAAGCGGCGGTCGCCTTCGTCAAATGGTTCACCAGCAAGGAGTTCCAGAAGAAGAATGCCGCAAACGGCTTCCTGCCGACGCGCACTTCGGCTCTCGCCGAGCTTAATACGGAAGGCAAGCTGACGAGCGGCGACGCACTTGTCGAACAGTCCAAGACCGTCGAGCCTCTGTTCCAGCAGGGAACGCCGCCGTGGTATCCGCAGTTTTCGAGCGCGGTAAACACGGCGATCAATAGCGCGGCAAAGGACCAGGTCACCGTTGATCAGGCCATGCAGAGCATCGCCGATGCAGCCAAGCAGGCGATGGCGCAATGACAACAGCCACCGCTGAAGGTGTGGCAGCCAAGCGTAGTGTCGGCCTCAACGCCGACACCATGCTCGGACTGCTGCTGGTGCTGCCGATCCTGGTGACGATGGCAGCTCTGGTCTTCTATCCGATGGGACGGACGGTCTGGGACTCGCTGCACCGGGTCAATCCAATGCAAGCCGGAACGCCCTTTGTCGGACTGGAAAATTACACACGCATGCTGTCGGATGGCCAGCTGGCGACGACCTGGACGAATACCCTCATCTACGTCGTTCTCGCCGTCGCTGCCGAAACCATCTTCGGCGTGCTTGCTGCAGCGCTCATCAATCAGATGAGGGTCGGGCGCCAGTGGGTGCTTGCGGCTGTCATTCTGCCCTGGGCGCTCCCCGGTGTCGTCAACTCCGTCATCTGGCTATGGATCTATCAACCCGGCGCCGGCCTGTTGAACGGCATACTCGTCGCACTTGGCCTGCCTTTCGAAAATCATGTCTGGTTCAACGACCGAACGAGCGCGATCATCGCGGTCACCGTCGTGCATGTCTGGCGTATGATGCCGCTGACCATCGTCATCGTGCTTGCGGCCATGCAGAGCATCCCGGCGCATCTCTATGAGGCTGCCCGCATCGACGGCGCGACGCGCGTGCAGATGTTCAGCCTGGTCACGCTTCCGCTCGTGCGCAGCGCAATTGCCGTTGCCATGACGAACGCGACGGTCAATGCCTTCAACCTTTTCGACGAGGCCTGGGTGCTGGCCGGATCAAGCCTCGAAACGCGGCCGATCCTCGTGCAGATCTATCTCGAGACGTTCCAGAACCTTCGCTTCTCCTATGGCATGGCTCTGTCGGTGGTCATCACACTCGTGTCGCTGCTCGTCTCGCTCGTCTATGTCCTCCGCGTCTATCGCAACACACGGTTCGACTGATGAAACCAACCATTCTCTATCGCCTGATGATTTGGGCCGGTCTTGCGGTGCTGCTGATTTGGTCGCTCGGCCCGATCTACTGGACGATCGCAAGTTCCGTGACGCCAACGGAAGATTTTTCCACGCGGCCGATCCATTTCTTCCCGCAGCATTTCACGCTCGACCATTATTCGCGCCTGCTCGGCATCAACATTGCGCGGATCGGTGGGGTGGAGGTGTGGAAGCAGTTCCGCGCAGCGCTGCTCAACAGCGTGATCACGTCTGCAGCTGCCACGGCTCTCTGCGTCGCGATTTCGGCACTCGGCGCCTATGCCTTCACCCGGATGCGCTTTCCCGGGCGTCAGCTTCTGTTTGGCGCTGTCGTCGCGACGTTGGCCATCCCTGCCTATGCGGTGCTGATCCCGCTCTATCAGATCATGATCAGGATGCATCTGGTCGACACCTATACCGGGGTCTCGCTGATCTATGTCTCGGCCTATCTGCCGCTCTCCCTCTGGCTGTTGCGCAGCGTCTTCGAGCAGCTTCCGATCGCGCTCGAAGAGGCGGCACAGCTTGATGGCGCGGGTCGCCTCTTCATCTTCTTCCACATCGTGCTGCCACTCGCCGGACCCGGTCTGACGGCGGCCGCTATCCTCACCTTCCTGGGGGCGTGGGGTCAGTACCTCGTTCCCCTCATCTTCTCACCGCAGGCGACGAAACCCCTGACGGTTCTCATCCCTGAATTCGTCACCAAGAACTTCATCGACTACGGGCTGATCACGGCCAGCGGATCGATTGCGATCGTCATCCCTGCCCTCGTCGTCATCTTTCTCAACCGGTACCTCGTCAGCGGTCTGCTGGCTGGTTCGGTCAAATAATCGGAGACATCATGAACACGACCGAAAAGGTAATCTTCGAGCAGTTCCCCTATTGGGAAAAAGCCATCGGCTCGAATACGGCAAGCGGCGAGGCGGACGACCTCCTCGTCTTCGTCGGCTGTGGCACCTCCTTCAACCTCGCTTTGTCTCTGGCCGCTTATGCCAACAGCCTCAAGCGCAAGGCGATCGCCGTCCCGGGAGCGGAATGGCTTAACCGGCCTTCTTACTTCTGGCCGGAATGGCAGAAGACCCATGTGGTCGCGCTCTCGCGCAGCGGCGAAACGACGGAAACGGTTGCCGCCGCGAAGGCAAGCCGCGCCGCCGGCGCCTTCGTGACCGCCGTGACCGTCGAGCCCGAAAGCGCACTCGCCAAGAACTGTGACCAGTTGATCTGCTCTCCGACCCATCCCGAGGAAGGCATCGTCATGACAGTTTCGGCAAGCCTCATGGTGTTGCTCAGCCTGCAACTGATCGGTCAGACCGTGCCTGCCTCGGCCGTCGCATCGGCATGTCAGCTCGCGAATACGCTCGACGCCGCCCTGCCCGACATTATCAAGGATCGCTCGCACTTCGTTTTTCTTGGCAGCGGTCCCCTTTTCGGCATCGCGCTCGAAGGGGCGCTCAAGTTGATGGAAATGAGCCAGCTGATGACGCAGGCCTTTCATCCGCTCGAATACCGCCACGGGCCGATCAGTCTCGTCGACGAGAAGACGGCTGCCATCATGCTTTACAGCACGGACCAGAGACAAGCCGAGGCCAAGCTTGTTGGCGAGTTACGCGAGAAAGGCGCCCTGGTCATCGGTATCGGCGGCCCCGGCGATCTGGAGCTTCCTGTCGATGTCGATCTGTCGCTTGCCGGTCTCGTTGTCCTGCCGGCGCTGCAGATCCTTGGCGAACGCGCAGCGCAAGCAAGACAGATTGATACCGTCTCGCCGCGTCATCTCACCAAGGTCGTCACACTCGTATGAGCGCCGTGATCGATCAAAACCGCCAGACCGCACTGGCGAAACTGTTCGGCGAAAGGGGCCGGCCCCTGCCGCGCGGCATCACATCTGTATGCTCGGCTCATCCGCTGGTCATCGAGGCGACATTGCGACACGCGGCCCGGCGGGGTGATGTCGTCCTGATCGAGGCGACCTGCAATCAGGTCAATCAAGAAGGCGGTTATACGGGCATGAAGCCGATGGACTTCCGGGCCTTCATCGAGCGCATCGCGACAGAGGTCGGCTTTCCCGCAAACCGCATCATTCTCGGCGGCGACCATCTCGGCCCGAACCCATGGCGAAAGCTTGCTGCTGAGGATGCGATGGCGCGTGCTGAGGCTATGGTGACGGCTTATGTCGAGGCCGGTTTCGAAAAACTGCATCTCGACACATCGATGGGCTGTGCTGGCGAGCCCGTGGCGCTTGCCGACGAACTGACCGCCGCAAGAGCCGCACGTCTGGCGAAAGCTGCCGAAGAGGCTGCCCGTCGCAGCGGTCGACGTCTGCCGGTCTATGTCATTGGCACCGAGGTGCCGCCGCCCGGCGGTGCGACCCATGCACTGGACGAGTTGGAGATCACGCGGCGGGAAGCAGCTCTGAGGACGCGTGATGTTCACCATCAGGCATTTGCCGAAGCCGGCGTCAGTCCAGCTTTGGAGCGCGTTATCGCCATCGTCGTCCAGCCGGGTGTCGAGTTCGGCAACGCCAATGTCGCGCTCTACAGGCCCGAGCGCGCGCAAAAGCTGATCTCTGCGCTCGATGAGATGAAGGGACTGCTTTTCGAAGCCCATTCCACCGACTACCAGCCGACAGCCGCGCTTTCGGCTCTGGTCGACGGCGGGTTTGCGATCCTGAAAGTCGGCCCCGGCCTGACCTTCGCATTGCGGGAGGCGCTCTACGGCCTCGATGCGATCGCCGGTATTCTTGGCGATGGTGGGCCAGGCAGCGGACTGGCGGCGGCGATGGAAGAGATCATGCTCGCTGAGCCCAGCCACTGGGCTGGCCACTATGGTGGTACGGCTGATGAGCAGCGATTGCAGCGGCATTTCAGCTACAGCGACCGCATCCGGTACTATTGGCCCAACGCGCGTGCGGCGGCAGCAGTCGACGAACTACTCGCCCGGTTGCCCGACGAGATCCCGGAGACACTGATCAGCCAGCATCTCGCCCGCCTCTATCCTAATGTGGTCGAAAAGCGTGTCGCTCCGAAAGCCCGCGATCTCTGCCTTGCCGCTGTTGATGCGGCGCTCGCTCCCTACGTCACCGCGACAGCGCCTCGATAAGCGATGCGCTGCATATCGCTCTGCCCGAGCGAGCGCAGATCCGAAATCAGATTTTCAGCCGGAGACAGTTATGGCGTCCGTAAACGTGGCAAATGTCCGCAAGAACTATGGTCACTTCGAAGTATTGCACGGGGTCGACATCGATATCCGCGACGGAGAATTCGTCATCCTTGTCGGCCCTTCCGGCTGCGGCAAGTCGACCTTGCTGCGCATGATCGCAGGGCTTGAGGAAATCTCCGGTGGCAACGTCTCGATCGGCAGCAAGGTCGTCAACAACGTCGCCCCGAAGGAGCGCGACATTGCCATGGTCTTTCAGTCATATGCGCTCTATCCGCATATGACGATCGAAGCGAATATGGGATTTTCGTTGCGACTGGCGAAAGCGCCGAAGGAGCAGATCAAGGCGCGTGTCCGCGATGCGGCGCAGATCCTCGGCCTCGAACATTTCCTCGACCGCTATCCGAGAAATCTCTCCGGCGGTCAGCGTCAGCGTGTTGCCATGGGCCGCGCCATCGTCCGCCAGCCGCAAGTCTTCCTCTTCGACGAGCCCCTGTCCAACCTCGATGCCAAGCTTCGCGTGCAGATGCGCTCCGAGATCAAGCAGCTGCATCAGCGGCTGAAAACGACGACCATCTATGTGACGCATGATCAGATCGAAGCCATGACCATGGCCGACCGGATCGTCGTCATGCGCGATGGTTATGTCGAGCAGATCGGTTCACCGCTCGATCTCTACGACCGGCCGGCCAATCTCTTCGTCGCCGGCTTCATCGGTTCGCCGGGCATGAATGTCATCAAAGGCAGGATCAGCGCGTCCGGACCGCTCGAATTCATCGCCGACGGAGGGGCGCACCTGCCGCTGCCGGAGGCTGCTGCGGCAGCACGCGGCGCGGAGGTGGTCTATGGCATCCGTCCGGAGCATCTGATCGTCAGCCAAGACGGCGTGAGCGCCGAGGTAGCGGTCATCGAACCGACGGGCGCGGAGACCCAGATTAACGCGAAGCTTGGATCGGATCCCCTGGTGGCGACGGTGCGAGACCGGCTTTCCCTGCAGGCCGGCGATACCGTCAGAATGATGCCGGATCTCACCAAACTGCATCTTTTCGACGCCAAAACCGAAAAGCGCCTGCCGATCGGCTAGCGGCTGCTTTACGCTACTGAATGAAAACGGTGCGGCGATGATCGCCGCACCTTGTCTTGCTTTGACGGGTCTAACCTCAGAACTCTTCCCAGTTGCCGCCCTTGGTATCCAGTGCGGCATTTCCTGAGAATGCGGAGGCAATCTTGCGACCGAGCGCCCGGGCGGGAGACGGCGCCGGCGTAGCGTTTCGCCCGGCGCTTCGAACAGGCGCCGAATGCGAAGCATAGCCTGCTTCGTTCAGCTTGAATTGAGCCAGAAGCTGGTTGAGCGACGCAACCTCCTTCGCAAGATTGTAGCTTGCAGCGGTCGACTCTTCGACCATGGCAGCGTTCTTCTGCGTATCCTGGTCCATCTGATTGACGGCCGTGTTGATCTGGTCGAGGCCCAACGACTGCTCCTGCGATGCTTCGACGATCGCAGCGATATGTCGGTTGATTTCCTGAACCTCCGAAACGATCGCCTGAAGCGCCTTGCCGGTATCGTCGACCAGCTGCACACCTGCATGCACCTGCGCATTCGAGGCCGTGATCAGATCCTTGATCTCTCTGGCCGCCATTGCGGAGCGCTGCGCCAGTTCACGCACTTCCTGCGCGACGACGGCAAAGCCCTTGCCGGCCTCGCCAGCGCGGGCTGCTTCAACACCGGCGTTGAGCGCCAGCAGGTTCGTCTGGAAGGCGATGTCGTCGATCACGCCGATGATATTGCCGATCTCACCGGAAGACTTGGAGATCTGCTCCATGGCGAGCACGGCCTTGCGGACCACCTCACCAGAATGTTCGGCGCCCGTTTTGGCACGGGCCACGAGCTGGCCGACATCCTGGGCGCGTTTGCTGGAACCCTTGACGGTCGTGGTGATTTCTTCGAGAGCAGCAGCCGTCTCTTCGAGAGCCGCCGCCTGCTGCTCGGTGCGCTTGGCGAGATCGTCGGCAGCTGACTTGATCTCGTTTGCTCCCGAGTCGATGCCGCGGGCATTCTGCGACACCCGGTTCAACGCGGATTGCAGCTTGTCGGCGGAGTCATTGAAGTCGCTGCGAACGCCATCGAGCCTTGCCACGAAGGGCTGCGCGATCCGGTAGGACACATCGCCCTCGGCAAGCTTTGACAGGCCGGCAGCGAGATTGTCGACGGCAAACTGCACATCGGCAGCGTCCTTCGCCTTTTCCTTCTCGCGCTCGATCTGCTCTCTTTCGCTCAAGCTGCGATTGGCTTCCGCCTCCTGTTCGAGGCGAACCCGCTCGATCGCGTTCTGCTTGAAGACCTGAACGGCACGGGCCATCGCGCCGATTTCGTCAGGCCGGCCCTGACCTTCGACCTCGACATTGATATCACCTGCGGCCAGACGCGCCATTGTGCCTGTGGTCTTCTTCATGACCGACGCAATCGAACGCGCGAAGACGAGGAAGCCGAGCAGCGAAATAAGTGAAAGGACGACTGTGCCGATCCCAGCCATCCAGAGCGCCTGCTGCGATGCTTCGACGATCTCCGTCACATCGGAACCGATTTCGAAGACACCGATCTTGCGACCGGAGAAATCTTCGAAGGGAATGGCGGTAACTTCATAGTCCTTGTTGCCGAGAACGGCATGGACACGGACGCGGTCACCGTTGAAACCCGCCTGCAACTGTTCCTGGGTGAGGATCGTCTTGTCTCCGAAGGTCGAGGCCTGCGGCACAAATTTCCCGTCCTGCAGGATATGGACCGCAACTTCGGCATCGACGGATTTTGCAAGCGGCGCAAAATAGTCATTCGTGAGCGAGGTGCCGACATCGACGACGCCGACGGTCTTGCCCTCCTTGATAACGGGGGCCGAGGCAAACATGCTGACGGCGGTCCGCCCAGGTTCGATGCCTGCATTCAGTTTACCCTGCGTCAGCGCCGCAACGATCATCTTGCGACGTCCCTTGAGATCGTCGCCGAAAGTATCAGGCGTGTGGATACGTGCGACTGCGAGGCCATCGCCATTGCTGAAGGTGATGAGCTGAAGGCCTTGCGCTTTGATCGCCGGCAGGCTGGCCGTGTATTTTGCAAGAATGGATGCCCGATCATTCTTGGCGATCAGATCAGCCGTTTCAGGCTCACCGGCAAGAGCTACTGCAAGCCCGGCAGCCGCGCGTTTCTGCGCATCCATATCGGTCTGGATGACGTGCAGGTCGGCCGAGAGCTCCTTCTGAAGCGATTGATCGCTCATCGCGCTCTGGCGATGCCAAGCAAGACCACCGATTGCTGCGCTCGCAAACAAAACCGCAGCGAACCCGTAGGCTGTGATGCGGATCCAAATCGGCCGCTTAATCTGTTCTTCGCTCATATCGTCCTCTCATGCGTCGAGTACCCTAATTCTTGAGAGGAAAACTTGTTTTTTACTTAATTTTGAATGGTCAACATTATGGACATAATCCGTAGGCACATATCGCCGACAGCGCTAGCAAGCGGCGCCTTATCCCGCATAGATTGCGTCTATTTCCGTCGCTTGGGCGAGTTCGAAACTCCACACCTGAGGGATGGACGAGCATCGACAACGCGACATGCCGTATCGCCTTCCATGCCAGACCAATCGGCGTCTCATGGCAGGAACCGACTAGATGGTTTCAGATACTCGGCCTTATTCGTTGATAAACCACGGAGTTTTCTATCATCACCCAATCGGGTGATGCTCAAGTATCAGTCTCTCCTCTAAAAGATTTGGCCAGACTAATATTCGGCTTCGGCCGCTCATATGACTTTACCAATCGAAAGACAGTCAAATGGAGCATGCGGATATTGTCGATGCCATCTATCGGGCTTCTGTAAACATACAGTTGTGGTCCAGCACATTATGCGCGGTTGTCGACTATGTCGGAGCAACAGCCGGCAACATTGTCTATCAGGCCCCTGATGGGAAAAGCAGCTTTCTGATCCCCGGCCGGATGCGCGAAGATCTGAATGACCTTTATTTGCAGCATTACGCCGGCAATCCCTATGCAAAGGCGTTCGAGAAAGTTCAGCCGGATCAGGTGGCGATCGGCAATGAGCTCATCGATGATGCCGCCGTTCGGCGCACCGCATACTATGCCGACATCTGCGCGCCTCAAAACATCTACAATCAGCTTTTCGTTCCTCACGCCAGCCTGCACGAACGCGGCGGTATCGGCGGGGTAGCGCTTTTTCTCTCCAAGGCCCAGGACACCGAAAACGCCCAGGCGGCCCGGAAGCTCCTGCAATTGACGCCGCATCTTTCCCGCTCGATAGAGCTTTCCCTTCATGTCGGAAGCATAAGACGAGAAGCCAGCCTTCTGCAGCGGCTGCTCGAGGCCCTGCCCGATGCGGCCATGCTGCTCGATGGCCAGGGCGAAATCGTCTTGCTGAATTCCGCCGCAGAAGACATCCTGAGACGGGGCGACGGCCTTTCCATCAACAGACATGAGCGCTCGGCGCTTCCAAGCGTTTCCAGCAGCTCCAAGGCTCTGGCTCATGCGATACGGCAAGCCATCGAAATCGCAACCGGAACCGCCACGCAATTGCAGGGCGCTGTCCAGATTCTCCGACCGTCGGGCCTGCCGCCCTACCTCGCGCAGGTCACTCCACTACCGCCAAATTCCTTCGTCGCATGGGACCCGGCAGATTCCGGCGCCCGCGTGCTTCTTCAGATCGTCGATGCGGAAAGCCGCGCCACCGGGCAGGCAGAGCAGCTTCGCAGCATCTTCAGCCTAACCGCCGCGGAAACGAAAGTGGCTGTGCTTGTCGGCTGCGGATTTTCGGTTCCAGAAACCGCCAGGATCCTTGCCCTGTCTCCCAACACCGTCAAAACACATACAGCAAGGCTCCTATCCAAGACGGGTGTGCGATCTCAAGCGGCATTTGCGCGACTGATGGCATCCGTTCCCGCGCGGCCCGGCCGGCCCTAATCCCGTTTCCGTCGCAAAGTGATAACGAGAGGCATTGTAAGACCGAAAAATACGGGAAGGTGCTGAAGGGACATCCCCTTCCCGCTCAACGCATCGACTTCTCGATCAGGGATCGGGCGTCGTCAGTTCCGTTTCCTTGGTATCGACGACGAATACGGCCAGAATTTTTGCCGGCTTCGTCTTGCTGGCATTCGCACTTACCAAGTGATGATCGCCGGGTACTTCGATCCAGTTTTCACCGGTTCTGAAGACCTTTTCCTTGCCGTCGTTCACCTTGCTTTTGATTTCACCCTCGATGACCGTCGCGTAGATGAAAGCGCTCTTCGCGTGGGTATGCGCGGGATTATATCCGCCCGGCCCGTATTCAACGAGAACGCCGCGCATACTTTTGCCCGGGACGTTTGGCAATTCATGGTCGAAGACGACCGTGATCTTGGCATTGTGGGCCTTCTGGGCCGCGAAAGCCG
Organism: Rhizobium sp. YAF28; assembly: GCF_052113285.1. Lineage (NCBI taxonomy): Bacteria > Pseudomonadati > Pseudomonadota > Alphaproteobacteria > Hyphomicrobiales > Rhizobiaceae > Rhizobium > Rhizobium sp. YAF28. The sequence continues at coordinate 71,585 of NZ_JBFRCX010000018.1, read as the reverse complement.
GGGCTGCGGCAAGTGACAGCGCCAGCGCGGCAGTGGTCATGGACTTGAGCATCGTATCTTTCTCCTCTGAGGCTCGCTACGACCTGGGCAAGCTAAGTCCACGCACGAGGAAAGGTCAGATATACGATGGTTTAACGCGCTGCCCTGCGGCTGTGATGACACAGTCCGCCAGTCTGTCGACAACTAGTTAAGGTTGTTGTTGCGGTTGCCGTCAACAAGATATATCTCGGAAATGCCACTCGAAATTGTCTTTTCTCGCCGTCGCTGCGATTGAGACCAAACTCCCGAACCGATCATCCCGGAGCGATCGAATGCATATCCAGCCGCAACACCGGATCTATGTCTGCTTCTTTCTCTTCGCCATTTCGATGGGAGCACTGCTTTCGCGCCTGCCCGACCTACAGGACGCCCTGGGCGTCAACAAGTCGGAACTCGGCCTCACGCTGATCGGCGCAGCGATCGGTGCGTTGATTTCCTTGACATTCGCGTCGCCGCTGATTGCGCGCTTCGGCGCGCGCAAGACGGCGTTCCTGACGGTGCTCGGCACGTCCGCGCTACTGGCAACCATTCCCTGGGCCAATGCCGCCTGGCTGGTTTTCTTCATCCTCTTCTGTGAGGGCTTGCTGGCCGGCGCCCTGGAGATCAATCTCAATGTCGAGATCGATCGCATCGAAGCCCAACTCGGCCGCGGCGTGATGAACAGGGCACATGGCTTCTGGAGCCTTGGATTCTTCCTGACCGCACTCGTCGGCTCTGCCGTTCGTCAGGCGGGCGTGCCAATGCATCTGCATCTTGCGCTGACATTCACTTTCGTCTTGATCGTCGGCATTGTCGTCATCTCGGGCATAGAGAATGCGCCGGCCCGTGCCGGAGTTGAGCATGTGGAAGGCCCAAGTATGGCGCTGCCGACATGGGGGCTCATGCCACTTTGCGTGATCGGCATTGCCGCCTTTCTGGTGGAAGGCGCAGGTATTGACTGGTCGGCGATCTATATGCGTGACACCTTCGCGGTCGAACCCTTTATCGGCGGCCTTGGCCTGACGCTGTTCACCTTTTTCATGGCGGTCGCCCGACTGTTCGTCGATCCGCAAGTCGACCGATTTGGCGCGCGCGCCGTCGCCACGTTTCTGCTGGTTCTCGCGGTAGTCGGGCTCTGCGCCGTCTGGCTTGCGCCACACCCCTATGTCGCACTGTTCGGTTTTGCGCTGATGGGCGGCGGCTGCAGCGCGGTCTATCCGCTCGCTGTTTCTGCGGCGGCACAACGAACTGATCGCCCAGCCCATCTCAATGTCGCGGCTCTCGGGCAGATGTCCTTCGTCGTATTCTTCCTGGCCCCGCCCCTTCTCGGCTTTGTCGCCGAACATGCCGGCATCAGAGTTTCCTACCTTGTCTGCCTGCCGATCATCGTCGCAGCCCTTTGTTTGACAAAGGCGTTGAAGCCGCGCGCCGTTGATAACAAGGAGGATACCGAGGACGAAGCCAGTCAGGCCGCATGCGGATAGACCGTGCCGGCTTAGGATTGATCGCCCTGGCCGGCAGACCGGCGAACGACGAGCGTACACGGCAACCTCTCGACGCCAGGTTGGACCGGTTCACCTTTCGAGAAACCGAGGATCGCAAGCCCGGCGCGGTGACCGAGTTCCTTGAGTTCCATGTCAACGGTCGTGAGCGGCGGGCGTGTCTGCCGTGAGACGACTTCCCAATTGTCGAACCCGACGACCGCAACGTCGCCGGGGATGGAGACGTTTCTGTCGCGCAGCGCATCGATGACGCCGCGAGCGATCTCGTCGCTGCCACAGAAGATCGCATCCGGTTTGGCCCCGGATCGCGAGAAGACCGTCTCGATCGCCGCATGCCCCCATTCTTCCGACCAGTCACCGAACATGACCTCGGCCGTCTGTCCCACGAGCTCCCGATAGGCCTCGGCGCGAATACAGGCGGCACGATAGTTCTGCTCGCCGGTAATGTGCAGGATGCGGGAGCGGCCGAGGCTCTGGAGATGTTCAACCGCAAGCCGCGCACCTTGAGCGTCGTCGGGATGAAAGCTGACGCTGTCCGCGGGTCCCTGCGCGAAGACGTAGACGACTGGAATGCCCAATTGGGTCAGTTCCGGCGGTGGTTCCAGATCAATGCGCGTCGCGGTGAAGATGATGCCGTCGACCTGCCGGTCGCGCAGCGCTTCGAGATGCAGTCTTGCCAGCCTTGGATCATTGTTGGTGGCGCAAAGGAAAAGGGAGACGCCATGGTCAACAAGCACTTCCGATACGCCGCTCGCCATCGGTAGCGTCAGACGCCCGTATGTATCGTTGGTCAGCATGCCGATCGCATGGCTGCGCTTGGTCAACAACCCACGCGCGAGCGCGTTCGGTCGAAATCCGATCTCCTCGGCGATCCGTCGCACCTTTTCACGGGTCTCGACATTGGTTCGCCCAGTGCCATTCAGCGCGTTCGACGCAGTTGAAATACTTACGCCCGCAGCCTTCGCAACGTCACGGATCGTATGTCGGCTGCCACCAGATTCCTTCAAATTCGCACCTGTTCAACTGGCTTGTTAAAACCTTTTAGCAGAAAAAATTTAGCTGCTAAAAGGTTTTAACAAAAAGATGGTCTTTTGATGCATACAGACTGTCGACATGAAAAATTTTCTCCGTTAACGTCATCTTCGTCTTGAGGCAGAGGAGCCTCGCATAAGAGAAGGGGAACCCATATGTTACATTTGAAAACCACGATTGCCGCTGTTGCGTTGCTGGCGAGCTCTTCTCTCGCCAGCGCCGAAGAAATCACGCTATGGGTGCGCACATCTTCGGGTGCCGTGCTTCAGGGCCTGGCCGAAAAGTACAATGCTTCGCATTCCGACAAGGTTAACGTGACCCAGATCACCGCCGAGCAGATGGTGCCGAAGCTCGGCGCCGCAATCGCCGGCGGCGCAGCGCCTGATGGGGCGGTCCTTGATCTGATCTACCTGCCGACCTTTGCAGCCAATGACAGCCTTGAGGACATCAGCGACTTCGTCAAGGGTCTGCCCTATTCGGCAGCACTCAGCCCGTCGCACATCCGCCTTGCCACTTATGACGGAAAGGTCTACGGCGTGCCGGCGCTGCCGGATGCCTCGATCATCGCTTACAACACCGACCTCTTCAAGAAGGCCGGCCTTGACCCGAACAAGGCTCCGGCCTCGCTCGATGAGATTGCCGCCGACGCCAAGAAGATCCATGCGCTCGACAAGGAAACCTACGGCTTCTACTTCGTCGCCAATTCCGGCAGCTGGCTGATCTACGACTTCCTGCCGCATCTGTGGGCGGCCAATGGCGACGTGCTCTCCGATGACGGCCGCACGGCGACCGTCGACACGCCGGCGCTGCGCGACACCATTGCTGCCTATCGCGACATGTGGAAGGAAGGCGCCATTCATCCGACCTCCCGTTCAGGCAACGGCAACAACGCCGTCGAAGCCTTCGCCTCCGGCAAGGTCGGCATCCTCATGACCGGCTCCTACATCGTCAACCTGCTGACCAGCAAATATCCCGACGTCAAGTTCGCGGTCGCCCCGATCCCAGGTCCTAAGGGCGGCGCATCGAGCTTTGCCGGCGGCGATACGGTGGCCCTCATCAAGGGCATCAGCGAGGAGAAGAAGAAGGTCGCGCTCGACTTCGTGAAATTCTACATGGAGCCCGACCAGCAGGTCTACATTACCCAGGAATCCGGCATGCCGTCGCGCACGGATCTTGCCAAGGAAGCCTATGCCAAGTTCGACCCACGCAATCTGATCGCCTACGATATCCTGGCAAAGGCGCGCACGCCCTATACCTTCTCCTCGGATGAGTTGTTCGTCAGCCGCACCGGCCCGTTCCTCAACCTGATCCAGGGCACGATTTTCGGCGATGATGTCGACGGCTCGATCAAGAAGGCGCAGGACGACTTCACCAAGATCCTCGATCGCACCAATCCGTAATCACATCTCAAGCGGGGCGGCCTCCCGCCCCGCTCCTTCCGCGGATGCCGACGCGCGGTTTTGAAATCTTCGAGGAATGACAGTGGTCGACACGCCGACAACACACATAAAACAGCCGATCTCCGGAGAGCCGGAGCCGAAGGGCTGGCTAGGGCTGGCCTTCATCCTGCCCGGCTTTCTGTTCATCCTGGTGCTGTTTCTCGTTCCGCTCGCCATGACGATATGGATGAGCTTCTACAACTGGCCGCTGCTAGGCCGAAAGAAATTCATCGGTCTTGCCAACTACGGCGAACTGCTGGGCGACATGCAGCTCTGGCATTCGCTGGGCTTCACGATGCTCTATACCGTGCTGGTGACGGCCGCGATCTTCGCCGTTGCCTTTCCCTTGGCACTGCTCGTCGATCGCCCACTGCGCTCGGCCGGCTTTTTCCGCACCATCTTCTTCATGCCTGTCGTCATCGGTTTCGGCGCGGCCTCCACACTCTGGATGTGGCTGCTCAATCCTGACAGCGGCGTCTTCGCTCAGGTTCTGCGTGGCATAGGTCTCATCAGCTCGGCACCGCGCCCGCTCGAAAGCTTCTGGCCAGCGATGGCCGTGATCATCCTGATGGTCGTCTGGAAAACCGCAGGCTTCACGATGGTCATCCTGCTGACCGGCCTGCAGGGCATTTCCAACGATGTCATCGAGGCCGCCAAGATCGACGGCGCCAGCGTCTTCAGCCGGTTCCGCTGTATTACCCTGCCGCTGATGCGCAATTCGCTGGTGCTGGCTCTGGTCCTCAATGTCACCTCCTCGATGCTCGCCTTCGACCAATTCTTCATCATCACCCAGGGTGGGCCGGAAAACAGCACGATCTCGGCGGTATTTTCCATCTACCTGGCATCCTTCTCATCCTATCGGCTCGGCTACGGTTCGGCGCTCTCCTTCGCGCTGCTGATCGTGCTGGTCGCCATCAGCGCCATTCAATTCGTGCTGCTGCGCGAGCGCCCGGAGGAAGGCTAATGACCGTGACCCCATCCAAGATGAACACCAATCCGCGGGGCGGCCAGACGGGCTACCTGCTCTTCCTGCTGGCATCGATCCTGTTGGCGATCTTCTTCATCATGCCGATCGTCTGGTCGCTGGCGAATTCCTTCAAGCCGGCTGCCGAGGCGCTCGCCAACCCGGCCGCGCTGTTTTCCAAGACCTTCTCGCTGGAAAATTACCGGCGGCTCGAGAATGTCGGCGCCGGCTGGTATGTGTACGCTGCCAATTCGGTGATGATCGCAGTCGGCACGGTTGTGCTGACGGTGGTCGTCTCCGTGCCGGCCGGCTACGGCTTCTCCAAGTTCCGGTTTCCCGGCCAGTCGCTCCTCTTCGTGCTGATCATGGCGACGATGATGATCCCGTTCCAGTCGATCCTGACGCCGCTGTTCCTGATCCTGAAGCTGCTCGGGCTGCAGAACAACCTCTTCGGCCTGGTGCTGATCTACGTCACCTTCCAGCTGCCGTTTTCCGTCTTCATGATGCGCAATGCCTTTGATGCCGTGCCGAAGGCGTTGATCGAGGCGGCGCGCATCGATGGCGCCTCGCAGGCAACGATCCTGCGCCGCATCATGCTGCCCATTGCGCTGCCCGGCGTGGCGACGGTGGCGATGTTCGCCTTCCTCAATTCGTGGAACGAGTTCCTGGCCGCGCTCATCTTCCTGTCGGACCAGAACAAGTTCACGCTGCCGATCATGCTGGTGAACGTGTCCTCGGGCCTTTATGGCATCATCGACTGGGGCGCTCTGCAGGCCGGTATCGTGGTCACCATGATCCCCTGCATCATCCTCTTCCTTCTTCTGCAACGCTATTATGTGCGCGGCCTGACGGCCGGCGCCGTGAAATGAGAAGCGGCCCGTCCGCTCAAGGAGTTCCCATGCCCATCGCCCAGAAATCACAGTCACGATCCCCGATCGACCGCTACCTGCCGGCTGACCATACCCGCGTCGCCTTCAATGGCGGCTTCTGGAAGAGCTGGACGGAAACCGTCCGCGACGTGACCATCCCCACCCAACATATGCGGCTTGACGAGGAAGGCTTTCTCGAAGTGCTCGATTTCGACAAGCCGGCCGGTCCGTTGGCGCGACCGATCCAGCCGAGTGGCCTGTCGATGCAGCATTTCTTCGATTCCGATTTCGGCAAGTGGATCGAGGCCGCGAGCTACACGCTGAAGAACAATCCGAATCCGGACATCGAGGCCAAGATCGACGCGATTGTCGAGAAGCTCGAACATGGCCAGATGACTGACGGCTACCTCAACAGCTGGTTCATCCGCCGCGAGCCGGAGAAGCGCTGGACCAATCTGCGCGACCTGCATGAAATGTATTCGATGGGCCATCTGTTGGAAGGCGCCGTCGCCTATTTCGAGGCGACCGGCAAGCGCCGCTTCCTCGACGTGATGATCCGCGCCGTCGATCACATCATCGACACCTTCGGCCGTGAGCCGGGCAAGCTGCGCGGCTACGACGCGCATGAGGAAATCGAGCTGGCGTTGGTCAAGCTCTACCGCGTCACCAAGGATCCCCGCCACCTTGATCTCGCCACCTATTTCGTCGACGAACGCGGCCAGATGCCCTCTTACTATGACGAAGAGGCGCGCAAGCGCGGCGAGGACCCGGCCAGCTATGTCTTCCAGACCTATGCCTACAGCCAGGCGCACATGCCGGTTCGCGAACAGACGCAGGTCGTGGGTCACGCCGTGCGTGCCATGTATCTGTTCTCGGCGATGGCCGATCTTGCGTTCGAGAATGATGACGAGGGCCTGAAGAGCGCCTGCGACCGGCTCTTCGACAATCTGGTGGGACGACAGCTCTATGTCACCGGCGGCCTCGGGCCCTCGGCCTCGAACGAAGGCTTCACTAGGGAATACGACCTGCCGAACGAGACGGCCTATGCCGAGACCTGCGCGGCCGTGGCGCTCGGCTTCTTCAGCCACCGCATGGCGCAGATCGAGCTCGACAGCAAATTCACCGACAAGCTCGAAACCGTGCTCTACAATGGCGCGCTGTCAGGCATCTCCCGCGACGGCGAACATTATTTCTATGAGAACGTGCTCGAAAGCCACGGTCAGAACCGCCGCTGGAAATGGCACTACTGCCCCTGCTGCCCGACCAATATCGCCCGTTTCATCACCTCGCTCGGTCAATATTTCTATTCGAGCAAAGCCGATGAGGTTGCTGTCCACCTCTACGGCGAAAATGCCGCGGAGCTCACGGTCGGCAATTCCTTCCTGCGTCTGAAGCAGAAGACCGAATATCCCTGGAATGGCGATATCGGGATTTCGCTCGGCCTCGATCAGCCGAAGCGTTTCACGCTACGCCTGCGCATTCCCGGCTGGTGCCGCGATGCCAAGGCCTCCGTCAACGGCGAAGCAATCAAGCTGGATATCATCAAGGGTTATGCGGCCATCGAACGTGAATGGAAAGATGACGACGAGGTTCGCCTCGCTTTCGACATGCCGGTCGATCGCCTCTATGCCCATCCGGCGGCAACGGAGGACAATGGCCGCTTTGCGCTGCGGCGCGGCCCAGTGATCTTCTGCGTCGAGGAAGCCGATCTCGGCACGGAGCCGCAGCGGCTGAGGTTGCCCTCGCAGGGCGAGATTGCCGCAAATTTCGACGAAACGCTCCTCGGCGGCGCCACGGTTCTCGAAGGCGACGCGCTGGAAGCCGATGCCTCCGACTGGCAGAATTCGCTCTATCGCACCGAGCCGCCGGCGCTGAAGCCGCGGCGATTCAAGGCGATCCCCTACCATCTCTGGGCAAACCGAGAGCCGGGCGCAATGGCCGTCTGGTTGCACGAAAAGTAGGGAGATCACAATGGCACGCCTTGAACTGCGCAACGTGGTCAAATCCTACGGCATTTACGAAGCCGTGCGCGGCATCAACCTCGATATCGAGGACAACGAATTCGTCGTCTTCGTCGGCCCCTCCGGCTGCGGCAAATCGACGACGCTGCGCATGATTGCCGGACTGGAACACATCACCGGCGGCGATATCGTCATCGGCGATCAGGTCGTCAACCGGCTTGGCCCCGGCAAGCGCGACATTGCCATGGTGTTCCAGAACTACGCGCTTTATCCGCATATGAGCGTGCGCGAGAACATCTCTTTCTGCCTCGAACAGCAGAAGCTGCCGAAGGCGGAGATCGACGAGCGCATCAGCCGTGCGGCCGAGACGCTGCATATTACCGAACTCCTGTCGCGGCGCCCCGGCCAGCTCTCGGGCGGCCAGCGCCAGCGCGTCGCCATGGGTCGCGCCATCGTGCGCAATCCCAAGGTCTTCCTGTTCGACGAGCCGCTGTCTAATCTCGATGCCAAGCTGCGTGTGCAGATGCGCACCGAGATCAAGCGCCTGCACCAGTTGCTGCCGACCACGACAGTCTATGTCACCCACGACCAAGTCGAGGCCATGACTATGGCTGATCGCGTCGTCGTCATGAATGGCGGCATCATCGAACAGGCCGGGCCGCCGCAGGAACTCTACCATCATCCTGTCAGCCAGTTCGTGGCCGGCTTTATCGGCTCGCCGYCGATGAATTTCCTCACTGCGATGCTTGAGGCCGAGGGAGATGGGCTGGTCGTCATCCTGGAAGACGGCAGCCGGCTTGCGGTTCCCGCGACCCGGTTTCAGGAATATCAGGCGCATGCCGGCAAGCCGGTCATCTTCGGAATCCGGCCGGAATCGATATCAAGCCTGACGCCGAAACCCGGCTTTGAAACCATCGAGGCGAATGTCGACCTGGTGGAGCCGCTGGGGCCGGAAACGATGATCTATTTCGACATCGGCTCGGTCAGCATGTGCGCCAATGTCGATCCTGAGAGCGACCCGCGCCCACGCACGAAAATGCCGCTCTCCTTCAACATGAACCGCATGCATCTCTTCGACCCCGTCGGCGGCAGGTCGCTTTCGGCCTGACGTCGACGTACGTGCGAACATACCAAAGGCGGAAACCCCTCGGATTAACCGAGGGGGCCGCCGCGATCGCGCACCATCTGCCTGAGGCGCGTGAAGACAGCGGCTGACTGGCGCACGCCGTCGTGTTCGAATTCGTTCGTCACCCAGGTCTTGATATTGCCGACATCACGGGCAGTCGCGAGTGACAACTCGGCATCGACATACATGTCATCGAAATAGACCGCTGCGGCGACCGGGATCTCGCTTGATGCCAGCCGGGCCGGATCGTAGAGCGGTTCGAACCCGTCGTGACGCGCCAGCGCCTCCACCGCATCGCGGAAGGGCCGCAGCGAGCGGATTTCCTCAAACATCCACGGATACATCATCTCGCCGGTCAGATAGAGCGGCCGGCTCTCTTCACCGAATTCGGCGAATTCCGACCGGATACGCTCTGCCGCCCAGCCGGTCGCACCCTTGCCCTGCCCGTAGATGCTTTCCTGCAATACGGCGAACATTGGATTTCCATCATAGGAGGTCAGCGACATGACGGAGGCGAGGAAAGCATCGGAGAACCGCGTTTCCTCCGGATCGGAGAAGGCTTCGTCCACCAGCCAGTGCACGTTCTCGTAACCCGGCGCCATGCCGAAATCGATGCCGATGGTCTGCAGCCGACGCACCGTCAAGCGATCCCCGTCAGGCAGACGGACATCATCGGCGGCAATGCGCTCGGCGATCCGGGCGATGCGGTCGCGATCGGCAGGATAGCGCTGGTAGTATTCCCGGTTCTTGGCAGCAACCCGCAGATAAGTGCGGCGATAAACCTCATCTGCCGTTGCCGAGAGCCCAGCCAGCCCGCCCGTGACATAGCAGGCAGCCAGCCCCTCCGGCGCCTGCGACAGATAAGTCAGCGTCAGGAAGCCGCCATAGCTCTGACCAAGCGTCTCCCAGCGCACGCCGCCGAACAAGGTCTTCCGGAGATACTCGCAATCGGCAATGATATTGTCGGCCCGAAAATGGCTGAGATAATCGGCTCCGGCCCTCCCGTCCGTAAAAGCAGCCATGGTGGCGCTCTCGATGCGGGTGCTTCTGCCCGTACCGCGCTGATCGAGCAGCACGACGCGGTAATTCTTGAGCGCCTCGCCGAGCCAGGACGGACCGCCGCCGACCGGTCGCGGCGACTTGCCGCCCGGGCCACCCTGCAGGAAGAGAAGGACAGGCAACTTTTCCTGCTTGCGTGCGGGATCGCAAACCTCGCGCGCGAAGACCTTGACCGAGGCGCCATCAGGCTTTTTCCAGTCGAGCGGCACGTCGACGAGATGGTCGCAGACATGAACCCCGGGGATCGTATATTCGCTGACGAGCATGATCAAATCCTGTGGAATGTTTGTCGACACACTGCCTACAATTGCCCTATGCTGGAATCAAGCATTCAATTTTGACAAAGATAACGGATATATAGCGTGTCTCTCCCGGTCTGGTCCCATCCCGTCGCAGCCATCACTGATGAAGAACGGCGCAACCGCCTGTCGCGCTTGCGCGAGTGCATGCAGACGCACGGCATCGCCGCCACGCTGCTCGGCCCGACAGAGAGCTTACGCTATTTTACCGGCCTGGTCTGGCACCTGAGCGAGCGGCTGCTCGGCGCGGTCGTGACTGACGATAAACTCACTTACATCGTACCCGGTTTTGAGCGCAGCCGCGTCGAGACCCTGGCGCACCTGCCCGGCGAGATTGCCGTCTGGGAAGAAGAGGAAAGCCCTGCCGCATTGGTATCACGGCTCGTCGGTCCGTCCGGCAAGCTCGCGCTCGACGATGCATTGCCGCTTGCCTTCTATCACGCCTTTACCAGAGAGATAGCGGCGACCCGCCTTGTCGATGCAGGGCCTGTCATCCGCGCGCTACGCGCCATCAAATCGCCGGCTGAAATCGCCCTCATCCGGTATGCGATGGGTATCACGCTAGATATTCATCGCAAGGTCCACGACACGCTCGCGCCCGGCATAGCCGCCTCGGACGTTGCGCGCTTCATCGACCAGCAGCATCGCGCTGCCGGCGCCGATGGCGGCTCGACCTTCTGCATCGTCTCCTTTGGTGCGGCGACAGCGCTGCCGCATGGGGCGGATGGCGAACAGATCCTGCAGGCGGGTGACGTCATTCTCGTCGATACGGGCTGCCGGATCGACGGTTATCATTCAGATCTGACACGCACCTATATGCTGGACGAGGGCAATCGCGAATTCGTACGCGCATGGGCAATCGAGCGTGAGGGCCAGCAGGCCGTTTTCGATGCGGCAAAACTCGGCACGCCCTGCGAAAGTCTGGACGTGGCCGCCCGCAACGTGTTTGTGCGGCATGGGCTCGGACCGGACTATCGCCTGCCCGGTCTGCCGCATCGCGCCGGCCATGGCCTTGGCCTCGAAATCCACGAGGCGCCCTATATCGTCCGCGGCAACGAAACACTGCTGGCACCGGGCATGTGCTTCTCGAACGAGCCGATGGTCGTCTTCCCCGGCACATTCGGCGTTCGCCTCGAAGACCATATCTACATGACCGAAGATGGCCCGCACTGGTTCACGACGCCCGCAGAAAATCCCTACGCAGTCTGAATTTCGTTTCCCTCCCACGCCAAGTCATCTGGTGCCATCGGTTCTCCTGGCGTCGGACATGAACGCGACGCCGATATCGGATGATAATCCGTCGGCAGCATATTTGTACATCCGGATCTTCCGGACCGGGCCTGCGCGACCGGTTCGCTTCAGTCACCTAGTCAATCAGCGAAGAGGTCGTCCGCCGCTTACACAAAAGCGTCACCGATAGCCGCTATGTTTAGGTCATCCGAATGAATTTTGGATTCATCCGAATGACTAATGAAGAACATTCGATCGAAGCAAGATCGCGGTCCGGCCACTGGCAGATCGTCGAGAAACAGATCAACAGGGATATCGCGTCAGGCGCGCTCCAGCCGGGAAGCCGCCTGCCGACGGAAGCCGAGATCATGGAGCAGTTCCAGGTCGGCCGCCACAGCGTACGACGGGCGATCGCCGAGCTTGCTGCTGCCGGAAAGGTGCGGGTCGAGCAGGGGCGCGGTACCTTCGTGGAAGAGCACTCCGTCATCACCTACAATATCGCCCGGCGAACGCGCTTCCGCAAAAACCTTCTGGAACAAGGGCGCGTTCCCTCCGGCCAGCCGGTCTCTGAGTCGGAGATCGTGGCGCCGCCGGGGATCTCCACAGCACTCAAGCTCCCGGAAGGCGCAAAGGTCTACATGATCGCCCGCCGCGGCTTTGCCGACGATGTGCCGATCAGCCTCAGTCATTCCTACCATCCGGTCGAGCGCTTCCCGAACATGCACCTGCGCCGCCGCGCGGGTGAATCGGTCACCAGCATCTACGCTGCCTTCGGCATCCCCGACTATGTCAGGCAGAGCACCATAATCCTCACCCGCCGCGCGATTGGTGACGAAGCGCAGCTTCTTGCCCAGTCGCCCCAGCAGCCGGTGCTCGTCGTCCAGAAAACCGACGTCGACATGGAAGGCCGGCCAATCGCCTATTCCGAGACCGTCTGGGCCGGAGAACGCGTGCAATTCAGCATTGATAACGAGCCGGAGGATCGCGCTGCGACGACGGCAAAAGGACAGGACGATGAATGACACCATGGAAGCCGGCGCGCCCCCTGCCAGCTTCAGCCATGCAAGCATGCTCGACATACTTGCCAGGGCGGATGCGGAAGGGATCAAAGCCGTTGCAGAGGAACTGCTCGATGATGTGGGAGCGGTTGAGGTTCTCGTGAACCGCACCGGCCTTGCGATGCTGCCCTACACTGACACCGTGCATAACACGGCCTTCCATCTCGGCGAAGTGCTGATGGCCGAGGCCCATATACGCCTGTCGGATCATGGCGTAGAAGGTTATGGCGCCGTCGTCGGGCGCGATCTCGAACATGCCATGGCGATCGCCGTCATCGATGCGAGTTTCGCAGGCAAGATCGGCAAGACCGGCATCGAGACCTTCCTGACCAGCGAACAGCGCCGCCAGATTCAGGACGACGATATCAGGCTGCGCAAGGTCGAAGCGACGCGCGTGCGCATGGAGACCTTCTGATGACACAGACCTTGCTCCTTCCTACTGATGAGGACATGCGCACGAACGCCACCTTCGATGCGCTGATGTGGGCACTTGCCCGTCCCGGCCGCGTCCAGCCCCTGCCCTTTCAGGGCCTTCTTGCGCTGGCCGAAAGCCTGCTCGACCGCGAATGCAGCTTCTTCTGCACCGATGAGAGATTGAAGGCAGAGATTGTCGGGACCGGCGCCAATGCCGTTGCCCTGCATCAGGCGGAATATGTCTTCGCATCGATCGGCGACCGCGCCGAAGTCTCCGCGCTTTCGGTAATGCTCAGCGGCAGTCTGCTCTATCCAGATGCCTCCGCAACGATTTTCGCGCCGGCCATCATCGGATCGGGAACGAGGCTTCGCCTGACAGGCCCCGGCGTCAACGGTTCCATCGATATCGCGATCGGCGGCGTGCATCCGGATTTCTGGGCGCTGCGCGCCGAAGCCACCCACTATCCGCTCGGCTGGGACATCTATCTAGCCGACGGCGCAAGCCTGATCGGCATTCCCCGCTCCACCAAGATAGAGGTGCTCTGATGGCCTATGTTGCAACACGTGGCGGAGAACACGCTATTGAACAGTCCGAGCGCTTCTATCGCGAAGAACTCGGACAGATCGACAAGGCCCGTGTCGACGCGATCGGCGAGAGCCTGCCTTACTTGGTCGACCGCGTGATGGGCGAAGCCTCGCTTTACGCGCCGGAGCTTGCCGCATTGGCGCTGGCCCAGTCCGGCGGCGACCTCTACGAGGCAGTGCTGCTGCTGCGCGCCTATCGCACCACCCAGCCGCGCCTGACGATTGCTGAACCGGTGCGCCAGCGGGATCTCTTTACAGTGCGGCGTATTTCGGCAGCCTTCAAGGATATTCCAGGCGGCCAGATCCTCGGGCCGACGCTCGATTATTCGCACCGTCTGCTGAATGTCGATGTGCTGAACGGAACGACCTTCGTTCCAGAACCGGTGGAAGCCGCAAAGACACCCGCACCCGCCACCCAGCCGTCGCTCACCGACTGGCAGAAGGCGCAGGGCCTGATCGAGGAGACATCAACGGAAGACGTACCGCTCGACGAGATCCCCGATGTGACGCGCGAGCCGCTGCTCTTTCCGGCAAGCCGCGCCCACAAGCTGCAGAGTCTGGCGCGTGCCGATACCGGCGGGACGCTGGCGCTCGGCTACTCGACCATGCGCGGTTATGGCAGCGTGCATCCGACCGTCAACGAATTGCGGCTCGCCGAAGCCGAAGTGCGCATCCGCCATCCGCGCGGCACGCTCTTCAGCGCCGGACGCGTGCGCGTCAGCCAAACGGAGGTCATCTCCAAGAGCAAGGGCCTCGAACTCGGCTTTTCCGCCACGTTCGGCTGGAACGAGGTGAAGGTCATTGCCGCCGCCTCGCTCGATCTCGCCTCCAATCAGCCCAATCCCCATCCGGCCTCGAATGAGGAATTCGTCCTCTACCATACGGAACCCGTCGAAAGCTCGGGCTTCTGCATCCACTTCAAGCTGCCGCATTACGTGACCTTCCAGTCGAGCCTCGATGCTATCAGGCGCGTCAAAGCCGACAAGGCGGCCAATGAAACCGGCGCACCCCAGGACGGCGCCGTCAAGCAGGCCGAACTCGAAAAGGCAATGCCGTGAAACTCGATCAACTGACAAAACCCTGGGCGGCCTTCAGCTATGGCTTCCTGGACGAATCCGCCAAGCGCGAGATGCGCCGCCGCATCCTCAAAGCCATCGCCATTCCCGGTTATCAGGTGCCCTATGCCAGCCGCGAAGTGCCGATTGCCCGCGGCTGGGGAACCGGCGGCCTGCAGGTGACGCTGACGCTCCTGAAGCCGACATCCGTCGTCAAGGTCATCGATCAGGGTGCCGACGATTCGGTCAATGCCAGCAGCATCCGCAAGTTCCTGCGCCGGGTTAGCTCGGCCCGGGAGACATTGGATACGCTGGAGGCAGACATCATCCAGTCGCGCCACCGCATCCCAGAAGAGAAGCTGCGCGAGGACCAGATCCTCGTGCTGCAGGTTCCCAATCCCGAACCGCTGCGGCCTGTCCAGCCGGACATGTCAGAAGCGCGTATCATGCATGGTGATGCCGATTACGGCCAACTCTGGTTGACCCTCTACGAGCAGCTGGTGCGCTCCGGCCGGATTATGCAGGGTTCCAGCTATCCGAGCATGGTCAATGGTCGCCATGTGATGACCCCTTCGCCGATCCCGCGCTGGGATGTGCCGAAGATGAACCAGGCGGCGAACCTCACCATCCTCTCGGCCGGCCGCGAAAAGCGCATCCATGCCGTGCCACCCTACACCCGCGTCGAACCGCTTGTATTCGACGACGTGCCCTACCGGGTCGAGGATCATGCTGACAAGATTTGTCACCGCAGCGGCGTAACAGGCTATTTCATGAACGAACTACCGCAGGATGATGGCTCCTCCACCTTCGAGGTTTCCGACAGCCAGTATGGCGTCAAGCATATCCGCAAGCAGGACGGCGAGACCGTTGCCATCGGCGAAACCTATTACAAGCAAGGCAAGATCGAGCAATGAGCGCCGCCCCCCTTTCCGCCTCCAATCTTTCTGCCGCCAATCTTTCGGCATCCGGGCGCCAGCCGCCGCGGCTGATGCTGTCCTCGCCGATCCTGACGATGAACGGCATCCGCAAGAGCTTCGGCAAGGTACAGGCGCTGCGCGGCGTCGATGTGACCGTCTATCCCGGCGAAGTGCTCGGGATCGTCGGCGAATCCGGTTCCGGCAAATCGACTTTGCTCAGGATGATGAACCTAGAAGACCGGCCGGATGACGGTGAATACAGGCTGGCGCTTCCCGGCCGCGAGGATATCAACCTCTTCGCGCTCGACCGTTTCGAGCGGCGCATGCTGCGGGCGCGCCATATCGGCATAGTCTACCAGAACCCGCATCTTGGTTTGAGGATGAACCATACGAGCAGCGGAAATGTCGCCGAGCGGCTGCTGATCGCCGGCGAGCGGAATTTCGCAACGCTTCGTGCCCGCGCCAAGGGCGCACTCGATGCCTCGGAATTTCCGGTCGCGCGCATGGATGCCCGTCCCGCAGAACTCTCGGGCGGCATGCAGCAGCGCGTGCAGCTTGCCAAGGCGATTGCGCTCGAACCGGCGCTTCTGCTGCTCGACGAACCTACCACGGGGCTCGATGTCAGCGTCCAGGCGCTGGTGCTCGACACGCTGAAGCGGCTGCAGCGCGAACGCCGGATCACCATCGTCATCGTTTCGCATGATCTCGGTGTTATCCGCACGATGGCAGATCGTGTGATGGTGATGCGCAACGGCGAAGCCGTCGAAGAGGGGCTCGCCGACCAGATCTTCCAGGATCCGCAGCATGAATATACCCAGCAGCTCGTGCATGCGAAGCTTTGAGAGGAGACCGAGCCGGTGAACATGCACACACATCCTGCCGCTTCGGCGCAGACCATTCTCTCCGTCCAGGGCCTCGCCAAGCATTTCGAGATGCATCATCTCAAACGCACGCTGCACGCCTTCGACAAGGTCGCTTTCGAACTCCGCGAAGGTGAATTCATCCTGCTGACCGGCGAAAACGGCGCCGGCAAATCGACGCTCTTGCGCACGCTCTACCGTTCCTACGTACCGCGCGCCGGCCACGCCTATTATCATACGCGCGAAGGTGTCATCGATCTAACAGTCGCAGCCGACGTCGATATCGCCCTCCTGCGCAAGCGGGAGATCGGCTTCGTGACGCAGTTCCTGCAGGCCCGTCCGCGCGTGGCGGCCGAAGAACTGGTCGCCGAGCCGCTGCGCCTTGCCGGCCAACCTTACGACGAGGCGATTGAACAGGCGCGCCGTTGGCTTTCCGCCTTCGGCGTCAAGCCGGGGCTCTGGGCGGCCTACCCCTCCACCTTCTCCGGCGGCGAACAGCAGAAGGTCAATCTGGCGCGTGCCCTCATCCTGCCGCAGCGGCTTCTCTTCCTCGACGAGCCGACCGCCTCGCTCGACAAGAATGCGCGCCGCGCACTCGTTGCCCGCCTCGCCGAGCTGAAAGCTGCAGGCGTCGCAATGATCGGCGTCTTTCACCACCCCGACGATATCGCGGATCTCATCGACCGCGAAATCAGCCTTCAAACCCGACAGATCCAGGATGGAGTAGAGAATGTGGCTGAGTGATTTCGAAATCGTGCTGCGCGATAGGGTCATACCGCGCGGTGCCGTGAGGATCGAAGGTGGCATGATCGCCGACATCAGGGAAGAGCCGGTGGCCGAAGCCGATATTTCAGGCGACGGCAGGCTGCTGCTTCCGGGCTTCATCGACATGCACGGCGATATGATCGAGCGCGAGATCGAGCCGCGGCCGAATGTGCGCTTTCCGCTGGAACTCGGCATTTTCGAACTCGACAAGAAGCTTGCCGGCAATGGCATCACCACCGCCTATGCGGCGCTCTCCTTCCATGCCAATAGCAGCTATGGCCACATCCGCTCGGAAGAGCATTCGCGCTCGATCATCCAGACGCTGGTCGAACTCCGGAAGAACGATCTCCTGATCGACCACAGGGTTCACGCACGTTTCGAAATCACCTTCACCCATGCCCGCGCCGTCATCGAAGACCTGCTGCGGGCCGGCGCCCTCGATCTCGTCTCGCTGATGGACCACACGCCGGGCCAGGGCCAGTACCGCGATGTCGAACGCCATATCGAGACGATCGCGCGCAACAACAAGATCAGTCTCGAACAGGCTGCCCAGCGTGTTCAGCAACGCATGGAAAACCGCGCCCAGAACAATGACGCGGTCGACAATCTGCAGGGCATCGCCGCCACCGCGCGCGACCATGGCGTCATCATCGCCTCCCATGATGACGACAGCGTAGAGAAGATCGCAATCGTGGAGGGACTTGGTGCGCGCATCAGCGAGTTTCCTGTGACGATGGCGGCTGCACAGGAGGCCCGCAAGTTCGGGCTGGCAACGGCCATGGGCGCACCGAATGCGCTTCGCGGGCTTTCCTATTCAGGCAATCTTTCTGCCCGTGAGGCCTATGAACGCGGCGTTCTCGACATCCTGGCGAGCGATTACCATCCCTCCGCCATGCTGCCGGCTGCCATCGCACTTGCGGAAGCCGGATCGGGCGGACTGCCGGCTTCTGTGGCGCTGGTCAGCGCCAATCCCGCCAAGGCGCTTGGGCTGACAGATCGCGGCGCGATCGAAGTTGGACTGCGTGCCGATCTCGTCATCGCCGAGCATGGCCGCCTTCCGCGGGTGCGGGCCACTTTCTGCCGGGGCAGGCAGGTCTATTCGGATGGAATTGTCCTGCGATTCCAAAAGGCTGCATAAGAAGCCTCCAGCCGGAAAGCGCCAGGGGCTGCTATTGAACAAAATACATCCGGATTTTCCGGATGTATTACTTGATAAAAACAACGTAACTATCGGCAAATATTGAACAATTACTTAATAAAAGTGTCATACTGAAATGCTATATTTCATTTCATAGACTGGTATTTAAGTACAATTCAGTTTCGTCTCTGGCGCTTCTGGCAAGCGGAGGTCTTCCGGTGCTTGAACTTCATTCCCTCAAGAAGAAATTCGGTCAAACACAGGCGGTCGACGACGTAAATCTGTCGATCTACGCCGGTCAGATGGTCGGCATTATCGGACGCAGCGGCGCCGGCAAATCGACATTGCTCCGGCTGATCAACCGTCTCCTGGACCCGACATCCGGCACGATCATGTTCGAGGGCAAGGATATCACCAAGCTGCGCGGCCGCGAGTTGCGTCTGTGGCGCGCCTCCTGCGCCATGGTATTCCAGCAGTTCAATCTGGTCGAGCGGATGGATGTGCTGACGAACGTTCTGATCGGCCGCGTCGCTGAGCACGGCTTCCTCTCATCCATGCTGCGCCGCTTTACGGATGAAGAGAAGGAAATGGCGATCCGCGCGCTCGATCGGCTCGACCTCGTGCCGCAGGCTCTGCAACGGGCTGGCACGTTGTCAGGCGGCCAGCAGCAACGCGTCGCCATCGCAAAGGCGCTGGTTCAAAACCCGAAGATCATGCTTGCCGACGAGCCGATCGCGTCGCTTGATCCGGCCAATGCGACACGCGTCATGGAGGCGCTGCGCAAGATCAATCGCGAGGATGGCATTACCGTACTCGTCAATCTGCATACGCTCGATACTGCCCGCAACTATTGCGAACGCATTATCGCCATGCGGGCCGGGCGGGTGCGTTTTGACGGCGCGCCGGCAGATCTGACCCAGGAACGGGTCCGCGAAATCTACGGCACGGAGGATTTCGACGCAGAGATCGACGAGGCCGTGACATCCACCTCATTCAACGCCGGTCGAACCGCAAAAGAGAAGGTCTACCAGGCGGTATGAGTTTCGCCCGCGGTTCTGCCAGGCCGCGGGCTTCTTTTTGCAACAGGAGAGTTGGAATGAAAAACGTCCTCATGCTTGCGGCCGTGACGGCCACGCTTGCCCTGTCCAGCCAGGCCCATGCCGACGGTTGGAAAAACCAGTAC
The DNA here is from genome assembly GCF_052113285.1 of Rhizobium sp. YAF28. Classification (NCBI taxonomy): domain Bacteria; kingdom Pseudomonadati; phylum Pseudomonadota; class Alphaproteobacteria; order Hyphomicrobiales; family Rhizobiaceae; genus Rhizobium; species Rhizobium sp. YAF28. Next base: position 52,111 of record NZ_JBFRCX010000018.1, on the reverse strand, counting down.
AAGACGATCCGCCTAGGCGTTCTCTCGGGCGAGAACGAGAAGGACCGCATCGCACGCCGCGTCGGCTTCCAGCAATATCTGGAAAAGGAACTCGGCGTGAAGGTCGAGATCTTCACCGCCGGCAATTATGACGGCGTCATCCAGGCGCTCGCCTCCGACCAGATCGAATTCGCCTTCCTCGGCTCCTCCGCCTATGCGGCCGCCTATACCGAAACCAATGGCGGCGTGGAACCACTGCTCGCGGGCCAGGAACAGGACGGCTCGACCGGCTACTATTCTGTCATCACCGTTCGCTGCGACTCCGGCTACAAGTCGGTCGACGACCTGAAGGGCAAGGTTCTCGCCTTCGCCGATCCGGATTCCACCTCCGGCTACGCCGTGCCTTACTATAACCTCGTCAAGCAGGGCTACGATCCGAAGACCTTTTTCTCGGCCATTCCCTTCTCCGGCGCTCACGAAACCGGCGTCATGGCCGTCGCCAACAAGCAGTTCGATGCTGCCGCGACCTATGTCAACAACGACATCAGCGGCATCCCGCAGCGCATGGAGTCGAAGGGCATGATCCCGAAGGGTGAGGTCTGCCGTATCTGGCAGTCGCCTGAGATCACCAACGGCCCCTTCACCACCCGCACCAACCTGCCCGCCGACATGATCGCTGAGGTCAAGGCAGCGGTAAAGGCAACGCCGGAGAAGGCACCCGATGCCTTCAAGGAAATGAGCGGCGGCGATAACTCCACCTCCAAAGGCTATGTCGAAGTCGATCATCAGCGCTATCAGTGGATCGTCGACATGCGCGACTGGCTGAAGAAGCAGCGCCGTAACGGCTGACATCCCTCATCCACGCCAAGCAACGGGAGCGCCGCGCCCTCCGGCGCTCTGACGACCGGGATCAGACATGACGACAGCATCAGCTTCCATCACGATCCGCCAGTTCGAGGCGGAATATCGCAGTATCCGCAGCCGCGCCAAAACCGTGCAACTCGTTTCGGTCATGCTCATTGCCGCCGCGGTTTTGCTGACGGCCTGGACGGGCGGCTTCTTCGACATGACCGAGGTCAATCTGCCCTCGGGCGAGCGTATCACGACCTGGAAACTATGGGCTTCCCTGCCCCGGCTCGGCGAATATCTCTACAAGACACTGCCGCATTTGCGCCTCGAGACGCTCGGTTCCGATCTCGCCGAATGGTTCTGGCGCTGGCCGGTCTGGCTGGAGCTGCTCGGCGAAACGATCCTGATCGCCTATGTCGCAACGTTTTTCGGTGTCGTCGGCGCCTTTATCCTGAGCTTCCCCGCCGCCCGCAACCTCAGTCCCAACAGCTTTCTGCTGATCGCCTCCCGCCGTTATCTCGAGGTTATCCGCACGGTTCCCGATATCGTCTGGGCGCTGATCTACGTCTTCTGCTTCGGCGTCGGCCCACTTGCCGGCGTGCTGGCGATCTCGACGCATGCGACGGGTTCGCTCGGCAAACTCTATTCCGAGATCAACGAGAATATCGACATGCGGCCGCTGGAAGGCGTCAAAGCTTCGGGCGGCAACTGGTTTCAGCAGATGCGTTATGGCGTCGTGCCGCAGGTCATCCCGAACATCATCAGTTACACGCTCCTGCGCTTCGAGATCAATGTACGCTCGTCCTCGATCATCGGCTATGTCGGCGCCGGCGGCCTTGGACAGGAGATCCGCACAGCCATGTCGCTTCAGGAATACACCGATCTATCGGCGCTCTTCGTCATCATTCTCGTCACTGTCGTGATCATCGATTTCCTGAGTGAGAAGCTGCGCCACCGCATCATCGGCATCGAAAGCCGGAGTATCTGAGACATGGCCGACACCTCCTCCCTTTCCGGACTGCGGCAACGCGTGCCGGGCGCATTTTCGGTCCCGCCGCGCGTACGGCTGATGCGCTATACCGGTGCGATAGCCCTTATCCTGCCACTCGTTGCCGGCCTCTATCTCTTCGACTTTTCGCCGGCGCGCATCCTGAACGGCCTGTCGCGGCTCGGCATGATCTTCTCCTTCATGTTCCCGCCTTATATCTGGACGACCTGGCAGGAATGGAACGATGTGCTCGTCGGCCTCGGCCAGACGATTTCTATGGCGTTCCTGGGAACGCTGCTTGGTGCGGTGGTCGCCTTTCCGCTCGCCTTTCTCGGTGCCAAGAACATCATGCCGCTCGGCTGGGTGCGGCTGTCGACCCGCCGAGGTTTCGATGCGCTGCGCGCAGTGGAACAGATCGTACTCGCACTGATCTTCATCCGCGCCTTCGGCCTTGGTCCGCTCCCGGGCGTCTTCGCCATCGCCGTCTCGGAAATCGGCACATTCGCCAAGCTTTTTTCGGAAGCAATCGAAAATACCTCGCGCAAACCCGTCGATGGTGTTCTCGCGTCGGGCGGCGGACCGCTGCAGACGATCCGCCTTGCCATCATGCCGCAGGCCATGCCGGTGATCCTGTCGATCATGCTCTACAATTTCGAATCCAACACCCGCTCAGGCACCATTCTCGGCATTGTCGGCGCCGGCGGAATCGGGTTTCTGCTTGCGGACCGCATTGCCGCCTATCGCTGGCCGGAAGCCTGGACGATCATCTTCCTGATCGTCGCCGTCGTTTATGTTATCGATCTTTCCTCCGCCTGGCTGCGCGGTAAGATCATCGGTAAGAATGACAGCGCACGCTAAGCGGCGGAAGAGCGCGGCAAGGGAGACGGAATGGCAAGGATAATGGTGGTCGGCAATGCCAATGTCGACCGAATCTGGCGGCTCGACCGACCGCTGGTGCCCGGCGGGAGGCTCGCCTGCCAATCGATTGAGGAGCGCTATGGCGGCGGCGGCTTCAATACCGGCCTGGTCCTGCTCGATCGCGGCCATGAGGTGATACTCGTCACCAGTCTTCACGACGATGATCGAGGGCGCACCTATCTGAAGGATCTCGGCAAACGTGGCTTCAACACCGATTTCGTTGGCCTCGTGCCCGGAAAGACTGCAGCCGTCGACATCCTTGTCGACCCCAGCGGCGAACGCACCATCATCGCGCCTGCTGGCCGCCGCAGGCCTGGTATCGAAGCCCTGCCGCCGATCGATGCTTCGCTCGTCTACCTCAATGCACGGACGATGAGCCAGGCCGCCCTGCGGCAATTGGATGATTTCGACCAGGTGGTTTCGCAATATCCGCTCTCGGCTGAACGCCGGCCGGCTAATGTTCTGATCGCTTCGCGCTCGGACGTGAAAGGAGCGGCGCAAACCGCCTGGCAGGCAGCTGCTGAAATCGCCGCGCCACGGCTTGAAACCCTCGTGCTGACGAGCGGTATGCAACCCATCGAGATCGTCAGCCGGCAAGATTCGATCATCGTCGAGTTACCGCCAGCAGCCCCGGTGCGCGATACGACGGGAGCGGGGGATTATTTCGCTGGTGGTTACATCGATGCCATCATCGGAGGTCTTGACGCCGGCGCCGCAGCGCTGGCTGCCTGCAAGGTGGCGGCTTCGTACCTCGCCGCCTCCAGAAATCACGGCTCTTGAAAGACAGCGCTGCAAGCCTCACCTGATATTTCCATTGTTCACCTGTCGAACGACAGCCCTTTGCCTCCAGCAGTCGCTGCCGGTCCTCAACGTCGACGCCTCACGCGTCGGAGGAGATTTCATGGGATTCATTGATCGTGACATTCAGCCGTCGTCAGACGCCGGGCTGCTGGATGCCTATTCCGAAACGGTGTCAAATACCGTCGATATGGTCGGCCCGGCAGTCAGCCGCATCGAGCGCATCGGCGGACGGGCGGGGCATGGTTCCGGCTTCGCCATCTCGCCCGACGGTCTCATCGTCACCAACAATCACGTCGTCGGCGATGCAAAGGCCGTCACCATCAAGACGCCTGATGGTGCAGTCGTAGAAGGCCGGGTGCTCGGCCGGGATGAAGACACCGACCTTGCGCTGATCCGGGCCAACGACTGGTCCGGCGCCTGGGCGCAGCTTGCCGACTCGAAGAAGCTGAAGCGCGGGCATATCGCTGTTGCCATCGGCAATCCGCTTGGCTTCGAATGGACTGTCACAGCGGGCGTCGTTTCCGCTCTCGGACGCTCGATGCGCGCCGCGAGCGGTCGCCTGATGGAAGATATCATCCAGACCGACGCGGCGCTTAACCCCGGCAATTCAGGCGGTCCGCTGGTCTCTTCGTCAGGTGAGGTCATTGGCGTCAACACCGCGGTCATCCAGGGCGCGCAGAGTATTGCCTTTGCGGTCGCATCGAATACCGCCAAGCACGTCGTGTCTGAAATCCTGCGCTTCGGCGAGGTCCGCCGCGGATATATCGGCATCGCAGCCGATACGGTCGATCTGCATCGGCGTATTGCGCTTGAGGCCGGCGTTCCCCAACGGACAACAGTCCGCCTGCGCCGCGTCGAAGACGATGGTCCTGCCGCCAGGGCCGGCCTTCGCGAGGGTGATTATCTGCTCGCAATCGCCGGCCATCCGGTGTCGGGGATAGACGACGTCGTCCGGCTATTGGATGGGTCGACGATCGATGCCGATGTCGATGTGCTGATTTTCTCCATCGCAGGGCGGATCGAACAACGCACCGTTCGCCCCGCAAAAAGAATACATTAGCATCTGCGGTAGCCGGATAGAGAAGAGAACGAAGTCGAGGCTCGCCTTCGTTCTCCAGTGGCGGCAATCGCTCCGCTGCCTTATGCGACCAGGCTCTGCGCCTCGATCTCGGCGATGAACGCGGCAACCGTCTCGCCGATGATTTCAGGATGATCTTCCTGCAGGTAGTGCAGGCCTTTGCCCAGCTTGATCAGCCGGCAATTACGCAGACGTTTTGCAAAATCCTCGGCAAAGGCGGTCGGAATGAGGGCGCCGGGATCGCCAGCGAAGAGAAGCTTCGGATAGTTCGATACCGCCAGAGCCTCGTGCGCCTTTTCCATGATCGCATAGACATCTGCCGGTTCGCCGGCGATCGGCAGCTCATTTGGAAATTGCCAGGTCGGCCGGCGCGAGGCCGGTGTCGGAAACGGCGCTCGATAGACGGCCATCTCCTCCTCGCTGAATTGACGGTGCGTTGCCCCCGGCAGTACGCCTTCAACGAAGATATTGTCCTGGAGAACGAGCGCCTCCCCCTCTCCCGGCGTGCGGAATCTGCGAAAAATCTCACGCTCGTCGCTGTTCTGCAGAAATTCGTCCCAGGTCGGGATCGGTCTGATGAACTCCATGAAGGCCAAGCCTCGGACGAAATCGGGACGACGGGCGGCGAGATGGAGCGCCAGCCCGCTTCCCCAATCCTGGGCGACGAGATAGGCCGACTTGATGCCCATCTTCGCTATGAAGGCGTCGACGTAGCGCACATGGTCTTCGAATCGATAGGCAATATCCGGCTTGCCGGATTGGCCGAAGCCGATCAAGTCCGGAGCGATACAATGGGCGGCATCTGCGACATGCGGAATGATGTTGCGCCAGATATAAGACGAAGTGGGATTGCCATGCAGAAGGAGGGCGACAGGGCCGTCCGTTCTGCCGGCCTCGCGATATGCCATTTCGGAATCGAGCACCGGCACGCGCGGCAGACTGATATCATGTCTCATGGCTGTGATCCTTGAACACGGTGGCAAAGACGATCTTCTTGAACCGCTCCAGGGGCTGGGCATCCCGCGATACTTTCATGCGCAGGATCGCGCCTTCCCATGAAGCAAGGAGGAATTCGGCCAGATCTTCCGGACTGATCGCATCATCGATCTCCCCGGAGGCCTGTCCTTCGGCAATGCAAGCCGTAAATGGCGCGCTCCATTCGCCAAAAATTTCCGATAGCCGCGTGCGCAGCGTCTCGCTCTGCGGGGCCGCCTCCAGGCTGAGATCGCCGATGAGGCAGCCGCGGCTGAAACCATCGGCAGCCAGACGGCCGGTGATGATATCGAGATATTTCTCGATGCGCTGGCGTGGTCTCAGCCCCGCATCCCCAAGCGCCGTCTCGATGGCGCACTGAAGATCCTGAAAGTAGAGATCCAGCACCTCCTTCGTGAATTCCTCTTTGGAACGGAAGTGGTTCGTGAACGAACCCTGTGGCACGCCCGCTTCGGCGACGATGTCGCGGACCCCCGCGCCAATGTAACCCTTGCGGAACATGACCTTTCGGCCGGCTTCGAGAATTGAGTTTCGATGTGAATGTTTTGCCATACGCATTACAATACGTACGACCGTATTAATGTCAAGACTGAGATCGTTTTGCGACGCAATCGGAGCCAGACAGGTAGAAAGACTTAAAAAAATAAAGGCACCCGCCAAACGGCGGGTGCCCTACTCATCGCTCTCAGCGATGACAGATTGCAATCACCTTACAGGGACCCGGGTGCCCCCGAGGCCGCAGCAAGCAGACCAAGCAGTGGCGACGGCTCATCAGAGAACACGTCATAGATACAGGGGGCTGCAAAAACCGCTGCTCCCAGAATGAAGATAATGATCCTTTTCATCGAAGCCTCCGTGGATGCAGCCAGCTGCACCCAAATTGAGCCGGGATGTTTAGACGAGATTGAGCTCGACATTGATGTTGCCGCGCGTCGCCTTCGAATAAGGGCAGGTCTGGTGGGCTTCCTCAATCAGCGTGCGGGCGACTTCAGGTTCCAGACCCGGCAGGCTGATGTTCAACCGGGCCTGCAGGAAATAGGCATCGCCGGTCATGCCGAGATCGACTTCAGCGTCAACAGCAGTATCGGCGGGAAGCCTCAGCTTGCGCTTGCCAGCAGCAAGGCCCATTGCCCCGATGAAGCAGGCCGACCAGCCGGCTGCAAAGAGCTGTTCAGGATTGGTGCCTGCATGGGCGCTGCCCGGAGGCGAAAGCTTCACATCGAGCTGCGCATCGCTGCTGCGAGCGGCGCCGTCGCGGCCGCCGGTGGTGTGGGTCTTGCCGGTGTAGAGAACCTTTTCAATCGTCGTCATGAGAGCACTCCTTGGTTTCGTGTCGCAACCTGCGACATCTGGTGACGGAGTGGTTTTGACGGTCTGACGTATCCCGTATGTTTCCAAAATCGGCCGAACTGTATCAAAGCGTAGCGCCGGTCTATCTGGACATTTTCGCATACAAATGCAGCGAAAAAATCAATTGGCGCGGATCGTCACTTCGGCCGCGAGACCACCGCCCTCGCGGTTGTAGAGCCGCACCGAGCCGCCGATTGCGGCTGCCAATTGCTGGGCAATGGCAAGGCCAAGGCCTGTGCCGCCAGTCTCGCGATTACGCGACTGTTCCAGCCGGAAGAAGGGTTGCATGGCGGCTTCGAGCATGGCGTCCGGAATGCCAGGGCCGCGGTCCATCACGGTGATGGCGATCGCCTCCTCGCCTTTCCGCTCAACGCTGATTTCGGCTGCACCTGCGAATTTCAGCGCATTGTCGACGAAGTTCGTGAGAATGCGACGAAGCGCATGCGGTTTCGTCGATGCAATGCCCTGCACGAGGCCGACGACGCTGACGGCCTTGTCCATGTCCTGATAGTCATAGGCGATGCTGTCGATGAAGGACGAGAGGTCGATACGGGAAAACTTCTCGCCATTGCCATGGGCGCTGCGGGCATAAGCGATCCCATCCTGCACGAGACGTTCGATCTCACCGAGATCGCGCACCAGCTTGTCCTTCTCGGGGGAATCATCGGTCATATCGGCGCGCAGCCGCATACGGGTGATCGGCGTCTGCAGGTCGTGCGAGATCGCAGCCAGAATCTGTACCCGCTCTTCGAGATAATGCGCGATCCTTTCGCGCATGGCATTAAAGGCGCGCGCCGCATGCGCAACTTCGCTCGGGCCACGCTCGCTGAGCGGCGGACCTTTCTTGTTGGGATCGAGTGCGTCGGCCGCAGCCGCAAGAGCCCCGAGCGGCCGGATTGCCTGGCGCACGGCAAACCAGGTGCAAAGCACGAGCAGCACCATCTGGATAGCAAGCACATAGGGCAACCATGCCGCAATCGGCATCGGAGGCCGCGGCGTGATGTCGATCGTCAGCGGACTTCCGTCACTCAGCGTCAGATGCGCCTGCAGCCGGCTGATATCGCCCGGAATGGATTCCATGCGGATCGGATAGGTGCCGCCGATCGCCTCTTCGATCCTGCCGCCGATTTCCCTGCCCTTGCTGGAATTGTCGGGCACACCGGGCAGACCGGGCCCAAGTTCGAAACGATAGTTGCCGCGGCTGAGACGATCGAGCAGGTCGCTGCGCTGATCCGCCGGCAGGCGGTCGAGAACGGCGATCGAGGTCGCGACATCACTTTCCAACGTGCCGAGCATGACGGCCTTGGCCGACATGGAACGCTCAACGAAGAGGACTGTGAAGGACAGGCCATAGGCAATCGCCAGGCCCGCCAGCAGAATGAAGAAAAGACGAGCCCGCAGCGTGCTCGGCCAAAACCCGGAGCGAAGAGCAGCCCCCACGCTCATGACCTGGCCTCTTCAATCTCCACCGGAACGGAAAAGACGTAACCTTCACTGCGCACCGTCTTGATATAGGTCGGCTCGCGGGCATCATCCCCCAGTCGCTGGCGAACGCGGCTGACCAGCAGGTCGATGGAGCGGTCGAAGAGTTCCGCATCGCGGCCCTGCGTAAGGTTCAGCAGTTGGTCGCGGTTGAGCACCCGCTGCGGATGGTCGATGAAGACCCGCAGCAGCCGGTATTCGGCGCCGCTCAGCGCAATCTCGGTTCCTTGCCTGTCAAGAAGATGCCGGCCGACCGTATCCAGGCGCCAGTCACCGAAGCGAAGCCACTGTCCTGCCTCCGAAATCTGCAGGTTCGGCGGCAGCGCGCGGGTGCGGCGAAGGACGGCCTTGATGCGTGCCAGCAATTCGCGCGCGGCAAAGGGTTTCGGCAGATAGTCGTCGGCGCCCATCTCCAACCCGATGATGCGATCCATCTCGTCGCTGCGGGCCGTCAGCATCAGGATAGGCGTTGCCTTGTGCTTACCCGCACGCAGCTCACGACAGAGCACGAGCCCGTCATCGCCCGGCATCATGACATCGAGCACGATGAGATCGACCGTATTGCCTTCGAGAAAGCTGCGCATCTGGCGGCCATCGGCGGCGACTGACGTCCGAAGCCCGTTCTTCTTCAGATAGCTGGAAACCAGTTCGCGGATTTCACGATCGTCATCGACGATCAGGATGTGGTCGACGTGCTCCATGTCAGGACTTTCGGATCCTCTATCTGTTGGCGTGCAGCAGAACTGTTATCTCAGACGCAGACTCGCTGCTTACTGTTTTGACTCTGAATTGGCTGCCACGAAACAGGGAATTCCGTTCGCGGCAGCCGAGGCAGGCTTTAGAAGCGATCGACATCCAGAATGGCCTGGGCAAAGGCCTGCGGTGCTTCTTGCGGCAGGTTATGGCCGATACCGCCAGTGATGTTGCGATGCTCATACCTGCCGGTGAACTTTTTGGCGTAGGCCGAAGGCTCCGGATGCGGCGCGCCATTGGCGTCGCCTTCCATGGTGATGGTCGGTACGGTGATAACAGGAAAAGCAGCGAGCTTCTTTTCCAACGCGTCATACTTCTTTTCGCCATTGGCAAGGCCAAGCCGCCAGCGGTAGTTGTGGATGGTGATTGCGACATGGTCAGGGTTTTCGAAGGCTTTGGCAGAGCGGTCGAAAGTTGCGTCATCAAATTTCCACTGCGGCGAAGCAAGCTTCCAAATCAGCTTTGCGAAATCATGCCGGTTGGCCTCATACCCCTCGCGGCCGCGTTCGGTGGCGAAGTAGAACTGATACCACCAGGACAGCTCGGCCTGCGGCGGAAGCGGCTTCTTGTTCGCCTCCTGACTGCCGATCAGATAGCCGCTGACCGAGACCAAACCCTTGCAACGTTCCGGCCAGACAGCGGCCAGGATGTCCGCGGTGCGGCCGCCCCAATCATAACCGCCGATCACGGCGCGCTCGATGTCAAGCGCATCCATGAAGGCGATGATATCAGTGGCGATGGCAGCCTGCTGACCGTTGCGTGGTGTCTTTGCGGAGAGGAATTCGGTTGAGCCATAGCCGCGCAGATAGGGGATCAGTACCCGGTAGCCGGCATCGGCGAGCGCAGGCGCTACATCGACGAAGCTGTAGATGTCGTAGGGCCAGCCATGAAGAAGGAGCACAACCGGGCCATTTGCGGGACCGGCTTCAGCGTAGCCAACATTAAGTACGCCAGCCTTGACCTGCTTCAGCGGTGCAAAGGACGTATGCGAGCCTGCCGTCACGGCGGGCGCGGTAACCTGCGACTGGGCACCAGCGGCACTGGTCAGGCCAAATTCGACCGCCGCCATGGTCATGGCCGCAACACCGAAAAAACGACGACGCTGAAGATTGATTTCGCTGGACATTGGCTCTCTCCGTTTCAAGTTGATGGCAGGGAGAAAACAGCGCGCATGTATCCCCGATGTTTCGGGTATCCGCTTCAATTGCATGCGGATGTAGCATCCGGCCTTCCGGATACGTTCTGATACAATTGGCTGCCTTCTCAATCGAAAATCCGTCGGATGAGGAAATCACGGAGCGCCACGGCATTGTTGTGCTCGTCATCGCTGGTGGCATAAAGCAGCGTGACCGTGCCCTTCTTTACGAAATCGGTCACGAGCTTCAGCTCTTCCTCCTTGTGCTCAAGCTCTGCGGTGTAGCGCCGACGGAACTCCTCCCAGCGATCAGGCTCATGATTGAACCAGTGGCGCAGCTCGGTGCTTGGCGCGACATCCTTTAGCCAGGCAGTCAGTGCAGCACGCTCCTTGCTGAGACCGCGGGGCCAGATGCGATCGACCAGCAGTCGGGCGCCATCCGCATCCACCTTGGCCGCATAGACCCGCTTGAGCTTTACCGTCTCAGCTCTGGCTGTCATTTGATCCTCCTCATTCAGCGATCATCCCTCTTCTTGCGGGGTCCGGGCTAGGCGAAGCGCTGATGCATGGAAGATAGCGCAGCCCTCATCGGAGCGCTTCCTACACTTCGGTACATATTGCCGGGAAACCAGACACATCCGAGATACATCGCCTCGACCAGATAGCCGCGTTGCTGGTCGGGCTGCATCGCCGTCCAGAGCCCGATCACCCGGTTCCAAAGGAAACGATGATGACGCTTCTTATCATTGCCTATCTCGGAGGGGCGCTGACCATATTCAGCCCCTGCATCCTTCCCATCCTGCCCTTCGTCTTCGCCCGCGCCGGACAGCCATTCGTGCGCAGCACGCTGCCCATGCTGATCGGGATGGCCGCCACCTTCGCGTTGGTAGCCACACTTGCCGCCGTTGGCGGCAGCTGGGCGATCAACGCCAATGAATATGGCCGCCTTGCCGCGCTGACCTTGCTTGCTGTCTTCGGCGTCGGCCTTCTGTCGCCGCGTGTCGCAAGCTTCATCACCCAGCCGGTCGTCGATTTCGGCAATCGCCTGCTGAACGCTTCCGGCAAGACCGGCTCTGCGCCGACAACGGCAAGCGCGCTCGTTCTCGGCGTCGCAACCGGTCTGCTCTGGGCGCCCTGCGCCGGGCCGATCCTCGGTCTCGTACTGACCGGAGCCGCACTCCAGGGAGCGAATCTGCAGACGACGTTCCTGCTGCTCGCCTATGCGGCGGGCGCGGCCACCTCACTCGCCATCGCGCTTTCCGTCGGCGGCCAGATCTTTGCCGGCATGAAGAAGTCGCTCGGCGTCAGCGAGCGCATTCGTCAGGGCCTCGGCGCTGCCGTGCTTGCAGGTGTCATCGTTATCGCACTCGGTCTCGACACCGGCCTGCTTTCGCAGCTCTCCTATGCCAGCACCGCATCCTTCGAGCAGGCCGTTCTCGACAGGGTGAATGTGAAGCCAACAGATGGAGGATCGTCCGAAGTCGCGAGCAACGACAAGACGATCGGTCTTGCCGATGCGAAGAAACCTTTCCACAGCGATCTGCCGGTCGAAGGCCGTGCGCCATCACTGGACGGGGCCGTCGAATGGCTGAACTCGCCGCCGCTGACGACTGAACAGCTTCGTGGCAAGGTCGTGCTTGTCGATTTCTGGACGTATTCCTGCATCAACTGCATCCGCACTATCCCCTATGTCCGCGCCTGGGCTGAAAAATACAAAGACCAGGGCCTGGTCGTGATCGGCGTGCATGCCCCGGAATTTGCCTTCGAAAAGAAGATCGACAATGTCAAAAAGGCCATTGGCGACTTCAACATCGGATATCCGGTCGCAATCGACAACGACTACAAGATCTGGCGCGCCTTCGATAACAGCTACTGGCCGGCCCATTATCTGATCGATGCCAAGGGCCAGATCCGCGAACATCACTTCGGCGAAGGCAACTATCGACAGACCGAGCAGGCGATCCAGGACCTGTTGCGCGAAGCCGGCAGCGAGACGGCAACAAGCGCACCGGTCGTGCCGGATGCGAAAGGCGCCGAAGTGAGCCCGGACCTGAAGGACATCGGCTCCGGCGAGACCTATATCGGCTACAAGCAGGCCACCGGCTTTGCGTCCAATGAGAGCATGCGTGCCGATGCCACCGGGGACTATTCGGTGAAGCAGCCGGGTCTCAACCAGTGGGGTCTTTCGGGCAAATGGACTGTCGGTGCCGAAGAGGCGACGCTGGATCAGGCAGGCGGCGGCATCGCCTACCGCTTCAGCGCCCGCGACCTACATCTCGTTCTTGGCCCAAGTGCTGACGGCAAACCGATCCGCTTCCAGGTGACGGTCGACGGCAAGGCGCCAGGTGCCGACCATGGCAGCGATATCGACGCCGATGGAAACGGCACGGTGACCTCGACCAAACTCTACCAGCTCGTGCGCCAGTCCGGCGCGGTGGAAGCACGCAACTTCGCGATCCATTTCCTCGATCCCGGCGTCCAGGCCTACGCCTTCACATTCGGCTGAACATTCCTTCTCTCATTTAACTTGAACAACAGGAGCAATCACCATGAAACGCAAGTATTTTTCCACCCTCGCCCTTGCCTTCGCCACCAGCGTCATCGCTTTTGCTGCCCAGGCGGCCGAGGTGAAAAACATCGTCATCGTCCACGGCGCACTCGCCGACGGCTCCGGCTGGCGCCAGGCAACCGAAATCCTCGAGCACCGCGGCTTCAACGTCACCATCGTCCAGGAGCCGATCACCTCGCTTGCCGATGACGTCGCCGCCACCAACCGGGTGCTGGACTTGCAGGACGGCCCGACCCTGCTCATCGGGCACAGCTATGGCGGCATGGTGATCACCGAAGCCGGCAACAGTCCCAACGTCGCGGGCCTGGTCTATGTCGCGGCCTTCCAGCCGGACAAGGGTGAAAGCCTCATCAGCCTGGCGAGTTCCAAGCCGGCTGGCGGCATGAATATTCGTGAGACGAAGGACGGAAAATACCTCTATCTCGATCCGGCCGCCTTCGCGAACGACTTCGCCGCCGACCTGCCGAAGGACGAGGCCGCGTTCCTAGCGAAATCGCAGGTCTTCGCCTCCAAGGAGGCCTTCTCGGCCAAGGTCGGGGATCCCGCCTGGAAGACTAAAAAGAGCTGGACGATCGTCGCCACCGAAGACCGTTCGATCAATCCCGACCTCGAACGTGACATGGCAAAGCGGGCCGGCAGCACGGTGGCGGAGATCAAGGCAAGCCACGCCGTCTTCGCGTCTCAACCGGAGAAGGTTGCCGATGTGATCGCGAAGGCTGCCGAGGCAGCCGGCAAGTAAGCAGATCAAAAGCGGTGACCGGAGCCGGTGGATCACTCCGCCGGCTCATTTTCCGTGAACGTTTCCTTCATCGCCTTGATGATGACGACGGCCGATGCCGCGCCCGGATCGATGTGGCCAAGGGATCGTTCGCCGAGGCGGGCGGCACGGCCGCGCGTGGCAACCATCGAACGGGTCGAGCGTGCGCCGGCGTCTGCGGCTTCAAGAATGCCGTTCCACATGTCCAAGACTGTCGCCTGTCTGTCGCGGGCAGCAGCAGCCGCCTCTGTTGCCGGGATCCAGGCATCCAGCATCGTCTTGTCACCGCGCTGCCCCTTGCCGCGGTCCCGGATACCCGATGTCATAGCCTCGACAATTGCAGCCTGAGCGGCGATCGAAAGCGTCTCGTCCCGCTTCAGAGCCTGCGCCGCCTTGCGGAAGGCCGTGGCATAGAGCGGGCCGGTCGATGCGCCAACGGCATCGAGAAAGGCGGATGCGGCAAGCGAAAAGACCTCTGATGGCAATATTTTATCGAGATCGTGTTTCGCCAGTTCGCCATTCACCGCCTGGAAGCCGAGCGACATGGTAATGCCGTGGTCGGCATCGCCGATCGCGCCATCCAGATCGGAGAGATGATCCTTCTCAGCCGAAATCGCCACGGATATCCGGTGAAACATCCTGCTGAGGCGGCGGGCCGCGTTTGCCGACATGCGTATCCTCCCAATTCATGCAGCCCAGCCCCCTGGGATGCTTTTATACTTTTCAGTTTACGACCCTCAGAAACGCCGTATCGCAGGGGTGATGCAGCAGATCCGTCAATTCCTGGTCGAGATGCAGGATCGATATGGATGCGCCGACCATATCGAGCGATGTGCAATAATGCCCCACCCAGTTCGCTTCGATCTTGATCCCCTTCGCGCTCAGGCGCTGCTCCACCCTTCGGTAGAGAATATAGAGTTCCATCAGCGGCGTGCCGCCGAACGAGTTGACGAGAACGGCGACGCGGTCCCCCGCCACCGGTTTCATCTCCGAAAATATGCGATCCATGACGACATCGACCACGCCGTCGGCGCTCATCATCTTTTCGCGCATCACGCCCGGTTCGCCGTGAATGCCCATGCCGATTTCCATATCGTCGGGACCGATCTCGAAATTGTGGCGACGCGTCTGCGGCAACGAACAGGGCTCCAGCGCAACACCCATCGTGAACGTACGGTCATTGGCTTTTCGCGTTGCTGCCTCGCAAGCATTCAGCGACAGGCCGCGATCGCAGGCCGCACCGGCAATCTTGAAAATGAAGAAATTGCCGGCAACACCGTGGCGTCCATCCCGATCCTCCAAAGGCGAGGAGGAGATATCGTCGGTCGTCACCACGGTGCGGACTTCGATATTGTCCTCTGCCGCCATTTCGGCAGCCATCTCGAAATTCATGACGTCGCCGGCGTAATTGCCGTAGACGAAGAGCACGCCCTCCCCGCCCGACGCTGCCTTGGCGCATTGCAGGATCGGCCCCGGAGGCGGCGAGGAAAAGATATTCCCGACCGCGACAGCGTCAGCGAGCCCTTTGCCGACATAACCGAGGAACGCCGGCTCATGGCCGGTGCCGCCGCCGACGACCAGTCCAACCTTGCCAGCCCGCGGGCCCGCGCGGGCAACGAGAGCGCGGTTGGAGCCGTCGACCGGGCGGAGGTAATTCGCGTGCGCTTTGACGACACCCTCGAGCATTTCCTCGACGACATCATCAGGATTGTTCAGGAACTTCTTGATTTGGGTGCGAGCGCCGTTCAGCGGCGCCGACACCTCGCTTTCCGCGCGCGGACGCTGGGAGAGCTTTTGGGCGATCTCGGTGACGCCATCAGCATTCAGGATGCCGCGGCCGGTGGCTGCATCGGTGATCAGGACATTGACATAGCCGCCGCGCAGCGCGGCGAGGATCGCCGGCACCTTGTCGAACCCGCCGGCAACAGCAATGCGCATGTTGATCTTCTTCAGGAGGTCAAGCGAAATGCCGACGGTCCGGTCGTCCAGCGGACCGGCGACGGGCCGTCCGTGGCCGTCGATGAAGCGTCCGGCAACGACACCGGTCGCGTCCTTCGCCAGATAGTCCTGCAACGAGACCGACTCAAAAAAGCCGCTGGTGTGGATAGTGGAATTCGGCCGCATGGAGGCGATGCCGAAAATCACCCTGTTTGCCCGCGAAAGCGCCTCAAACTGCTGATCGATCAAAGGTTCGCGCATCAGCATGTTACGCAATTCGGCGCTGGAAACGATGGCAGGCGCAGAGATGTTGATAAGCCGGCCATCGACCGCGTCGGCAAAGGCCGCGGCACAAAGTTCCGGCGTGTAGGCGAAGGTTGCGCTCGTCCCACCTGTCGCCTGCACAATGGTCATGTCCTGCAGTCCCGAAATGGCGGCCTGCTCGCCGACCGCCATGATGGTACGGCCCCAGACGACCGCCATTGTATCCCCGGATTTCAACAGTTTCTGCAGTGCCTGCGCGCCGGCTGCGCCAAGCCGTTCGATCAGCGGCCGGGCATTGTCGTCGCTCGGTACGACAAGACAGTCATGCAGACCGAAATGCCGCTTCAGTTCCTGGGCGATGGTGAGAGAACTCAGGCGCGAGGGTTCGATGGAAATATTGACGATGCCGCGGGCGCGCGCATCGGCGAGGTAACTGTTCACCGTGGCGCGTGAAATGCCCATGGTTTCGGCGATATCGCCTTGGGTCATGCCGTCCTCGTAGTAGAGCCAGCATGCCCACACATAGGGATCGTCGCCGTAGCGCAGCGGGATTGGTTCAGCCGCGATATCAGCCGTAGTGTTCTTTCGTGCCGATGATGTCTTAGCCGTCATCCTGCCTGGTTCCCCTCGTCTGCAATCGACGGCGAAGATGAGCGCAAAAGCTGCAGTTTTCAACGTACTTCCGGCCGATTGTTCCCGGCCGCCGAAGCGGCCGGGAAGGTGATGCAAGGGAGGATCACGGGCTCTCACCAAAGCCCGATTTGTCAGGCGGGCTGGAGCCTCGTTTCCACGCCATCAGCCAGCGATTTCAGGATCAACGCGCAGGATGTCGCGCCCGCATCGAGCACGCCGAGCGAACGTTCGCCAAGGCGGCTGGCGCGACCGATCTTGGCGACGAGATCGCGTGTACTGTCCCGCCCGGCCTCCGCAGCTGCGACGAGAGCCTGAAGCGCCTCGCCAAAGGACTTTCCGCTGCCGATCGCCGTATCGAACGCACTGATCGCCGGCACGAGCGTGTCGAGCAGCGTCTTGTCGCCCACCTTGGCCGAGCCGATCGCCTGAATGCCATCGAGGCCATTGTGGAGCATGGTGCTAAACGTCGCGGCGTCGATCGCATCAGACTTCTCGATCGTTTCGGCAAACTGCGTGAACATGACGCCATAGAGCGGTCCCATGGAGCCGCCGATCTCTGTCATCAGCACGGTGCCGAGCGTGTCGAGCGCTTCCGCCAAGGACATATCTGCCCCTTTGACGCGTTCGGCCGCCATACCGAAACCCTTGGCCATGTTGACGCCATGGTCACCGTCGCCGATCTTGCCGTCAATTTCGCTCAGATAGGCGCGGTTTTCGATGATCCGATCGGCAAGCGAGAGAACGATATCGCCCGATTTGGCATTCCGAAATTGCTGCATTCGCCTGCCTCCCCTCATAGCATCGCAGGGCACTGAACATCAATATTCAGCAGCCGCTTCAGCTCGTCGTCCAGTGCCATGACGGTCAGTGTTGCGCCGACCATTTCCAGCGATGTGAAATAGTTGCCGATATAGACCTTATAGATCTTCAGTCCGCGTCCGGTGATCTCGGATTCAATCGTATCGTGGAGAATATAGAGCTCGTTGAGCGGCGTTGCGCCAAGCCCTGACACGATAACTGCGACTTCGGCTCCAGCAGGAAGCTGGTGATCGTCGAGAACGATCTTCGCCATCTCCTCTGCAACTTCCTTGGCGGATTTCAGCGGCTCGACGCGCACGCCGGGTTCGCCATGGTGGCCGATGCCGACCTCCATCGTGCCGGGCTCGATGGTGAAATTCGGATGGCCGACGGAGGGCAGCGTGCAGGGGCCGAGGCCGACGCCGATCGAACGGCAATTGTCGATCGCTTTCTGAGCGGTCGCACGAACCTCTTCGAGGCTCGCGCCCTCTGCAGCCTTCGCCGCGCCGCACTTCCACATGAATATCTCGCCGGCGACGCCGCGACGCTTTTCGCGCTCCTCAGGGCCTGCTGAACATACATCGTCATTGGCAACGACGGTGACGATCTCGATGCCTTCTTTGGCCGCCAGCTTGATTGCCATCTTCACGTTCATGTTGTCGCCGGCATAGTTGCCATAGAGGCACACGACGCCATTGCCGCCATTGGCTTCGCGCGCGGCATCGAGGAAGCTCTTTGCGGTTGGCGAAGAGAAAAGTTCGCCGACGGCCACGGCATCCAGCATGTTGCGGCCGGTATAACCGATGAAGGCCGGCTCATGACCCGAACCGCCACCGGTGATAACGCCGACTTTGCCGGCGACCGGCGTGTGACGAGCAGCAATGACACGGGGATTTTGTGCCGATAGCCTGACGATGTCGGCATGGGCCTTGACGAAGCCCTTGACGGTATCCTCGACGACCTCGTCCGGATTGTTGATAAACCTCTGCATTATAACTCCTATCTACCGCGCGTCAGATAATGGTGTAGCCGCCGTCGACCAGAAGGTCCGCGCCATTGATCATATCGGCGCCGTTGGAAGCCAGGAACACCGCCGCCGCCGCAATCTCCTCTGGAAATGCAAAACGGCCGGATGGAATGCGCTGTTTCAGCGCTTCACCGCGTGGGCCGTCCCATGCCTTCCTGCCGAGATCGGTCAGGACGACGGTCGGAGAGATCGTGTTGACGTTGATGCCGTGCTTTCCCCATTCGGCAGCCAGCGTCTTGGAAAGACCGATAACGCCGAACTTCGAGGCACAATAGGCAACATGCTGGTCGATGGCGACCGTGCCTGCCTGTGAGGCCATGTTGATGATCTTGCCGCCCCTGCCCGCCTTGATCATGGCGCGGCCGGCGGCCTGGGACACCAGGAAGGTGCCTTTGAGATTGATCGCGATGGTCTTGTCCCACGCGTCGAGGCTGAGTTCCTCTGCTGGCGCGAGCATGACGACACCGGCGCTGTTGACGGCAATATCGATGTGACCGAATGCGGCCACCACGTCGGAAACCACCTTTTCGACCGATTGCGGGTCCGACACATCGCAGACGAATGATTTCGCGCCGTTGCCGAGTTCGTCGGCCTTGGCCTTCGCGACCGATCCATTGATGTCCACCACGCCGACGATCGCGCCTTTGGCGGTCATGGCGGATGCGATGGCGCTGCCGATGCCGGAGGCCCCACCCGTGATCAGAGCGACCTTGCCGCTCAAGGAAAAGTTCAAATCAACCTGTTTTGAATCAGTCATGGCTTTCTTCTCAACCTGTCGGGATATGGGGCGGGATCTTCATCCCGCCCCAGGGAGGATCACTTGCGAGTGGAAAGTAGCTTATCGACGTTTTCAGCCGTCACCGGGGTCCACGGGACATTATAGGTCTTATCCTTGCCGTCGTTCCACGGCATATCCTTGTAGGTGGTCCAGATATCGGATTCCGGCTTATAGTCGCCCTTCTTGGCATTGAAGATCGCAAGATCCAGAGCGCCCTGCGCCTGGGCGCGAGCATCCTGAAGGATCGAGGTCATCTCACCGGCCTTGGCGGCCCGCAGCGCATCGGTGACGCCGTCGATACCGGCGATGGCGAAGCTCTTGACGTCGAGCCCGGCAGCCTTGATCGCCTCGATGGCGCCGAGCGCCATTTCATCGTTCTGGCCGATAATGCCGTTGATCTGGTTCGGGTGCGACGTCAGCCAGTTCTCCATCAGCGTCTGAGCTTCGGCGCGCGACCAGTTAGCCGTCTGGTCTTCGAGAACCTTGACGTTAGGGCACTCGGCCAACGCCTTCTTGTTACCCTGCAGGCGCTGGATCTGCGCCGACTGGCCGACCGGGCCCTCGATGATCACGACATTGCCCTTGCAGCCGATTTTGTCCAGCACACTCTTGGCTTCGAGATAACCGGAAACCGTGTCATCGGACCCGACATAGGAGGTCAGTTGATCGGAATTGACGCGGGTGTTGGAGCCGATGACCGGAATGCCGGCGTCGACGGCGGACTGAACGGCAGATGCCCCTGCATCAACGTCGATCGGAGCGAAGATGATGGCGTTGTACTTTTGCGTAATCATCGTCTTGAACTGGTCCTGCTGAACCAGCGCGTCATAGCGGCCATCGAAGACCGTCAGTTCGACCTCGCCGCTCTTGACGGCGGGGTGGTCCTGCAGGGCCGCAGTCCAGATCTGCATGAATTCCGCATTCAGGCCGTAGGGCGCTGCGCCAATCTTAATCTTCTCCTGGGCTGCGGCCGACGTCGCCAGCAGCGCCGTTGCCGAAGCAAGCGCAATCAGAAGCTTTTTCATTTCATTCTCCTCCACCTTGGGTTTAGGCTGCCAGCATGGCTTGCCTGTCGGACGGGGCGGCCGAAGCGCCTGCCCCGAATTTCTGTTGTTGAGCTCAGGCTCCGAAATTTCGTTTCTGGTCGAGCATGACGGCGCCGACGATGAGGGCGCCCTTCAGGACCTGCTGGTAGTAGGATTGGATACCCATCAGATCGAGACCATTGTTCATCACGCCGATGATGAGCGCGCCGATCAGTGTTCCCGTCACCCGGCCGACACCGCCGGAAAGGCTCGTGCCACCGATGACGACTGCTGCGATCGCGTCCAGTTCATACGCGACGCCAGCCTGCGGCAGGCCCGAACCGGTGCGAGCGCTGAGCAAGATGCCTGCAAGCCCTGCCAGGCCGCCGGAGATGACATAGACGGTGAAGCGGATTCGGTCGGTGTTGATGCCCGAAGTCTTGGCCGCATGCGGGTTGCCGCCGACGGCATAGATGTAGCGGCCGAACCGCGTACGGTTGAGCACCCACCAGGAAGCCACAAAGACGACCGCAAGAACGATGACGGGAGCAGGAAGACCGAACACATCACCGGTGCCGATCCAGCGAAAGGCGGGTGTCAGCGCCGGAACCGGGCGACCGCCACCGTAGATCAACGTCATGCCACGGGCAGCTGAGAGCATGCCGAGTGTGGCGACGAAGGCAGGCACCGAGAAGCGCGAGACGATCGCGCCGGAGATCGAGCCGCAGACAACACCGACCAGGACACCGACCAAGAGGCCGATAGCGACCGGATAGGGCGAACCGATGACCCCGGCCGTTTCCGAAGTGGTGGCAAAACTGGCGCTGACGATACCGGCGAGTGCTACGACGGAGCCGACAGACAGGTCGATGCCGCGCGTCAGGATCACGAAGGTCATGCCGATCGCCAGCACGCCGTTGATGGACGTCTGCAGCAGCACGTTGGAAATATTGCCGCCGGTCAGGAAGAACTCGTTCGAGAACGACAGGATAACGACCAAAAGCAGGAAGGCGAGGAAGATGCCGTATTCCTGCACGATCAAACGCCGCTGTTCGGTCTTGAACCAGCCGCCCGCACTCTTGTTCTCACTCACTGACACTGCCTGCTCCTCTGCTGCCGGACGAACGCCCTGACCCTGGTCAGGTTGATAAGTGGACGAGTGATTGGGCATTCGTCTCCTCCCGGCTGTATATTCCGGCGCTCTTGCCGCCGCGCATCACCATGATGCGGTCCGACATGCCGAGAACTTCGTCGATTTCCGATGAGATCATCACCACCGTGCCGCCGCCTTCGGCGAAGTCGCAGATGATGCGGTAGATTTCGCGCTTCGCGCCGACATCGACGCCGCGTGTCGGCTCATCCAGCAGCAGGACCTTGGGGTTGCGCAGGAACCATTTGCCGAGAACGACCTTCTGCTGGTTGCCGCCGGAAAGGCCTGATACCGGCATGGTGTCGCGCGCTGCCTTGATCTGAAACTGCTCGCGCATCCGCCTGCTGGCATCCACTTCCTTCGCATGGTCCATCGCAAAGGCGGGGCTCAACTCCGGCAAGCTTGCCATGCAGATATTGGCGCGAACGGAATCGGAGAGATTGAGCCCCGTCTGCTTTCGATCCTCGGTTACCAGCGCCAGTCCATGAGCCATCGCGTCCGAGGGCTTCGCGACCGAGATCGGCGCACCGTCCACTGCAATGTGTCCCTTCGATGGTTTATCGAGGCCAAAGAGGCAGTTGAAGATTTCCGTACGGCCGGAGCCCATAAGCCCGTATATGCCGAAGATCTCGCCCTTATGGGCGGAAAAGGAAATGTCCTCGATCTTGTTCGGGCAGGAGAGCGCACTGACCTCCAGACCGATCTGAGGTGTCGGCGTATTGGTCTTGACGTATTCTTCCGACAATTCCCGTCCGACGATCATGCGGATCAGGCTCGGCCGGTCGATCTCCGACAAGGCGCCGGCACCGACGAAGGAACCGTCGCGGAAGACCGTGTAGGAATCAGCGATCTGGAAGATTTCCGACAGGCGGTGCGAGACGTAGACGATACCGCGCCCCTGGGCCTGCAGGCGGCGGATCGCCGCAAAGAGCTGCTGGGCCTCACGCTCGCCGATCGCCGATGTCGGCTCGTCCATGAAGATGACTTCGGCATCGTGGCTCAGCGCCTTGGCGATCTCCACCAACTGCATTTGCGCGACCGAGAGGCTCATCATGTACTGGTTTGCGCGGATATCGAATTCCAGTCCATCGAGCAGCTTTTGTGCCGCGCGGTTCATGGTGCGGAAATCGATGCCACCGAAACGGGCTGACGGCTCACGGCCAAGATAGATGTTCTCGGCGACCGTCATGTGCGGAACCGGGCTCAGCTCCTGCTCGATGATTGCAATACCGGATGCGAGCGCATCAGCCGGACTGGAGAAATCCACCCCCCGGCCCCGCCGACGAATCGAGCCAGCATCGCGCTTGTGAATGCCCATCAGAATTTTCAGGAAGGTCGACTTGCCCGCACCATTGCCGCCACACAGCGCGTGGACCGAGCCAGCGCGAAGTTGGAAGCGGCCGTCGCGCAGGGCTGCGACGCCGCCAAAGGACTTCTTGAGCCCCTCCACTTCCAGCAGAAATTCCACGTCCGTCTCCTCCACGCATGCGTCTGGCGAGCACGTTTCAGCGCGCCATTCGACATCCGGAAACCTCCGCCCGAATATCGATGCTGACAATATTCGATTGCTATTCGACAAATGTCAAGCGACGCACAATCACGTAAATGTCAGGGTATCCGAGAGCCAGGAACGGCGCCGAAAAAGCCAGCAATTTCAGGGCGAAGAGCGACAGCGCGGCGGAAATGAGGGCGTGTGGAACATCATGCCGACGTGGCGCAAAGAGATTATCGACGGCGAGCATGATCGGGCCCAGCTCTTCTGAGCAACGGTCACTGGCGTGTCGATTTCTGCCAACACGCATCCGTGCGGCGTTGACTGACGATGCCTATTCTGCCGAGCACGCCACCAAGTCATCATCACCGTTGATGCATGCGTGGTCGGCCCGAACTCGCCAAAGCGATCGTCGATACCTATCTCGCCCGCCAGCTTCGGCCCGAATGGTCTATCGGTCGAAACGTCAGGGCAATCGACGGCCAGAACTAGGCAAAACACTGAGTTTCGTCACGAGACCTTCTGCCGACCGTAAAGCAGCAGCATGCCGATGATGACCGCGCCATAGATGAGCTGGCGGCCGGCCTCCTCGATCTGCATGACCGAGAGGATCGACTGGAGAAGGGTAATCAGGATGACGCCGGCAACGGTTCCGAGATAGGAACCCTTGCCACCGAGCACATGTGTGCCGCCAAGCACCACGGCGGCGATCGAGGGCAAGAGATAGGCGTCGCCCATGGATTGAGACGCCTTCGAGGCGTAGCCGGCGAGAAGCACGCCACCGAGCGCGCTGAGCCCGCCTGACATGATGAAGGCCAGCAGGGTGATCCTACGGGTGTTGATGCCGGACATGTACGCAGCGCGCTCACGATTACCGATCGCATAGAGCGCCCGGCCGAAGGTGGTGCGCGTGAGCAGGAAGACGGCAAGCAGGCCGACGGCCAACCACACCAGAACGCCATTCGGAAGCCCGGGTATGGCGTAACCAGTTGCCAGAAAGCGCATGGCGGCAGAGGCCGAATCCTGTGGCGAAAAACCGCCTGTGTAAACGACCATCAACCCTTGCGCGACGGCATTGGTCGCAAGCGTGATGATCATCGAGGGAATGCGCAGATAGGCGACTGCGATGCCGTTGACGAGGCCGATCGCGGCACCGCAGAGAATACCGAAGGGGATTGCGAGGACCGCACCCGTCGTTCCGTAAGCAGTGGCGGCGCAGGCCATCATCGCCCCTGTCGTCACCACCCAGGGCACAGACAGGTCGATTTGTCCAAGCAGGATGACCGCCATCATGCCCGTTGCGATAACGCCGAGGAAGGAAGCTACCTTCAATTGCTGCAGCAGGTAATCCGGCGACAGGAAATTGGAGGAATAGAGCGAACCGCCGAGAAGCAGCAGGATGATGCAGCCGAAGGCGATCGCCACAGCCGGATCGACGCCGCGCAGCCGGGCGGGCACAGGAATTTGCCGCATGGTGGAAGCATCCTCGCTCATTGGAACCACTCCAGACGATTGCGAACGCGCGACAGGCCGATGCAGCCGATGCTGACTGCCAGCATCAGCACCACGCCCTGGAAGAGCGGCTGCCAGAGCGGATCGAGATCGAAGACGAACAACAGGTCGCCGATGGTGCGGAAGGCCAGCGCACCGAAAACGGCGCCGACAGCGCTTCCCTTACCACCCGCAAGTGAAACACCGCCGAGCACCACTGCTGCGATCGAATAGAGTGTATAGGCGTTGCCGCTCGCAAAGGCAGCCTCACCCGTATAGGAAAAGAACGTCAGATAAAGCCCGCCAATCGCTGACAGCAGACCAGCCAATGCATAGGCAGCAAGCTTTGCCCGCTTCACCGGCATGGCGGACATATAGGCGGCGTTTTCGGCCGAGCCCACTGCATAGGCGGTGCGGCCGAGCACCGAACGGCTGAACGGCACCCAGATCACCAGGACGACAAGCGCGAGCACGACAAGGCTTGCCGGGATGACGCCGAAAAGCTTCGAGGTAAAAGCATCGGCGAGATCTTCATTGACCGAGCCACCGGGTGTGGGCCGCAACAGCAGTGCCAGTCCGTAAAAGACCGCACTGGTCGCAATCGTGGTGACGATCGGCTGCAACCGCCCGAAGATGATGACGAGCCCATTGAGAAGGCCGCAGGCGAGACCGGTCAAAAGTACGGCCACGACACCCAGCCCCGTCTGCAGCGGCGTGCCGACGACAAGCCACGAGGCGAGACAGTTGCACAGGATCAGGATCATGCCGACCGAAAGGTCGATGCCCGCCGTTATGACCACGAAACACTGCGCCATGGCCACGAAGGCGAGCAATGTCGCCTTGTTGGCGGCCGTCTGCACCACATTGGGCGTGAAGCCGGCGGGATGGTTCGAAACATAGATGATGAACATCAGGATGAAGAGGAGCGCTGCAAAGAGCGTGCCCTTCTGCTGAACGTACCGGTAGCGCCATTCACCAGTCGCCTGTCTGCTCATTGGGCCATCCTTTGCTGCGCCTCAGCGGCGCCGATGTTGAGGGCGGCACTCACCAGCTCGCGCTCGTTGATCTCGTCTCCCTCGAGAATGCGGATGATGCTCCCATCATACATGACGAGCACGCGGTCGCAGCAACCGACCAGTTCGTCATAGTCGGTGGAATAGAAGATGATGGCCGCACCCGCATCGGCAAGCTTGCGCAGCAGGGCATAGATTTCCTGCTTGGTGCCGACATCGATGCCGCGTGTCGGATCGTTGAGCAGAATGATGCGCGGCCGGTTCATCAGCCATTTGGCGATCACGACTTTCTGCTGGTTGCCGCCGGACAGCGAGGCGACGGGCATGTCGATCGTCGCGGCCTTGATCGCCAGCAGCTTCAGAAGTTCGTCGATCTCCCGAAGCTCGGCTGCGCGGTCGATCACGCCATTGCGCGAAACACGATCAAGGGCTGCGATCGACAGGTTTTCGCGCACCGTCATCGGCAGCATCAACCCCTCGGTCTTGCGGTCCTCCGGGATCAGCGCCATGGAGATCTCGCCCGATTTCGCCGCGCCCGGGCTCTTCAATCTGACCGGTCTGCCATCGACTGCCACCTCTCCCTTGAGGTCTCGCAGCACGCCGAACAGCGCCAGCAGCAATTCGCGCTGCCCCTGCCCGTCCAAGCCGCCGAAACCGATAATCTCGCCAGGGCGCACATCAAAATTGATCCCGGAGAGCCGATCTCCCCAGGAGAGGTCGCGGCAGGACAGAACCGGCGCGTCCGCCCTCGATTGCAGCGGCTTGGGCGGAAAGACGTTGGTATATTCGCGTCCGATCATCAGCTCCACTACCTGCTGGTCGGTCTTGGTGCCGGCGGGATAGGATTCGATACTGCGGCCGTTTCTGAAGACCGTGCAGTCATCGGCGAGCTCTGTGATCTCATGCATGCGGTGCGAAATATAGATCAGCGCCATGCCCTCGGCCCTGAGTTGCTTCAGCACATCAAAGACCTTCTCGACATCCGATTGGGTCAGCGCCGAGGTCGCCTCGTCGAGGATCATCAGACGCGGTTTGCGGGCAAGCGCCTTGGCGATCTCTACCATCTGCCGGCGAGAAAGCGGCAAATCCTTCACCAGGGATGATGGATGGATATCGGCAGCGCCGGCGCGGGCAAGTGCTTCCTCGGCAATCTGGCGCTGCCTCTTGCGGTCGATCATGCCGAAACGCAGCGGCGGATTGCTGATGACGATGTTGTCGGCCACCGAAAGATCGGGAATGAGCGACAGTTCCTGGAACACACAGACGATACCGGCAGCATTGGCGGCGGCCGGCGAGGCGAACGAGACTTCATTTCCGTCCAGCAGCATGCGCCCTTCATCCGGCGCCACCACACCGGCCATGATCTTGATGAGGGTCGATTTTCCGGCCCCGTTTTCGCCGAGCACGGCGTGGATCGCGCCCGGTCGAACAGCGATATTAGCTTCCTTCAGCGCAATCGCGCCGCCATAGCGCTTCGATATGCCTTCCAGGCGCAGAAGCGGTTCGGAAAGGGTCATGCATCCAGCCTCCATTCGGTCTTGTCGAGATCGAGGCTACGGGCGCGAGCGCCCGTAGCCAGGTCCGGATGGTGGTGCTTACTGGTTTTCCTTGGTCTGCCCCATGATTTCCTGTGCGGAGAAGTTGATGCCGCAGGTCGGGAAGGAGTTGCCGACGAAGAAGTTGTCGGACTGGGTGGGGTAATAATCCTCACCTTCCTTGAAATTGGGATCCGAAACGAGGGCCGTCGGCAGCTTGACGGCCTGCGGAACGACCTCGCCTTCAAGAGCTGCGATGGCCGTCTTGATGGCAACAGCGACCTGTGCTGGGCCGGTGCCTGCCGACGAGCATTTCAGGCCATCCCCCGCATGGGCCGCGCAGAATTTACGGAAGCCATTTTCCGTCTCACCGCCGAAGGGCACGAAGGGATGCTTCGCATCGATCATCGCCTGCACGACGCCGGTGTCACCGCCCTGCGCGGTGATGCCATCGAACGGGCCATTGGTGGCGATCGCATCGGCCGTTGCCTTCTGCGCTACGCCATCATCCCACTTGCCGACGACTTCAGTGACGGTGAACTTCTTGCCGGAAGCGTCCAGTGTTTCATGAATGCCGCTATGGCGATCCGTATCGACGGAGGTGCCGGCAACGCCGCGCACTTCCAGGATCTTGCCGCCCTGCGGCAGGTGCTTCACCAGCCAATCGGCCCAGATGACGCCAAGGCCCTTCTGGTCGACGTTGACGTTGATCGCATCCTTGGTGTCGAGGATATTGTCGAAGGCGACAAGAACGACGCCGGCTTCCTTGGCGCGTTTGATGACCGGACCGAAGGCTGTCGGGTTCTGGGCGTTGACAACGACGGCATCATAGCCGGCATCAATGAAGTTGTTGATCGCCGAAATCTGGGCCGGAACGTCCTCGCCTGTCGACACGACCTTGAATTCTCTCAGCTTGGCGGCGACGTCCGGCTGGGCGGCATAGGCCTTTGCCGTCTGCACCATCTGGATGCGCCAGGTATTGGCGATATAGCCGTTTGCAAGCGCGATGCGGTAAGGACCATCCTTCTTCGGATATTGCAGGAATTGGGTTTCGGCCGACCACGGAACCATGCAGTTCGGATCGGCGGCGGGGCCGGACACGACCTTTGGCGCCGCCATGGCCGTGCTGCAGAGCAGAGCAAACGCCGACGCGGAAAACGCGGCGATACGGGCCATCTTCGCTTTCTTCACCTTAAGCATTGAATGTCTCCTCCTCAGGCGGACCAGGCCGCCCCTCCACAAAATCTTATTGGCATGCTGATCCCGGAAGGCTCCATCCCATCCTTTTCCGGTGCAATTTGAGCCTAACATAGTTGACAGCGCTGTCAAATCGGATTTGCTAGCGCTGTCAACTGTAACTATCGTGAGGAAATATTTCGCAATTGCGAGATAAATTACAGATCGGCATGAATTTTCAGTATAAAGCGAGACGACAATGCGAAGAGTAACTTTGGATGACGTGGCAACTCTGGCCGGCGTCAGCCCGATCACAGTTTCACGCGTACTTCGCAAACCCGATGCGGTGTCGGAGGCGCTGCGGCGGCGTGTCAATGCCGCCGTCCAGGAACTCGGCTATGTGCCGAATATTGCGGCCAGCCGGCTTGCCTCGTCGCGCACGCATGCAATCGGCGTCATTGTGCCAACCCTCTATAACGTGATCTTTGCGGAATATCTCTTCGCTCTGCACGACGTGCTAGTCGGGGCGGGCTTTCAGGTCATCGTCGTCAATAGCCGGTATTCCGAACAGGAAGAGGAAAATGCCGTCAAGGTACTGCTCGGCCAACGGGTCGAAGCGATCATCATCGCCGGCATTCATCATACGCCGCTTGCCCATCAGCTTCTGATGCGGGCGCATCTGCCCGTTGTCGAGACATTCGAGTTATCGCCCGATCCGATCGACCTCAATATTGGCATGCTGCAAGATCGCGCCGGGCAGGCAGCAACGCAGCATCTCATCGACCGTGGCTTCAAGCGTATTGCCTTTCTGGCGGGCAATCTCGACCATCGTTCCCAGTCCCGCTTCGACGGCTATCGCCTGGCGATGCAGGAAGCGGGCCTGGAGAACCTTGAGATCGTCACCCAGCGGCCGCGGCACAGCTCGGTTGCGCTCGGCTCCGATCTCCTGTCCCTCATGCATGAACGTGGCGACCGCCCGGAAGCGATCTTCTGCACCGACGACAACGTGGCGCTCGGCGCCATGCAGGAGTGCCGCAAGCGCGGCATCCGCGTGCCTGATGATATCGCCATCATCGGTTTTCATGATCTGGAATTTTCTGCCTGTGCGTCACCATCCCTCTCATCGATCGTGACGAGGCGTTTCGAGACGGGCAAGCTTGCCGCCGAAAAGGTACTGGCGGCCCTCAATTCGACGAGCCGCCAGCCGCCGAGCCAGATCGACCTTGGCTTCGAGGTCATCGCCCGCGAAAGCACGGGCGTGACCATCAGGCAGCAGCCTGGGCCTCGCTCTTGGCGATCGTGACCGGAACACCCTTGTAGCTCGGCGTGCCTGACTTGCGGTCATAGTGATCAAGGGCAATCACCGCATTCATTTCCGGATAATAGCCGGCCACCGAACCGACGGGGATATTATACTCGACAGCCGTGAAACCGATAACGGTTTTCCCGCCACCGTTGCCGGTGGCTGAACGGATATCGATCCGGTCTCCGTCACGCAGGCCTCGTTCAGCAAGATCCCGACTGCTCATGAAGATGACGTCACGGCGGCCGAAGATACCGCGATAGCGATCGTCGAGGCCATAGACGGTCGTGTTGTATTGGTCGTGGCTGCGCAGCGTCGTCAGCACCAGTATCGTTGGGTCCTTCAGGCGGGGATCTTCGTCGAGACCGGGGGCGACAAGGAAATTCGCCTTTCCGCTCGCCGTCTTCCAGACGCGATAGGAAGCCGGAACATCGAGCCGGAAGCCGCCGCGGAGCCGGACGCGACTGTTGAACTCGTGAAAATCCGGAAAGACCACTTCGATCTTTTCTCGGATTCGATCGTAATTGGCGATCAGCCCGTTCCAGTCGATGCCGTATTTTGTACCGAGTGTGGCCATCGCAATGCCGGCGATTATGGCGGGTTCGGATTTCAGAAACTCGCTCGGCGGCTTGAGGAAGCCGCGCGAGGCATGCACCATCGACATGGAATCTTCCACCGTTACGGACTGCGGGCCTGATGCCTGCGTGTCGAGGTCGGTCCGCCCGAGGCAGGGAAGGATGATCGAGGTCTTTGCCGTCAGGAGATGCGAGCGGTTGAGCTTGGTGGCGATATGGACGGCAAGATCGAGCTTGCGCATCGCCTCAAAGGTGACGTCCGGATCGGACATGGCGACAGCCAGGTTGCCGCCGAGGCAGATCAGCGCCTTGGACTTGCCGGCCGCAATTGCCTCAATGGACTCGACCGCATCATGGCCCTTCTCTGCAGAAGGCCGAAAACCGAAGGCGCGTTCCATACCGTCGAGCAGCGCCTTGTTCGGGATTTCGGTAATGCCGACAGTCCTGTCCCCCTGCACGTTGGAGTGGCCACGCAGCGGGCAGAGCCCCGCGCCCTGGCGGCCGATATTGCCGCGCAGCATCAGGAAATTGGCAAGCTGCTGGACATTCGCCGTTCCATTGGCATGTTGCGTGATCCCCATGCCGTAGCAGAGAATAACATTGCGGGCATTGAGATAGACATCGACAGCGCTGTTCAGCGCCTCCATGGTAAGGCCGGACACGCTGAGGATATCGGCCCAGCCGGCATTGGCGAGATCCTCCTTCAGGGCATCGATGCCGACAGTGTGTTCGGTAATGAAGGCCCGATCGAGGACGCCTTCGCCGCCGGCTGCGAGATCGGCCTCGTCGCGCGCGAAGATCAGCTTCATCAGCCCTTTGAGGGCAGCGAGGTCGCCGCCTGTGCGAAGCTGATGGTAGGCCGATGCAATGCGTGTCGAGGATAGGGTCACCATTTCCACCGGGTTTTGCGGCGCGGCGAAACGCTCAAGCGCCCGCTCCTTCAGCGGGTTGAAGACGATGATGGGAACACCGCGACGGGACGCCTCATGCAAGGTCGTCATCATGCGGGGATGATTAGTTCCGGGATTGTGGCCGAAGCTGAAAATTGCATCGGCATGATCGAAATCCTCGAGCGTCACTGTACCCTTGCCGACACCGAGCGACAGCGGCAGGCCGACACTCGTCGCCTCATGGCACATGTTCGAGCAATCGGGAAAATTGTTCGTGCCATAGGCCCGCACGAAAAGCTGATAAAGGAAAGCCGCCTCGTTGGACGCGCGCCCGGACGTGTAGAACTCGGCTTCGTCCGGACTTGCGAGCTTGTTGAGTTCCGCACCGATCAGGCTGAAGGCATCATCCCAATCGATCGCTTCATATTTATC
Organism: Rhizobium sp. YAF28; assembly: GCF_052113285.1. NCBI lineage: Bacteria > Pseudomonadati > Pseudomonadota > Alphaproteobacteria > Hyphomicrobiales > Rhizobiaceae > Rhizobium > Rhizobium sp. YAF28. The sequence goes on along the minus strand of NZ_JBFRCX010000018.1, from coordinate 20,939 downwards.
CGTGGCGCTATTGTATTTCAGCGGATGCGTCAGCCGGCCCTGGTCTTCGAGCTTGTGATCGATCCATCCCCAAAGCTCAGAGACCGTGTGTTCGGCAAAGAATTCCGGCGCGACACGGCGGGCGGTCGATTCCCAGGTGATTGCCTTTGCGCCGTTTTCGCAGAACTCGAAGGAAGACGTGTGTTTGGGATCGGGCCAGGCACAGCCGGGACAGTCGAAGCCTTCGGGCTGGTTTGCCTTGAGCAGGGTCGTACTTCCCTGCGCAACGATCTGCTGATGCTTAAGCGTTTTCGCCACCGCCTTCAGCGCATCCCATCCGCCTGCGGGGTGACTGTATGCCTCAACGCCTTCCGGACGCTTGTCGCTCATCTTCGCTCTCCGTCTTCAAGATGGCCCGACGATAACAGCGAGTGTCCGGGCGGTGCATTATACTGAGGCATAGGTAGCGCAGCCGCCGACAACGGCATGGATGTCGCAATTTTTTTTCGAAACTCCCAACGCAGTAGAGGCACTGCACATATACCAAGCAAATGGCTCATTATTTCATCATTTTTACCAAATGCCTAATAAATTGCCTTTTTAGCTTGTCCGCTTTGCTGCATTGCGTCATAAATGATGCATGAGCCGGCTCGATCTGACCATCCTTGTGATCGATGAAAACACCATTCGCGCCTCCATCATCGAAGAGGGGCTGCGAGAGGCGGGGCATGCGCGCGTGACGGTCATCCATGAGGTCCAAGGCGTGGCGCGCATCATCGATACGCTGCGGCCAGACGTCATCATCATCGATATCGAGAACCCTAATCGCGACATGATGGAGCATCTGTTCCAGTTGACCCGTACAGTCGGCAGGCCGATTGCCATGTTCGTCGACCGCTCCGACACGGCCTCCATCGAGGCCGCGGTGGATGCCGGCGTATCAGCTTACATTGTCGACGGGTTGAAGAAGGAGCGCGTCAAACCCATTCTTGACATGGCGGTCAGCCGTTTCAATGCCTTTAGCCGGCTGCAGCGCGAACTTGCCGATGCCAAGTCGGCCCTGGAGGAGCGCAAGGTCGTCGAACGCGCCAAGGGCATACTGATGAAGATGCGCGGCCTGTCGGAGGAGGAAGCGTTTGCATTGCTTCGTCAGACGGCAATGAACGAGAAGAAGAAAATGTCCGACATCGCCCAGAGCGTCGTGACCGCGGCAGGACTTTTAATGTGATGGCCGGTCTGGTTGCGACTGTCCGGAGGAAGCCGGAGTGAACATGATGACGAAAAGCCTCGATCCCGATGCCGGCCTGCCCGCGCCCGCCCGCGCCAACGGCGAAGGCTCCAGAACGCTGAGGGCCGGCTTCATTCCGCTCGTCGATGCTTCCGTGCTCATCGCCGCAGCGGAATTCGGCTTTGCTGAGCGGGAGGGCCTGACGCTCGATCTCGTCAAGGACGTCTCCTGGGCGAACGTTCGCGACCGCCTCGCTTTCCGGCAATTCGATATCGCCCACATGCTCTCGCCGATGCCCGTTGCCTCCATGCTCAGCCTCGGCTCCAATCCGTCGCCGACGATTACGCCCTTCTCTCTCGGGCGCGGCGGCAATGCGATCACGCTCTCGATCCGCCTGTTCGATAGGATGCGGAATGCGACTGGGCTTTCCGAAACTGCCAGCGCACTCGAAAACGCCAAGGCGCTCTCAACGGTCCTGGCGGAAATGAAGGCAAATGGCGAGTCGCTGCCAACCTTCGGCGTCACCTATCCTTTTTCCTCGCATAATTACGAATTCCGCTACTGGCTCGCCGCCGGCGGCATCGATCCGGACAAGGACGTCAAACTCGTCGTCGTGCCGCCGCCGCTGACCTCGGATGCATTGGCCGCCGGCGCGATCGACGGCTTTTGCGTCGGCGCGCCCTGGAACATGGTGGCGTCCGAGCGCGGTGTCGGGCGTATCGTCGCTACCAAACAGGATATCTGGCCATCCGCACCGGAAAAGGTGGTCGGCATGCGCCCGGAATGGGCGGACAGCCATCCGGAAACGGTCTCCCGGCTGATTGTCGCTCTCGACGCAGCGGCACGCTGGTGCGACCGGCCGGAAAACCACGATGCGCTTGCCGAGGCCCTGGCGGATGCCCGCTACATCGCAGCACCTGTCCACATCATCCGCCATGTGCTGGCCGGCGAGTTCAGCCTCGATGCAAAGGGGAACCGGCGCATCATCGACAATTACTTCATGTTCCATTCGGGCTTTGCCAATTATCCGCGCACGAGCCAGGCGCTCTGGATCTACAGCCAGATGATCCGCTGGGGCCAGACCGAACTCGGACTCAACCCCGCACGCGCAGCCGCTTCCGCCTATCGCCCGGACCTTTATCGCACGGCCCTAGGCGAGGGCAGCGCACCTATCGATGCTGACGTGCGCATCGAAGGCGCCGACGAAACCGACCGCTTTATGGACGGCCATGTTTTCGATCCATCGAAACTGCCTGACTATATTGCGGGTTTTGCGGTGAAGAGCGCCCTGCCCTTCATTCCGCATCCTGATGAAACCTGAAAAGGTTGCTGCATTGCATAAATCACTTGCAGCATTTTCGACCCGCGACTGAGCAATCGCACAAAAGTTTTGCAGAGCGATTTCGTGCTTTGAAAAACAGCAACTGGCGCAAACAGAAGAACTTTCCTTTTATTTCAATAGTTTGCAACAACGAAAACAAATTGGCACGGCGCTTGCAAGGCTAAAACCGCACCGGTCAACGGCGACCAGGTGCAGGATGAGCGCGGAATAAGCGCTTACAACAGACATCGACGTCGCAAGGTTTTTGCTGTCCGGGACTTCTCCCTTCCCGAGGACGCAATCTCCGAGCGGCGTTTTTTTATTCCGAAAAATCCGGCAGCCACCCAGAGGAGCCCGCGCATGACCAAGATTTTCACGACCGCGATCAGCCGTCGCAGCATGCTGAAGACCACCGCCGCCGCCGCCCTCGTGAGCGCCGTTCGGACGGCATTTCCTTCAGGCGCTTTCGCTGCTGCGGTCACACCTGAGGTGACCGGCGTCAAGCTTGGCTTCATCGCCCTGACGGATGCGGCGCCTCTCATCGTCGCCAAGGAAAAGGGTCTGTTCGAAAAGCACGGCCTTCCTGAAGTCGATGTGGCGAAGCAGGCCTCCTGGGGGGCAACGCGTGACAATTTGGTTCTCGGCGGTGCGGCCAATGGCATCGATGGCGCGCATATCCTCTCGCCGCTGCCCTATCTCATGCACACCGGCAAGGTGACCCAGAACAACCAGCCGGTGCCGATGGCACTGCTGGCACGTCTGAACTACGACAGCCAGGGCATCTCGGTCGCCAAGGAATATGCCGATACCGGTGTCGAACTCGACTCCTCCAAGCTGAAAGCCGCTTTCGAGAAGAAGAAGGCCGAGGGGAAGGAGGTGAAAGCCGCCATGACCTTCCCCGGCGGTACGCATGACCTGTGGATCCGCTACTGGCTCGCCGCCGGCGGCATCGATCCGGACAAGGACGTCTCCACCATCGTGGTGCCGCCGCCGCAGATGGTGGCGAACATGAAGGTCGGCAACATGGATGTCTTCTGTGTCGGCGAGCCTTGGAACGAACAGCTCGTCAACCAGGGCATCGGCTTCACCGCGGCAACGACCGGCGAGCTCTGGAAAGGCCATCCGGAAAAGGCCCTCGGCATGCGCGCCGACTGGGTGGAAAAGAACCCGAATGCCGCCAAGGCCCTGCTGATGGCCATCATGGAAGCCCAGCAATGGTGCGACAGCATGGACAACAAGGAGGAGATGGCGACCATCCTCGGCAAGCGGCAATGGTTCAATGTGCCGCCGAAGGATGTGCTCGGCCGCCTGAAAGGCGACATCAACTACGGCAATGGCCGCGTCGCCCATGGGACCGATCTCTACATGAAGTTCTGGGCCGGCGGCGTCTCCTACCCCTTCAAGAGCCACGATACCTGGTTCATGGCGGAGAATATCCGCTGGGGCAAACTCGCGGCGAATACGGATATCAAGGCGCTGGTCGACAAGGTGAACCGCGAGGACATCTGGCGCGAGGCCGCAAAGGACCTCGGCGTTGCGGTGGCCGACATTCCGGCCACGACGTCGCGCGGCAAGGAAACCTTCTTCGACGGCAAGGTCTTCGATCCGGAGAACCCCTCTGCCTATCTCGACAGCCTCTCCATCAAGGCCGCTTCGTAATCCCCGCCTCCGGCGCGTGAGGCGCGCGCCGGCCTTTTATTCCATGAAGGAGCGAACGCATGTCAGCGCTTGCAAAGAATGAACCCATCAAGGCGGCTGTTGCGCCGAAGACGGCCAATGTCGTCCATCTCGCAAAGAAGCCGGCGCGCAAGATCGATTTGCAGCTCCTTTCGGTCGCTGCCGCCCGCAATATCGTGCCGCCGCTGATCGTTCTCGCGATCATTCTCGGCCTCTGGCAGATCCTCTGTTCCTCGCCGAACGCCTCGCTGCCATCGCCGCATCAGGTCTGGCAGGAAAGCTATGATCTGATCGCCTATCCTTTCTTCAACTACGGATCTCAGGATATCGGTCTCGGCTGGCGCGTACTGGTTTCGCTGCAGCGGGTTGCTTATGGTTTCGGCCTTGCAGCCGTAGCCGGCATCGTCATCGGTGCGGTTATCGGCCAGTCGATCTGGGCGATGCGCGGCCTCGATCCGATCTTCCAGGTGCTGCGCACCGTGCCGCCGCTTGCCTGGCTGCCGCTGTCGCTCGCGGCCTTCCAGGACAGCAATCCTTCGGCGATCTTCGTGATCTTCATCACCTCGATCTGGCCGGTCATCATCAATACCGCCGTCGGCGTGCGCAACATTCCGCAGGATTACCGCAATGTCGCCGAAGTGCTGCGGCTCAACCAGTTCGAGTTCTTCTTCAAGATCATGCTGCCCTCGGCAGCCCCCTACATCTTCACCGGTCTGCGCATCGGCATCGGCCTGTCATGGCTGGCGATCGTCGCAGCCGAAATGCTGACCGGCGGCGTCGGCATCGGCTTTTTCATCTGGGATGCGTGGAACTCGTCCCGCCTGCCCGACATCATCGTGGCGCTTGCCTATATCGGCGTCGTCGGCTTCGCCCTCGACAAGCTCGTGTCCGCCATCGGCAAACTCGTCACGCGCGGCGCCTAGGCCAATTGAGGGGATCGACCATGAGTGCCTATCTGAAACTCGACCACATCGACAAGCATTTCGACCGCGCGGGCGCCCGCACCGAGGTGCTGAAGGACATCAACCTCGTCATCGACAAGGGCGAATTCGTCTCGATCATCGGCCATTCCGGCTGCGGCAAGTCCACGCTGCTCAACCTGATCGCCGGCCTGACGCCTGTGTCAAACGGAGCCGTGCTGCTCGAAAACCGCGAGGTCAATGAACCCGGCCCCGAACGCGCCGTCGTCTTCCAGAACCATTCGCTGCTGCCCTGGCTGACTGTCTATGAAAACGTCAATCTCGCCGTCTCGAAGGTCTTCAGCAATAAGAAGAGCAAGGCCGAGCGCCACGACTGGGTCATGGCCAATCTCGATCTCGTGCAGATGGCTCATGCGAAAGACAGACGCCCCTCCGAAATATCGGGCGGCATGAAGCAGCGCGTCGGCATTGCCCGGGCACTCTCGATGGAGCCGAAGATCCTTCTGCTCGACGAGCCCTTCGGCGCTCTCGACGCATTGACCCGTGCGCATCTGCAGGACGCCGTGATGGAAATCCACGCCCGCCTCGGCAATACGATGGTCATGATCACCCATGATGTCGACGAGGCCGTACTGCTTTCCGACCGCATCGTGATGATGACCAACGGCCCCGCCGCCCGCATCGGTGAAGTGCTCGACGTGCCCATCGCCCGACCGCGCAACCGTATCGAGCTCGCCTCCGACCGAACCTACCTCAAATGCCGCGAAGCCGTGCTGAAGTTCCTCTACGAACGTCACCGCTTCGTCGAAGCCGCGGAGTAAACCATGACCGAAAAACTCGTCATCATCGGTAACGGCATGGCGCCTGGGCGCATGCTGGAACACCTCTTCGAACAGGCGCCGGGCCGTTATCAGGTTACGATCTTCAACGCCGAGCCGCGCGTCAATTACGATCGCATCATGCTCTCGCCGGTCCTCTCGGGCGAAAAGACCTACGAGCAGATCGTCATCCATGGCGATGGCTGGTACATCGACCACGGCATCACCCTTTACAAGGGCCACAAGATCGTCTCGATCGACCGCGACAGGAAGACAGTCACCTCGGATCATGGTGTGACCGAGAGCTATGACAAGCTCGTCATCGCCACGGGCTCTGTGCCCTTCATCATTCCCGTTCCCGGCAAGGATCTGCCCGGCGTCATCACCTACCGCGACCTCGATGACGTGCAAGCCATGCTGCTCGCCGCCCAGTCGCGGCAAAAGGCGATCGTCATCGGCGGCGGCTTGCTTGGGCTCGAAGCGGCCGCCGGGCTTGCCCAGCGGGGCATGGATGTCACCGTATTGCACGTCATGCCGACGCTGATGGAGCGCCAGCTTGATCCCGCCGCCGGCTACCTCTTGCAGAAGGCCGTTGAGGAACGCGGCATCAAAGTCATCTGCAAGGCCAATACCAAGCAGATCATCGGCAACGGCAAGGTGGAAGGCGTCGAGCTCGACAACGGCACGATCATTCCGGCTACGCTCGTCGTCATGGCGGTGGGCATTCGCCCGAACGTCAATCTTGCCAAGGAAGCCGGGCTTGCCGTCAATCGTGGCATCGTCGTCGATGCTGGCATGCAGACCTCCGATGGCGACATCTTCTCGCTCGGCGAATGCGCCGAAGTCGGCGGCATGGTCTATGGCCTTGTCGCACCGCTCTACGAGATGGCCCGTGTGGCAGCCTCCCATCTTGCGGGCGATACCAAGCCGGGCTTCGTGCATTCCGATACGCCGACCAAGCTCAAGGTTACCGGCATCGAGCTCTATTCTCTGGGTGATTTCACCGACGGTGATGACCGGCAGGAAATCGTGCTGCGCGATGCAACCGCGGGCGTCTACAAGCGCTTGGTGCTGAAGGACAACCGCATTATCGGCACGGTGCTTTATGGCGAAACCTCCGACGGCGCATGGTTCAACGATCTCAAGAAAAAGGCGGTCGACATCTCCGAGATGCGCGACACTCTGATCTTCGGCCAGGCCTATCAGGGAGGGTCCCCGCTGGACCCTATGGCGGCCGTTGCAGCCTTGCCGGATGATGCGGAAATCTGCGGCTGCAACGGCGTCTGCAAGGGCAAAATCACTTCAACGATCACGGCCAAGGGGCTGACATCGCTCGATGATGTGCGCGCCCACACCAAGGCTTCGGCCTCCTGTGGCTCCTGCACCGGCCTTGTCGAGCAGCTCATGTCCTTGACGCTGGGTGATGCCTATAATCCGAAAGCCGTGCAGCCTATGTGCACTTGCACGGAACTCGGCCATGATGATGTGCGCCGCCTGATCAAGGCGAAAAAGCTGAAGACCATACCCGCCATCATGCAGGAGCTGGAATGGAAGACATCCGGCGGCTGCGCCAAATGTCGCCCGGCACTCAACTACTATCTCGTCTGTGACTGGCCGGACGAATATGCCGACGACTATCAGTCGCGCTTCATCAACGAACGCGTCCATGCCAATATCCAGAAGGACGGCACCTATTCCGTCGTGCCACGCATGTGGGGCGGAGTGACCAATTCCGGCGAGCTGCGTGCTATCGCCGATGTGGTCGACAAGTTCGCGATCCCGATGGTCAAAGTGACCGGCGGCCAGCGCATAGACCTGCTCGGCGTCGAAAAAGAAGACCTGCCGGCTGTCTGGGCCGATCTCGGCAAGGCCGGCTTCATTTCCGGCCAGGCCTATGCCAAGGGCCTGCGCACGGTGAAGACCTGCGTCGGTTCCGACTGGTGCCGCTTCGGCACGCAGGATTCCACCGGCCTCGGCATCCGCATCGAGAAATTCATGTGGGGCTCCTGGACACCGGCCAAATTGAAGATGGCAGTGTCCGGATGTCCGCGAAACTGCGCCGAGGCTACCTGCAAGGATATCGGCGTGATCTGCGTGGATTCCGGCTTCGAGATCCATTTCGCCGGGGCTGCAGGTCTCGACATCAAGGGCACGGAAGTGCTCGGCCTGGTGAAGACCGAGGACGAAGCGCTCGAACATATCGTGGCGCTGACCCAGATGTATCGCGAACAGGGCCGCTATCTCGAGCGCATCTACAAATGGGCCAAGCGCATCGGCCTCGATGAGATCCGCCGGCAGATCATGGAGGATCACGACAAGCGCAAGGCCTATTACGAGCGCTTCGTCTTTTCCCAGAAGTTCGCCCAGGTCGACCCCTGGTCGGAGCGCGTCTCGGGCAAGGACAAGCACGAATTCCGGCCGATGGCGACCATCGGCTTCAATCAGGCGGCAGAGTGAGGAGATCAACCATGAACTGGCACCCGATCGGCGAGATCTCCGATATTCCTTTGCGTGGCTCCCGCTGCGTGAAGACCCCGCATATGAATATCGCCGTCTTCCGCACGGGCGAGGACGAGGTCTATGCGATCGAAAACCGCTGCCCGCACAAGGGCGGGCCGCTTTCCGAGGGCATCGTGCATGGAAATGCCGTCACCTGCCCACTACACAATTGGGTGATTTCGCTGGAGACTGGCAAGGCACTCGGCGCCGATGACGGCGCGGTGCGTACCATCCCGCTCAGGAACGAGGGCGGCAGGCTCTATATCGCGCTCGAAAGCCTCGTTATGGCGGCCGAATGATGGGAGCGGAGGTCAGGACCACCTGCCCCTATTGCGGTGTCGGCTGCGGCGTGATCGCTCGGGTGGACGAGGCCGGCACCGTGACCGTGAAGGGGGACCCGGAGCACCCGGCCAATTTCGGGCGGCTCTGTTCCAAAGGTTCGGCGCTTGCCGAAACCATCGATCTCGACGGTCGGCTGCTCCATCCCGAAATCGATGGCAGACGGGCAGGCTGGGATGAAGCTCTCGCTCTCGTCGCCAACAGATTTTCCGAGACCATCGCCCAACATGGCCCTGATGCCGTCGCCTTTTATGTCTCGGGTCAGCTTCTGACCGAGGATTATTATGTCGCCAACAAGCTGATGAAGGGCTTCATCGGCTCCGCCAATATCGACACCAATTCCCGCCTCTGCATGTCTTCCTCGGTCGCCGGCCATCGCCGCGCTTTCGGCTCGGATACGGTTCCCGGTCTCTACGAGGATCTGGAACTTGCCGATCTCGTCATACTGACCGGGTCCAACCTCGCCTGGTGCCATCCTGTCATCTACCAGCGGCTGGCTGCCGCCAAAGCGGCCCGGCCGGGCCTGAAGATCGTCGTCATCGATCCGCGCCGGACGATGACCTGCGATATTGCCGATCTGCATCTTGCCATCCGTCCCGACGGCGACGTGGCGCTCTTCATGGGGCTTCTGGCCCACCTCGCGGCAAGCCCTGCTATCGACCAGAACTATATCGGCGCCCATACGGAAGGTTTTGGTGCGACTTTCGCCGCTGCCGCTGCGCTATCGGTAGACGACCTGCTTGAGCGCACCGGCCTGCCGGCCATGCAGGTGAGGGAATTCTTTCGCCTGTTCGAGACGACCGAGAAGGTCGTCACCTGCTACAGCCAGGGCGTCAACCAGTCCACGTCGGGCACTGACAAGGTCAACGCGATCATCAATTGCCACCTGGCAACCGGCCGCATCGGCCGCCCCGGCATGGGGCCGTTTTCGCTGACGGGACAGCCGAATGCCATGGGCGGGCGCGAGGTCGGCGGACTCGCGAATATGCTGGCAGCCCATATGGCGATCGAAAGCGCTGACGATCGCGACCGGGTGCAGCGCTTCTGGAATGCGCCTGAGGTTGCCGCCAAGCCCGGCCTGAAGGCAGTCGATCTGTTCCGCGCCGTCGAAGAAGGCCGCATCAAGGCATTGTGGATCATGGCGACCAATCCCGTCGTTTCCCTGCCGGATGCACGTCGTGTCGAGGCTGCGATTGCTGCCTGCCCCTTCGTGGTGGTGTCCGACATGTTGCGCGAGACCGATACGACCCGGTACGCGCATGTGCTGCTGCCATCGCTCGGCTGGGGTGAGAAGAACGGAACGGTCACCAATTCGGAACGCCGCATATCGAGGCAGCGCCCCTTTCTCGCTCTGCCGGGAGAGGCGCGCGCCGACTGGTGGCAGATGGCAGAAGTCGGCCGCCGGATGGGCTTTAACGCCTTCAACTACACGTCTCCGGCCGACATCTTCGCCGAACACGCGGCACTCTCCGCCTTCGAGAATGATGGCAGCCGCGACTTCGACATCGGCGCCTATGCCGAGACGGAGGCGCCAGCCTATGATGTGCTGAAACCGTTTCAGTGGCCGCAGCCTTTCGGAGCAGAGGAAAGGGAAACGCGGTTTTTTGCCCAGGGTGGTTTCTTCCACACCGATCGCAAGGCGCGCTTCATTGCCGTCGAAGCGCCGGCAACCGAAAGAACAGATTCAGCCTATCCGTTCACTCTGAATACGGGCCGCATTCGCGACCAGTGGCACACCATGACACGGACGGGAAAGAGCGCGCGGCTGTCATCCCATATCGCCGAGCCTTTCGCGGAAATCCATCCGCGCGACGCGATGGAACTTGGCGTGGCCGATGCCGCCCTCGTGCAGATCGAAAGCAGCTATGGCAAGGCCATCATCCGCGCGCTGGTAACCGACCGGCAGGCACGCGGCAGCGTCTTCGTGCCGATGCACTGGAGCGACCAGAATTCGGCTGAGGCGCGGATCGGCGCCGTCGTCAAACCCGCAACGGACCCTGTTTCGGGTCAGCCCGCCTCGAAGAATGTCGCGGTTGCCGTCAGCCGCTATCGCGCTGCCATCTATGGCTTCGCTGTCAGCGTGGCAAAGCCTGATGTGGCGGACGCGGACTATTGGGCACTCGCCAAAGCCGATGGCGGATGGCGGCTGGAGCTTGCGTTCCATAACGGCATCGAAGACTGGATGGCCTGGTGTCGAAAAAGCTTCGGCATTGCCGACCATATCGAGCCCTTGGGTTATGCCGACCAGCAATCCGGCGACCGGCGGATCGCCTTCTTCGACGGAGAGAGGCTGCTTGCCGCGCTCTTCCTTGCAAGAGAGCCGGTTGCCGTCGCGCGCAACTGGGCGGTGTCGCAGCTGACTGCCGATCACAGCAATCTGCGTCGCCGCTTTGCCGTCATCGCCGGCCGACCGGGCGCCGACAGACCGGATCCGGGTGCGACGGTCTGTTCCTGCTTCAGCATCGGCGTCAACCAGATCGCCGCCGCCGTCCGCTCCGGCTGCCGCAGCGTCGAGGCGATCGGCAACGAACTCAAGGCCGGCACCAATTGCGGTTCTTGCCGCGCCGAAATCAGGGGGATCATCAATGCCTGTGTTGCAGACGCTGCTGAATGATATTGCCGACCGGGCGCCCGCTCGCATGGCGCCGCTTGCCAAGCTGCCGGTCTTCTGGTCGCTTGCCGGACAACGGGTGATCATCGCTGGCGGCTCGGATGCCTGTGCCTGGAAGGCGGAACTGCTGGCTGCCTGCGGTGCGAAGGTCGAGATCCATGCGGAGCACCTCGGCGAAGCCTGCGCCACTCTCATCGAGCGCGGCGCGCCACATCCTGAAGGCGCGCTCATCCACCGTCCAATGGCGTGGCGCGAAGATATTTTTGCAGGTGCGGCCCTTGCCATAGCGGACTGCGAGGATGAGGCCGAGGCTCGAACGTTTTTCGAAGCGGCGCGGCGAGCCGGCGTTCCCGTCAACATCATCGACAAGCCGGCTTTCTGCCAGTTCCAGTTCGGCTCCATCGTCAACCGCTCGCCTGTCGTGGTGTCGATCTCGACGGATGGAGCGGCACCGATCCTCGCCCAGGCCATTCGCCGCCGCATCGAAACGCTGTTGCCGACATCCCTGAAATCCTGGGCGGTCCTTGCCCAGTCACTGCGCGAGGAGATTGCTCTTCGTCTTAAACACGGCGCAGAGCGCCGCGCCTTCTGGGAGCGTTTTGTCGATCGCGCTTTCGGAGCCGAACCGACGGAAGCAAGCGCCCGCGACATGCTTGCTGATATGGAAAGGCCCGCTCAGACACGCCTCGTCGGGCGGGTGGCGCTTGTCGGCGCCGGTCCGGGCGATGCGGAATATCTGACGCTAAAGGCCGTGCGGGCATTGCAGGCCGCCGATGTCATCCTGTTCGATGATCTGGTGTCGGACGAGGTTCTGGAACTGGCGCGGCGCGAGGCAAAACGCCTGCTCGTCGGCAAACGTGGCGGGCGCACGAGCTGCCGCCAGGAAGATATCAACGAGATGATGCTGACTTTCGCCAAGGCCGGCAAAAACGTTGCCCGGCTGAAATCCGGCGACCCGATGATCTTCGGCCGCGCCGGAGAGGAGATTGCCTATCTGAGGCAGAACAATATTCCGGTCGAGGTCATCCCCGGCATCACGGCGGCCAGCGCCATGGCCTCGCGGCTCGGCGTGTCCCTGACGCATCGTGATCATGCGCAGAGCGTTCAATTCGTCACTGGACATTCGCGCCATGGCATCCTGCCTGACACGATCGACTGGCAGGCGATCGCAGACTCAAGAAAAACGACGATCTTCTACATGGGCGGACGCACCGCCGGAGCGATCCAGAACAGGTTGATCAAGGCTGGCCTCGATGCAAAAACACCAGTCGTGATCGTCAGTTCGGTTGCCAATGCCGACGAGCGGCGCTGGACCGGCAGGCTCGATCATCTTTCTTCGGCCATGGCCGGAATCGGCCTCGACCGGCCCGTACTCATCGGCGTCGGGGAGGTTTTTGCCGCCTGCGGTCTGACGGCCGAAACCGGTCTCCCCGTTGCGGCCCAGGCTTGACGACCGGCCGGGTCGGAGAACTCGCTGCAAATCGGGTCTCAAGTCGGATGTATACACGTAACTGGAGCTCGGCTTGCTGCGGCTTCAACTTCCACGCGGACCACACTCTCCCCGACTCCAGGGGTCGAGACGGGAGCCCAAAGCTTTGCCACAAGGGCTGCGACAGAAAATGGCGATGAAGGGTGACCGGGTCACGCCGAAAACCTCAAACACGTCATATCACCGTGCTTGTGATCCCTGTCGGCGGCGGGATAAGACAACCGCAAATGTAGTCGTTACCGCGATTGCCGCCAAAATCGCTCCCCGTTGGTCGTAGGTTATTTTGTCAAAGCCCTCGTTGTTCGCAAGCACGAAACTGGCGCAGGTCAATACGCCAGCAGCAAGCCCGACATAGGCCACTGCAAATCCGGACAACACCCTGGTCGAGAACAATATCAACGGAAGATACAGTACGCCCACGACCGGGTCGTACGGTCCCAAGATGTCCAGTAAGAAGACAGCCGAAAGGCCTAAAGGTATTATGATGAGCATAGTGATGCTCGGGGGTTGTTCGCTCTTCATCTTAACGTCTCCAGTGAACTCTCGCGGCGGGTTCCGTAGCGCCACCGCAGCAGCGTCGCTATGCAACACTTTGGTAGCTCGGAACATTCGGGAGCTATGTGCGGACTACGTGCAATGTCCCCTAGGCTGCATTAGCCGGCTCGCCCTGGCTTCTGAAATGAGCGATCCCTGTAACGGCTTCCGTAACCGGCATTGTTATTCCTTGCCGCTCCGCCATTTCGATGACGGCATCGCAAATCGAGGCAAGCTCAAGCCGATTTCCTTTCTCGAAATCCTGGAGCATCGAAGTCTTTACATCTCCGAGCATTCGACCGGATTCAATGATCGCATCGGGATCGACCTCAAGTTTGCCACCATAGGCCTCGATGACAGGAATGACCTCCCGAAGCATCTGTCGGCTGACGTCAGAGAGATAGTGATTGCCGAAATTCTCACGAAGCGTCGCACCCGTTATTGCGGTCACCGGATTGGAGATAAGGTTGCGTACGACCTTCGTCCAAACGGCATCGCGAATGCGCGTGGCGACACGGACGTCGATTCCTGCGGTATTTAGAATCGCTGCCAATTCGCCGACACGTGCAGACAGTCGGTCATCAAGCTCCCCGATCGTCATCTGCAACGGATTGAAGGTTTGCGCGGTCCCCCAACCCAAACGCTCGGCCGTTATGACAGTGGTCGTGCCTATGATTTGCCGCGATGGCATCAATTTCTTCAGGTTGCCCTTTGGGTCGACAGACCGAACAACTGGACCGTCCCACAGCCCACCTTCGCCGTCGAAGTACCACCACGGGATACCATTGACGACCGGGATGATCGTCGTTTCACTGGTAATGAGCGGCTGCAAGGACGCGGCCAATTCCGGCAGGTCGTAAGATTTTGCGCACAGGAATAAGATATGTTGCGGGCCAAAGTCTGCCGCCCGGCCAACCTCCACTTGTGAGCGGTGATCCCCTTCCTTGTCCAGCAGCCGTATCCCGTTCTCCCTTATCGAGGCTAGGCTTCCGCCTCGAGCGATCAACCTTACGCGGAAACCGACGATCGAAAATCTTGCGGCAATCGTGATGCCGATAGCGCCCGCGCCTGCTACACAAATCGATGGAACCTGATCGTTCTCTTCGAGAAGTTGCGACATATAGTGTCTCCTGCTGAACTTCGGTGACGCCGCGAGAATGACAGCGTCAACCTTTAGGCATGATTTTTCGCGGGTTAGCCGGAATTTGGCGACTTCCTGGACGCTGATGGTGAGATGTTAGGCCGCGAACAGTGCCGAATGGATGTTACCGCCGGCTCCGTGGCTAAGAGTTGAACATGCAGACTCCTACCGACGGATTCGACAGCTATCTGATCCGCGTTAGTAGCAGTCGGGAGAGGTGACAACGGTTCCGACAACGTTGCGTGTCGGCCTCGATCCAGATGCTTTGTTCCGATCAATTCCGATACGAAGAAGTTATGACTTCGCTGTCGTCTACGCATCTATACGGAGGTCTAGCCAGCGCCTACAATTGGTGTATAGCCAAAACCGCGAGCTAGCCCTATCAGCTCCTTCGGATCCTCCCAACGAGGAGATAACGGGTCGTTTCGTCCACTCATTCGGCTGCCCATCTGCCAAACCGAGCGGAAAATTGGCAACCAGCAGGTTACCAGCTTTCGACGTTGGCGCCTGCCCATCGACACACATCTGCACCGGATAGTGCGAGGACAGCTCCAGCGCGTTTTTGAATACAGCGTCGGTCGACCTACCTCTTTGTCCCGGCATCGCTACACCTCGGTATAGATGCATGCGGTCATTGATCAGGGGTATTCTAACAACTGCGTAACGGCCTAAGGAAATGCCTCTGTCAGAAGCAGCAATGCGATTGGTTTGCCTCATACGCAACCAGTCAAGACCCGGCTCTTTCGCCGCGTCGGCCTTGGAGGCGGAAACCGTGGAAATTCCGCAGGGCTTCTTAGAAAAGCGGCCGACCTGGCCGCTGTCCGGATGCTGACGACCAAATCGTTACCGCAATTCAATGGAACTGCACCAATCATGCCCCAAGACCCGGATAAAAGAGCAGGCACGCCAATATGTTTCATTCTGGAGACAGGCATCGTGTGTTTTATCGCTTTCGCCTGTTGCCTCGCGGTATGGGCCTCGCTCGAGCTTAGCGTTGCCTCAAGCGAGACGGGTGAAAGCCCCCGCGCTGCGTCTTCGGTGCCAGTAAAGGTCGCCAGGCCAGTTCCCGTGTATCTTTACAGTCTTGGTTCGGTGCACGGATTGAGCGCAGTCACCGTCAGAACGCGAATAGAGGTTCGAATCGCGGGTGTCGCTGGTAGCTAATTTCCCCCAAACTCCCCCGTTTTCGCGACGATGGCTCTCGGTGGAGTCGTCCTCAGCATTGCTGGACGGCAACCTGCTGACAGGCGCGATGATTTTCCTGGGCGTCGACGGCAGCATCCCTGATGGCCCTTCACCGCTTCGCTCAGGTGCATTCGTCATCTGTGCGCCACGATCTAACCAGTGACATTAGGTAGTATTTCGCTCAAACATTTTGCATCATTCTCCGATTCCCTTTTAGGCGACACGAGATCTCACATGCCCTCGAGACTGAATCGCAAATTGCAGATGCCCCGCCGCGACAACCTCGGCCTTCTGACGATCGCCAACGGCTCCGGCCTTTCCATATCCGCACTGCCGAATGCCACTTTGTTCTCAATCGATTACGCCGACAGCCTCGGATCGGTGCAGGTCAATCAGCTCCAGGGATCGCCGCTTTCCGGCGGTGTCGGACGGCTCTATCTGCGGATCGGCGGCAAGAAGCCTGCCGTTGCCGAGATCGTCGGGCCTAGGGCGAAAGGCAAGTTCGGCCATAGCGAAGCGGGCTTCTCCTGGAGCGGCAACGTCGCCGACATCAACTATCAGGTAAGCCTCGTGCTTGCCCCTTCCGAGACGACATGGTTCTGGCATGTGGCGCTTGCACATTCCGGCGCGGAAAAGCTGCCGGCCGATCTCGTGCTGGTTCAGGATATCGGCCTCGGCGATCGCGGTTTCCTGATGAACAGCGAAGCCTATGCCTCGCAATATGTCGATCACCACATTGCCGAGCATCCGGCCTTCGGGCCAGTGGTGATGAACCGGCAGAACCTCAAGCAGGGCGGCGGGCGCAATCCTTGGCTCGCGCAGGGCTGCCTGGAAGGTGTTGCAGCTTACGCTACTGATGCGATCCAGCTGGTCAAATCGACCGCCGGCAAGGACGATCTTCTCGTCGGTCCCTTCGGCACGGATCTGCCAAGCCAGCGCCGGCAACATGAAATGGCCTGCCCGGCCCTTCAGTCGAAGTCGCTTGCCGTTTCGGCCGAAGGCGTCACTGCGAGCTTCTTCGGCTTGTTCCTCAACGATCATCAGGCAGCCTCCGACAATGCCGATCTTTCCCGCCTCGATCATCTGAAAGTCGTCGAAAAGACGGTGGCTGGTCCGGCCGAGCCAGTACCGCCGCGCAGCATCGTGCAGGATGCCGGGCTGCTGACGGTGGAGACGCTGGACGACAAGGCGCTTACCCGCCTCTATCCCGATCGTATGCTCGAAGAGCGCGCAGACGGAAAGCTGCTGTCCTTCTTCGTGCCTGAGGGCGCCCTCAATCGCCATGTGGTTCTGCGGGAGAAGGAACTGCAGGTCGCGCGCCGTCACGGCGCGATCGTACGCAGCGGCCAGAACATGTTGCTCGACGACGTGACGCTGGCATCGACCTGCTGGATGCAGGGCATATTTGCCGCGCAGCTGACGATCGGCAATACGTCCTTCCACAAACTGTTTTCGGTCTCCCGCGATCCCTACAATCTGACGCGGGCCAGCGGGCTGCGCATCCTTGCTGATATCGGTCAGGGCTGGCAGCTTCTCGGCGTGCCTTCAGCCTTCGATATGGGCCTCAGCGATTGCCGCTGGATCTATCGCCTTGGCGACCGCACCATCACCGTCACGGCGACAGCGTCAGGCGAAGATCCCGCCATGCAATGGGCCGTCTCTGTCGAGGGTAAGCCCTGCCGCTTCCTGGTCTTCGGCCATCTCGTTCTCGGCGAGCGGGAATATGACACAAGCGGTTATGCCGAATTCGACGCAGAAGCCAAGCGCATCCGCTTCCGCCCAGACCCGCATTGGCTCTGGGGCGAGCGTTTTCCCGATGCCAGCTACTGGCTGGTGAGCTCCACGCCTGGCGCCGTCGAGGCGGTTGGCGGCGACGAGTTTCTTTATGAAGACGGCGTGGCCCGCAACGGCGCCTACATTGCCCTGCGCTCCCACGAGACACAATCGCTCGCCTTCGCCGTCGTCGGCTCGATGACGGACATGGCAGAGGCCGAGCGTCTGGCCGATCGCTACGCAGGTGGCATCACGCAGGAGGCGATGCTCGATCCAGCTTCGCGTTTCTGGCAGCACGCCATTCGCGGCCTGACACTCGACAAGCCCAAAGCCGATGCGGTGGCGCATGCCGCGATCCTGCCCTGGCTCGCACATGATGCAATCGTGCATCTCAGCGTCCCGCACGGGCTGGAGCAATATACGGGCGCCGCCTGGGGCACGCGCGATGCCTGCCAGGGGCCGGTGGAATTCCTGCTCGCCTACGAGCATGACCGCGAAGCCAAGGAAGTGGTCAAGACTGTCTTCAGCGAGCAGTACCTGGAAAAGGGCGATTGGCCGCAATGGTTCATGCTGGAACCCTATGCCAACATCCGCTCCGGCGACAGCCACGGTGATATCGTCGTCTGGCCGCTGAAGGCGCTCTGCGACTATATCGAGGCAACTGGCGATCTCGCCGTCCTCGATGAAAAGGTGGTCTGGCGCGACGACAAGACCATGGGCAGGGCACCGGCCGATACGATCACCGTCCATGTCGACAAGCTTCTCGCTACCGTGCGCGAGCGCTTCATTCCCGGCACGCATCTGATCCGCTACGGCGAAGGCGACTGGAACGATTCCCTGCAGCCGGCCGATCCGCATCTGCGCGACTGGATGGTGAGCAGCTGGACCGTTTCCCTGCTCTATGAACAGATCGTGCGTTATTCCGCTATCCTGCGTCGCATCGGCCAGGCTGCTGACGCCACGGAACTGCGCAAGATCGCCACCGCCATGCGGCGCGACTTCAACAAACACCTGATCCGCGATGGCGTGGTCGCCGGTTACGGCATCTTCGATCCCACCCATGACGGCGTCGAGCTGCTGCTGCATCCCGATGACCAGCGTACCGGCCTGCACTATTCGCTGATCTCGATGACGCAGGCGATGCTCGGCAAACTTTTCACGCCAGAACAGCGGCAACAGCACATGAAACTGATCGAGAAGCACCTGCTCTTCCCCGACGGCGTGCGCCTGATGGAGAAGCCTGCGACCTATGCCGGCGGTCCGGAGACGTTGTTCCGGCGTGCGGAATCTTCATCCTTCTTCGGCCGCGAGATTGGCCTCATGTATGTGCATGCGCATCTGCGCTATTGCGAGACCCTGGCAATTGCTGAGGATGCAAAGGCGCTCTGGAAGACGATCGGTCTCGTCAATCCGATCGCCGTGACCGACGCCTTGCCACACGCCTCACTGCGCCAGCGCAACACCTATTTCAGCAGCAGCGATGCCGCCTTCCCTGACCGCTATCAGGCGATGAGCGACTGGGACCAGGTCAAGGAGGGCGAGATCGACGTCGACGGCGGCTGGCGCATCTATTCCAGCGGGCCCGGCCTCTATGCCCGCAGCTTCATCGAAAACATCCTTGGCTTCAAACGCCGCTTCGGACGACGCAAGCGCGAACCGCTGCTGCCGTCTTCCGCCTCGATCACGATCAAGACGGATCATGCACCCTGGCGCCGGCTACAGGGCCCAAAGCGAAAGGGTTAAGCGGCAACTTCGCGTACCCGAGGCGGGATCGGATTGGGAGCGGCGAAATGGCAGGCGGCCATCTGGCCGTTCGCTACCTCTCTCAAAGCGGGCCGTTCGACTTTACAGATGTCTTGCGCGATCGGACAGCGAGTGTGAAAGCTACAGCCGTGAGGGATGCGCGACGGGCTCGGCACGTCGCCTTCAAGCACGATGCGGCGGCTTTTCCGGTCCGGATCGGGCTCGGGTGCCGCTGACAACAGCGCCTGCGTATAGGGATGCTGCGGGGCCGAATAGACCATCCGCTTGTCACCTATCTCCACGATTCTGCCGAGATACATCACTGCCACACGGTCAGCGATATGGCGGACGACGGCGAGGTCATGGGCGATGAAGAGGAAGGAAAAGCCCTTCTTCTCCTGAAGGTCCTGCATCAGGTTGATGATCTGCGCCTGCACGGAAACGTCGAGTGCGGAGACCGGCTCATCGGCGACGATAAAGCCGGGATTGAGGGAGATCGCCCGGGCAATACCGATGCGCTGCCGCTGGCCCCCGGAAAACTGCCGGGGATAACGGTCCATGGCGCTCGTCGGCAAGCCGACCTGCGTCAGGAGATCGGCGACCCTCTCGCGCCGTTCGCGCTTCGAGCGGATGAGGCCGAAGGCATCCAGCGGCTCGCCGATGATTTCGGCGATGGAGCGCCGCGGGCTCAGCGATCCATAGGGATCCTGAAAGATCATCTGCACATTGCGCCGCATGCTGCGCATCTTCTCGTGCGACAACGCCGTCAGCTCGGTGCCCTCGAAGAAAACACGGCCATCAGTCGGCTCGATCAGCCGCAACAGCAGGCGTCCGAGTGTGGACTTGCCGCAGCCGGATTCTCCCACAAGCGCCAGCGTTTCGCCACGCAGGATCTCGAAGCTCAGATCATCGACGGCGCGCACGCCGCTACTCTCCTGCTTGAAGGACAGCATGCCGCCATCGGAAAACACCTTGCTCAACCCTTCGGCCCGCAGGATTGCGTTCATCGCATATGCTCCTCGATCGATGGGAGGGATACCTTGTTTTCGGCTGTAACCCAGCAGGCCGCCTTGTGCTTCGGACCGAAGGCAAACATCGGCGGCATTTCGCTGCGGCACTTGTCGATATGCAAAGGACAGCGGGCGTAGAATGGACAGCCCTCCTTCACCGAGCCCGGTCGGTACGGAACCCGGGATCTGGTAGAGCCGCTTCTGATCGTCATCGAGCCTTGGGATCGATTGCAGCAGGCCGCGCGTATAGGGATGGCTCGGGTTACTGAAGATCGAGCGGACATCCGCATCCTCGACCACGTGGCCGGCATACATGACGATGACACGATCGCAGACCTCGGCGATGACACCGAGATCGTGCGAGATCAGCAGCACGGCCGTGTTCAGCGTCTTGCGCACCTTCGCCATCAGGTCGAGCACCTGCGCCTGGATGGTCACATCAAGTGCCGTCGTCGGCTCATCGGCGATCAAAAGTTTCGGATTGCAGGCAACTGCCATCGCGATCATCACCCGCTGGCGCATACCGCCCGAAAACTGGTGCGGATAGGCATCGAGACGCCCTTCCGGATTGGGGATGCCGACAAGCTTCAGGAGTTCGATGATGCGGGCGCGGCGCTCTCCGCGGCTCATCTTCTCATGCAGCTTGATCGCCTCGCCGATCTGGTCGCCGAT